>NZ_CAUDLI010000002.1:0-720403 GCF_958439105.1 Ralstonia flatus | reverse complement strand
AGGGCCTTCTTGAGCGCAAGCGTCGCGGCATTGATGGCTTCGGCTGTCATCGGGCCGCTGCCAAACTGCTCAAGCAGCTCGGCGGGAATCGCCGGCAGATCGCCCGGCTTGGTCTTTGGTTTGCGAGGCATAAACCCTCCTTGAGGGCATGTTATGCCTTGAACACGAAATTACTGACAGGCCCGAATGCGGCCCAAAAACATCCGATACATCGGACCTCCGAGGCCCGAGCACCACCCTCAAACCGTCAACGTTGGCCCTCTGAGGCTCATGCGCGACGGTCGGAGGCTGGAAGGTGGCTGTCCGAGCTCGAAAATTTCGACCTCCGACTGTGGAAGGTGAGTGTTTGGGGCTCGCGTTCGTCCCTCGGAGGTTCGACTTCGACGGTTGGAGGGTCACGTTCGAGCCGTCGACGCTCGTGATTGACGGTTCCAGGGTCGCGCTCCACCGTATGGGCCTCATGTGCTTGCGGCTACGCAGGCCACGCTGGCCGACGAAGCCCCCTGCCTGCTGCGCGCGACGGCACCTCGCAGGCCAGCGGTGCGCCTACGAGAGACGCCGCCCACCCGCCCCACGCGCGTTCCAGCTCATCGCCCATGCATAGAAGCCGACCAGCGTGCCGAACTGCAGGAACACCGCCCACAGCAGAAAGATCTGCGGGTACCACAGCATCGACCCTTTGAGCAGCACCACCGATGCGAGCGTGTACTGAAACGGAATGAACACCGTGAGATACGCCATGCCCATGACGGACAACACCAGCTTGCGGATCAGGCCGAAGTCCATGACGTTGTAGATCAGCGCATAAAGCCACGGCGTGATCAGCACCACCACGACCGACGCCTGCGTGAGCGAGCCGATCGACCCGCCGCCGTCATACGGAAAGCTGGCGGGCCACATGAAGAAGTAGAACTGGGCGCTCGCCTGCACCACGCCAATAAAGCGCAGCCAGTACGCCAGCGGCAACGCGCGGCCGCCGATGAAACGCGTGCCGAACAGCAACGCCAGCGTGACGATCATCCCCACCAGCCATTGCACAGCGGTGGGCAACGCAGCGTCGCTGTGCGGATACGGAATCGCGCCAAAGCCCGGCACCAGCGCCT
The DNA here is from genome assembly GCF_958439105.1 of Ralstonia flatus. Lineage (NCBI taxonomy): Bacteria > Pseudomonadati > Pseudomonadota > Betaproteobacteria > Burkholderiales > Burkholderiaceae > Ralstonia > Ralstonia flatus. Next base: position 719,300 of record NZ_CAUDLI010000002.1, on the reverse strand, counting down.
TGACGGTCGCCAGCCGCACCTGCCCCTCAAGGGCGACGCTCCAGAAACTGATGATGCGTTCCCACAGCCTGGCAATGGTCGGCCACAGCGCGCAGTAGCCTGCGGTGAGCGCCAGCGGAATGCCCAGCACGTCGATCCAGCGCCAGAGCGGAAACGACAAACGCCGCATCGCGCGGTGCATGACGATGCGATCGCCGCGATAACCGATCACCCGCTTGGGCTCATGCCCGCGCAGCCGGCGCTTGGTGGGCAGGTCGTCGGTAGGCCCTTCATCGACGGGCTTGGCGTTCATCGGAAGCTCCAGCGGAAGCCGATTTCACCGTAGGTGCGGTTGTAGAAAGGGTTGTGGTAGTACTGCGCCCCGATGATGAGCAGCAGGTCACGCGCGACACGCTCGCGCCACTGGATGGCGTAGCTCATGCTGTTGTAGTCCGCGCGCTCGGTGCCGGTGGTCAGCACCTGGTAGGCCTCGCGGGCGTGTTCCACGCGCAGGACGAGCGCGCGCTTTTCGTCGTTGCCGATCGTGGCCGCAATGTACTGGCTCGGGCCGAACACCATGCCCGGATTGGCCCGGTTGAAACGCAGGCCGCCCTCCAGCACCACCGACGGGAAATACGCCAGCGTGCTCAGCACCAGCCCCTGGTCATTGCGCACGCTGTCCTGGCCCTGCGCGTAGTAGGCGCCGATGCCGGCCACGAAACGGCGGTCTGGGCCGAACTTGCGATAGCCCGCCACATCCACACGCCACTTCGAGAACAGCTCGCTGTTGCCCGTGCCCGCCCCGACGAGGACGTAGTAATCCTCCGAGAGATCGCGCGTGAGCGAGAGCGCGCCGTACTGGCCCGCAAAGCCAAAGCGGCTCTGCCGGTCCAGCTCGGCCTGCCAGATGCCGTACGAGGTGACCATCATGCCGCGCAGGGCCACGGCGGTAGCGCCGCCAAAGCCATCGCTCATCTGGCCGGTGTCGAGCACGGCTTCGATGGCGGCGCGCTCCGGGGCGTAGGGTTCAGGCAGCGGCTCCGGCACGGTGGGCGCGGTGGCACCGGGCGTCGGCACGGGCGTTGCGGCCAATGCCGTTGCGTCTGCTGGTGGCGCGGCGCCTTCCGGTGCCGCCGGTTGCTCTGGGTCCGTTGCGGCTTCTTGCGGTGTTGCGGGCGCGGCCGGCTGCATGGCTTCGGCCGCCTGTGTCGGTTGCGCGTCTTCGGCGGGCTGGGCCGCGGCGGGCTGTGCCCATGCCGCCGGCGCCGTCATGCCGCAGATGGCAGCCGCCACCATCCACGCAATTGGAGTTCGATCCACGCTGTATTTCCCCGTCTGTTGTCGATGCGGGCGCCGGCCTTTTTTTGTTGTGTAGCGGCGGCCCTCTCTGCTTGTCGTCTTGTGTCTTGTGTCTTGTGCTCAGGTGCTCAGGTGCTCAGGTGCCGGTCTTCAGCTTGGCCGCAATCGTCAGCTTGCTGCCGGCGCCCGCCACCACGCGCCAGTTGTTGCCTTCCCGGACCACGCTGGCCTGGCCCGCATCGACGCGCGGCTCGGCATAACGGTCGGCCGCAAACAGCCACGTCAGCTCGTTCAGGGTGTCCGGGTTTTCTGCCGTCACACGCACGTCCCCGCGTTCCGATGTGGTCTGCCACACGGTCTTCTCGCGGCGCTCGGCAAAATCGGCCATCTGCGTGATGGTGTGCCAGCGGAAGCGCTTGCGCGCCTCTTGCGCATCGGCGGCTTCCATCAGGGCGTCAATGGCGTGCAGGTAGCGCACCGCACCCGGCGGGTGGAAGTAGATCAGGCGGATCTCGCCGGAGTCGGTGGTGAACTTGACCAGCGAGGTCAGCCACGCCGCAATCTCCGCTTCCGGAATGTGCGCCATGTCGGCTTCTTCAATGGTCGCGTATTGCCCGTACGTCTGCACCGGGAACGACCAGATGTGCTCGTCGCGCCGGCCGTTGCGATACGTGCGCGTCGGGCCCTGGCCGATGTTGCCGGTGAAGTAGTAGCCCTTGACGTTGTGCTCGTCCAGCCAGCGCGTCGCCCACTCGGGCTGGTTGCCGGTCGGGGCCGAATACTCGGTCTGCGGCTTGCCGGTCAGCGCCTCGATGGCGTCTGCGTTCTTCTGCAGATAGGTCTCCATGGTGGCCTGGTTGTCTTCCGTCACGTTCAGGCCGAACCAGTCGTGAATCCAGCCGCCGTGGCTGCCCACCTCGTGCCCTTGCTTCATCAGGCCGTGCACGACCTCCGCAAACGCGGGGTTGTGGGCCAGGTTCACGCCCAGCCCGTCGCCAAACTGGCGCTGGTCGGGGCCGGCGGTGATATGGAAGCTGAACGGCCCGCGCTTGAAGACGCCGTCTTCGATCAGCTTGTCGGTGGCGTCAATACAGATGCGCGCATCGCAGTGCCAGTTCAGCACCAGGCCACCCACGCCCTGCGGCGCCGGCGACAGGCGCGGCTGCTCCAGTACGTGGCCGGCAAAGTAGCTCAGGAAGCCGTGCATCAGCACGCCGTCGGTGCGCAGCTTCAGATACGTCAGCGGCAGGTTGACGAACAGCACGTGGCCTTTGCCCACGGTGCGCTCGCCGGCAATGATCGAGCTGTCTTCGGAGCGCAGCAGTACCTTGCCGGCGTAGTCGCCGTGGGTGCGCAGGGTCGGGTACTGCAGCATGTCCTGCCCGTAGCCCGACAGCACCGCACGCCCATTCGACACGATCCAGCGCCCCGGCGGAATGTGCAGATCGACCATCGCATCGGGCTGGCCGTAGACGGTCGCCTGGCTGGCCATCTTTTCGCGCAGCGTGGAATAGAAACCGTATTGCACGCCGGCCAGCGTCGACAGGCGCGAGGCGCCGTCCTCGTAGAAGCCCTTCTCGTTGAGGATGCCGGCGTCGTACACCTGCATCAGCGCGCCGCCGTCCTGCACGAACTGGCTGATCTGGTTGACGAGCGCGGTCGTCATCGAACGGTGCACGGTATCCGGCAGGATCACGCCGGCAAACACGCGCTCCCCCTTCAGCCCATGGCGCACGAAATCCGACGCCGACATGGTGCGCAGGCGCACGCCCTCTTCCAGCGCCGCGTCTTCCCAGGCCTGCACGTAGATGCGGTTGTCTTGCCCGAGGTTGTCGGGCACCACCAGCACGATGTCGTCGGTCTGCGGGCGGCCCGGGCCGGCACTGAGGTTGCGCGCCAGCAGCAGCGCACAGGCTGCAAAGGCGATCAGGATCAGCAGACTGGTCAGGTGCTTGCGCCAGTCGATGCGCTTGGAAGGTGTGCTCATTGGGAAACAGCCAGTGCATGCGAGAGCCCGATCAGCGCGCCCTCTTCCATCAAGTTCCAGCGGCCGGCTGCGCGCCATTGCGGCACGGCCTGCAGCCACTTCTGCGCGGTCGGCGCATCGCCCAGCGTGTAGGCCGCCCAGGCGATCAGGCCCCAGGGGAACGGGTCCGCCTTGCCCGACAGCCACGTCTGCCCATGGCGGAACATCCACACCGCCCACTTGCGCCGGGCAGCGGAGCCGGTCTCCAGGTCATGCACCCACGGATACACCGGCGCAACCGCCGTCGGGTAGAAGCCGTACGGCGTGGGCGGCAGGCTCACGCGTGCAGGATCGAGCGCGCCGTTCAGTTGGTAACCGTAGGCCTGGGCGAGGCCATCCATCATCTGCCTGTGCGACGGCAGCGCGGCCAGTTCCTGCGTGTAGTGCAACGCGGCCTTGGGGTCGGCACGCAGGCGCTTGAGCGCGCCGGCCACTTCCACATTGTCGGCAAAGTAGGCTTCGGGCCGATCCGCAAATGCCTGGAACGTGGTGCGTTTCGGGTCCCACAGCGTGGCGAGGTGCATAAGCGACAGGCTGCAGCTGGGCAGCAGTTGCGGCGGGCCATGCAGGATCTCGTTGACGAGCAGGCACCAGAACACGGCTTGCGAGTCATCCGCATCGGCGTGGCCGCATGCTCGCCACCCTTCCGTGCCGCTGCGGCAAATGCGCGGGAACGTGCCATTGGCCTGTTGATAGGGCAGCAGCCAATTGGCCAGTGCCACGGCCGGCGCCTGCACGTCGACACCGAGGCGGTGGGCGACCAGCAGGGCTTCGATCGCAACGTAGGGCTCCACGTAATCGCCTTGGGCGAAGACGGTCATGGCGCCGTCGGGCGTGGTGAAGTCTTCAAACATCGTGGCACCGTGCACAGCGGCAGTCGACAGGGCAAGCGCGGCCAGCACCGCGCCACAGCGGCGAACGCAAGCGCGCCAGAACGTGACCATGCGTGCCTCCTTACCCTTCCACACGCGCGAACTCGTGCGCGGTAATCACGCCATGCACGACGCAGCCCGGCGCGACGAACAGGCGGTTGCAGACGAGCGTGGTCGGTGCATCGGGGCGGCCGATGCGGCAGTTCGGCCCGAGCACGATGTCTTCAAAGCCGATGAGCGGGCCCAGCACCGCGCTGCCCGCACCGATTTCCAGGTTCTTGCGCGCCGATAGCGTGCCCGCAATGCGCACGCCGTCGCCCGTGCGCAGGTGCCCATGCGTCTTGATGCTGCCCTGGAGCGCCATGCCACCCGCGACGCGGCAATCGCCGCGCACCACGTAGTCGCAATCGGTTGCCTCGTTGGCCGCGAGCGTGGCATCGCCGTCGAGCACGCGCCGCTCCGTGGCCGGCTTCGGCAAACCGACCGGCTGCGCTGCGCTGCGCACGTCGCCAAACATCACCTCACCGGCGCCCGCGCGCTCGAAGCGCGCCGGGGCGGCCATCTCGATGCGTTCCTCCGCCGTGACGCGGCCTTCGACGCGCACATTCGGCAGCAGCCGCACATTGCGGCCATGCACCCAGCGCTGCACCACCACGTTCTCGCCCAGCTCGATATCGCCTTCGGCGAGGCAGGCACGCAGGCGGGTATCGCGCTCGACTTCGACATCCTGCTCGACATACAAATCGGCGCGCACGCGGCTGCGCGGGCCCAGCCACGCGTTGCCGCGAAACACGACGATGTGGTTGACCTTGTCCAGCATGCGCGCGAGCCCCGACTGCTCGACTGCGGGGCGGCCGCGCGGGTCGCGCGCCACGCTCAGTTCTGCGCTCACGGGCACCTGGTAGGCGGCACCTTCGGCACGCATGGCTTCGACATCCACGCCGTACTGTTCTTGCAGCCGGCGGCGGAAGCTGTTGGCAAAGAAGGTCAGATTGTTCGGCTGGTCACGCCGCATCGGCAGCGGCGCGGAATCGGTCGGGCGCAGCCACTCCGACAACGCCGGCAGGAACGGCAGCACCAGCAGCCCCGCAACGGAGCCGCTCAGCAACAGCATGCTTCCGATCATGTGCCCTCCGTGCCCGTGGGCACCGGCACCTCGCCGGCCATGATGTTGACCACGCCTGCGGCTTCCGTGCGGAAGCGCTCGGTCTTGTCCCACACCAACTCGCGCTTCTTCACGGCGTCGATCACCTGCGTCACGCCGGCGCGCGAGATCGTCATCATGCTGACCAGGAAACCGAACAGGTTCAGCGGCAGCAGGCGGATGCGGTTACGATGGCCGTCCAGGTAGGTGGCCGCCGCGATCTCGAAGAACGCCGCATTCGTGCCGAGCCCGCCGTAGCACAGCAGCGCCGCGAGCAGCACCCAGCCCGAGACGATCGACTGCGCCGCGGCATAGAACAGGATGACCGCCACCACCCAGCCGGCCAGCTGCACCATCGGCATGACGAAGATCAGCAGCAGCAATGCGCCGTCCAGCCGTTCCAGCCGGCTGATGCGATCGTTGGCGAGGAGCTTGCGGATGTTGTGCACCATCACCTGGTTGTGCCCGCGCGACCAGCGGCTGATCTGTTTGAGCCGCACCGGCCAGACTTCAGGCACCTCTTCGTAGCACTCGGAGCGGTTCTGGTAGACCGTCTTCCAGCCGTGCTGCAGCAGACGGAACGTCACGTCGGTGTCTTCGGCCAGCGTGTCGATGTTCCAGCCGCCGATGTCGTCCAGCGCGCGGCGGCGGATGCCGCCCACGGTGCCGCCGTACTGCGGCACCAGGCCGAGGTTCATGCGCGCGGTCTGGTCGACCTGGTAACCGCCGGAGCGCTCCAGGTCGAGCAGGCGCGTGAGCAGGTTTGCGCCGGCATTCACCGGCACCACGCGGCCCATGATGGCGCCCACTTCCGGGTCGAAGAACGGCGCCACGAGTTGCTTGATGAGGCCGCGCGCCGGCAGGTAGTCGGCGTCGAACACGATCATGATTTCGGCGTCGATCAACTGCGTGGCATCGCGCAGCGCGGCCGCCTTGCCGGGCCGGCCTTCGGTACGGTGAAACAGCTGGAAGCGCCCGGGGTTGCGCGCCGCAATCTCGTCGATGATCTCGCGCGTGCGGTCCTTGGAGCGATCGTTGACCGGCATGATGGTCAGCTTGTCGCGCGGGTAGTCCACCAGCAGCAGCGCGTTCAGGCAGTCGGCAATCACGCGCTCTTCGTTGTGTGCCGCCACGCAGACCACCACGCTCGGCCACGCGCCCTGTTCGATGTCGAGATACGGCTGGCGCTGACGGCCGAACAGCCGGTTCAGCGTGAACAGGTAGTGCCGCGCGGTGTAGACGACGAGCAGCGTGATGATGCAGAACGCAAGCACCAGCAGGATATCGATCGCGAGCGTGGACATGGTCTTCGTTGCCTTCGGCCGTCAGGCCGCTTGAAGTTCTTCGCCCAGAAACTCCTGGACATGCGCACCGCCCAAGGCGGCCACGATGCGCTGCGAGGCGAGCCCGTCGCCGTATGGGTTCAGCCGCTGCGAGAACGCACGCCAGGCGTCGTCGTTGTCGTACAGGTGGCTCACGGCTCCGACGATGCTGTCCACCTCCGTGCCGACCAGGCGCACGGTGCCGGCCTGCACGGCCTCCGGCCGCTCCGTCACGTTGCGCATGACAAGCACCGGCTTGCCCAGCGACGGCGCTTCTTCCTGCACGCCGCCCGAGTCCGTCAGGATCACGTGGGCGCGCTGCATCAGGCGCACGAAGCGGGCGTAGTCCAGCGGCTCGATCAGGTGCACGTTCGGCAGGCCTGCCAGCGCAGCCTGCACAGGCCCGCGCACGTTCGGGTTCAGGTGGATGGGGTAGACGATCTGGATGTCGTCGCGGCGGGCCAGCGTGGCCAGCGCATCGCAAATGTTGGCGAAGCCCGAACCGAAGTTCTCACGGCGGTGGCCCGTCACGAGCAGGACCTTGCGTTCGTCGTTCAGAAACGGGAAATGCGCATCCAGCTCGGCGCGGAAGGCGTCGTCCTGCAGGATGCGCTGCGTGGTCTGCAGCAGCGCGTCGATCACGGTGTTGCCCGTCACCAGGATGCGGCCGCCCAGGTTTTCCGCCTGCAGGTTGCGGCGCGACGAATCGGTCGGCGCGAACAGCAGATCGGCACACACGTCGATGGTGCGGCGGTTCATCTCTTCCGGCCAGGGCTGGTAGAGGTCGCCCGTGCGCAGGCCGGCTTCCACATGGCCGATGGGAATGCGGCGATGGAACGCCGCCATGGCCGACATCATTGCGGTGGTCGTATCGCCGTGGACGAGGATGCGATCGGGCCGCACGGTTTCCAGCACGTCGTCAAAAGCCGTGAGCAGGCGCGCGCTCAGTCCGTTCAGCGTCTGGTTCTGCGTCATCAGTTCCAGGTCGTACTGCGGCGTGATGTCGAACAGGTCCAGCACCTGCTGCAGCATCTGCTTGTGCTGCCCCGTCACGCACACAACGGACTCCATGGCCGACTGCTCGGCCAGCGCCTTGACGAGCGGCGCCATCTTGATCGCTTCGGGCCGCGTGCCGAAGACGGAGAGAATTTTCATAACCGGATAGAAGAAGCGCCGCCTACGCGTCGCAGACGCGCATACAGCTCACAGGACTGACGAAGGGAATCGAATGACGCCTCGTCCGTGCCTCCTTCTTGTTGTCGTGCGACCGTGGGGGGCGGGGATATCGGGCGTCGTGCAGGCCGCAATTTTCTCAATGAACGCGCCATTGCCGCCACCCCTCGTTTTTTTAAACAGAAAGGCTGACTAGGATTACCCCTTCTTTAGGGGGGACCGTAATGAATGGGAAGCCGCGGAGAAAAAGTGACGGATACGCGCCTGCGTTCCTGAGACTGTCCGCGGGGGGCGGAGCCGCACTGGCGCTTGCATTGCGGCCGATTGATTGCCTGAAATTGAATGACCGGGCAGTGAATCAGCGTTTCATGTCCGGTTTGTCTTGAAAACCGAAGCATGCGCAATTGCAACGCAAATGAAAACACAAAACGCCTGAATCATTCCCACCCATTCGAGGGGTATGTCGATTTGTCAGCAAAAAAAAAGCGCGGCGTCTTCCAAACGCCGCGCGCTGTGCATCGTTGGGGGAAGCACAGAAGTTAAATCGATTCGAGTTCGCGACCGCGCGTTTCCGGCAACGTGAGTGCCGCCACAATCAGCAGTCCATAGGCGCCCGCCGCGAAGATGCCGATGGCATGCCCGAGCGAAGAATGCGCACTCATCTGCCCGATCAGGAACGGAAAGCACGCGCCAATCGCCCGGCCGACGTTGTAGCAAAAGCCCTGGCCCGAGCCGCGCACCGACGTCGGGAACAGCTCGGTCAGGAAGGCGCCCATGCCGGCAAAGATGCCCGACGCAAAGAAGCCAAGCGGCAGGCCGAGCAGCAGCATCATGTTGTCGGTCACTTCCAGGTGCGTGTAGGCCAGCGCCACCACCATCGAGCCCACCGCAAAGAGGATGAAATTGCGTTTGCGGCCGAGGCGGTCGGTCAGCACGGCGCTGGTGAGGTAGCCGATGTACGACCCGATGATCACCACTGCCAGATAACCGCCGGTGCCGAGCACGGTGAGATGGCGTTCGGTCTTCAGGAACGTCGGCAGCCACGTGGTGATGGCGTAGTAGCCGCCCTGTGCGCCGGTGGTCAGCACGGCGGCGCGCAGCGTGGTGCTCAACAGCCGTGGCGAGAAAATCGCGAAGAAGCTCGTGCGTTCAGCGGCCTGCGACTTTGCTTCCTGAAACACCTCAGGCTCTTTCACCAGCCGGCGCAGGAAGAACACGAACACCGCCGGCACGATCCCCACCAAGAACAACGCGCGCCATGCGGTTTCAGGCGGCATCACGCTGAAGAACCACGCATACAGCAATGCCGACGCGCCCCAGCCCAGCGCCCACCCGGCCTGCACCATGCCGACGGCCTTGCCGCGGTCCTGCGCGCGAATGGCTTCGCCGATCAGCACGGCGCCGGCCGTCCACTCGCCGCCAAAGCCGAAGCCCATCAGCGTGCGTGCAATCAGCAGTTGCTCGTAGTTCTGCGCGAGGCCGCAGAGGAAGGTGAACACCGCAAACCAGAGGATCGTGATCTGCAGCGCGCGCACGCGCCCGATTCGGTCCGACAGGATGCCGGCCACCCAGCCGCCTGCCGCCGATGCCAGCAACGTGCAAGTGCCGATCAACCCCGCATCGGCCTTGGACAGCCCCCACACGCCAATCAGCGTGGGGATGACGAAGCTGAGGATCTGCGTATCCATCGCGTCGAGCGCGTAGCCGACCTTGCAACTCCAGAACGTGCGCCGCTCCTGCGCGGAGATCTCTCCGTACCAGCGGAACAGGACGCCGGAATGGGCTGCGGCTGAGGCGTCCGGCTCGGCGGGCGCTCGCGCAACCGTGGCTTCGGTTGTCATGGTGTTTCCTCCTTGTTACTGATGCTGTCTCGATGCGTTAATCGCTTATTGCTATAAACCGGCGCCTCTGCGTTCGCCAGTTGGAACCCCGATACCCGTCCGTCTTATCCGTCTTGTCTGTTTTTCTTCCGGCCCTGCGACCGCGCGTTCAGGCGAGCGCTGCGGTGCGCAGGTCGGTGATCAGCATGTGCCCCGGCGCATGCGTGATGCACAGCTCAGGCCGCGCCTGTTGCACCACGGCCTGGGGTGTCACACCGCAAGCCCAGAACACCGGCACCTCGCCCGGTTGCACGGGCACCGCATCGCCCCAATCGGGCTGGGAGATATCTGCAATGCCGATGGCCGCCGGATCGCCAAAGTGCACCGGCGCCCCGTGCGCACGCGGCATGCGCGAGGTGATTTCAATCGCGCGGATGGCGTCGGGCACCGTCATCGGCCGCATCGACACCACCAGCTTGCCCGCCAGGCGCGACGTACCGACCGTCTCGATCGACGTGCGATACATCGCCACGTTGCGCGACATGGCGATATGGCGCAGCGGCACGCCGGCTTCCATCAACGCATGCTCGAACGAGAACGAGCAGCCGATGGCGAAGGCCACCATGTCGTCTGTCCACAGCGCTTCAACGTCGGCCGGCTCGTCGGCCAGCTCGCCGTTGCGATAGACGCGATAGCGCGGCACGTCGCGGCGCACGTCAACGTCCTGACCCAGATGGCGGAATACCGGCACGCCGGGCTCGGTCACGTCCAGCAGCGGGCATGGTTTCGGGTTGAGCTGGCAGAAACGCAGGAACTCGTTGGCCCACGTATCGCGCAGCATCACGATGTTGGCCTGCACGTAGCCATCGCACAGGCCGCTGGTATGGCCGCGCAGCACGCCGGAGCGCGCCGCCAGCCGGGCGGAATACGGATTTGCGTAGGCCACGCTGGCACCTGTGCGGGCCGGTGCGGGTGCGGGCGCCGGTGGTTCCGGCATTCTCTTTGCCTGGGCTGTCTCCACTGCCGTTGTCATGCACGTGCTTCCAAAAAGAGTGGTTCGGTTGTTCGTGCGGCAAATTGTGAAAGCCTGATGAAACGCGGTCCAACGAAAGTTTCGGATTGCCTGCGATAGGAAAAGATGATTGCCGAGGCGACTGCAGCACCCGCGTGTAGAATCCTCGCCCCACCGTTTGCCCTCCTGGCCTGACATGGACTACCAAGCGATCCTGGACACCATCCACCGCGACATCCAGCCGTACCTCGGCCGGGGGCGGGTTGCCGATTACATCCCCGAACTGGCCGGCGCCAGCGCGACGGATTTCGGCATGGCCCTCGTCACGCTCGGCGGCGATATCTACACGGTGGGCAAGGCGGATGTGCCGTTCTCGATCCAGAGCGTGTCCAAGCTGTTTGCCTGCACGCTGGCCTTTCAGCTCGAGGGCGAAGCGCTCTGGCAACGCGTTGGCCGCGAACCTTCCGGCAACGCATTCAACTCGCTGGTGCAGCTCGAATACGAGAACGGCATCCCGCGCAACCCGTTCATCAATGCCGGTGCGCTGGTCGTGACCGACGTGCTGTGCCGGCGCTTCGTGCAGGCCGAGACCGCGCTGGTGCAGTTCATGCGGCGGCTGGTCGACAACCCGCGCATCGACTACGTGCGGCGGGTGGCCGAATCCGAACTGGCCCACGCCGACCGCAATCGCGCAATGGCGCACTTCATGAAGAGCTTCGGCAACCTGCACATGCCGGTGGAAACCGTCATCGATGCGTACTGCCGCCAGTGCGCCATCGAGATGGACTGCACGGACCTCGCACGCGCGGTGCTGTTTCTCGCCAACGGCGGCGTCGTGCCGTGGAGCGGCGAGCGCATCGTCGACGCCAGCCCCGCCAAGCGCCTCTCCGCTCTGATGCTGACCTGCGGCACCTACGACGCAGCAGGCGACTTTGTCTATCGCGTTGGCCTGCCCGCAAAGAGCGGCGTGGGCGGCGGCATCGTTGCCGTGCTGCCCGGCGAATTTGGCGTGTGCGTGTGGTCGCCGGGGCTGGACGTCAGCGGCAACTCGCTGGCCGGTCTGCAGGCGCTGGAATGGCTGACGACGCTGACCGGGCGCTCGATCTTCTGACGCTGCCGCCACGGCACGCTTGCGTAGTTCAGGCGGCTCAGGCGGCTTCCGAGTTGCGCTCGACTTCTTCGGCGATGGCGTAGCGCGGGCCGACCGACAGGCAGAATTCCCGCGCCATCGTGCGCGCCAGGCCGACGATGGCCTCGTGCACCTCCAGCCCCGCCCCCGCGCGCCACGACGCGATGATCGGCAAGGTGGGCAACGCCGGCTCCACTTCCAGCACCGTCAAGGCGCCGCTCTCGATGCGGTCGCGCACCAGAACGGTGGGCAACGCGCCCACGCCAAAGCCGTCGCCCACCAGGCGCGTCATGGCGGCCACCGAGTTCACGCAGTTCACGCGCGGTGATTCCACCCCGCTCAGGTGCAGCAGGTTGAGCATGTCCTGATGCGGCCGCGAGTTGCGCACGAAGGTGATGAGCCGTTCGCGCGCCAGTTCGCCCAAGCTGCCATACGGATGGGCCAGCCGCGAATTGGTGGCCACCACCCAGTGAATCGGGTACTGCGCGAGCTGCACGTTGCGCACGCTTTCGGCACGCAGCAGATCGGTCTGGAAGGCAATGTCGAGCGCGCCCTTCTGCAGTTGCTCGACGAGGTGCATCGCGCTGTCGGCCACGAGTTCGATTTCCAGCGCAGGGAACATCTCGGCGGTGCGCGCGATGAGCGGCGAGAGCCATGTGTGGATGACGCTGTCCATCGCCCCCACCCGCACGCGCCCTTCAAAGCCCGGGCGCTGTGCCACCGCCGCCTGCAATTGGTGCAGCGTGCTCACCATGCGGTCTGCGTATTCCAGCACCTTGTGGCCGTCGGGCGTGAGCTGCACGCCGCGGGTGTCGCGGTCGAACAGGCGCACGCCTAGCTCTTCTTCCAGCGCGGCAATCCGCGCCGAAATGGAGGCCTGCGTGGTGAACAGCTTGTCTGCGGTGAGGCGAAAACTGCGCAGCCGCGCCACCCAGACAAAGGTTTCCAAGAAACGTAGGTTCATGCCCTGCCCCTCGTATTGTTGTATGCGGCTCGCCTGCGTCGCACCCGCAACGCCATCGGCCCATGCAGCGCGCCCAGGTTACGGATTTTCGTGCTGCGGCGCACGCCCCTGCGCGCCTGTTCGGTGGTTTTTTCTCGCTGCGGCTTGGCGCAATGCAGCGAACCTCGCTTCTGACAACGCCTGCAAGTCGCCCCATGCATGCCCCTTGCCGCATGCCGGACATCACTGTGTCAGGATTGACCGGGCGTTATATCCAACCCTATATTGCGGATAACTCACCCAATCTGTCGCCGGCACCCAACGCGCCACCCGGCCCTTCGCGGGCATCACCCGGCCGGCCGATGGCACCTTCGCAACGTATCCGCATGTCTGCTTCCATCTGGACGCCTCTGCTGCTTTCACTCAAGGTGGCCGGCTGGGCGACGGTTCTCAATCTCGTGCTGGGCGTCGGCGCGGCGTACGCACTCGCGCGCATGCGCAGCCGCCTGCGCGACGTCATCGATTCAGTCCTGACGCTGCCCCTGGTGCTGCCGCCGACGGTGCTCGGCTATTACCTGCTGGTGCTGCTGGGCCGGCGCGGCCCGATCGGCGGATGGCTGGACAGCCTGGGCATCCAGCTGGTCTTTACGTGGCAGGGCGCGGTGATTGCCTCCACCGTTGTGGCGTTCCCGCTGGTCATGAAGTCGGCACGCGCCGCCTTTGAAGGCGTCGATCATCAACTGGAAAACGCGGCGCGCGTGCTGGGCCTGCCCGAGACCGCCGTGTTCTTTCGCGTCACGCTTCCGCTGGCAGCGCGCGGCATTGCCGCCGGCGTGCTGCTGGCCTTTGCGCGCGCCTTGGGCGAATTTGGTGCCACGCTGATGATTGCCGGCAACCTGCCGGGCCGCACGCAGACGCTGTCCGTCGCCATCTACGAAGCCGTGCAGGCCGGCGACGACGCCACGGCCAACACGCTGGTGCTGATCACCTCGCTCACCTGCATCGTGGTGCTGGTGGTGGCCAGCCGCCTGCTGCAGGGGCGCGCGCCGAACCTGCAGGAGCAGCTGGCATGAGCGGCGGCATGATCGATCTCGTCGTGCAGAAAACGCTGGCCAGCGCGGCGCGGGTGTTCTCGCTCGACATTGCCGTGCGCTCCGACAGCCGGCGGGTGGTGCTGTACGGCCCGTCGGGCGCCGGCAAGAGCCTCACGCTGCGCGCCATTGCCGGCCTGATGACACCCGAGCGCGGCCGTATCGTGCTGAACAGCCGCACGCTGTTCGACCATGCCGACGGCATCAACCTCAGTGCGCAGGAACGCCGCGTCGGCTATCTCTTCCAGGATTACGCGCTCTTCAACCACCTGACGGTGGCGCAGAACATCGCGTTCGGGCTCAAGCGCGGTTGGTTCAACCCGCCGCGCCGCACGCACGACCCGCGCGTCCAGCAGTGGATCGACACGTTCGAGCTGGGCGCGGTCGCCGCCAATTTTCCGACGCAGATTTCCGGCGGCCAGCGCCAGCGTGTGGCACTTGCCCGCGCGCTGATCGCCGAGCCGTCCATGCTGCTCCTCGACGAGCCGTTTGCCGCGCTGGACCCGGCGTTGCGCACGCGCATGCGCTCCGAGCTGTCTGCCCTGCAAGCGCGGCTACAGGTGCCGATGCTGATGATTACGCACGACCCGGCCGATGTAGAGATGTTCGGCGACCACGTATTCGAGCTGCGCGACGGCCGTGTCGTGGCCGATGCCGTGCGGGCGCCCGATGCGCCACCGCTCTCGCCGTATCCGCATCTGACGGCGGTGGTCAACCGCTAGCGTCAGAACACGCCCAACGCGAGCCCGGTCGCCATGGCCTGCCCGAGGGCACGGCAGCCCTCTAGGTCGTCTGCGCCAAGTTGTTTTGGCGCGAGGATGGCCTCTGGCGTTTGCGCGTGCGTGCAGACGATGATCGGCTCGGCCACGGGCTTGAGCCGCCAGCCGGTGGCAATGCGTTCAATCTGACGCACCGCGTTCTGGCCATCGCTGCCCGCGCAGATCAGGCACGCGTATGGACGGCCGTTGATGCGATCGAGCGCGGGGTAGTAGCAGCGATCGAAGAAATCCTTGAGCTGGCCGCTGATGGCAGCGAGGTTTTCGGGTGTTGCGAAAAGATAGCCGTCTGCGGCAAGCACATCGTCGGGACCCGCCTGCGCGGCGTGCAGCAAGCGCACAGTCACACCGCCCTCTTCTGCGGCGCCCGCCAGCGCGGCCTCGGCCATCTGGCGCGTGCCGCCCGTCATCGAGTGGTAGACGATCAGCAGTGTCTTGGGCGTCATGGGCGCTTCAGGCCAATCCCAGAATCACGCTCGACGCTTCAAACACGGCCATGGCTTCCACGCCTTCGGCCAGTGCCAGCGTTTCCACCGCCGTGCGCGAGAGCATGGCCACCAGCACGGTTTCCCCCGCCGATGCGGCGTTCGCATCCAGCAGGCGCAGCCGCACTTCGGCCTGCACCGCACCATCGCGGATTTCCGTGACCACGCACGGCAATTGGTTCTCTGCCGAGACGCGCCACTCGCCGGCGCCGCGCATCAATATCACGGCAGGCGCCTTGATGAGTGCAACGGCCTGCACGCCCGGTGCCAGCCCAAGCACGCGCGTGCTTTCCTGCGTGATGGTGGCGGCGACAGGCTGACCGCCAGGCAGGCGCAGCGTCACCACATCGTTGACAGCGCCCGGTGCGACCGATTCGACCGTGCCGAACAGCGTATTGCGCGCGCTCGTGCGCAGCATCAGGCGGCGCAGCAGGTTGACGTCTTCACTGGCGGCTTTCGCGGCGGCATCCAGGCGCCCGACAAAGCGGCGGTGCTCGGCTTCCAGGGCGCGGAAACTCTCGATCAGCCGTTGCGCGCGCGGCGTCAGCACGCTGCCGCCACCGCCCTTGCCGCCCGTGGTGCGCACCACCAGCGGCTCGCCGGCTAGGTTGTTCATGGTGTCGATGGCGTCCCACGCGGCCTTGTAGGAAAGACCCACGGCTTTGGCGCCTGCCGTGATGGAGCCGGTCTGCCCGATGGCAGCCAGCAGTTCGATCCGGCCACGCCCGCCCCAGTTGTCTTCACCGGCGCGCAGCCAGATGGTGCCGTCGAGTTCCAGCATGTCGTCCCGTCTTGGATGGAGATTGCAACATGCAGGATGTTAACGTGTTAACGCCGATGCACCGGCTCAAGCCGCCGCCAGGCGCGGCGTACGCACATGCAGCAGCACCGAGCGCGAGAGCAGCAGACCGCCCAGGAAGCCGAACAGCGCGCTGAACAGCGCCATGAAGCTGCCGGAGTGCGAGACTTCCGGGTGCATCGCCAGCATCACGTTGTAGGCGTAGCGGGCAGAGAACAAGCCGACGATCACCACCATCGGCACCCAGCTTCCGGGCACGCGCACGGTGTCGGCGGTTTCAGACACGGCACCGTCGGGCGGAGACATGTACGTCAGCAGGAATGCCAGCAGAACAGCCACCAGCCACATCGTCAGTGCCAGCGCGCTGCCATGGCTTGCCATCGACACGCCATAGAGCGAGTACGCGGCCACCACGAGCGGCAGCACGATCAGGCGGCGGCGCGACACGATGCGCGACTGCATCTGACGCACCCCGATGCCGATCAGCACGGCAAACACCACGAACACCCAGGCGGGCGTATGCGAGACGATAGAGGTAATCGATTCGAGCATGGCGGTCTCCCTGTTGGAATGACGCCAGCTTAGGTGCCGGCCCCCGCACGCGGGAGCGGATTGCGACGAACGGCAGAAACGCCGGTGTGAACGGTGGGAAAGGCGCGTTTCCCGCCAGGCCGTCAGCCCAGCGCGGCGCGCACGCCGGCATCCACGACCGACAGGTGCGCCCGCAGCAAGCGGTCGAAACCTTCGGCCGTGACCGGTTTGCCGATGTAGTAACCCTGGATTTCCTGGCAGCCCGCCTTGGCAAGAAACTCCACCTGGTCGGCGTCTTCCACGCCTTCGGCGGTGACCGTCATGCCCAGGGCGCGGGCCATGGCGACGATGGCCTCCGTCAGCGCCACGGAATCCGGATCGCCCGGAATGCCGGTGATGAACGAGCGGTCGATCTTCACGTTGCTGATCGGGAAGCGCTGCAGATACGACAGCGACGAATAGCCGGTGCCGAAGTCGTCGATGGAGATCCGGATGCCCTGCGCGGTGAGCGCATCGAACATGGGGCGAACTTCATCCGCACCGCCCATCAGCAGGCTCTCGGTAATTTCGACTTCGAGCGCGGTGGGCGGCAGGCCGGTGTCGGCCAGCGTCTGCTCGATCATCGGCACCACGTCGCCGGCCTGGAACTGGCGCGCCGACAGGTTGACCGCCATGCGGAAGTCGTAGCCAAGCGCCTCGTACCAGATCACGGCCTGCTCGCAGGCACGGCGCAGGACCCATGCGCCAATCGGCACGATCAGCCCCGTCTCTTCCGCCACCGGGATGAACTCCACCGGCGAGATCGCCCCGAGCTTGGCGCTGTTCCAGCGCAGCAGCGCCTCGGCGCCGACGATGCGATGGCTGGCCAGGTCGTACTTGGGCTGATAGACGAGCTGCAGTTCGTTGTTCTCACGCGCGTCGCGCAGCGCGTTTTCCAGCATGTAGCGGCGTTGCAGGCGGGCGTTCAGTTCAGCCGTGTAGAACTGCGCGCGGTTGCGGCCGTTCTGCTTGGCGCGGTACATGGCGGCGTCGGCCGAACGCAGCAGATCGGAACCCGAAATGCCGTCGTGCGGATACAGCGCCACGCCAATCGACACGCCCAGGTAATACCGCCCGTTGACGGTATCGAACGGCTCGCGCATGGCCTGGAGCAAACGTTCAGCCAGCAGCGCAATGCGCTTTCCCTCGACCCGCTGGTCGATGAGGATGACGAACTCGTCGCCGCCCAGACGCGCGATCACGTCGCCGGGGCCGATGCAGTCGGTCAGGCGCGCGGCGGCGCTTTGCAGCAGGGTGTCGCCGCAGGCATGGCCCGCGGTGTCGTTCACGCTCTTGAAGCGGTCGAGGTCGAGGAAGAAGAGCGCCAGTTCGCGGCTCTCGTCGCGCGCGCCTTCAATGGCGCTTTCGAGGTGCGAGATGAAGAAGCTGCGGTTGGTCAGCCCCGTGAGCGCGTCGTGCGCAGCCAGATGGCGCAGGCGCTGCTCGGCGCGCTTGATGTCGGTGATATCGGCAAACGACAGCATCACGCTGCTGGGCGTCGGCTCGGCGTGACGACGGATGGGAATGATGTTCTGCCGCACCCACATCAGTTCGCCCGTCTTGAGCAACAGCCCATACACGCGGCCGAAGATGGGCTCGCCGGTGCGCAGCACGAGCCCGGACGGCATCATGGTCGAACCGACTTCCTTTCCGTCTTCATCGACCACGCGTTGAATCGGGTCGAGCCGGTTGCGGCCGACAAGCTGCCCGGGGCGCACACGCAGGATGCGCTCGGCGCTGGCGTTGGCCGCCTGCACCACGCCGTCCGGCGACATGATGACGACGCCTTCGTGCAGGTTCGAAATCGCCAGGCGGTAGCGCTCTTCGCTTTCGGCCAGGCCGCGTTCGACGTTGTCTTTCTGGATGGCAACGCCCGCCAGGTGCGTGACGTCGTCAAGGAAATGCTGTTCTTCTTCCACGGGCATGCACGGCTGTCGATAGAACAACGCGAGCACGCCAAGCTTGTCCCCGCGCGATGAACGGATCGGCAACGCCCAGGCAGAAGCAAAGCCAGCCGACAACGCTGCCGTGCGCTCATGCTGCCAGCGCGGGTCGGTCGCAATGTTGTCGATGAGGACGGTGTCGCCCAGGTACACGGCGCAACCGCAGGCGCCGGCGTCGGGGCCGACAGGATTGTTTTCCAGTGTGGCGGCGTAGGCGGCAGGCAGCGTGGGGGCGGCGGCCACGCGCAGCGTCTGGGAGGCGGCATCCAGCAACAGCACCGCCGACATGGCATTCGGATAGACCTGCTCGACGTACAGGCACAGGTGGCGCAGCACGGACGACAGCGTCGCGTTGGAGGCAAGTTGCGCAAGCACGGCATTCTCCGAAGCGAGCAGGCGGCGCGCATGCAGCGCCTCGGCGCGGGCCTGAACGGCGTGTCGCTCCAACGCATGGCGCGACACGGCTTCACGCAGCACGAGCATGACGGCGGGCTGGCCCTCGTGCTCGCACGCGGCGGCTTCGCTGGCAACCAGAACATGCGTGTAGTCGGCGCGCACGAGACGGTGCTCGACGGGCTGGGCAGACACGCCGCTGCTGACCATACCGGCCAGGCGCGGCACCGTCTGGGCCACGTCATCGGGATGAATCAGGCCGGCGAGTTGCAGGCCGGCCAGCTGCGTCGGGTCCTGGGCGCCCAGCAAGCGCGCAGCGGCGGGGTTGGCCCGCACCACGCGCCCATCCACGGTCAGCAGGACCGGGTCGGAAGACAGCCGAGACAGCGCATCGAAATCGGTATTGCGCCCGTCGGCCATCGCCCCGGCCATGACCGCCACCGGACGTTGCGTGGCCTCGGGGCTGGGCGCAACGTCTGCAGGAGAGGCTCCGGCCTGGGCCGGAAGGAACTGGGTCATGGGCAATGCGATGGCGTGAGCGATAACGGCAACAGCGACGGCAATGGGAAAGCGAGTCGCGAGACTACACGTGTCTCGACCCTAACCACAACGGCGCGCTGAGGGAAAACTGAAGGGTGTTGCCTGCGATACCCCTGCCGCGCGTGTGGTGGCCGCCCTACGTTTGCACGGCCCAAGAAAAAACCCGCGCTCAGTTGACGAGGCGCGGGTTGAAATCTCTGGACCGTGTCGATCTGTTCCAGAGAGGAGAACCGACCCATGGGGCAATCGACGCACTAACGCGTTGCATCGCCATGTTGTAAATCATAGTGGCCCCCTCGGAAAAACAAAGGGCGGAAAAGACCGGGTATTCCATCCCATTTTCAATTCCGCCGACCCATTTGTTTTTGGCACTGCACGAACCCCACTGCTGCTTATCCCGTCCGCTTACATCGCCTGCATGTGCGAGCCTGATGTGCAGCCCGTTTCACGATACCGGCGACGCCGGAAAAATCTCCCCGGCATATTGGTTGGTCGGTACATTGATAAGAATGTTCCGAGCGGCGCGATTATGTCGGTCACATGAAGCATTCTGTGCGCATCAAATCACGCTTGCGTGACCCATGAGGCAGATTGCCACGTCAAGTTCGGACGCGGCGTGCCGTTATTGGTCGAAAGAGCGCGCCTGTCCCCTGGCATTGCAGGCGCAATTTGGATGCCCGCGTCTGGACTGTCATGCCATCTCTGTCTCCCCCCACCCGCCCGCTTTCGCGGCGTACGACACGGTTGCTGATTGCCGTGAGCGTGCTGGCCGCGCTCGTCGCGCTGCCGCGCGCGCACGCTTCCACGACGCCGGCGCCCGCGACTGCCTCCAGCCGGCCACCGGTTGCCGTGGCGGCACCCACCCCAATTCCGGCCGCCAAGCCGGCCAAGGCCACCACGGTGGCTACCAACGCCCCGACCTGTCACGCGATCATGCAGCGCCTGTCGGGCAGCCTGGCCGCCACACCCAGCACCGCCGACAAGCCCGGCACCGTGATGATCGACGTCGACAAGGCCGGCGTGACGATGGCTTGCAGCCATTCCGACTCGGTGGCCATCCCCGTACCGGGCGGCAAAGCCAGATGAGACCGTTCGTGTTCGCGCGCCGCGTCATGGCCGGCATGCTGGCGGCGCTGGCAGCGCTGTCCATGCCGGTGGCCGGTGCGGAACGCTGGGTCCCGCTGCCCGAACAGCCGGACAGCTACGCGTCGCTCGACGTCGGCAGCATCCAGCGCATGCCCAGCGGCCCGGTCAGCGCCTGGGTGCGCGTGGAAGCGTCGAACCGCGCGGGCATGCGTTCGCTGCAGCGCATGTTCGGCGCGTTTCGTGGCGACATGGCCGATTTCTTGTACACCGTCGATTGCCGCAGCCGACAGTTTTCGGTTTCGCAGGCCAAGCTGTATCAGGGCGCGCTGACCGTCAGCGAAAGACAGATCGCCAACGACGCCGGCTGGCAACGCGTGGATGGCGTCGGCCTGGCGGGCGAAGTCGCGCGCCAGCTCTGCAGCGGATAGCGCTCCTACGCGCTTCTACGCGCTGCGTCGCATCGCGGTGCCATCGTTGGTAACATCGACGCGTGCGCCGCGCCCCCTCTTCCCCATCGACCCAACCCGCCGATCCTCGCGTCACTGCAGACGCGAGCGTCTTCGGCACGCTTGCACGCGGCTCGCACGCGTCGCTGGAGCGCGTCGCGCATCTGGGCGATGGCGTAACCGCCGCCATCTGGCGTAACGAGCACGACGAGGCGCGCTACATCCAGCCCGAGCACCACACGCTTTCGGTCTATCTGCAGGGCGGGTACACCACGCACCGCCAGGATCTGCCGCACCTGTTCGGTGCGCCGGGGCGCGTCTGCATGCTGCCGGCCGAACACCAGTCGAGCTGGGTGATCGAGCAGCCGATGCGTTTCGTTCATCTGTATTTCACGCCGGACGCGTTGGCCGGGCACGCGGTGCGTCTGCTCGACGCAGAGCCCCGTCTGTTCACGCTGCACGACCGCACCTTTATCGAAGACGCGCTTCTCGCCCAAGCCTGCGCGAACATCGCCCAGCTCGATTGGGCTGACCTGGACGACCGCATGCGCGCCAACGCGCTGGCCAACGACACGCTGTCGTATCTGGTGCAGACGCAGGGGCGCACGCGGGCGCTGGCGGTGCGCGGCGGATTGGCGCCGCACGTGTGCCGGCGCATTGCCGCGCGCATCGATGCCGAACTGCATCTGCCCCTGTCGCTCGGACAACTCGCGGCCGAGGCAAACCTGTCGGAATTTCATTTCGCGCGGATGTTTCGCATGTCGTTCGGGGTGGCGCCGCATGAATGGGTGCTGCAGCAGCGCATGGCGCGCGCGCAAACGCTGCTGCGCACGACCCGCCTTGCGCTGGCAGCGATTGCAGAGCAATGCGGCTTTGCCAGCCCAAGCCATTTCAGCCGGCGCTTTGCGCTGCAGCTTGGCGCGTCGCCGTCGCGCTACCGGCAGGCGTGGCAACGCGGGTAAGCCGCAATCTGCCAAGTCAATATCCGAACGACCGTGCATCGCGATGTTGCGATCGCACGGTCGTCATATCGTCCGAAATGCTGTGCTGCACTAGCGTTTTCCACGATAGAGGCGCATGGGCCGGCGCAGTAACGTTGAAGCGGGTTCCCCATGGAGACCGCCATGTTTACCCATATCCTCCTGCCGACCGACGGCTCCGAGCAGTGCCGCAAGGCCATCGACGGCGCGCTGAAGCTGGCGCGCGCCACCGGTTGCCGCCTGACCGCCTACACGTGCATTGAAGAGTTCCCCAACATGGCGTATTCCGCCGGTGTGGGCGAGTGTCCGCATGCGCACTACATGGAAACGGTGCAGGGCCATGCCAAGGACTGCATCGAGCGCATTGCCGAGCGGGCGCGCGAAGAAGGCGTGCAGTTCGACAGCGATGTCTCGCAGTTTTCCGAGCCTTACCTGGGCATTCTTGACGCGGCCAAGCGGCACGCGTGCGACGTCATCTTCATGGCATCGCACGGGCACCGCAGCCTGATGGGCCGACTGCTGATCGGTAACGAGACGCGCAAGGTTCTGACCTACGCGCACGTGCCGGTGGTGGTTTACCGCTAGGAATCCGGTCACGGGCCGCTTGCCGACCGTGAGCCGATTCCAGAGCAGCTCGCCGATCGCCGATCGCGCCTGACGTTACATCGCCGCCAGTCCCGGCATCGGCGCACCTTCGTCGTGCTCCGGTGGGAGTCCGGCCACACGCTGGGCCTCGCGATCGGCGATCTGCTTGCGCTGTTCAGGCGTGAGCACCTGCATGACCTTGGCACCGGCCTGCGCACGCAGTTGCGCTTCACGGGCCACGGCGCGGCCGAGCGATTCTGTCAGGCTGCGGGCACGCGCTTCGTCATACTGGCCGGCAGCCACCATCTGATGCAGCTCGCGCCGGGCGTGCTCGATCGCCTTGCGCTGCTCGCGCGCTTCCGGCATCTGGGCATATTCGATGGCAAAGATCTTGTCGCGCTGCTCTTCGCTCAAGGCCAGCCCGCGCAGGAAAGGCGCGCCGCCATGATGCGGGCCCATGCCACGGGGGTGGCCTGGGCCGCCTGGGCCGCCCGGTCCGAACCCAGGGCCGGGCCCCATCATGCCGGCGCCATGCGGGGGCATCGGTGAGAGCGGAGCCGCGCCCGGTGCAGCAGTCTGGGCCATCGCGGCACATGAAAGAACGAGCCCGGCAGCAACAGCGGCCAGGCGGCGGGAAATCACAGCGGTCATGAAGAAGCTCCTGATAAGAACGTCGGCCGGACACGCCAGCCATACGCTTACTGTAGCCACCGACCCTGCATGAAAAGTGGGCGAACCGTGGAGTTTTCTTGAACCTCAGGCGTCGAGCCGGTAACCCACGCCATAGACGGAATGGATCAGGTCGGTGCCCGGGCTCACCTGCTCCATCTTGCGACGCAGGTTCTTGATGTGGGTATCGACGGTGCGGTCGGTCACGATGCGGTGATCGTCGTAGATCTGCTCGAGCAGGTGCGAGCGCGACAGGATCCGGCCCGGCGCAGCGGCCAGCGCCGCCAGCAGGCGGAACTCCACCGGGGTGAGGTCAAGGCGCTGCCCGCGCAGCGTGGCGGCATAGGCGGCACTGTCGATCTGCAGCGCGCTTTCCGGCACGCCGCCGCCGCGCTGCACACGGCGCAGGATGGTCTTGATGCGCGCCACGAGTTCGCGCGGGCTGAAGGGCTTGCAGACGTAGTCGTCGGCACCCAGTTCGAGTCCGAGCAGGCGATCGATTTCTTCTACGCGCGCCGTCACCATGACGATGGGCACCTCGCTGAAGGCACGCACCTCCCGGCAGATTTCCAGGCCGTCCTTGCCGGGCAGCATCAGGTCGAGCAGCACGAGTTCGGGCGCCGTCTCGCGAACGCGCTGCGTCGCGTGCGCGCCATCTGCCAGCCACTCGGTCTCGTAGTGAGCGGCGCGCAGATAGTCGGTCATCAATGCAGCCAGCTTGGGTTCGTCTTCAATGATCAGAATCATGGTCGGCTAGCGGATCAAGCACATCAAGAACAGGCAGGCGAATGGCGATCCACAGCCCGCCCAACGGCGAATGTCTGGCTTCAATGGTGCCGCCATGCGCGGCGACGATGGTCTGGCACAGGCTCAGGCCCAGGCCGGCCCCGCCCTGCGCCCGGCTGCGAGACGCATCCACACGGAACAGTCGGTCGAAGATGCGCGGCAGCATTGCCTCGGGCACGCCCGGCGCGCTGTCCTGCACGTCGATCTGCTGCCAGCCGCCCTCCTGATGGACGTGCACGCGCAGCGTGCCGCCCGCGTCGGTATAGCGCAGCGTGTTTTCCAGCAGGTTCTGCATGACCTGCCGCAGGCGCTGCGGGTCGCCGTTGACCATCGTGGCATGCGACGGCGCGGCTGGCACGTCCAGCTGCAGCGCGATGCCCTTTTCCATCAGGCGCGGCGTGAAGCCTTGCACGGCGCTGCACACGGTGTCGGCCAGGTCGAGCGGCTCCATGTGAAAGGCGAGCGCACCCACGTCGGCCAGCGAAAGCTCATACAAGTCGTCGATGAGCTTGCTGAGCGTCGACACCTCGGCCTGCAATGACGCGAGCGACGTAGCGGTCAATGGGCGCACGCCGTCTTCCAGGGCTTCGAGTTCGCCGCGCAGCACGGCCAGCGGCGTGCGCAGTTCATGCGAGATATCGGCCGTGAGCTGACGACGCATCTTCTGGTTGGCCTCCAGCGACGCGGCAAGGTGATTGAAATCCGCCGCCAGCTCGCCGAGTTCATCGCGCGAATGGACGTCGACGCGGGTGGCGTAGTCGCCGTCGGCCATGCGGCGCGCGGCATCCGTCAGGCGACGCATCGGGGCCAGCAGACCCCGTGCGAGCAGCACCGCCACCAGCGCCGCCAGCAGGACCGACAGCCCGGCGATGATCCACGTAGCGCGCAGCTGCTGCGCCTGGAAGGCCTGGTCGGCGCCTTCGGGCACGTGCACGCGCGGCGGCATCGCCAGCCAGCCGACGGTCTGGCCGTTGCGGCGCAATTCCTGCCAGCGCGCATTGGGGCCCAGCGGCGGCCCGTCGCCAATGATGACGTTGCGCTGGGCATCAAGCAGCCAGACCGGCGAGTGTGGGATCGGCGGCTCGCCGGGCGGGTGCGGCGGCATGCGGCCTGCAGTGGGCGGCCCGGGCGGCGGCGCGTCTTTGTCCATGCCGGGCGGGAGCGGATCGAAGCGGTGGCCTGGCGGCAGGTCGAAGCGGTCACCGCCCATGCCGTTGGCGCGTGCCCGCGCGCCTTCGCGGCGCAGCAGGCGGAACCACGCCATGCGATCGTCGCGCAGGAAATCCCAGCTGCCGTGCTGCGCGTAGCCCGCCTCCACGCCTTGCGCGAGCGAGGCCATGCGCTCAGCCTCGCGTGCGTTCACGTAGTCGAGAAAGTTGGCGTCGAACCGCCAGCGCACCGCCGCGCCCATGGCGAGCGCAACGACGATGCTCAGCATGAACAACGCAACGAACAGCTTGGAGGTGATACCGAAAGACGGGCGCATGGATCAGTCAGGGCTGCGGGGCGCCGCCGGCGGGCGCGGCTCCCGGCCTGGCCAGCGGCAGGCACGGCGCCATCTTACCGGGCGCATTGCCGCAGAAAACCGCAGCATACCAACCGCCCGTGCGCAAAAAATGAGCGAAATGCGAAGAAAGCGTATGCTGCTGCCACGCTGCACCTCCACAGAGCACAGATTCGCGCATTCCCTCACAAGGAACCGCCCTTGTCCAACCGGCCGGCCAACCTCGCGTTCTCGATGCACCGCTGCGCCATGCGCGGCGTGGAAGCCGTCGCCGCCGATTCCGGCCACGCTTTTCCGCGCCACACGCACGGCCAGTTCGGCATCGGCATCGTCGATCGCGGGGCGCAGAAGTCGTTCAGCGGACGCGGCACCGTGGAAGCCGGCGCGGGCGACGTCATCACCGTCAATCCATTCGAAGTGCACGATGGAACACCTATCGGTGATGGCGGGCGCGCGTGGCGCATGCTTTACCTTGACCCCGGCGTGGTCGCCGACATGGCGACGGATCTGCACCCCGGCCACTACGGCGACGCCGAGTTTGACCGCCCTGTCATCCGCGACGCCACTCTCGCACCGCGCGTGCGCCTGCTGTTTGCGCAGATGACGATGCCCGCCGCCCGAGACGACGCCCTGCTGCGCGAGCAGTTGCTGCTGTCCGTACTGGCGGACGCGCTGCATCCCGCAAACCGGGCGACCAGCAAACACGGCGACGCAGCCCCCGATGCCATCCGGCTCGCCCGCACGCGCATCGACGATGACCCGGCCGCGCCCATCTCCCTGCTAGACCTCGCGCGCGAGACCGGCCTGAGCCGCTTCCAGGTATTGCGCGGCTTTGCCCGCGTCACGGGCCTCACGCCCCACGCCTATCAGGTGCAGCGTCGCGTGGCCCTGGCGCGTCGGCTGATCGCCCAAGGCGAGCCGTTGGCGGACGTGGCGGCCGCTTGCGGCTTTGCCGATCAAAGCCATATGACGCGGCAGTTCGTGCGCAAGTACGGCGTATCGCCGGGCATGGTGGCGGCGGCGCGCTAGGCGCATCTTCCCGCCCCGCTGCAATTTCGTTCAAGACGCGCGCATCGCGTGCGCCCATCCTGCGACCTCCACACACACGCAGGATGCGATATGCCAAAACTGTCCGGACGACTTGAAGGTTGTCTCTACCTTGCCCTCACGATGGTGCTGGTGGGCAGCACCGTAGCGGCCAGCAAGATCATCGCGGCGGGCTTGCCGCCCTTTACGGCGACGGCGCTGCGCTTTGCGATGGCACTGCCGATGTTCCTCGTCATCATGCGCATGACCCGTTCGCGCTGGCCCGTGCTTGCACGCCGCGACTGGGTGCTGCTCTTCCTGCAGGCGGCAGCCGGCAGCGTGGGCTATACGACGCTGCTCATTTCGGGCCTGCGGCACACGTCTGCCGCAGACGCGGGCGTCATCATCGGGACGCTGCCGGTCATGTCGGCGCTCATTGCGATCGTGCTGCTGGGCGAACGGCCCGGCCGCGCGGTGCTGGGGGCGATTGGGCTGGCCACCGCCGGCGTGCTGACCATCGCCCTGCAACCGCGCGGCGACGCGGCACATCCGCTGCTTGGCAACCTGCTTGTGATGGGCGCCGTGGTGTGCGAGGGGCTCTTCATCCTGCTCAACAAGCGGCTGCGCACGCCGGTACCGCCGCTGGCGTTGTCGGCATTGATGAGTGCGTTCGGTTTGCTGACGGCGCTGGCGCCCGCGCTGTGGGAAGCGCCGTGGCAGTTGCATGCATCGGCGCAGACAACGCACGCGCTGATGGCAGTGGCGTACTACGCCATCGTGCCGACAGTGGGCGGTTTCGTGCTGTGGTACGCCGGGGCCGCGCGCGTGAGCGGTGCGGAAGCATCGTTGTTCACCGCGCTGGCGCCCGTGGCAGCCGTGGTGTTTGCCGCCGCGCTGCTCGGCGAGGCCGTCAGCACGCGCCAGATCGGCGGCATTGCGTGCGTGCTGACGGGTGTGCTCAGCCTGGGTCTGGCGCGCGCGCCCAGGCCGGCCACATCGACGACGTCCGAGGCTTAGGCTTCCGCCTCGGGTGCCGTCACGTCTTCCATGCGCTCGATGCGCACGCGCACGATGCGGCGGCTGGCGGCTTCGAGAATCTGGAAACGGAGGTCGTGCCGCACCAGCGTGTCGCCCACTTCGGGCAGCCGGTCCCACTGGTTGAAGAGATAACCGCCCAGGCTCGTGGCGCCGCCGCCTTCGTCGAGCAGCCAGTCGACGTGCAGCACATCTTCGAGCTGGCGCAGGTCGGCCTCGCCAGCGACCTCCCAACAGCCATCGTTGACTTCCACCACGCCGGGGCGTTCGTCTTCATCGGGGAATTCGCCCGCAATGGCTTCGAGCACGTCAATGGGTGTCACCACGCCCTGCACCACGTCCAGCGGATCCGTCACCACCAGCATGCGCCCGCGCGCACGCTTGAGCTGATCCATCAGGCGCAGGATGCCGATGTTGTCCGACACCTTGAGTGCGGGCTTGACGCTGCGGTCTACGTCGATGGCGCCGCGCGTGTCGAGATCGCCCATCAGGTCTTTGGCGCGGGCCACGCCCACCAGGTCGTCCAGCCCGCCGCGGCACACCGGAAACTGGTTGTGCGGCACGGCCAGCAGCAGCTTGCGCGTGACGGCCGCGTCGGCGTCCAGATCCACCCACGAAATATCGTGGCGCGGCGTCATGATCGAACGCACCGAACGCTCGGCCAGGTCGAGCACGCCGCTGACCATGCTGCGCTCTTCCGGGCGGAACACAGCTTCGGGCACGGGCTGGCCGGCCTCGTGCGAAACCGCCTCGTGCGATTCGGACTCCGCCGGCGCGCCGCGACGCTCGCCCAGCAGGCTGAGCACGGCATCGGCGGTGCGCTCGCGCAGCGGGCGGCGACGCTCGTAACGCACGGTATTGCGCTGGGCCACCTGGTTGAAGAACTCGATCAGGATCGAGAAGCCGATGGCGGCGTACAGATAGCCCTTCGGAATATGAAAGCCCAGGCCCTCCGCAACGAGCGAAAAGCCGATCATCAGCAGGAAGCTCAGGCACAGCACCACCACCGTGCGATGCGCGTTGACGAACTCCGTCAGCGGGCGCGAGGCAAACAGCATGGCGCCCATGGCGATCACCACGGCGGCCATCATCACCGGCAGATCGTTGACCATGCCCACGGCGGTGATGACAGAGTCGATGGAAAACACCGCATCGAGAATCACCACCTGCGCGATCACGTTCCAGAACTTGCCGTGACCGCTGCCGTGGCTTTCGTCCTGCGGCTGGCCGTCCAGACGCTCATGCAGCTCGGACGTGGCCTTGAACAGCAGGAAGAATCCACCCAGCAGCAGGATGATCGATCGGCCCGACAGGTCGACTGGCCCCAGCGTGAGCAACGGCTTGGTCAGCCCGATCAGCCACGACATGGCCGCCAGCAGCACCATGCGCATCAGCAACGCCAGGCCAAGACCGATCATCCGGGCACGGTCGCGCAGCGCTGGCGGCAGCTTGTTGACCAGGATGGCGATGAAAACAAGGTTGTCGATGCCGAGAACGATCTCGAGCACCACCAGGGTAAACAGCCCGATCCAGATGGACGGGTCAGCAAGCCAGGTCATAGCGGGAAGTGGAAGACAGCAGAAAGACGATCCGCCGATGATAACCGCAGCGCACGCGCGGCCTTGCGCGAATCCCCCGCAAGGTGTTGCAACAAACGGGCCGCACAAGGCCGCTGCGGACGCTTAGCGCTGCGCAACGCGGCTGCCGCCTTGGGCGCCGGATTGCGAGGTCCGCACGGGGCGGTAGCCGTCGGTGAGCGTCTTGAGGAAGGCGACGATATCGCGCACGTCGGCCTCGGACAGCACGGGCCTGTCGCCGGGCTTGCCCCCGAACGGCGGTTCCATGTTGACGTTGGCGCGGTATTGGGCGGGCAGATCGTCGAACTTGTCGACCGTGCCGTCGGCCTTGCGCGGGTACCACTTCTGCGGCTGCGTGTCGCGCTGGGCGTAGAAGCGCACCGCATCTTCCAGCGAATGGATGGCACCGTTGTGGAAGAACGTCTTGCGCAGTGCCACGTTGCGCAGCGAAGGCGTGCGGAAACGGCCGCAATAGTCGGCGCGGTCTTTCAGATCGGTCCGGTCGGGGCCGCACAGGCCGAGGTCGAAGAACGTGGGATCCGCATTGGCGGCCAGCGTGCGATTGCGTGGAACGCCCACGGCAATATGGCCGAAATCGGTAAAGGCCGGGAACGCCCCGTCCTGCTTGATGGCGCTCACGTGGCACGAGGCGCAGTTGCCCTTGGCGGGATCGGCAAACACCTGCAGGCCGCGCATCTCCTGCGGCGACAGCTTCACCTGCTTGCGCAAAAACGCGTCGTACTTGCTGTCGTACGGATAAAACTCGGCGGGCGTTTGCTGGAAGACTTCGAGCGCCATCAGCGCCGCGCGGAAGGCCGTGTCTTCGTTGTCGAGGATGTCGTTGCCGAATACCTGGCGGAACGTCTGCGCGTGGCGGCCATTGCGCAGCTTGGCCACCACGGCGGCCTGCGTGCCATTGGCCATCTCGTGCCCCGACAGCAGCGGGATGCGCGCCTGGTCGTGCGTGGACGACACACGGCCGTCCCAGGTGTAGCCGCCAGTCGGGCCCTGGTCTTCCGAATCGTTGCCGTCGTTCTCGTAGAAATGCTCGGTGAATGCAGGAACGTTCTGGAGATAGCGCAATGACGGCGCGGCACGCACGCCCGTTTTGTTCATGCCCGTGCCACCAAGCTGCACCGACAGATCGTTCGGCGGGCCATAGGCGTGCGTCGGGCTATGGCAGCTCGCGCAGGCCTGCTTGCCCGAGGCCGACAGGGCCGGATCGAAGAACAACGCCTTGCCCAGCGCCGTCATCCCGGGCACCGACGGGCGGCGCGTTGCCATCATCGTGTAGAAGGCTTTTTCGTAGGCCGGCGCCGCCGCTGGCTTGCCGGCCGTTGCTGCTGCGGGTGCCGCTGCCGGCGCCGCAGCGGCCGATGCAGACGCCGCCATGGTCGCAGCATGGGCTGCCGCCGGCTCCCCTCGCCCGCAGCCGCTCAACCCGACGACCGCCCCGGCAAGCGCCGAAACAGCGATCATGCGAAACGTTGCAGCGGGGAGGAGACGAGGCATTTTCGACGGACGACATTTCGGGAGCCTTGCAACTTAGCATGGCGCCCATGACACTTTGATGTCGTCAAACGCGTGTCACGTCAGCCCTTGGAGAAGCCCCATGGTGGCAAATGTCTTCAAACGTTCGGTGGTGCCCCTGCTCATCCTGACGATGGTGCTCGCGCTGAACTGGAGCGAAATGCGCTCCACGCCTGCGTTTTCATCATCAACTTGTCACACACGAAGCACAGACTCCGGCTCGCTTTCGTCCCCCACACAACAATCCAGGGAAATCATGAGCCGAGCGCTTCGTCTTCTGCCGCTGACCGCGTTGGTCGCGGCCAGCATGTCTGCCTGTGGTGGCAGTGACTCGAACAGCAGTGCCTCCGCGTCCACCTCGGGCGTGGTGACGGGCAGCTACTTCGAGAATGCCAAGGTGTGCATCGACGCCAACAACAATGGCAAGTGCGATGCCGGTGAGGCCAGCACGCGCACCGACAAAAACGGCGCGTACACGCTGCCGGGCACGGGCGCGATCACGGTGGAAATCGGCACGGACGCGTTCCGCAATGACCCGGACACCGGTGCCCGCACGGCCATCACGCAGCCGCTGGTGTTCCGCGCACCGGCCGGTGCCAACGCCGTTGTCAGCGCAATCTCGACTGAATTGGCTGCCCTGATGGACAGCAACGGCGGCGACATCAACGCTGCCAAGACAGCACTCGCCGCGCGCCTGGGCGTGACGATCGACAAGCTGCTGGAAGACCACAACAAGGAAACCGACGCCGGCACCAAGGCGGCGCTGCAGGCTGAAATCGAGCAGGCGATCGCGCTGATCGCCGATGCCGTGGCCAACGGCGGCGACTTCGGCAAGACGATTCGCGACGGCGTGGCCAAGCGCATGGCGCTGACCAACAACGTCAAGACGATCGTGGTGATCTACGCAGAAAACCGCGGCTTCGACAACCTGTACGGCCTGTTCCCGGGTGCAAACGGCATCCCCGGTGTGAACCCGACTTCGACGGGCACTGCCGTTGCGCAGAAGGATTTCGACGGCTCCGTGCTGCCGACGCTGCCGCCCACCTGGGGTGGCGTGACCGCAGGCGGCCAAAGCGTGCAGATCACGCAGGCGTCCACCGCCAACATGCCCAATCAGATGTTCCAGATCGACAGCGCCTCGGGCTTCGGCAGCACGGGCACGGTGGTCGGCCAGAACGTCATCACGCGTGACCTGTGGCACCGCTTCTATCAGAACCAGATGCAGATCAACGGCGGCAAGAACGACAAGTTCGCCGCCTTTGCCGATGCCGGTGGCCTGACGATGGGCTACTACGACGGCAGCAAGATGGCCATGTGGAACATCGCCAAGCAATACACGCTGGCAGACAACTTCTTCATGGGCGCGTTCGGCGGTTCGTTCCTGAACCACCAATACCTGATCTGCGCGTGCGCACCGATCTACCCGAACGCCGCCACCTCGCCGGCCAAGGGCAGCATCGCCAACGTCAAGACGAATGCAGACGGCAGCCCGACGCTCATCCCGGCGGCAAGCTCGGTGATGGCCGGCGCGCCGACCTCATACGCAGGCGCTGCCGACGATGGCAACGCCACGAAGGACGGCAGCCTGACGCCGGTCGACAGCAGCGGCAACGCGTACGCCGTCAACACGATGCAGCCGCCGTACCAGCCGTCGGGCAACGCCGTCGCCAGCGGCAACGCAGCCTATGCCGACCCGACCAAGGCATCGACGATGCCGACGCAGTCGACCACCAACATCGGCGACCTGCTGACCGCCCGCGGTGTGGACTGGGCCTGGTACGCCGGCGCCTGGAACGCGGCCATCGCCGACGCCCCGAACGCTACGCGCAGCGTGATCTACAGCGGTTCGATCCAGTTCCAGCCGCACCACCAGCCGTTCAACTACTTCAGCCGCTTCGACCCGGCCACGAGCACCGGCGCCGCTGAGCGTGCCGCCCACCTGCGCGACTACGACGCTGCGTTCCTGCAAGACGCCGCCGCAGGCAAGCTGCCCGCCGTCACGTTCTACAAGCCGCAAGGCAACCTGAACCAGCACCCGGGCTACGCCAACGTGACCGACGGCGACGCGCACATCGCCAACGTGATCGCCCAGCTGCAGAAGAGCCCGCAGTGGAAGAACATGGTGATCGTCGTGACGTATGACGAAAACGGTGGCTTCTACGACCACGCCACGGTGCCGAAGGCCGACCGCTGGGGCCCGGGCACGCGTATCCCGGCGATCATCGTCTCGCCGTTCGCCAAGAAGGGTTTCGTTGACCACACCCAGTACGACACGGCTTCGGTCCTGCGCCTGATCACGCACCGCTTTGACCTGCCGACGCTGCCGGGTATCAAGCAACGTGACGCCGCGCTCATCTCCAACGGCAACAAGCCGATGGGCGACCTGACCAACGCGCTGGACTTCACGCAGACGCAATAACGCTGCTGCGCAGTCCCAAGAAAAAGGCGGCCGGAGCAATCCTGGCCGCCTTTTTCCTTGCCTGCTATTTGCCCTTCTTCTTGCCGGCGGGCTTTTCGCTCTCCAGCGTCTCCAGGCGCATCCCCACTTTGATCGTCACCTGCCAGTGCGCGATCCTGCCGTCGACCAGGTGGCCGCGTGTTTCCAGCACTTCAAACCAGTCCAGATGCTTGAGCGTTTCGCCCGCGCGCGCGATGGCGTTGCGAATGGCGGCATCGCTTGAGTCGGGTGAAGAACCGACCAGCTCGATCATCTTGTAGGTATGGGAACCCATATCGCCTCCTTGTTGGCATGGTTGGAACGTCGGCAGGGCGCCTGCGAGGCGCGATGTGCATGCGGTTGGTTCGATGCGCGCGCCATGGCACTTACCAGAATGGCACCTGTCCCCGCGCCTTGATAGCCCGGATTTGCACGGGGCCAAAAATTCCTGGCGGTTAATTGCGTTTACAAATCTGACAATTCCCGTCAACGGACCGACGCATGACGTCAAACCCTCGCCGATCCCGGGGCTGTGACCGCTGCCGATGTGCCACTTTTCGGGCGGCCGTACGGTGCGGCCCCCGTCAAACCAAGCTGGTACGGAACCTGCGTTGCCGTGGATACCCGTGTCCCCCAAAGAGGAGGCGCCATGCGCCACCCCGAACAACAAGCATCCGCTTCATACTCGCCGCTGTCGGCCGTGCCGCCGGCACCGCCGGCCTCGCACGACACCGCGCGCCTGATCGCCGACACCATCCCGTTTCATATCGAACGCGGCGGCCGCAGCATCGAGGCCACCTATTCGACCCGCAACGGCATCGTGACCGTCAAATACCGGGGCAAGACGCTCTCTACCTATTCGCCACAAGGCGACGAAGCCAACTACAAGGCCGTCGCCCGGCAGCTGCTCAGCGTCATGCTGACCATCTGACCAGCGCCGCACTGCCTCAATGCCGGGCCTTGGCCGCGCGCTGCGCCGGGCGGCCAAAGTCGGCACGCAGTGCATCCTTGGCACGTTCGAGAATCCGGCGCCGCCCGGCGCTGAGGTTGTGCCCCGCCCGATTGATATAGAACGTCAGCATTGACATGGCCGACTGGAATGCCGTCCCCTTGCGCCGCCGGCTGTGCTCGGCGGATGCCTTGAGCGAGGCCGCAATCCGCGCGGGGCTGCGTGACTTGAAGATGTCGGGCTCGATATCCAGCGCGTCGCTGGTTTCCATCACATGGTGCGACCAGCGGTGGGGCTTTGACTTCGCCTCCGACTTGGCCCCCGATTTGGCCCCCGACGGCTTCGACCGGGTGCGATGCGTAGCCATGATGAAATCTCCTGTAACGATGTACCGGCAATTCCGCAAGCCGCGTACCCGTGCGGGCGGCTACAGAAGGCGGACTTCCGTTACGATGACGGTCGCTTCACGCCTCCTTTCCGCTTCCTTCATTGATCGCCGGGTTCCGGCGCACATCCAACGTGTCTGGCGACGCCGGTCTTTCCCCCGCTTCCTCTTCCACATCTGCGCAAACGCTGTCGCATGCGCCGTTCTCCTACCCCGCCTTCCGGCTGTTCTGGTTCGCCAGGCTGTCCACCACGTTCGCGAATCAGATGTTCGGGGTGGCCGTCGGCTGGCAGATCTACGACCTGACACGCAGCGCCTATGTGCTGGGATTGGTCGGGCTGGCGCAGTTTCTGCCGTCGGTGGTGCTGGTGCTGGCCTCCGGCCATATTGCGGACCGCTACGACCGGCGGTACGTCGTGCGCGCCTGTCAGGCCATCGAGGCGTTGGTGGCGCTTGCGCTGGCCGTCAGCGCAGCGAATGGGCATGCCGGCGTGCAGCCCATCTTCCTGTGCGTGGTTGTGATTGGCGCAATGCGCGCGTTCGAGACGCCGACGCTGCAAGCGTTGTTGCCGACGCTGGTGCCGCCGCAGGCATTGCCGCGTGCCGTGGCGCTGTCCAGCTCGGCCGGGCAGACCGGCGTCATCCTTGGGCCGGCGCTGGGCGGCTTTCTGTACGTGGCGGGCGCGCCCGTGGTGTATGCCACGGCAGCCGGGCTGTTTATGCTCGCGCACGTCTTGCTGGCGCTGGTGCGGATGGAGCGCGCCGTGCCGGTCAGCACGCCGGTGAGCCTCGCATCGCTGTTTGCCGGCATCGCGTTCATCAAGGGGCGGCCGGTGGTGCTGGGCGCCATCTCGCTCGACCTGTTTGCCGTGCTGCTCGGCGGTGCGACGGCGCTGCTGCCGATCTACGCGCGCGACATCCTGGGCACGGGCGCCTGGGGGCTGGGGCTGCTGCGCTCGGCGCCGGCGGTGGGGGCGCTGGGCATGGCGCTCTTCCTGGCGCACCGTCCGCTCGATCGGCATGTTGGCCGGGTGATGTTTGCCGCCGTGGCCGTGTTCGGGCTGGCGACGCTGGTATTCGGGGTGTCGCGCTGGCTGCCGCTGTCGATGTTCGCGCTGGTGCTGCTGGGCGCGTCGGACATGATCAGTGTGGTGATTCGCACTTCGCTGGTGCAGCTCGATACGCCCGATGCCATGCGCGGCCGCGTGAGCGCGGTCAATTCCGTGTTCGTGGGCGCGTCCAACCAGTTGGGCGAATTCGAGTCGGGCATGCTGGCCGGGTTGCTGGGGCCCGTGGCCTCGGTGGTGATTGGCGGCCTGGGCACGCTGTTGGTGGTGGCCGCCTGGATGCGGCTGTTCCCCGCGCTGACGCAGCGCGACCGCATGCGGGATCCGCACCCGGAACCCGCCGGACACCCCTCTTCAGGAGGATAAACCCGCCAGGCCGCGCCACTGCTGGCCTGAGCAAGAATCGGGCGCTGTCTTGCAAGCGTGTCAGCGAAACCCCGATGGCACCGATGGCGACCAGTTCGTATCCTGAGTCACCTTTGGCTGCTCTGCTCTCTGCCCGGTGCTGCAACCGACTGTGACGTCCTTTCCGCCCCCCTCGTCCCGCCCGTCGGATACACGTGCTGCCGGCCCCGCCCGGCTGGCGGACCCCGGTCCCTTCAGCGCCAGCGGGTTCAACGCGGCACCGGCCATTCGCCCATCGGCATGGCTGGTGGCGATCGGTGCAGCCGCGGTCGGCACGATCGGGCGGGTGCTGCTCGAATCGGCGATGGGCATCCATCTGCCGTTCTACCTCGCCTTTCCGGTGGTGACGATTGCCGCGTGGTACGGCGGTTTCTGGCCAGGCATCCTCGCCATCGTCTGCTACGCGGGACTGTTCATGGGCCTGGCCACCCTGCAGAACTGGCCTGCCGCGGTGCCGCTGACATCGGCCCAGCTGGCGGTGTTTGGGGTGGGCGCGTTGCTCATCTGCGCTCTATGCGAGCAGTTGCGCCGCGCCCGCGCGGGGGCGGAGCGACGCGCGCGGGCGGAAACCCAGCAACGCCTGTCGCAGCAACGCCTGCTGGCCGCGCTGCAGGCTTCGCCCATTTCGCTCTACGACGTCGACAACACGATGCACTTCACGTGGGTGCACAACCCCGTGTTCGGCCTGCAGCCCGAACAGCTGCTGGGGCGGACGGTGCGTGAAGTGTTCGGCCGCCGCGCCGCATCGCGCCTGACCGAAGCCGGCCAGCGCGTCATCGCAACGGGCACGCCGACGCGCGTGGAGTTCGCCTTCCGCCGGCGCCACACGCAGCGCGTGGTCTACGACGTGGTGGTCATGCCGCTGCGCGACGACACCGGCGAGATCATCGGCCTGACCAACGCCGTGATCGACATCAGCGAGCGCCGCCAGGCCGAGGCCCGCCGCACGCAGTTGCTCGAAGCCGAATCCCGCGCACGCGAAGAAGCCGAGCGCGCCAGCCGCCTGAAAGACGACTTCCTGGCAACCGTCAGCCACGAACTGCGCACGCCGCTCAATGCGGTGCTGGGCTGGGCCCAACTGCTGAACATGCGGGCCTACGATGAAGCGATGTTCAAGCGCGGCATTGAAGCCATCGAGCGCAGCGCGCGCACGCAGGTTCACCTGATCGACGATCTGCTCGACATGTCGGCCATCCTCTCGGGCAAGGTTCCGCTGGAGATCGGCCCCGTGGACCTGGCCGACGTGCTGGAGCGCGCGCGCGAGACCATCGAGCCCATGGCGCGCCAGAAGAACATCACCATCGACACCGAATTCCTACCCGTGCCGATGCTGCAAGGCGATGCCGGGCGCCTGAAGCAGGTGTTCTGGAACCTGCTGGCCAACGCCGTCAAGTTCACGCCCGAAGGCGGACACATCCGGCTTTCGGTGCATCCGGCGCCCGAAGGCGTGGTGGCCACCGTGCGCGACACGGGCATCGGCATCGAGCCGGCCTTCCTGCCGCATATCTTTGACCGCTTCCAGCAGGCGGATCTGTCCAGCACGCGCCTCCACGGTGGGCTCGGCCTGGGGCTGGCGATTGCCAAGCAACTCGTCGAGCTGCATCACGGCCGCATCACCGCCGCGAGCAGTGGCGCAGACCGTGGCACCACCATGGCCGTGTCGCTGCCCCTGCATGCCGCGCAACCGGGCGAACAGGCCAACCGCACGCCGGGTCTCGTCTCGGGCACGGGCATGCCGACGCTGGACGGCATCCGCGTGCTGGCGGTGGACGACAACCCCGAATCGCTCGGCGTGATCGCACTGATGCTGGAGCGCTATGGCGCCGACGTTGTCACCGTATCCAGCGGGGCAGCAGCGCTCGATGCGCTGGAGGAAGCGGCTGCCACCACCTACCCCTTCGACGCGCTGGTCAGTGACCTGGCCATGCCCGGCATGGACGGCATGCAGCTCGTGCGGGCCGTGCGCGAACGCGGTTTCACCGACCTGCCCGCCATCGCCGTGACGGCATTTGCCGACCCGATCCGGCTCAAGGCAGCGAAGGAAGCCGGTTACCAATCCGTCATCACCAAGCCGATCTTCCCGGGCGAACTGGGCCACGTGCTGGCCGCCAATGTGCATCGCAAGACGGGGCCCGAAACGCTGGCATGACACATCGGCAACCATGCCTTGACGGAATGGTTGACCGAACAAAAGTCATTGGCGCAGTTCGTTGCGCATCCGCATACTCGACAGCCTGTGCCGATCGGTGGGCATCTCTCCCCTAGCAGTTGCCAGCACCCGCTCAACCGATCGGCCAGCTTGCCCTTCCCATCAGCCGCGCTCGCGGTTGTCTGCCGTATCCATAAGAACGCCCGAATCCTTCCCTGTCCGTGTGGACTGCGCTGGCATGCCGGGCTCAGAGAGGAGACTGCATCGCCATGCCCATCCGTTCGCTTCCTGTTCTGTTGTCGGCCGTCGCGCTCGGCATGTCCGCGCAGGCCCTCGCCAAAGACGCGCCCCAAGCCACCGCGCAGACCATCGTCGTACCGGGCCTATCCAAGCCCGCCGACATCCTGATCGACCGCTGGGGCGTGCCGCACATCTACGCGAAGAGCGAAGACGACGGCTTCTTCGCGCAAGGCTTCAACGCCGCGCGAGACCGCCTTTTCCAGATCGACCTGTGGCGCCGCCGGGGGCTGGGCCAGTTGTCGGAAGTGTTCGGGCCGGCGTATGTGGAGCAGGATCGCGCCACGCGGCTGTTTCTCTATCGCGGTGACATGCAGGTCGAATGGAACCGCTACAGCCCCGACGCTCAGCGCATTGCCACGCGCTTCGTAGCCGGCATCAATGCGTATGTCGACTGGCTGGCCAGGCATCCGGAGCAGATGCCGTTCGAATTCCGCAAGCTGAACTACGCGCCCGCGCATTGGGCGCCGGAAGACGTGGTGCGCATCCGCAGCCACGGCCTGACGCGCAATCTGCAATCGGAAGTTGCGCGCGCCAACGTGGCCTGCAAGGCCAACCTCGCCGACGACACCGTCCGCTTCGGCCTGCAGCCCGCCTGGCAAACCCAGTTGCCTGAAGGCCTGGACCCATGCCTGCCGAAGGACCTGCTGAAGGTGTTCACCTTGGCCACGCAAGGCGTGAAACTCACGCCGGAATCGCTCAAGGGTGTAGACGTCGACAGCACGCGCGTCGCTGCCGCGGCCAACCTCGAAGAGACGATGGAAGGCAGCAACAACTGGGTGATCGCGCCGGGCAAATCCACCACCGGCCGCGCCGTGATGGCGAACGACCCCCACCGCGCCTATTCCGCACCGAGCCTGCGCTACATCGCCCACATCAGCACACCCACGCTCGACATCATCGGCGCCGGAGAGCCCTCGCTGCCGGCCGTGTCGATCGGGCACAACGGCCACGTCGCGTTCGGCCTCACCATCTTCAACATCGACCAGGAAGACCTCTACGTCTACGAACTGAATCCGGCCAACAACAGCGAATACCGCTACAACGGCGGCTGGGAGCCCTTCACCGTGCTGCAGGAAACCGTAAACGTGCGCGGCGGTGACTCCCGCCCCGTCGACCTCACCTTCACGCGCCACGGCCCGGTCATCTACGTCGACGCGGAGAAACATCGCGCCTATGCGGTGCGCTCCGCGTGGCTGTCGCCGGGCATGTCGCCGTATTTCGGCTCGGTCGGCTACATGCGCGCACGCACGTTCGCGCAGTTCAAGCAGTCGATGATGAACTGGGGCGCGCCCACCGAAAACCAGGTCTATGCCGACACGAAGGGCAACATCGGCTGGGTGCCGGGCGGCCTCGCCCCAATCCGCCCCAACTGGGACGGCCTGCTGCCCGTGCCCGGCGACGGCCGCTTCGAATGGGCCGGCTTCTGGCGCGGCGATCAACTGCCCAGCAGCTACAACCCGAAGTCGGGCTATTTCACCTCGTCCAACGAGATGAACCTGCCGGCGGATTATCCGTACCGCGAGCGCAAACTCGGCTTTGAGTGGACCAACGGTTCGCGCCACGCACGCATTGACGAAGTGCTGGCTAGGCTGGACAAGGTGTCGATCGAAGATTCGATGCGCCTGCAGAACGACATGGTGTCGATCCCGGCGCGCAGGCTGATGGCCCTGCTGGCGCCGCTGTCGTCCAACGACGCCGACACGCAAGCCGCGCTCAACCTGTTCAAGGGCTGGAACGCGACCATGCTGGCGGATTCCCCGCAAGCCGCGCTGCATGAGGTCTGGTTCACGCATCACCTGGGCCGCGCATTCAAGAACGCCGTGCTGTCCAAGGCCGGCGCCGAGGCAATGGCCGCGCCCGACACCGACGTCATGCTCGATACGCTGGAGCACCCGCAAGGCAGCGAACGCAAATTCGGCGAAGACCCGCAACAAGCCGCCGCCAAACGCGATGCCGTGCTGCTCGACAGCCTGAAGACTGCGTGGGCCGATATGGTCAAGCGCCAGGGCCCGAGCCCGCAAGCGTGGAACTGGGGCCAGCTGCACCACAACCTGAACGCCCATCCGTTCGCCGCCATCGTCGACGAGGCCACGCGCGCCAAACTCAACGTGGGCCCCACGCCTGAAGGTGGCAGCCCCTACACGCCCAACCAATCGACGTATCGCGCGAGCGATTTCCTGCAGACGAACGGCCCCTCGTTCCGCACGGTGGTGGACGTCGGCAACTGGGACAACTCCCGCGCCGTCAACCTCCCCGGCCAGTCCGGCAACCCCG
The DNA here is from genome assembly GCF_958439105.1 of Ralstonia flatus. Classification (NCBI taxonomy): domain Bacteria; kingdom Pseudomonadati; phylum Pseudomonadota; class Betaproteobacteria; order Burkholderiales; family Burkholderiaceae; genus Ralstonia; species Ralstonia flatus. The sequence continues at coordinate 678,794 of NZ_CAUDLI010000002.1, read as the reverse complement.
ACAGCCCGCACTACCGCGACCTCGCACCGCTGTGGCTCAAGGGCGAGTACTTCCCGCTGCTGTATTCGCGCAAGGCGGTGGAAGCTGCAACGGAATCCCGCGTGCATCTGGTGCCTGGAAAGTAAGCACACGATGCGCAAGCAAAAACGCCACCGCAAATACGCGGTGGCGTTTTTCTTTACCCAACAAGAACACAACTGGACACCAACACAGGCACACGACGGTTTGGCCGTACCCTGCCCTAGATGGCGCCTTGAATTTCTGTGAGCGTGCGGAAAAAGGAAGGAGGCCTGTCTGAGCGCAGCGAGTTTGCCTCCTTCCCCGCACGGTCACATAAATTCAAGGAGTGGGTCGCCATCTCGGGCGCGCCTTTCTTTGCTTACTTTCTTTGGCAAGACAAAGAAAGTGAGTCGCCCCCGGCAGGGGGTGAAACAAGGGATGCACCATCAACATCGACCTAAACAGCTTGCGCAGAACCCAACACCGCCCGCACAACCTCCACCCGCGGAATCGGCGCCACAGCGCTATACCCCGTCGTCGAAATCGCAGCCGCCACATTGGCATACCGCGCCGCCTCCGCAGGCGAATCCCCGGCAACAATCCGCGCCACAAACGCACCACCAAAACAGTCCCCCGCGCCGGTCGCATCGACGGCATTGACGGTATGACGCGGCACCAGCGTACGGTACTCCGGTGTGGCCACGTAGCAGCCTTCCGCGCCCATCTTCAGCGCCACCAGCTTCACGCCCCAGCCGAGCAGCGTATCGACAATGCCGTCACGGTCATGGCAGTCGAGCAGCACGGTTACATCGTCCCAACTCGGCAGGCACAGATCGCACGTGCGCATCGCTTCCTGCATCACGGCGCGGGCACGCGCGAGCGGCCACAGGCGCAAGCGCAGATTGGTGTCAAACGACACCAGCACACCCGCCGCCCGCGCATGCGCCATCGCTGCCAAACCCGCATCGCACGCGGTGTCGCTGATGGCCAGGCTGATCCCCGACAGGTGAAACGCCTTGGCCGCCGCAATCGCCTGCAGCGGCAGTTGCGCGGTCTGGAAGCGGCTCGCGGCCGAGCCTGCACGCAGGTAGTCGAAATGGTGGCCACGCGCGTCGTGCGAAACGAAGTACAGGCCGGTGGGCGCCTGCGCATCGGTGTGCACGTAGGTGTGGTCGACGCCCTCGTCCTGCCACAGTGCACGCAGCGCCTGGCCGAAGCGGTCGGCGCCCACTGCGCTGATGTAGCCCGTGCGCGCGCCCTGCCGCGCCGCAGCGATGCAGAAGTTCGACGTATCGCCGCCGAAGCCGAAATTCCACGACGTGCTGCCGGGATCCGCCTGGTTGAACTCGATCAGCGCTTCGCCATAGGCGAGGATGTCAGCCATGGGCGCCCCGCTCAGAAGTAGGTCTGCACAACGTCGACCACGTTGTAGGCGTCGTCAACGACAGAAATCTGGCGCCACTTGTCGAAGGTGAGGCACGGGTGCGAGATGTCGAAGGCGATCATGTCGCCGACCTTGATGTCGTCGCCCGGGGCGATCTTCAGGTAGGCATGCTGATCCATCATGCCGGTGACTTCCCAGTGCGCCGGCGTGGCCGACGAGGTCTTGTCGCCCGGCCGGAAATGCAGGACCGGCAGCGGCAGACCGGCGTCGAATGCAGCATCGCGCTTGCCCAGCGCAATGATGGCGCGCTCGCCCTCCGGCACGGACTGCACATAGGCCCACAGTTGCAGCGCGGGCAGCAGGCTCGAACGCATCTTGTGCGCGATCGGGTTGTTGGCGTCGATACGGGCCTGCGCGGCACGGTAGATGCCCACGTCGTGCGTCAGATAGCAGCCGGGGCGCAGCACCACATCCAGCGGCTGGCCGATATTGGCTTTGGCGAACTCTTCGGCGACGACGTCGTACCAGGCTGAACCGGCACCCGTGAGCACGGCCGGCGTGCGCTGCAGGCGCCCGTCCTTTGCAAGGTCACCCATCACCTTTACCGCGCGCTGCAGGAACGTGCGGATATCCGCCTCTTCCTTGATCACGCCTTCATAAACTTCCACGCCCGCGAGCTTGACGGCGCCATCGGCCCGCGTGAGCGCATCGAGCACCGATTGCAGTTGCGCGTCGTCGCGCACGCCCGTGCGACCGCCCTGCACGCCCAGTTCGATCAGCACCTGGATCGGGCGCCCCGCCTTGCCGAAGAAGGCGGCAAGCTGATCGACCTGATCCGCCGCATCCACCAGGCAGAAGAACTCGAACGTCGGATCGGCCAGCAACTCGGCCAGGATCGCCATGTTGCGCTTGCCGACCAGCTGGTTGGCCATCAGCACGCGACGCACGCCGTGGGCATATGCAATGCGTGTCTGGTGCGCCGTTGCCAGCGTGATGCCCCACGCACCGCCGGCCAGCTGACGTTGGAACAGGCGCGGCGCCATCGTCGTCTTGCCATGCGGTGCGAGCTTGGCGCCGTATTCGCTCACGAAGCGCTGCATCCAGGCGAGGTTGTGCTCCACGCGCGACTGCGAGAGCACCGCCGCGGGCAGGTTCAGGTCTTCGTTCAATACGTTCCACCGCTGGGCAGCGATCTGCTCCGGCGTGCATGCGGCTTCCAACGCACCCAAGCCCTTGTCGAGCGGGTTGACGAGGGCGTTGGCGTCTCCTTGGTACTTTGTATCACTCATGGGAATGGACTCGTGTTCCTTTGGGGGTAAACATCGGGTTGACATAATGATAGCGGCGAAATTATTCTCCGGGCCAGCCTGTTACAAAGTACCAAAGCACTCTCAAAGCCGCTATCCGGACGACTACCGGGGGCCAGAATGCGAGACCCTAAGCCCGACCCGATGCGTGAACCGATGGACATCGTGACCCGACTCTCCCAGCGTGCCGCTGAACTGCGCCCCGCCGAGCAAAAGGTCGCGCAGACCGTCCTGAGCGACATTGCAGAAGCCGCCGCCGGCAGCATACAGACGCTCGCCGAACGCGCCGGCGTGAGTGAGGCCAGCGTCACCCGTTTTGCCAAGGCGATGGGTTGCCGCGATGTGCGCGAACTCAAGCTCAAGCTAGCGCAGGCAGCCGCAGTCGGCCAGCGCTTTCTGGATGGCGGTGCGGACCGCCCGCCCTCCAGCGCCGACGGCATCCTGGCCGACATCAGCAATGTGCTGGAGGCCAACCGCGCGCTGGTGCAGCCCGAGGCCTTCCGTACTGCCGCTGTCGCACTGGTGGCGGCGCGCATGATTGCCGTGTTCGGCATGGGCGGCGGCTCGACCACCATGGCCGACGAAATGCGCTACCGGCTCGCCCGCCTGGGACGGCCGGTCACCACCTATCATGATTCGATGCTGCAGCGGATGGTCGCGGCCACGCTGAGCCCGGACGATGTGGTGGTCGTGTTTTCCGTGACCGGCCACGTGCCGGAGGTGATCGACAGCGTGACCATCGCGCGCGAGTACGGCGCCCGGATCGTCGCCATCACGGCCATGGGCTCGCCCCTGGCGACGCTGGCCGATGTCTTGCTGCCGATCCAGGCCATGGAAACCGATTTCATCTTCAAGCCGTCGTCATCGCGCTACGCCATGATGATGATGATCGACCTGCTGGCGACCGAGGTCGCGCTGCAGCAGTCCGATCGCAGCAAGGAGCTTTTACGGCGCATCAAGTACGTGCTCGATGCGCATCGCGGCGGCGGCAATCGCCAGCCGCTCGGAGATTGACATGCAGCAGTACGACACCGTCATCCGTCAAGTCCGCATTGTGGACGGCAGCGGCCACGAACCCGAGGCCACGCTGTTCGACGTGGCCATCACCGACGGCCGCATCGCCGCCATCGCCACATCCGACTCCACCGCGTGGCTGGGGGATGAGGAAATCGCCGGCGAGGGCCGCGTCCTTGCTCCTGGCTTCATCGACGTGCATACGCACGACGACACCAACGTGATCCGCACGCCCGACATGCTGTGCAAGGTGTCGCAAGGCATCACGACCGTCATCGTGGGCAACTGCGGCATCAGCGCGTCACCGGCCACGCTCAAGGGCGACCCGCCCGACCCGATGAACCTGCTGGGGCCTGCCAGCGCGTTTGCGTATCCGACCTTCGCGTCGTACGTGGACGCCGTGGAGCGCGCGCAACCGGCTGTGAACGTCGCCGCGCTGGTCGGGCACACGGCGCTGCGCAACAACCATCTGGACCGCCTCGACCGCCCCGCCACCGCTAACGAGGTTGAAGGCATGCGCGCGCAGCTGCGCGAGGCGCTCGACCACGGCGCGCTCGGCCTGTCGACCGGCCTGGCCTACGCCAACGCCTTTGCGTCGACCACCGAAGAAGTGATGGGCCTGGCGGAGCCGCTGGCCGGGGCCGGCGCGATCTACACGACGCATCTGCGTACCGAATTTGCGGCGATTCTCGATGCGATGGACGAGGCGTACCGCGTCGGCAAACATGCGCGCGTGCCGATCGTGATCTCGCACCTGAAGTGCGCGGGCGCTGCCAATTGGGGCCGCGCGGGCGAAGTGCTGGAATCCATCGAAGGCGCGCAGCGCTATCAGCCGGTGGGCTGCGACTGCTATCCGTACACCGCAAGCTCGTCCACGCTGGACTTGAAGCAGGTGACGGACGAATTCGACATCTTCATCACGTGGTCGGAGCCCGAACCCAGCATGGCTGGGCAGACGCTCAAGGAGATTGCTGCCGCGTGGGGCACCGACCTTATGGACGCGGCGCGCCGCCTGCAGCCGGCGGGCGCCGTGTACCACAACATGTCGGCGCAGGACCTGGACCGCATCATCACGCACCCCGCCACCGTCATCGGCTCCGACGGCCTGCCGAACGATCCGAAACCGCATCCGCGCCTGTGGGGCGCCTTCCCGCGCGTGCTCGGTTACTACAGCCGCGAGCGCAAGCTGCTCTCGCTTGCAGCCGCCGTCCGCAAGATGACGGGCCAGTCTGCCGAGCGCTTCGGGCTGAGCGAACGCGGCCTCGTGCGCGAGGGCTACTGGGCCGATCTCGTGCTGTTCGACCCGGAAACGGTGCGCGATGTCGCCACCTTTACCGACCCGCAGCAACCGGCAACGGGCATTGCGGCCGTGTGGGTCAACGGCCATCTGTCGTATCAGGGAGGCGCCGCGCAGCCCGCTGTGCGGACACCCGGCGCGGGTCGCTTCCTCAAGCGCGGCCCGCGTGCGCCGGCAACGGCGGCCGCCGAGGTCCACTGAATCCAAGTTTTGTTTGCAAGTTTGAAAGAAGGAACGTAGCGATGACGATTACCCGAATTGGCGTTGAAGGCGGCACCGGCACCGGTGGCCAGCACCTCCCCTTTGCCCGTGCGGCGGGCGCAGACGGCTGGCTGTTTGTGTCGGGCCAGACGCCCATGGTGAATGGCGAGGTGGTCGGCAACGGCATCGTCGAGCAATCGCACCAGACCATCAAGAACGTGCTGGCCATCCTGGCCGAAGCCGGCTACGGGCCCGAGCACGTCGTGCGCTGCGGCGTGTGGCTGGATGATCCGCGCGACTTCCAGTCGTTCAACAAGGTGTTCAAGGAGTACTTCGGTGCCAACCCGCCCGCGCGCGCCTGCGTGGTGTCGAGCATGGTCATCGACTGCAAGGTCGAAGTCGATTGCGTGGCCTACAAGAAGCCGTAATCCGCATTTTTCATAAGGGCGCGCTGCATGACGGGGCGCCCAGACAACAAGAGCCGTGAATATCCCTGAGGAGGAAACCCGATGGTCCCGATGCAAGGCAACTCGCTATTGCTGACCGCCGCGCTGGCGGTGGTCGCACTGATCTACCTGATCGCTGTCCAGAAACTGAACCCGTTCGTTACGCTGATCGTCGTCTCGCTCGTGCTGGGCGTGGTGGTTGGCATGCCGATGGGCAATATCGTCAAGGCGTTCGAAACCGGGGTGGGCAACACGCTCGGCCACATCGCCCTGGTGGTGGGCCTCGGGACGATGCTCGGCAAGATGATGGCGGAATCAGGCGGGGCCGAGCGCATCGCCAAAACGCTCATCAGTGCCTTTGGCGAGAAGAACGCGCACTGGGCCATGATGGTCGTGGCGTTCATCATCGGCTTGCCGGTGTTCTTCGAAGTCGGCTTCGTGCTGCTGATCCCGATTGCCTTCAACGTGGCCAAGCGCACGGGCACGCCGATCCTGCTGGTGGGCCTGCCGATGGTGGCCGGTCTGTCGGTGGTGCATGGTCTGATCCCGCCGCACCCGGCGGCGCTGCTGGCCGTGACGGCGTATCAGGCCGACATCGGCAAGACCATCATGTATGCGCTGATCGTCGGCCTGCCGACCGCCATCCTGGCCGGTCCGCTCTGGGCGATGCTGGTTTCGCGCTATGTCAAGCCGGACGAGAACAACCCGCTGGCCGCGCAGTTTGTTGAAGCCGACCAGAAGCGCGAGCTGCCGGGCTTTGGCGTGACGCTGTTCACGATCCTGCTGCCGGTGGTGCTGATGCTGATCGGCAGCTGGGCCGACCTGATCGTCCCGCCCAAGACGCTGGCAAACGACATCCTGAAGCTGGCCGGCAACTCCGTGATGGCCCTGCTGATTGCCGCCATCGTGAGCTTCTACACGTTCGGCAAGGCACGCGGCTTCAATCGCGACACCATCCTCAAGTTCACCAACGAGTGTCTGGCACCGATCGCCACGATCACGCTGGTGGTGGGCGCAGGCGGCGGCTTCGGCCAGATCCTGCGTGATTCGGGCGTGTCGAAGGCCATCGTGGCCGTCGCCACCGATGCACATCTCTCGCCGCTGCTGCTGGGCTGGGTGGTGGCCGTGCTGATTCGCATCGCCACGGGTTCGGCCACGGTGGCCATGACGACCGCCTGCGGTATCGTCGCGCCGATCGCCGCCGCCTCTGGCGCCGCCGTCAAGCCGGAGCTGATGGTGCTGGCCACCGGCGCAGGCTCGCTGATCCTGTCGCACGTGAACGACGGCGGCTTCTGGCTGGTGAAGGAGTACTTCAACCTGACCGTGCCGCAAACTTTCAAGACGTGGACGGTGCTGGAAACCATCATCTCGATCGTCGCGCTGCTGCTCACGCTGGCGCTGGCGACCGTCGTTTAAGCTTGTTCCGTTGAAGTTGATCTAGGAGAACGTTGTGGGTATCGATTCCGTCGTCAAGGCCGGCCCGGTCATCCCGGTGCTGCAGTTCCAATCTGTCGATGAGGGCGTCAAGGTGTGCCGCGCGCTGTACGAGGGCGGTATCCGCACGTTCGAGATCACGATGCGCACGCCGGTGGCGCTCGACGTGATCCGTGCGGTGGTGAAGGACCTGGGCAGCGATGCCATCGTCGGCGCCGGCACGCTCACGCGCCCGGAGCATTTCCAGCAGGCGAAGGATGCCGGGGCGGTGTTCGCGGTGTCGCCGGGCATTACGCCGATGCTGGCCGTGGCACAGGCGAAAGCTGAACTGGACTGGCTGCCGGGCATCGCCACGCCGTCCGAGCTGATCCTGGCACTGGAGTTCGGCCTGACCACGCTGAAGTTCTTCCCGGCCGAAGCGGCTGGCGGCATCCCGATGCTCAAGTCGATCTACGGGCCGTTTGGCGATGTGCGTTTCTGCCCGACCGGCGGGATCACGCCGCAAAGCGCGCCAGACTATCTCGCATTGCCCAACGTCGTGTGTGTGGGCGGCTCGTGGATGGTGCCCAAGGACAAGGTCGCGGCCGGCGACTGGGCAGGCATCACGGCGCTCGCCAAGGAAGCCGCCGCGCTCAAGCGGTAACCAGCGTCACCTCTCTCGCGCGGCCGGCTGGTCGTCAGACAAAGCTGACCGCGCGCTCCATCTGCTCCCGATATTGAACGATGTCTTCAATGGTCAGCACCGGCAGGTTGTGCTGATCGGCGAAGCGCACCGCGTCGTCACGGCGCGCCATGGTGCCATCGGGCAGCATCAGTTCGCGTAGCACGGCGGCCGGCGGCAAGCCTGCCAGACGTGCCAGGTCGACCGAGCCCTCGGTATGACCGCGCCGCGTGAGCACCCCACCCTCCTTTGCTACCAGCGGGAATACGTGCCCCGGGCTGACGACCGATTGCGTATCGGCATCGGGCGCGATGGCCGCGCAGATGGTCGTGATGCGATCCGCCGCCGATACGCCGGTGCTCACGCCGGTGCGGGCTTCAATCGACACCGTGAACGCCGTGCCGTACTGGCTGCGGTTGTCTTCCACCATCGGGCGCAAGCCGAGCGACGCGCTCTTCTCCGCCGTCAGGCACAGGCAGACGATGCCGCTGCACTCGCGAATCAGCATGGCCATGCTGGCCTGCGTGAGCTTGTCGGCGGCGACGATGAGGTCGGCCTCGTTTTCGCGGTCGGCATCGTCGAGCACGACCACAGGCACGCCAAGCCGCACCGCGTCGAGGGCGGCGGCCATGCGCGCGGGCATGTCGGCCGGATCGAAGCGGGCTTCGATGGCGTCAAACGCCACATTCGCGGAAGGCAATGCGGGCGGGTGAACTGCAGGGGATTGCTGAGTGGACAACATGGAAACGCTCCTCGCAAGATTGGCGACAAGACGTTCCAGGGCAAGCAGACAAACACGCGCGAGCCATGCAGCCACGCAGCCCGGCACAAAGCCAGGCGCGCTCCTGTAGCACGCGCGTGTTGTTCCGCACATCTTCTTCCATCCGGACTCTGACCGTCGGCCCCGGCATCTCACCGGATCTGCTGACCCCTGCATGCAGGCGCATGCAAGGCGCTCGCGAGCTCACGGACACACGGTCCGCATACCGCCGGTGGGGAATTTCACCCCGCCCTGAAGACGTACTGAACCGGCAGGATCGCCGGCAAACGCAATGCTACCGCAACAGGTTGCAACGATTCGACCCTACTGACGGGTCGGGCAAAGCGCTATGCCGTCATATCGTTATCACGCCATTTCGCTCACCGCGCCCGTGCCAGCATGGCATGCAGCAGCACATCGGCACCGCGCGTCACATCTTCGGGAAGCGCATCTTCCGCTTCGTTGTGGCTCAGACCGTTCACGCACGGGATGAAGATCATCGCCGTCGGGCAATGCTTGGCAATGTGGATGGCGTCGTGCCCGGCGCCGCTCACGATGCGCTGATGCGGGTAGTCGAGGGCCTCTACCGCATCGGCCACCGCCTTCACGCAGGCGGCGTCGAACGGCGTGGCCGGGCTGACCCAGTGCTGGTCGATCTGCACGGCTAGGCCGCGGCGCTCTGCAATGTCGGCAAAGCGTTCACGCAGCGCCGCTTCCATCTCGGCAATGCGCGCGTCTTCGTGGTGACGCAAATCCACCGTGAACGTGAGATCGGCGGCGATGGTGTTGCGGGAGGCATTGCGGATGCCGAGTTCGCCGATCGTCACGAGGCCATGCGGCGCAAAGCTGTCGACCAGCACTTCCAGCGAGGTCGCCATCTCCGCTGCCGCAAACATCGCGTCGCGGCGGAAACGCATGGGCGTGGTGCCCGCATGGGCGGCCTGGCCCTGCACATGCACATCGAGCCAGCGGATCGCCTGCCCGCCCGTCACCACGCCAATCGGCACGCCGTTCTCTTCCAGGATCGGCCCTTGCTCGATATGCGCCTCGAAGTAGGCGTCGAACGGTGCACCGGGGATGGCGCGTTCGCCCGCGTAGCGCGTTGCCGCCAGCGCTTCGGCCACGGAGATGCCCTGCGCATCACGCGAGACCAACGCCTGTTCCAGCGGCATGACGCCTGCAAATGCGGCTGAACCCAACATGGCGGGCGTAAAGCGCGCCCCCTCCTCGTTGGTCCACACGACAATCTCGATGGGCTTGTCGGTTTCAATGCCCGCGTCGTTGAGCGTGCGCACCACTTCCAGCGCGGCCAGCACACCGTAGACGCCATCGAAGCGCCCGCCTTCGGGCTGCGTGTCGAGATGACTGCCGCTCGCCACGGGGCGGGCTTGCGCCGATTTGCCGGCGCGGCGCGCAAACAGATTGCCGACGCGGTCAAAGCTGAGCGTCATGCCCGCGTCTTTGCACCAGCGTGCGAACAGCGCGCGGCCGGCCGCGTCTTCTTCCGTCAGCGCTAGGCGCCGCACGCCGCCTTTTGGCGTGGCACCGACCGCCGCCATTTCCATCAGGCTCGACCACAGCCGCGCCCCGTTGACCTTCAACATGTCTCCATTCCTTTTGCATGCGCGCCGACCGGCTCGGCGCATCCAGCCGCCTTTATCTGGCAATCGCAAAATGCGCGTCAAATTGCGAATGTTTATTCGGGCTATAAGTCCGGCAAATATGGCGGCGCAAAGCGTGCTTCACGGTTTCGGACCGACGCCCTCGTTGACGGAGGCGACGAGCTTGGCCTTCATGGCGCGACAACTCCGGGGACAAGACATTTGGCCAGGCTAACCGTCCGCTAACCTCGCATCGACTAGAATCCAAGCCTTTCTGACCGTGCTCGCTATTGCCGCCCTCGCATGGAATCCCGCCTTGTTTCTCCCCGCCGCTCGCCGTGGATGGCGTTGATCGTTGTCGCGCTCATCGGCGTGTTCCTCGCGCTGTGGACGGACGACCTCTTCCAGCGCTCCACCCTGTTCCGGCCCGATGAAGGCCGCTATGCGGAGATCCCGCGCGAGATGGTGGCCTCCGGCGACTGGGTGACGCCGCGTCTGAACGATCTCAAATATTTCGAAAAGCCGCCGCTGCAGTACTGGACGACCGCCGCCACGTTCGAGGCATTCGGCGTCAACGCCTGGGGGGCACGCCTGTGGCCGGTGCTGTTCGGCCTGGGCGGCATCCTGATGACGGCATGGACGCTGGCCGTCTATCGCGGCGGGCGCACGGCGGCGACGGGCGCGGCGATTTTGGCCTCGTCGCTGCTGTATCTGCTGTTCGGGCAGGTCATCACGCTCGACATGGGCGTGGGCTTTTTCCTGACCGTCGGTGCGTGCGGCTTTGCGCTGGCGCAGCGGTCGGGCGCATCGCGTGGCGGACGGCTCGCCTGGATGCTGGTGGTCTGGCTGGCCCTGGCCGGTGCAACCCTGACCAAAGGACTGATCGGGCTGGTCGTGCCCGGCCTGATCGGCGTTGCCTATCTGCTGATGACGCGCGACTGGGCGCTGATCCGCCGCATGCATTGGCTGCCGGGCCTGGCGCTGTACCTGATCGCCACGGTGCCGTGGTTCGTGATCGTGCAGCAGCGCAATCCTGAGTTCTTCAACTTCTTCTTCATCCACGAGCATTTCCAGCGCTTCCTCACCAACGAGCACCATCGCAGCGGCAAGTGGTGGTACTTCATCGCGGTGGGCGCGGCCGGGTTGCTGCCGTGGACGCCGCTGCTGTTTGCGGCCATCGGCCGGCGCCTGGGCCGCGTGGCTGATCTCTTTGTCGGCACGCGGCAGTTTGACCTGATGCGCTGGTCAATTGCCTGGGCGGGGATGATCTTCCTGTTTTTCTCGGCCTCCAGTTCGAAGTTGCCCGGCTACATCGTGCCCGCCTTCCCCGCGCTGGCCATTGTGCTGGCGCTGGCGCTGGAGAAAATGCCGACGCGCGCCGTTGCGTGGTCGCTGGGTGTCAATCTGCTGATCGCCATTGGGCTGTGGTTTGCCGTGCCGACGATCGGCGCCAAGGCCGGCGCCAAGATGCCCGCCGAACAGGTGGCGCTGGCCATGCCGGCACTGCGCGAAGTGATGGCCATGCTGGCCGTCGGCACGCTGGCCGCGCTCGCCGCCTTGCGCTGGCAGCGGCGCACCGTCGCCGTAATCGTGCTGTCGATCTCCGCCCTGTTCTGCTGGGACCGCGTGCTCAACGCCAGCGAGATCTTCCGCGATGCATTGTCTGCCCGCGATCTCATCGAAAAGACGCTGAATGCGACGGGCCCGATTCCGCCCGAAACGCCTTTCTACTCGGTCGAGTGGCTGGACCAGACGGCCATCTATTACCTCGGGCGGCCGATGACGCTGGTGTCCGGCTTTGACGAACTCGAAATGGGCGCCGGGCTTGAACCGAGCAAGGTCGTTGCCACCACCGACGAATGGATCCGCCGCTGGACCGACGGGCCGCCCGCCTACGCCTTCATGCGCCGCACGACATGGCAGCATCTGCAAGCCGCCGGCGTACCGATGCGGCTGGTGGCGGAGTCTGCCGACAAGGTGGTGGTGGCGCGGCGGTAAGCGTCGCCAAATCGATCGCATCTTCCAAAACAAAAGGGCCGCAACGTCTGCGGCCCTTTTTGTTACCTGCAGCGACTGCCGGCGCTTACCACGTGCAACTGCCGCGCAGGAATGCCCATTCCTCGCATTCATCCCCGCCGGGGCTCACGCAGGTGCCCACCTCGGCGCCATTCGCACGCGTGGAAAATTCAAGCTGACCGCCGCGCTGCAGGCAATACGTGGATGCCGGATTCGCCATGCCGGGCGTTGCGCGCGGCGGTTCGGTGTCAGCAGCAGGCGGTGCGGTGTAGGTCGGCGGCGGAGTCGGCACCGGCTGCATGGCAGGTGAAGGCGGCAACGTCGTCGCGGGCGCAGGTGCAGGTGCGGGGGCCGGCGGGGGCGGCGGCGCGGGTTGGATGATCGTGCGCGGCGGCTCCCACGGAGGCATCGGCGACGAGCAACCCGCCAGACCCATCGCCAGCACACATGCAGCAACGGCAGCGGTCATGCGGGCCTGGCCAGCATCCTTGACGAGACAGACAGCGCGATTCATGCGTTTCCTCCCGGAGTTCTGGTGAGCGCACGCAACAAGCGTGCTTGCCTCGCCTAGGATAGCTTACGCAACCGCGTGCCCATATGTCAGTCGGGCGATTGGACGAATGGACGATCGGGCGATCAAGCCGCCGCAGTCGACACCGGAAACCGCATGGTGATGCGAAAACCGGGCGCGGACGCATCCGCCGCCGTCGGTCCGACCGCGAGGTCGCCGCCAAGATGACGCACCAGCCGATCGACGATCGCCAGGCCCAGCCCGCAGTGCGCGTTGCCGCCCCGCGCCGGGTCCAGGCGCACAAAGGGCCGCATGACGCGGTCAAAGTCGGCCGCGGGGATGCCGGCGCCATGATCTTCCACCGTCAGCGTGTAGCCGGCATCGTCCACGGCGGTGCGCACGTTGACGGGCTCCGCGCCATACGCGAACGCGTTGTCGAGCAGATTGACGACGATGCGCTCCAGATGCGTCGGCTTGAGGCGGAAGCGGTCCCCCGCATGCAGATCGAGCGCGACATGCTTGCCCTGCTCGGCAAACGGCTGCACCAGGCCGCGCAGATGGCGGTCGACCGACACCTCGCGCGCCTCGCTGTCGCCGCTTTGGGCATAGGCAAGAAACTGCTCGACGATGGCCGACATGGACTCGACATCGCGTTCGATACCGGCGCCGGCTTTCTGGTCGGCCAGCATTTCGGCGCGCAGGCGCAGGCGTGACAGCGGCGTCTTCAGGTCATGCGCAATGCCGGCAAGCATGGTGTTGCGCTCTTCGTCGGTGGCCGACAGGTCTGCCGCCATATGGTTGAACTGCTCGGTCAGCTGGCGAAGCTCGTAGGGGCCGCGCTCCTTGAGCGGGGGCACGTATCGACGGCGGGCCAGCGCACCGGCTGCATCGGCCAGCTCGCGCACGGGGCGCTGGATCTGCCACGCCGCGAAGAGCGAGAACGCAATCGCAATCGCCAGCACCACCATCACGCCGGGCACCACGGCCGAGATGGTGGGCGGCGCATGCACCCACACCAGCGGCATGGCGATCCACTTGTTGCGCTGCGGAAAGCGCACAAACACGCGCGGCGTGGGGCCCGCTTCGAGCCGCAGCTGCGTGTCGGAAGGCAAGCGGCGCGCAAGCTGACGCACCAACTCCGCAGATTTATCGGAGGCCGACGAAGCGTCGCCCACGGGGGCCTCGGCGGTTTCGGTCACGAGGTCGGGCAGCTTCACGCGCAGGTGACCATCCATCGCTGCCTGAAACGCCTGCAGCTGGAACGCCATCTGGTCTACCGACGCCTGGAACTGCCGCTCGCGCCGCTCCGCGCGCAGCACGCCCAGCCACGAGAAATGGCTGAGCACGAGCACCACCACGATCAGCACGGCCAAGCGGCCGAAGAGCGTGTCGAATCTGGGGCGAATCTTATTGAACTTCATTGACCTCTTCCCGCTCGTCCGGCACGAAGGTGTAGCCGCGGCCGCGTACGGTCTGGATATAGCGCGGGCGCTGGGCGTCTTCTTCCAGCACGCGACGCAGGCGCCAGATCTGCACGTCGATGCCGCGGTCGGACACACCGCTGCCCGGCCCGTACATCAACTCGACGATGTGCTCGCGCGTGAGCACCTGCATCGCATGCCCGATCAGCAGTTTCAGCAGCGCGAATTCGGTATCGCTGATGGACAGGGCGCGGTCGCCGCGAAACAGCGTGCGCATGCGGAAGTTGAGCTTGAACGGGCCGAAGCTGAAGCTGTCGCGGTCCTCCGGTGCAGAGGCCGGCACGGCCAGGCGGCGGCGCAGCACGGCATTGATGCGGGCCAGCAGCTCGCGGGGGGAAAACGGCTTGCCGAGGTAGTCGTCGGCGCCGATTTCCAGGCCGATGATGCGATCGATCTCATCGCTGCGGGCGGTGAGCAGGATGACCGGCACGTCGTCGTTGCGGGCGCGCAGGTCGCGCAGGGCGGACAGCCCGTCCACCTTGGGCATCATCAGGTCGAGGACGACCAGCGCGGGGCGCTCGCGCTCAAGCCTGGCTGCCAGCCCGTCGCCGTCGTGCAGCACGGAAACGGCAAAGCCCTGCTGGGTCAGGTATTCGCGCAGGAGGTCGCGCAGTTCGACGTCGTCATCGACGACCAGGATCTTGGTGCCGCTCATCTGTCTGGTGGAGTGTCTGGTACACGCAGGAAGGTGTGCTCATGATAGCGACTGTGGCCGTCACGAATCCGGCGCACTTTCACCATATTGTTTCTCCCCGTAACACCGCAACGGATTTGTAATCTGACGTAATAGAACCCGCTGCGCGACTAATTCAGCGCAAAGACGTTGCCTTTAAGCTGCGGTCTGACTGGCACGGGTGCCCGCTATCATGTGCGCTCGTCCCCATATTGCTAAGAACAGGAACGCCAACATGTCCGATCCCAAGGACCAGAAGCCCGGCCAGTTTGACGACGCCGGTCGCCGTACACACGACGGGAAAGAGACGCCCCACGAGGTGTCTCCGACGCTGCTGCCGCCCCCGCGCGAGGGCGGCAAGCGCCGCCGCTGGGGCATCTGGGTGGTGATCATTCTCCTGGTGCTGATCGGTTATGCGGTCTATCACGCGAAGTATCGCAACGCGGGCGGGCCGGGTGGGCCCGGTAGCCGGGGCGGCGCTGGCGGACGCGGCGCCGCCATGGCCAACAAGCCGATGCCGGTGATGGTTGGCACGGCCGTCAAGGGCGACATCAACGTGGTGCTGTCGGCGCTGGGCAATGTCACGCCGGTCAACAACGTGACGGTCAAAACACGCGTGGACGGCCAACTCGTGCGCCTGGCGTTTACCGAGGGCCAGATCGTCAAGGCCGGCGACCTGCTGGCCGAGGTCGACCCGCGCACCTATCAGGCGCAGCTCGCGCAGGCGGAAGGTCAGCTGGCGCGCGATCAGGCGCTGCTGCAGAACGCGAAGCTCGACCTGCAGCGCTATCAGACGCTGCTCTCGCAGGATTCGATCTCCAAGCAGCAGGTGGATACGCAGGCCGCGCTCGTGCGCCAATACGACGGCACGGTCAAGCTGGACCAGGGCAACGTCGACAACGCGCGCGTGCAGCTTTCCTATACGCGCATCACGGCGCCGGTGTCGGGCCGGGTTGGCCTGCGCCAGGTCGATCCGGGCAACATCGTGCATGCGTCGGACACCAACGGCATCGTCGTCATCACGCAGATCGACCCGATCACGGTCATCTATTCGATTCCCGAAGACAGCCTGCCCAAGGTCATGCCGCGCCTGCAGTCCGGCGACAAGCTGCCGGTGGAAGCGTGGGACCGCAGCCAGACCACGCAGCTCGCGCGCGGCGTGCTCATGACGGTCGACAACACCATCGACAACACCACCGGCACGGTCAAGCTGCGTGCGCAGTTCCCGAACCAGAACGCGATGCTGTTTCCCAATCAGTTCGTGAACGTTCGCATGCAGGTGGATACGCTGCGCGACGTGGTGATCGTGCCGGGCGCCGCCATCCAGCGCGGCACGCAGGGCACCTTCGTCTACGTGGTCGGCGACGACAACAAGGTGGCGCTGCGCGTGATCAAGCTGGGCGTGACCGAAGGCGAGCGCGTGTCGGTGGCGCAAGGCCTGCAGCCCGGCGAGCGCGTGGTGGTTGACGGTGCCGACAAGCTGCGCGACGGCTCGCCGGTTGAGGTGATCCAGCCGGGAGCCGCCGCCGCAAGCGCACCCGCCGCCGGCCAAGCCCATCAGGGCGGGCGTCATCGCCGTGGCCAGGGCGGTGCTTCGGCACCCGCCGCGAGTGCCCCGGCCGCCAAACCGTAAGCCCTGAGTCGTGCATTGCATGCACGCGCCTGACGAAGTCTTCTGTTCCGAGCTGGCATGAATCCCTCCCGAATCTTCATCCTCCGGCCCGTGGCGACCACGCTGTTGATGGTCGCCATCCTGCTCTCGGGCCTGGTGGCGTATCGGATGCTGCCGCTCTCTGCGCTGCCCGAAGTCGATTACCCGACCATCCAGGTCACGACGCTGTACCCGGGCGCAAGCCCCGATGTGATGACGTCGTCCATCACCGCGCCGCTCGAACGCCAGTTCGGGCAGATGCCGGGTCTCAAGCAGATGACGTCGTCCAGCTCGGGCGGCGCCTCGGTCATCACGCTGCAGTTCGATCTGTCGCTCTCGCTCGACATTGCCGAGCAGGAGGTGCAGGCGGCCATCAACGCGGCCGGCAACCTGCTGCCGAACGACCTGCCGATGCCGCCGATCTACAGCAAGGTGAATCCGGCCGACGCGCCGATTCTCACGCTGGCGATCACCTCCAACACGATGCCGCTGCCCAAGCTGGAAGACTTGGTCGACACGCGCATCGCGCAGAAGCTGTCGCAGTTGCCGGGCATCGGCCTGGTCAGCATCAGCGGCGGGCAGCGGCCGGCTGTGCGCATCCAGGCGAACACGTCGGCGTTGGCGGCGCTGGGGTTGTCGATCGACGACATCCGTACCGCCATCGGCACCGCCAACGTGAATGGCGCCAAGGGCAGCTTCGACGGCCCGGCGCGCGCCTCCACCATCGACGCGAACGACCAGCTCAAGTCGGCTGCCGAGTACGGCAAGATGATCGTCGCCTACAAGAACGGCGCGCCCATCCGCCTGACCGATGTGGCGCAGATCGTTGACGGCGCCGAAAACAGCAAGCTGGCCGCGTGGTCCAACACCACACCCGCCATCATCCTGAACGTGCAGCGCCAGCCGGGCGCCAACGTGATCGAAGTGGTCAACCGCGCCAAGGCCCTGCTGCCGCAGCTCAAGGAGACGCTGCCCGGCAACGTGGAAGTGTCGCTGCTGACCGACCGCACCACGACCATCCGCGCCTCGGTGTCGGATGTGCAGTTCGAGCTGATGCTCGCCGTGGCGCTGGTCGTGATGGTGATCTTCCTGTTCCTGCGCAACGTGCCGGCCACGGTCATTCCGGCGGTGGCGGTGCCGCTGTCGCTGATCGGTACGTTTGGCGTGATGTACCTGGCGGGTTTTTCGATCAACAACCTCACGCTGATGGCGCTGACCATCGCTACGGGTTTCGTGGTGGACGATGCCATCGTCATGATCGAAAACATCGCCCGCTACATTGAAGACGGCGACCCGCCGATGGAAGCCGCGCTCAAGGGCTCCAAGCAGATCGGCTTCACCATCATCTCGCTCACCTTCTCGCTCATCGCGGTGCTGATTCCGCTGCTGTTCATGGGCGATGTGGTGGGGCGGCTGTTCCGCGAATTCGCCATCACGCTGGCGGTATCGATCCTGATCTCTGCCGTGGTGTCGCTCACGCTTACGCCGATGATGTGCGCACGCCTGCTCAAGCACATTCCCGAAGCCGAGCAATCGCGCTTCTATCACGCTGCGGGCGCATTTTTCGACAACGTCATCGCGCGGTACGGCCGCATGCTGCAATGGGTGCTCGACCGGCAGAAGACGACACTGCTGGTGGCCATCGGCACGCTGGTGCTGACGGGGCTGCTGTATGTCGTGGTTCCCAAAGGCTTCTTCCCGGTGCAGGACACGGGCGTGATCCAGGGCATTTCGGATGCGTCGCAGTCGATCTCGTTCTCGGCCATGGCGGAGCGTCAGCAGAAGCTGGCCGAGGTGGTGCTTAAAGATCCGGCGGTGGAAAGCCTGTCGTCGTTCATCGGCGTGGATGGCGTGAACACCACGCTCAACAGCGGCCGCATGCTGATCAACCTCAAGCCGAAGGATGAGCGCGACGCCGACGCCACCGAGATCATCCAGCGCCTGCAACCCGAATTGGCCAAGGTGGCGGGCATCTCGCTGTACATGCAGCCGGTGCAGGATCTGACGATTGAAGACCGCGTCAGCCGCACACAGTACCAGTTCACCGTCGAAGACCCAGACCCGAACAACCTCTCGAAGTGGGTGCCGAAACTCGTTGAACGCCTGCAGCAGACCCACGAGCTGCGCGATGTGGCGAGCGATCTGCAGGACAACGGCTTGCGCGCCTACGTGCAGGTCGACCGCGACAAGGCGGCGGTGTACGGCATCACGATGGCGGCTGTCGACAGCGCGCTGTACAGCGCCTATGGCCAACGCCTGGTGTCGACCATCTTTACGCAATCGAACCAATACCGCGTGGTGCTAGAAACCGACCCGAAGATGCAGCTGGGGCCGCAATCGCTGTATGACCTGCACGTGGCATCCAGCAGCGGCCAGCAGATTCCGTTGGGCGCGTTTGCCACGGTGGTGGAGCAGCCCGGCTCGCTCGTGGTGAACCATCAGGGCCAGTTCCCGGCGGCGACCATTTCGTTCAACCTGGCGCCGCGTGCATCGCTGGGCGCAGCGGTCGACACCATCAATGCGGTCGAAGAGGAAATCGGCTTGCCGGCCAGCATGCAGACGAGTTTCCAGGGCGCGGCGCTGGCGTTCCGCGCGTCGCTGTCGAACCAGCTGTGGCTGATCCTTGCGGCCATCATCACGATGTACATCGTGCTGGGCGTGCTGTACGAAAGCACGATTCACCCGGTGACGATCCTGTCGACGCTGCCGTCGGCCGGCGTGGGCGCCCTGCTGTCGTTGCTGGTGTCGGGCAAGGACATGGGCATCATTGCCATCATCGGGATCATCCTGCTGATCGGCATCGTCAAGAAGAACGCGATCATGATGATCGACTTCGCCCTGGAGGCCGAGCGCGAGCAAGGCATGGCCCCGCGCGATGCCATCTACCAGGCGTGTCTGCTGCGCTTCCGCCCGATTCTGATGACGACCATGGCCGCGCTGCTGGGCGCCCTGCCCCTGATGCTCGGCACCGGCGTGGGCTCCGAGCTGCGCCAGCCGCTCGGCATCACGATGGTGGGCGGCCTGCTGGTCAGCCAGGTGCTGACGCTGTTCACCACCCCGGTCATCTATCTGGCCTTCGACAACCTTGGCGCACGCATGCGCGACTGGCGCGCGCGCCGAGCCGCCCGACGCCACGGTGCGGCCGGCGCCAACGAATCTGGCGGGCCGCGATGAACCTGTCCGCCACTTTCATCGCACGGCCGGTGGCCACGGCGCTGCTGACCATCGGTGTGGCGCTGGCCGGTATCGCGGCGTTCCGCCTGCTGCCGGTGTCGCCGCTGCCGCAGGTGGACTTCCCGACCATCTCGGTCAGCGCATCGCTGCCGGGTGCCAGCCCCGAGACCATGGCGGCCACCGTGGCGACGCCGCTGGAGCGCTCGCTTGGCCGCATCGCGGGCATTACTGAGATGACGTCGTCCAGTTCGCTCGGTTCGTCGCGGATCACGCTGCAGTTCGATCTGTCGCGCGACATCGACGGCGCGGCGCGCGATGTGCAGGCGGCCATCAATGCTTCACGCAGCCTGCTGCCCTCCGGCCTGCCCAGCAACCCGACCTATCGCAAGGTCAACCCGGCCGACGCGCCGATCATGATCGTCGGGCTGACGTCCGACACCAAGTCGCGCGGTGAACTGTACGACGCGGCCTCGACCATCCTTGCGCAGAAGCTGTCGCAGATCAACGGCGTGGGCCAGGTCACCATCGGCGGTGCGTCGCTGCCGGCGGTGCGGGTCGAGCTGAACCCGATGGCGCTGAACAAGTACGGCATCTCGATGGAGACCGTGCGCACCGTCATCACCAGCACGAACGCGAACAAGCCCAAGGGCATGATGGAATCCGGCGACCGCGTCTGGACCATCTACGCCAACGACCAGGCCAAGAAGGCCGTCGAATACCAATCGCTCATCATCGCCTGGCGCAATGGCTCGCCGGTGCGGCTGGCCGACGTGGCCGAGGTGACCGACAGCGTGCAGGACATCCGCAACTACGGCTCGGCCAACGGCAAGCCTTCGGTGCTGCTCATCATCAGCCGGCAGCCGGGCGCCAACATCATCGACACGGTCGACCGCATCAACGACATCCTGCCGTACCTGCGCAACACCATTCCCGCGCAGATCAACCTCGATGTGATGATGGACCGCACGCCCACCATCCGCGCCTCGCTCAAGGATGTGGAGCGCACGCTGGTGCTGTCGATCGCGCTGGTGATCATGGTGGTGTTCCTGTTCTTGCGCAACGTGCGGGCGACGCTCATTCCGAGCGTGGCGGTGCCGGTCTCGCTCATCGGCACATTCGGGGTGATGTACCTGTGTGGCTACAGCCTCGACAACCTCTCGCTGATGGCGCTGACCGTGGCGACAGGCTTTGTCGTGGACGATGCCATCGTCGTGCTGGAAAACGTCTCGCGCCACATCGAAAACGGCATGCGGCCCATGCAGGCTGCGCTCAAGGGCGCGCGCGAGGTCGGTTTCACCGTGGTGTCGATGAGTTTTTCGCTGATTGCCGTGTTCATCCCGCTGCTGATGATGGGCGGCATCGTCGGCCGGCTGTTCCGTGAGTTTGCGGTGACGCTGTCGGTAGCCATCCTGGTGTCGCTGGTGGTATCGCTCACGACTACGCCGATGATGTGCGCACGCTTGCTCAAGCCCGCCGCCGAGGAAGAACACGGCTGGTTTCACCGCAAGACCGAAGGCTTCTTCACCTTCCTGCTCGATCTCTACCGCAACTCGCTGGCGTGGGCGCTGCGGCACAGCTGGCTCACGCTGCTGATCCTGCTGGCCACGGTGTGCCTGAACGTCTACCTGTACATCATCGTGCCGAAGGGGTTCTTCCCGCAGCAGGACACCGGCCGGGTGATGGGCTTCATCCAGGCGGACCAGTCGATCTCCTTCCAGGCGATGCGCACCAAGTTGACCGACTTCATCGCCATCGTGCGGCAAGACCCGGCGGTGGAGAACGTGGTGGGCTTTACAGGCGGCAGTCAGCGCAATACCGGGCAGATGTTCATTCAGCTCAAGCCGCTGGCCGAGCGCAAGATGTCGGCCGACCAGATCATCAACCGGCTGCGCGGCAAGCTGGCAGGTGAACCGGGCGCGAGCCTGTTCCTGCAATCGGTACAGGACATCCGGGTGGGGGGTCGTGCCAGCAACGCGCAATACCAATACACGCTGCAGGCCGACGACCTGAACGAGCTGCGCGCGTGGGATCCGAAGATCAAGCAGGCGCTCACGCAGGTGAAGTCGCTGACGGACGTCAACACCGATACGCAGGACAAGGGCCTGCAGACATCACTCGTCATCGACCGCGACAAGGCCAAATCGCTCGGCATCAATCCGGCCGACATCGACAACGCCCTGAACAACGCGTTCGGGCAGCGCCAGGTATCGACCATCTACAACCCGCTCAACCAATACCGCGTTGTGATGGAAGCCGCGCCGCAGTACTGGCAAAACCCCGACGGCCTGCGCGACATCTACATCATCACCTCGAAGGGTGCGCAGGTGCCGCTGTCGACCTTCTCGCATTACGAGCCCACGAACACGGCGCTGGCGGTCAACCACCAGGGGCAGTTTGCGGCGAGCACCATCTCGTTCAACCTCGCGCCGGGGGCATCGCTGTCGGGCGCCACGCAGGACATCCAGGACGCGATGAACCGCATCGGCGTGCCGTCCTCCGTGCACGGCAGCTTCCAGGGCACCGCCAAGGCGTTCCAGGATTCACTCTCCAGCCAGCCCGTGCTGATCCTGTTTGCGCTGATTACCATCTACATCGTGCTGGGCGTCCTGTACGAGAGCTACGTCCACCCCATCACGATTCTCTCGACGCTGCCCTCGGCCGGTGTGGGGGCGCTGCTGGCGCTGATCATCACGGACACGGATTTCTCGATCATCGCGCTGATCGGCGTGATTCTGCTCATTGGCATCGTCAAGAAGAACGCGATCATGATGATCGACTTCGCGCTCGAGGCGGAGCGCAGCCAGGGCATGAGCCCGGCGGATGCGATCTTCCACGCCTGCGTGCTGCGCTTCCGGCCGATCCTGATGACGACGATGGCTGCGCTGCTGGGCGCCCTCCCCCTGGCGCTCGGCCACGGCGACGGCGCGGAGTTGCGTACACCGCTTGGCATCTCCATCGTCGGCGGCCTGCTGGTCAGCCAGATCCTCACGCTCTACACCACGCCGGTGGTCTACCTGGCGCTCGACCGGCTGCGCCTGCGTCGCGCCGGCCGCAGCAAAGACGCACCGCTGCCCGCATTGGATTCGCAAGGAAGCTGAACATGACAAGAGGCACTCAAGCCCTTCGCACCTCGTTGCTCGCGCTGGCCGCGTGCGCGCTCGTCTCGGCCTGCGCGGTCGGGCCTGACTACAAGCGGCCCGACGCCGAAGTGCCGCAGCAATACAAGGAAGCCGGCGACTGGAAGATCGCCGACCCGAGCGACGCCATCGCCCGCGGCAAGTGGTGGGAGATCTTCAACGACCCGCAGCTGAACGCGCTGGAGGAACAAGTCGCGGCCGCCAACCAAAACATCCTGGTGGCCGAGGCGCAGTACCGCCAGGCCCAGGCGCTGGTGCAATCGGCGCAGGCTTCGTTCTTCCCGACGCTGGGGGCCAGTGCGTCGGCCACGCGCAGCCGTTCCGTGCGCACGTCGGTCAACCCGGATGGCAGCCTGTCGACCGGCAACCCGAGCCTGCAGAACGCGCAAAACCTATCGCTCAACGCCAGTTGGGAACTCGACCTGTGGGGCCGCATCCGCCGATCGGTGGAGTCGAACAAGGCCAGCGCGCAAGCCAGCGCAGGCGATTTATCGTCCGCTTTGCTGTCGGCCCAGGCCACGCTTGCGCAGAACTATTTTCAACTGCGTGTCACGGATACCCAGAAGGCCGTCTTGCAGCGCACCGTTGCGAACTACGAACGCTTCCTGAAGCTCACGCAAAACCAGTATGCCGTGGGCGTGGCGCAGCGCTCGGATGTGTTGACCGCGCAGACGCAGCTCAAGCAGTCGCAGGCGCTGCTGCTGGATACCGAAGTCACCCGCGCACAGCTTGAGCACGCCATTGCGGTGCTGATCGGCAAACCGCCGGCGGAGTTCTCGCTGGCCCCGGCCACCGCCACCAGCGTGGCCGACTTGCCGGCGCTGCCCGCCATTCCGCTGGAAGTGCCATCGGCCGTGCTGGAGCGCCGCCCCGACATTGCCGCCGCCGAGCGCCGCATGGCTGCCGCCAACGCGCAGATCGGCGTGGCCAAGGCCGCCTACTACCCCACGCTCACGCTGGGGGCATCGGCCGGTTTGGCGGCCAACACACTGTCACGCCTGGCGACGCTGCCCAGCCGCGTCTGGTCGATCGGCCCGACGCTGGCGGCCACGCTGTTCGATGGCGGCGCACGTGCCGCTGCCGTCGACAAGGCCGGCGCTGCTTACGATGCATCGGTCGCAACGTATCGCCAGACCGTGCTCGGCGCGTTCCAGGATGTCGAGGACAACCTTGCCGCGCTGCGCTGGCAGACCCAGGAATTTGGTGTACAGGCCGATGCCGTCAAGGCCGCGCAGGAAGCCGCCCAGCTCAACCTGAACCGGTATCGCGCCGGCACGGTGAGCTTCCTGGAAGTCATCACCGCACAAGCCACGGCCTACAGTGCCGAGCGCACGCTGCTCACGCTGCAGGGCAAGCAGTATTCGGCAGCGGTGCTGCTGGTGAAGGCGCTGGGCGGTGGATGGCACGGCGAGGTGCCGGTGGTCGGCAAGGCGGCGCTGCAGCCGGCTTCCGCCCCCGCCGCCCAATAACCCTTCTGGCATGGCCGGTGGGCGACGACGTTTCGCCGCCGGCAATGTCCCCTTGTGCGTAAGCACGCACGCAGTCGGATAGTTCCCCCTATAATCGTCGGAATTTGTTCGGACCGTCCCGATCATGTGGGCCGGCGGGTGCAGCAGCAGGCGCGCAAATTGCGTCGTCGGGTGCCTTGCAAGCCCGCCCCGGTGCGATCCCGACCGTCCGTTTGCCTGCCACCATGTCCGCCGCGCGCGTGGTTGCCGACGCTGTTGCCCCGATTCACGCGCGCCGTTCAACTGATTTCGCTCTCTCTCTGATGATCCGATCCGCGCTTCCCCGCTCCGCCAAGTTGCTGGCCACCGCCCTGGGCGCCGCCACGCTGTTCGCCGCTCTGCCTGCGCAGGCTGACCCGTCCGTGCGCGCCATCTACGGCCGGGACAACAGTCACGGCATCGAGAAGTACGGCGTCGATCTGGATTTCGATTCGGGCTTCCACTGGGGCAACCCGCAAGGCTGGTTCGTGAACCTGGATTGGGAAGTGGCTCTGGGCCAATGGCGCTCGACCAAGGGCACCAACCGCCAGAACCTGACCGAATTTGGCGTGACGCCGCTGTTCCGCATCGAAAAGCGCGGCGGCTCCTGGGTGCCGTTCATTGAAGCTGGCATTGGCCCGCGCCTGCTCTCGCACACCCGCACGTCGGATGAACACAACTTCAGCACGGCCTTCCAGTTCTCCGACATGATCGGTGTGGGCGTGGCCTTCGGCAGCAAGCAGCAATTCCAGATGGGCTATCGCTTCGAACACCTGTCGAATGCGTCGATCAAGCGCCCGAACCCGGGCACGGATCTGAACGAGCTGTACTTGCGGTACACGTTCTGAGTTTCGAGCGTTTGCAACGCTGGAAGAAAAAACGGCCTGCCTTGCGGCGGGCCGTTTTATTTGGGTGCGCGGTAGCAGATCAGCGCGCGTCGGTTTCGCCGTCGAGATCGCGATTGCGCGAGCGCATGCCCATCAGCCGCTCGTAGTTGAGCGAGGCATGGAAGCCGAGGCCATTGCCACCGGCACGTTTGACTTCATACATCGCGGCGTCGGCATTGCGGATGAGCGTCTGCGCGTCATGCCCGTCGGTGGGGTACAACGCCACGCCGGCACTCACGCCCATCGACAGCACATGGCCTTCCACCCGGAACGGCGTCTGCAATTGTTCGATCAGGCGTTCCACGGTTTGCGTGACATCCTCGCGCGTGGCGCAGTGCGTGAGAACGGCGACAAATTCATCGCCGCCCAGCCGCGCCACCGTGTCGGAGGCGCGCAACCCGCTGCGCAAGCGCATGGCCGTCGCCTTCAGGACGAGGTCGCCCACGGCGTGGCCATACTCATCGTTGACGGGCTTGAAGCGATCGAGATCAATGAACACCACGGCGACCTGCCCCCGCGCGCGACGCGCAGCCTGAATGGCGACGAACAGGCGATCGCGCAGCAGGCGTGCGTTCGGCAAGTCCGTCAGCGGGTCATGCAGCGCGAGGTGATGTGCCTGATCGAGCGCCGCACGCCGCTTCGTCACGTCGAGCAGCGTGCCGCTCACGCGTGTGGCCACGCCCCGGGCATCGCGCTCGGTCACGCGCCCACGCGCGGCCACCCAGATCCATTGGCCGTGGCGCGCGCGCATGCGCTGCTCGACTTCAAAGCTGTCGGCATCGCCGCGCATATGGCGATAGATGCGTCGTGCGCTCAAGGCGGCGTCCTGCGGATGCACCATGGCGTACCAGGCATCCGGATCGTTAGGCAGATCCGTCGGCTCGTAGCCGAGCATGTCGGCCGTCCGGCGGTTGAACGACACGTGCCGTGCGCGCGTGGACCAGTCGAACGTACCCAGCCCCGCGCCGTCGAGCACATAGGCCAGCCGTTGCTCCGACGCGCGCAGCGATTCCAGCGCCAGGCGCCGCGCAGTCACGTCCTGCATCTGCACGACGAGGTGCTGGCTGCCAGCATCGCGCGCCACCGCCACGTCGGTCTGCACCCACACGGTGGTACCGTCCTGGCGCACCAGGCGCGTTTCCATCGACAGCGCATCGCGCTGGCCGGCGAGCAGCGACTCGACACCATGTCGCGTACGTTCAGTGTGATCAGGGTGGCAAAGGTCGAACAGATCGCGCGTGCGCAGCGCCTGTGCTTCGTGACCGGTCAGCGCGCACAGCGCACGGTTCACGTCGAGGAAGCGACCCTCCGGCGCGCACAGGCCGATTCCTATCGGCGAATGTTCGATCGCAGCCTTATACAAGTGGTGGTCCTCAAGCATGGCGATGCTGTTTCGCGAATGCGGCAGTCCCGGGGGGGTGCTGGTGTGATGGCCGTTGCGCCGCAGATGCTCCCTCACGCAATGCTTTGCGCTTGGCCCCTGCGGTGGTTGCTGGCGTGATCCCCGTAACCGGTCTCGTGGCCTGCGTAGCCCGGCTGGCAGCCGGCAAACAGGCCTTGGTGCGTTGCAAGCGCACGAATCGAGGCGGACTATAGAAGCCGCGAGTTAACGGGGCAATCCCTTCCCGCGAGGGGACATGGACCGCACACGCGCTTTGGGGTCCCCTCGTACGCGAAATGACGCGAAGGAAACGCGCCCCGCGTCATTCCCATCTGCGTTTGTCGACGGCGACTGTCGACACCTGTCCAGCGTCGCCGGACAGGCGACAACTCTACACGGGTCGCCCCTGCGAGGGAGCTAGCCGTTCGGCTAGGTCTGGCTGCCGCGGCCACCACGCAACCGTTTGCCACCCCCGCGTGCGGCCCTCTCCACACTTCATGTCTGAAGGTGCAGACAAAGCCCCTGACCTCATCCGGAAGGACGAAACGCGCAACCGGGCAGCTCCGTTACTATTCTTCATTATCGCTTCGGGGGGCGAGGTCAGACACGGCGAGCCGCGGCATATCCGCACGCGGTTGTGGGAGGTTGTATGGAATTGAGCTTTGTCGCCCCCGGCACGCACACGCATCGTTATGCGCTGAAGCTTGCGGGCCTGCCCGAAAATACCGAACCGGGCGCGAAACCGGTCGATCCAGCGTGGATCGACGATGCGCTCACCGCCGCCGTGCGCGTCTTCGATGCGCACCGCGTGCACTTTGCCGATGCCTATTTCGCCTATCGCGCGCGCGAGACGGCACAGCATCCGGCCCGCACCGACGGCCAGCCCGGGCAAGCACGCGTGGCGGGCGATCTGCACGATGACACGCCCCTCCTCGCGGATACGTTTGCGATTGCGCAGTTGGCGGCACTTGTTTCGCTGGAAGCGTCCGGCGTGGCCGATGTCATTGACGTGCGGCTGGTCGTGGAACGTCTGCGCGACGACAGCCCCATCCCGCCAACGGACGGTATCGGCGAAGTCACGTTTGTGGCGGAACCCGCCACGGGTCTGCAAAGCGTGGCAAGCCGGCATTAACGCCGCGGGGCCGCTCACGGCCCTTTGCGCGGGGGCCGCTCCAGCACGATGTCCGGTTGCGGCTCCGTTGGCGCACCGACGGTGTCGGCGTCGCGGAACGTCCAGTGCCGGTGTACGAGGAAGTTGAAAACGGCCGTGCTGGCCGAGGCGAACACCTGGGCGATCAGGTAATACAGCCCGAGCCCCAAGCCGATGGCCATGATGGTGGCGTTGCAGCCAAGCGCGAGAAAGGCCACCAGGCCAAACCGCACCATCGCCCCGATATGCCCGCGCGTGCTGTTGAAAACGGCCTGCCGGCTGATGAAGTAATTGAGCGTGGCCCCGATCACGCTGCCCGCCACCGACGCCCGCCACGGCGAGACGCCCACCTGCACCAGCCCGAACAGGATCACATAGTGCGCCAGCGTTGCGCCGCCGCCGATCACGATATAGCGCGCAAACTGCTCCACTGCTGCCCAGAAATGCCGCCGAGACGCCATGCGTGCGCTGACCCCGTTCACTTTGGAACCGACATTGTGCTCGATCATGGCTGCCGGGCCGCAACTCGCGTGCCAGCCTCTGCACAATAAGTGCGCTTAAAGTTGTGCAACATTTGGCCGTATAGAAACGTGGGGCCCCGCGCGGGTGTGGGCTCCCCATTGCCATGCTCGAACTTCAACCTCTCGACATTCCGCTTGCGATTCCCCTGCCGTGGCCGATGCTTGACGCCGACGGGCAGTTGCTCGTCCCGAAGGGCGACGTCATCCACTCGCCGGAGGAAATCGACCTGCTGTGTACGCTGCACCGCCCGCACCGTCAGGCGGAAGGCACGCCCGCGCCCGCGCCCGCGCCGGCGTTTGCCAATACGCAGTTCCCGAACACGATGTTCCCGGACATGGCCGACGACCCTGACGGCGAACGCACGATCGCGATGGAGCTGCTGGGCCTGCGCCCGGGCGGCATGCTGACCGTGCGCCTGACCGCAGGCGCCGGGCAGACCAAAGGTGCCGCGCGCGTCATGGGGTACAGCCCGCAGCGGCATCTGCTCATCACCATGCCCACCGACGGCGGCCGCACGGTCATGCCGGTCAAGGATGAATTGGTGGAGATTCACGCCTTCTCGGGCGAAGGCATTGCCACTTTCGAGTGCACGGTCATGGCGGTATGCCGTATTCCGTTCGAATACGTCGTACTGTCGCCGCCACGCCGGATCAAGAACCGCACGTTGCGCAAATCGCTGCGCGTGCGCGCCAATGTGGTGGGCAAGATGCTGGTGAGCGGCGACCCACCGCGCATGATCCACATTTCCGACATCAGCACGACGGGCGCGTCGTTCCGCTCGGCGCATCGGCTGGAAGTCAGCGGAGCCCCCGCGCGCCTGCGCTTTCGCGTCAAAACGCGCGACTACCACTCCGAGCTGGTGGCGGCCGCCCTGGTACGCAGTGAAAAACCGGCCGACCTGCCCAACGTCTACCAATACGGCGTGGAGTTCGTCGAACTGCTGGCCGCGCAAAAAATGCTGCTGCAGTGCTTCATCTATGAACAGTTGCTTTGGGGCGGCCAGCGCATGGTGTAACGTGCAGACAGAACTGATATTCGTATCGCTTTGATCAGAATTAATTGCTGCTAAACGTTAAAAAAGCCTGCCCGATCCACACGAAAACATGCCGGGAAACGGCCACCATGGCCGACTTTCCGCTTATGATGCCGCAGGCTTGCTTGTGACAAAGCTATACAATTGACAGTGCATCCAGCGCACGCATTTCCGTTTTAAAGGCATTTGCAGGACGATCCCCATTTATGAGCCGCGCAAGGTCTGCCGCGCCATCGAGTCTGGATCCCATCTCCGGATTGCCGGACCGCGAGCGATTCGTCCAGCTGCTGGCTGCCATGCCGCAACCCGCACGCGCGGATGCCATCGGCGCGCTGCTGCTGATCGGCTTCGACCATTTTGCCGAGGCGACCAACACCCTCGGGCCGCTGGCGGCGCGAGACGTCATCGTCGAATGCGCGTCGCGCCTTGAAGCGCTGAGCGTGCCGGCCGCGAATGGCATCGCCCCCATCGTCGGGCGCATCGGCCCCGAAACATTTGCCGTTGCCTGCGCAGATTTCGCCTCAGTGCAGGATGTGCACGATCTCGCGCGGCGTATTTCTGCGGCGCTCACACGGCCCTTCATCACGCACGGTTACGAGCTGGTCTGCTCGTGCAGCATCGGCATGACGCTTTTCGAAAGCATGCCCAGCGATGCAGCGCGACTCATTGAACAGGCCGACCGCGCGCTCTACGGTGTGCAGCACGGTGCCGAACAAAGCCCTGCGCTGTATGCCCCGGCGGCCATGCCCCCGCGCACGGCCAGCGGCACTGGCGCTTCAGGCGATACCGGCAATTCGAGCCACAGCGACGGATACGACGCCATCGCCGAGCATCCGCGCCTGGCTGCGCAACTGCGCCATGCACTCGCGCGCCGCCAGTTCAGCCTGAACCTGCAGCCCCAACTGAGCCTGACCGACGGACGGATCGTCGGCTACGAATTCTTGCTGCGCTGGATCTCTCCGGAATTGGGCGGCGTGGCACCGGCCGCTTTTCTGCCGATCCTGGAGCAGACCGGCGACATCCGCCAGGTAGGCCACTGGGTGCTCGATAACGCCGCGCAAATGCTGGCCGGGCTGCTGCGCGAAGAATCGCAGCGCGCGGGGCGGAACAGCCGGCATCAGCCCGGCGTGCATGCGGCCGTCAATTTGTCGGTTGCGCAGCTGCTTGATCCGCAATTGAGCGATGTGGTGCGCGACATTGCCGCGCGCCACGCGGTGCCGACCACGCGACTCGTCTTCGAGATTTCCGAACATACGCTGCACCGTGCCAACGGCGCCGCGCAAAAGGCGGTGGAAGCGCTGCACGCCTGCGGCGCACGCGTGGCAGTGGAAGACTTTGGGGCCACTGCGCACAGCCTGGATTGCCTGTCGACCTTCCGCCCGGATCAGGTCAAGCTCGATCAGGCCGTCGTCAACGCCGTGACCAACACGAGCGATCAGACCATGCTGCAACGCCTGGTGACGGCCGCGCATGGTGCGGGCGTGCCCGTCACCGCTACGCGCGTGGAGACCGCCGCGCAGCTCGACGCATTGCGCGCCTGCCGGTGCGACGTCATCCAGGGCTATTTGCTGTCGCAACCTTTCCCGGCGCGCTGGATCGACGACACACAAGACGTGATTGCCGAGCGCGCGCGCGATCTGATGCCGTAAAGGAAAACGCCCTCCCGCGTGCAAAGCGGAAGGGCGCTGCTGGCGCCTGGGTGTGCCGAGCGGTTTATGCGTGCTCGACGCGGAAGACTGCCACTGCGCTGCGCAGCGCCTCGGCTTGCTCTTCCAGCGATTCCGCTGCGGCCGCAGCCTGCTCGACCAGCGCGGCGTTCTGCTGCGTCACCTGATCCATCTGCGTGACGGCTTGGTTGACCTGCTCGATGCCGCTGCTCTGTTCTTCCGACGCAGCGCTGATCTCGCCCATGATGTCGGTCACGCGGCGCACGGCCACGACCACCTCCTCGATGACCGTACCGGCTTCGGCCACCAGCGTCGAGCCGTTCTGCACGCGGCCCACTGAATCGCCGATCAGTTCCTTGATCTCCTTGGCAGCCGTGGCGCTGCGCTGCGCGAGGCTGCGCACCTCGCCGGCAACGACGGCAAAACCGCGGCCCTGCTCGCCAGCGCGGGCGGCTTCTACCGCGGCATTCAGCGCCAGGATGTTGGTCTGGAACGCAATGCCCTCGATCACGCCGATGATGTCGGCGATCTTGCGGCTGCTTTCGTTGATGCCGGCCATGGTGTCCACCACGCGCCCCACGACTTCCCCGCCCTTGACGGCGATGTCCGACGCGTTGACCGCCAGCGTACTCGCCTGACGCGCGTTGTCGGCGTTCTGCTTCACGATGCTGGTCAGCTCTTCCATGCTGGAAGCGGTTTCCTCCAGCGACGAGGCCTGTTGCTCCGTGCGCTGCGAGAGGTCGGCATTGCCGGCTGCAATTTGCTTGGTGGCGCTGGCGATCGAATCCGAGCCGGTGCGCACCTGCCCGATGATCTGCTGCAGGCTCGTTTGCATGGACGACACGGCGTGCATGAGGCGGGCGGTTTCATCGCGGCGGCCGGCGGCGGTCTGGCCCTCCATGCGCGCGGCAAGATCGCCCGATGCCATGCGCTCGAAGACCTGAATGGCACGTTCCAGCGGACGCACCACGGTGCGGCTGAGCACGCCGCGCGCCACGATCGACAGCGCCAGCGCGGCGGCCAGCAAGCCACCGGAAACCCAGATGCTCATCGCATAGCGCGATTGGGAATGGTCGAAGCGCTGCTGACCGTATTTGAAGCGCGCCCCGACCAGCGGCCCGAGCGCCGTGTCGTAATCGACGAAGAGCTTCGGCACCAGGTTGGTGTTCAGCTCGCGGTACGTGGTGAGGTCGCTGCGCTCCAGCGCGGCAATGGCCGGCTCCAGCGCGGTCTTGACGAACTTGGTGCGGGCGGCGTCGGCGGCTTGCAGCTGCGCGCGATCGGCATCCGGAATCGGCAGCTTCATGAACTGGGCCCACGCATCGTTGGCCGAGTTGACCATGGTGTGCGCATCGGCCAGCAGCTTCTTGAGTTCTTCCGGCGACGAGACCGAATCGAAATTCGTCAGGTGAATGCGCGCCCACAGCAGGTTGATGGTGTCTTTCGCCAGCAGGTCCAAGCCCTTGGCGTCTTCCAGGTACACCGCGCGCAAATCGTCGTTGGTGGCCCGGCCGGTGGTGATACCCGCGAAGCCGACCACGGCAATCATCACTGCAAATACCGCGACCAGGAACGTCAGCCGCGTGCGAATGCTTGTGTCCATCCACTTCCACATGTCTTTTTCCCCTGCATGGTTGGGCCGCGCAACGCTGAAACGGTCTTCCAGCGCCGCTCTTCGGGCACCCTGTTCACTCACTCCCAAAGGTGCTAACGGCAGCCGACGGCGGAAATAGAGGGCAGCGTCCCGAATGTCCGGAATGCGCCGCAAGTGATATGCAAGGCGATAAAAAAGATGTGGCGGACGCACCCCACGTGCGCGGGGTGGCACTAAAATGCGGGTTACGCCACCGCCTTGGTGGCAATCACGCGAACATCGTGCGGGATACCGCACGGCTCACAAGGGGATCGAGATGAAGAAACTGATCGCACTGCTGGCCCTGGGCTGCGCCGTTCTGGCTGGCTGCAACACGATGGCAGGCATGGGCAAGGACATCCAGACGGGTGGCCAGAAGCTCGAAAGCGCCGCTGACAACACCAAGCAGAAGATGTAAAGAAGCACCGGCCGGGCAACCCCTGGCCTG
This sequence comes from Ralstonia flatus, assembly GCF_958439105.1. NCBI lineage: Bacteria > Pseudomonadati > Pseudomonadota > Betaproteobacteria > Burkholderiales > Burkholderiaceae > Ralstonia > Ralstonia flatus. The sequence goes on along the minus strand of NZ_CAUDLI010000002.1, from coordinate 645,838 downwards.
CGCTGCAAAACGCCGCCCTTCGCGGCGTTTTTCTTTTGGGGCCCTACAGCAGCTCTTCCGGCGTAAACGGCGCCAGCAACTGGATCCACGTCCGGCGGCCCAGGCCCACTTCGGGCTCGTGATCGACGACCACGTCCTTGCCGTTCTGCCGCGTGGTCCAGCGCAGCCGGCCGTCTTCCTTGGTCACCCGATAGGCGCTGTCGCGAACGGAGTCGTCAAACAGCTTGGCCACCGCTTCCGACAGGACCGGGCTGCGGATGATGAGCCCCGTTTCGGTATTCAACCCGATGGAGCGCGGGTCGATGTTCATGGAGCCGACAAACAGCGTGCTGCGGTCCACCACGATCGACTTCACATGCAGGCTCGCCTGCGACGAACGGAACGTGCCGAACATCTTTGGGCGATCGCCCAGCGTCGGCCGCAGTTCGTACAGTTCAACGCCGTCGTCGACCAACTCGCCGCGATATTTGGCATAGCCCACATGCACGATGGGCGCGTCGGTTGCCGCCAGGGAGTTGGTCAGCACACGCAGCCGCACCCCGCGATCCTGCAAACGCTTGGCCACTTCGAGTCCGCCCTTGCCCGGTACAAAGTACGGCGAGATCAGCACCACCTCGCGCTTGGCCTCGTCGATCAGACGCAGAAGCGTCTGGGCAAGTCGCTCGCCGCCGGGTTCCACCTTGTCGCCCGACACCTTGGCCGGACGATCGACAATCACCTGCGCAGGCGCCCACTCCAGGCGCAGCCGGCCGCGGGCGATCTGGTCGGCGAGGAACCAGTCGCGCGGCGCAGGCTTGAGCGGCAAGGGCTGCCCCGGCGCCGGCTTGGCGAGGTCGGTCTGGTTGCGGCGCTGTTCGGGCTTCGAGGTTGCCTGGTCAGGTTGCGCCTTGCCGGAACCGGAGCCCATGTCGATCGGCCCAGTCGGCACGTCGATACGCTGGGGCGGCCCTTCCGGCCGGTTCGGCATCGTCACGGGTGCGGGATAGTTGCCGTCTTTCTGTGCGGGCGGATGCGCCGTGCTCGGCTCGGGCGCCAAGGCCTGCACCGGATAGGCAAATTCGCTGTTCCAGTACGCATCGAACGCCGACGACAATTGCCGCACCGCCGGCCCAGCGGCCAGCACGTCCAGATCGACAAAGTTGGTGGTCTCGTTCTGCGTGAAATACTCGGCGCCCAGATTGCGTCCGCCCGTCACGGCCAGCGCGTTGTCGGCAATGAAGGCCTTGTTGTGCATGCGCCGATTGACGCGCCGGAACTCGGCGGCGCCGCTCAGGTACCGCGTGACGTTCGACATGCGGCCGCCCGGAAACGGGTTGAACAGGCGTACGTCGATGTTCTTGTGCGACGAGAACTTGAGGAACGCCAGATCCCGCCCGTCGCTGTGCAGATCGTCGACCAGCATGCGCACGCGCACGCCGCGTTCGGCGGCGGCCAGCACATGACGCATCAACTCGCGCACGCTGTTGTCGCTTTCAATGATGAAGTACTGCAAGTCCAGCGTGCGCTCGGCGCGGTCGGACAGGGTCAGCAACGTGGCGTAGGCTTCTTCGCCCGACGGGATCAGCCGGAAGCCCGACACATCCGCCGACGGCGCATTCGTCTGCGCCAGGCGCCCCAGCGAGGTGGCCGACTCGGCGTTCGGCAGTGCCGTCGTGACGGGGCGGTCGACGTGCTCGGGCAGGCTGGCGCAGCCGGTCAGCAGCGCGATCGCCAGGCAGGCAAACCAGGCGCGCAGATACGCGATCGGGAAGTTCCTCGGGTGCCGTTGCATGTTCGATATCGTGTTGGAGACGGCGCGTCGACAGGACGTCGACTTCACACCAGCATGCGGCGTGCCTAGGCCGACCGCCCCGCCAGACTACGCGAGTTGGCAGCCGCGGCAATATCCGTGTTTGTCCGACGCCACCTGCGGCGTGTCAAAATGGCCCACGGTGCGCCTTCTTCCCGCTGCGTTCGATGCTGACCAACACCACGGCATTTGCCGCCTTTCTCTTTCTTGTGCACTGCGTGGGCGTGCTCGCCGCCATGCATGCCGTGCTGACCGTGCGTACGTCGCAGGGCGCCATCGCGTGGGCCATTTCGCTGGTCACGCTGCCAGAATTCACGCTGATCCCGTACCTGATCTTCGGGCGCAGCACCTTTGCCGGTTACGTGGATGCACGCCGCTTTCACAACGCCCGCCTGCGAGAAATCACCCTGTCCGACGACTGGCGCCGCCTGCGCGACCACGAATCGAGCGTGATCGCGCCGCAGCACACCTGCATGCAGGCCTTGCCGCGCCTGACCGGCACACCGTGCCTGGCACGCAACCGCGTGCGGCTGCTCGTCAACGGGGCGGAAACCTTCGACGCCATCTTTGCGGCCATTGCACAGGCGCGCCGGGTGCTGATCGTGCAGTTCTTCATCGTGCACGACGACACGCTCGGCCGCCGACTGGCCGACCTGCTGCTCGACCGCGCGCGGGCCGGGGTGCGCGTGTACTTTCTCTTCGACAGCATCGGCTGCCACGCGCTGCCCCGCCACTATGTGCATCGGCTCGTCGAAGGCGGGGTGCACGCCAAGCCGTTCTCCACGCACGCCGGGTTCGTCAACCGCTTCCAGCTCAACTTCCGCAACCACCGCAAGCTCGTCGTGGTGGACGGCGAGCGCGCTTACGTTGGTGGCCACAACGTCGGCAACGAATACATGGGCGAGAAGCCGCCGCTTGCACCGTGGCGCGATACGCATATCGAGATCGTCGGTGCCGCGGTGATGGACCTGCAGCTCACCTTTGCCGAAGACTGGTACTGGGCCGCCCGCGAAGTGCCGCAGCTGATCGTGCCCGAATTGCGGCCCGAAGAAGACATGGTCTGCCAGGTGGTCGCCAGCGGCCCGGCCGACAAGCAGGAAACCTGCTCGCTGTTCTTCATGGAAGCCATTCAGTCGGCGCGCAAGCGGCTGTGGATCACGTCGCCGTACTTCATTCCGGACGAAGCCGTGTTTGCCGCGCTGCGCCTGGCCGTGCTGCGCGGCGTGGACGTGCGCATCCTGATCCCGTCGCGGCCGGACCATCACATGGTGTTCCTGGCGTCCTCGCTGTACGCGTATCAGGCAATCCGCGCGGGCGTGAAGATTTACCGCTACCTGCCCGGCTTCCTGCACCAGAAGGTCGTCCTGATCGACGACGAGGCCGCCGCCGTGGGCAGCGCCAACCTCGACAATCGCTCGTTCCGCCTGAACTTCGAGCTGATGATCATGACCGCCGATTCGCGCTTCGCCAACGACGTCGCGCAGATGCTCGAAGCCGATTTTGCCGAAGCCGCCCGCGTTGGCCGTGACGAATACGAACACGCACACCCGCTGCGCCGCGTGATCATGCACGTGGCCAAGCTGTTCGCGCCCATCCTGTAGCCACGGTCGCGCTCCGAATTTGCCCGCAAGAAGCGGAGCGCATCCAGACATCGCCGCCCCTACCCTGAGCGAACGTTTTCAGGAGTGTGCGATGTCCGATCCCCATGTCCCTGCTGTCGACCGCCTGCCGCCGGGCTTCAACCGGCTGGCCGGTTCCAACCTGGCCGCCCAGTCTGCCGAGCAGATTGCGCTGGCGGCCATGCCAATGGTTGCTGTGCTCACCCTGCATGCCGACGCCAGCACGGCGAGCTGGCTGCAAGTGGCGCTCACGCTGCCCTTCGTGCTGTTTGCCATTCCCATCGGCATGCTGGCGGACCGTTGGCCCAAGCGCGCGTTGATGGCCGGCGCGGAGGCGGTGCGCGCACTGGCGTTGTTTGCTGTGGCGGGGCTGCTGATGGCCGGGCGGTTGAACCTGACGGCGCTGGGCGTGCTCGGCTTTGTGGCGGTGTGCGGCACGGCGGTGTTCAGCGTGGCAGCCCCGGCGCTGGTGCCGTCGCTCGTGCCGGCCGCGATGCTCGCACGCGCAAACGGCCGCATCGAATTGGCGCGCACGGTTGCATTTGCGTGCGGCCCGGCCATCGGCGGTGCGTTGATCGGCTGGACGGGCGCGATGGCGGCGTTCGTGCTGGCGGCGGCGTTGTCGGCCATGGCGTCGGCAATGTTGGCCGGCGTGTCCGCTCGGGAGCCTGCGGCACCGCGCGCAGCGCATCCGCTGCAAGACATTGCGGAAGGCGCGCGCTTCGTGTTTCAGCATCCGCTGCTGCGGCCGGTATTCATCACGCAGCTCGTCTTCACCATGTCCTTTTTCATGGTGTCGGCCATCTTCGTTCCGTATGCGGCGCATCGGTTGAATCTCTCTGCGCAGGCGATCGGGCTGACGCTCGGCATGTACGGCGCGGGCATGGTGATCGGTGCGCTGCTGGCCGCGCGGATTCTCGCGCGCTGGCGCTTCGGTCATGTGGTGGCGACAGGCCCCGTATGCGGACTGGCGGGCGGTATGCTACTTGCGGCCACGCTGTGGCAGCCGTGGCCTGCGCTGGCTCAGGCCGGCTTCTTCCTGCTCGGTTGTGGGCCGATTCTTTGGGTGGTGAGCACGACCACGCTGCGGCAGACGGTGACGCCGCCTGCGCTGCTGGCGCGCGTATCCGCAGTCAACGTGATGTCGTATGGCGCTCGGCCGGTCGGTGCGGCCATGGCCGCGTGGCTTGCGGCACATGCCGGTGTCGGGGCGTGCCTGCTGGTGGCGATGGCAGGCTTTGCGCTGCAGCTGCTGTGCATCCTGCAATCGCCCGCGGTGCGGCTGGCGCGTCAGCCGCGTGCGGATGACGCGTCGGCCGGGCTGGAGCCTGCCTGAGCCGCGTCGCCAACCCGATCACCACGCTGCGCATCGCGCCACGCGCGCGGCGTCATGCCAAAGTGGGCGATGAACCAGCGCGTGAACGACGCCTGCCGCGTATAGCCGAGCAGCGCTGCCACCCGCCCGATCCGGTAGCTGGGGTTGGCCATGTAGCGAACGGCAAGGTTGTGCCGCACCTCCTCCACCAAGTCAGAGAACGTCATGCCGGCCAATTCGAGCTGCCGCTGCAACGTGCGCACGCTCAGGTGAAGGTGATCCGCCACCTGCTCCACCGACGCACGCTCCAACGGCAACAGCAGATAGATCGCGCGGCGCACGTCCTGCACCACCGCCTCCTGCGCCGATACATTGAGCGGCTCCGCAAGGCTCTCCGCATAGCGCACAAGCGCCGGATCGGCAGCGGGGTTGGGCGTTTCCAGATCGGCAGCCGCACAGACGATGCCGTTGAAGTCGCTGCCGAACACGATGGGGCAGCCGAACACGCGCCTGTGCAGGCTGAGGTCGGTTGGGGCGGTATGTGAGAAGTGAATGCTGCGCGGCTTCCAATGCACGCCGAGCAGCGCACTGCACGTCCGGGCGAGCACGCCGACGGCCAGCTCGTTGGCCTGCCGCAGCGGCACCGGCGTCTCGGTGATGACCTCTTCGCGAATCACCACCATGTCGCCGTCGGATTCCAGGTAGATCGCCAGCGCGTCGTTCAACAGGTGGCGGTACTGGATGATGGCCTGCAGCGCCTCGCGCAGCGTGCGCTTATGCGCCAGCAGCAGCCCCAGCACACCGAAATCCAGTTCCTGGCGGGCCTCGGCCATCTGCAGGCCCAGCGTGGGACACGGGGCACTCGCGGCAGTGATCTCCATCAACTGGCATGTCGCCACCACCGGCACGGGCTGCTCCGGATCGGCCAGCTTGGCCGGGTCCAGCCCAAGCTGCCGAAGCGCTTCCTGCGGGTTGAAACCGAGCCGACGCACGACCTGGAAGTAGCCGTTGAGCGAGCGGGCACGCACCATCGTTTCCATCGATTTCCGGGCGCTCCGAGCCGTGTTGGTGTTTACGCGGAATGGCGCACAAAGAGAAAAACTTGGCGCCAAATGAGAAATTCAAAGCTACCGCTTCCCTATAGTGAAGTCCAGCCGAGACATCCCCTACAGGAGCCCCCACATGCAATTCCTCGATGATTCGCTGCACCCCGAAAACCAGGACAAGGTTGTCATTACCGTAGCGCCGTACGGCCCGGAATGGATGCCGGAAGATTTTCCCGAAGACATTCCGGTGACGATGGAAGAACAGGTGCAGAAGGCCGTCGATTGCTACAACGCCGGCGCGACGGTCCTGCATCTGCACGTGCGCGAGCTGGACGGCAAGGGCTCCAAGCGGCTGTCGAAATTCAACGAGCTGATTGCCGGCGTGCGCGCGGCGGTGCCCGACATGATCATTCAGGTCGGCGGCTCGATTTCGTTTGCGCCGGAAGACGAAGGGCAAGCCGCCAAGTGGCTGTCGGACGACACCCGCCACATGCTGGCCGACCTGACGCCCGCGCCCGACCAGGTGACCGTGGCCGTCAACACCACGCAGATGAACATCATGGAGCTGCTGTATCCGGCCTACCTGGAAGGCACGTCGCTGGCCAACCCCGCGCTGGCCGCCGCCTATGCGGAGATGACCGTGCCCGCCGGCCCCGCCTGGCTGGAGGAACACCTGCGCCGCCTGCAGGCCGCCGGCGTGCAGCCGCACTTTCAGCTGACCGGCATCCATGCCCTGGAAACGCTGGAGCGCATCGTCCGCAAGGGCGTCTACAAGGGCCCGCTCAACCTGACGTGGATCGGCATTGGCGGCGGCTTCGACGGCCCCAATCCGTTCAACTTCTTCAACTTCATCCACCGCGCCCCGGATGGCTGCACGCTGACGGCCGAGTCGCTGCTCAAGAACGTGCTGCCCTTCAACATGATGGCCATGGCAATGGGCCTGCATCCGCGGTGCGGCATTGAAGACACGATCATCGACCAGCACGGCAAGCGCATGACGTCCGTGCAGCAGATCGAGCAGTGCGTGCGCGTGGCCCGTGAACTGGGCCGCGAGGTTGCCAGCGGCAAGGAAGCCCGCGCCATTTACCGCATTGGCGTGCAATATGACAGCGTGGAAGAAACGCTGGCGAAGAACGGCATGTCCCCCAACCGTGCCCCCAACGTGAAGAACCTGCCGCTGCGCGCGGCTTAAACTGAACGCCGCAGCATCACCGGGCCAACACAGGCGGCGCTCAACGCAAGCGCCGCCACTCGGAGACAACCATGAATCTGCATGCCGCCGACCCGCGCGCAGACCACGACGACTACCTCGTCAGCCGCCCCCAGGCGTGGTTTGCGTTTGCGATGACCTTTGCACTGATGCTGTTCGATTACATCGACCGGCAAGTCATCGTGTCGCTGTTCCCGCATCTGAAAACCGCCTGGGCGCTGTCCGACAAGCAGCTTGGCGCGCTCGTCTCGGTCATCTCGATCGTGGTGGCGGTGGGCGGCTTGCCGGTGGCGCTGCTGGCAGACCGCTTCAGCCGCGTCAAAAGCATCGTCGTGATGGCCACCGTATGGAGCCTCGCAACGGTCTCATGCATGTTCACGCGCAATTACGCACAGCTCTTCACCGCGCGTGCCATTGTTGGCGTGGGCGAGACGGGCTACGGCTCGGTGGGCGCGGCGCTCATTGCCAGCCTGTTCCCCAAACGCCTGCGCGCCACGCTGATGGGCGCCTTCTTTGCCGCGGCGTCCGTCGGTTCGGTGTTGGGCGTGCTGCTGGGCGGCGTGATTGCAGCGCGCTGGGGCTGGCAAGCGGCGTTCGGCGTGGTGGGCGTACCGGGGCTGGTGCTGGCGTTGCTGTATGTGTTCGTGCCGGATTACAAAACGGTGGCGATCGCGCCGGGCAACGGGCACGTGCGGCAGCCTGCAGGCACGCTCCTGCAGCGCGTGGCCGGCGCGCTGACCAGCTCACGCACGCTCTGGTGGACGTGCCTGGGCGCTGCCTTCCAGTTGATCGTCGTGTCGACCATCTGGTCGTGGCTGCCGAGCTACCTGAATCGCTACCACGGCACGCCGCCGGACCGCGCCGCCATGCAAGCCGCGCTGGTGGTGCTGTGCGGCGCGCTGGGCGCCTTCGTGTGGGGTGTGGTGGCCGATGTGGTTGCGGCACGCCGCCAGCGCAACCGGCTGATTGCGGTGGCGGTGCTGGCGGTGGTCACGCTGCTCGTCTTCATGACGGCGTTCGGTACCGCCATGCCGGCCAACCAGCAGTTCCTCATGATCGCCTTCGGCGGCTTCCTGATGACGTGCACGGTCGCGCCGGCTTCGAGCGTGGTGTTCGACGTGGTGCACCCCGGCGTGCGCTCGACCGGCGCCGCGGTGCTGTCGCTGTTCCAGAACCTGTTCGGCCTGGCGATCGGGCCGTTTGTGGGCGGCGCCATGTCCGATGCATGGGGCCTGCAGACCGCCCTGGCCGTCATGCCGATCTTCGGCGTGGTGGCTGCGGGTTGCTTCCTGCTGGCCGCACGCAGCTACGAAGCTGAACTCAAGCGCGTGGCCAACGTGTCGATCGACGCGGCACCTTCCGCCGCACCCGCCGCCGTGGCTTCCGCATGACAGCCCTGCTCCGCTAACCGCGCGCCGCCTTCAAGGCACCCATCCCCTCTCCGCTTTGACCGCGTCTCCTGAGCGAGGCGCGCGGGCGGCGCGCACCCCGAACATCTGAAAAAGTAATCCAGGAGATACCCATGGCAACCGCAATCCGCTTTCATGAAACCGGCGGCCCCGAGGTCTTGCGCTGCGAGACCGTCGAAGTCGGCCAACCCGGCCCGGGGCAGGTCCGTCTGCGCCACGAGGCCGTCGGCCTGAACTTTGCCGACACCTACTTCCGCTCGGGGCTCTACCCCGTGCCGCGCCCGGCCGGCATGGGCGTTGAGGCGGCAGGCATCGTTGAAGCCGTCGGCGATGGCGTCGCCAATGTCGCCGTGGGCGATCGCGTGACCTACACGGGCTTCATCAACACGTTGGGCGCGTACAGCACCGAACGCCTCATTCCGGCCGCACCGCTCATCAAGCTGCCCGCGGCTATCGCGTGCGAAACCGCCGCCGCCATGACCATGCGCGGCCTGACGTCGGCCTACCTGCTGCGCCGCATCTACCCGTTTGCGAAGGGCAACACGATCCTGCTGCATGCGGCCGCCGGCGGCGTGGGGCTGATCGTCTCGCAGTGGGCTAAGCTGCTCGGGCTGACGGTGATCGGCACGGTATCGAGCGAAGCCAAGGCGGACATCGCCCGCGCGCACGGCTGCGACCACGTCATCAACTACGTGCACGAAGACGTTGCAAAGCGTGTGCGCGAACTCACCGATGGCATGGGCGTCAACGTGGTGTTCGACAGCGTCGGCAAGGCCACCTTCGATGCCTCGCTCGATTCGCTCAAGCGACGCGGCCTGATGGTGTGCGTCGGCACGGCGTCTGGCCCGATCCCGCCATTCAACCCGCAGCTGCTGGCGATGAAGGGATCGCTGTACCTCACGCGTCCGGCCCTGGCCGATTACATCGCCGATCCGGCCGAGAAAGCCGAGCTTGCCGGCGAGCTGTTCGATCACGTCGCCGCCGGTCGCATCAAGATCGAAATCCACCAGCGCTATGCGTTGGAAGACGCCGTGCAGGCGCACCGCGATCTGGAAGCACGCAAGACGACGGGGTCGTCCGTCTTCGTCATCTGAGGGGCCGTCATGCGCATTGAACAACTGACCAACGCCCTGGGTGCCGAGCTGACCGGCGTGCAATTGCGCGACGCCATCGAAGACGAAGGCCTGTTCGGCGAGATCCGCGCCGCGCTGCTCAAGCACCGCGTGATCTTCCTGCGCGACCAGGACCTGAGCCGCGCGCAGCACGTCGCGTTTGCCCGCCGCTTCGGCGATCTGGAAGACCACCCCGTGGCCGGCAGCGACCCGGAGCACCCGGGCCTCGTGCGCATCTACAAGACGCCCGATCACCCGAACGACCGCTACGAAAACTGCTGGCACGCCGACACCACCTGGCGCGAGGCACCGCAGTTCGGCGCTGTGCTGCGCTGCGTGGAATGCCCGCCGGTTGGTGGCGACACCATGTGGGCCAACATGGTGCTGGCCTACGAAAACCTGCCCGAAGACGTCAAGCGCGACATCGCCGGCCTGCGTGCGCGCCACAGCATCGAAGCCAGCTTTGGCGCGGTCATGCCGATCGAAAAGCGCCTCGCGCTCAAGGCGCAATATCCCGATCCGGAACACCCCGTGGTGCGCACGCACCCCGAGACCGACGAGAAGGTGCTGTACGTGAACGGCTTCACGACGCACTTCACGAACTACCACACACCGGCGCGCGTGCGCTTCGGACAGGACGCCACCGGCGGCGCGTCGGAGCTGCTGCGCTACCTCATCAGCCAGGCCTACATTCCTGAATACCAGGTGCGCTGGCGCTGGAAACCGAACAGCGTGGCGATCTGGGACAACACCGCCACGCAGCATTACGCCGTCATGGATTACGCGCCGTGCCATCGCAAGATGGAGCGTGCCGGCATCATCGGCGGCAAGCCGTTCTAACGACCGTCGGGACACATCGGACCCGTCGGCGATCACACCAAGAGGAGACCCTGCAACATGAAGACGAAGCACCTCGCCCCCGCGGCGCTGCTGGCCTGTGCCGGCGCAGCCTGTGCGCAATCCGGCGTCACGCTGTACGGCGTCGTCGACACCAACATCGAATATGCGACGAACCTGCCGGGCGCCACGCCGGGCAGCTCGGGCAATCGCGTGTCCATGCAAAGCGGCGGGCTCTCAGGCTCGCGCTGGGGCCTGCGCGGCGTGGAGGATCTGGGCGGCGGACTGAGCGCACTGTTCGTGCTGGAAAGCGGCTTTGCGAGCGACACGGGCCAATCGCAGCAAGGCGGACGGCTGTTCGGGCGTCAGGCCTACGTTGGGCTCAAGAGCAGCACGATCGGGCAGTTCACCTTCGGCCGCCAGTACACGACGCTGTTCCAGTTGCTGGCCAACTTCGAGCCGATGGCGTATTCCACGCAGTACGAACCGGCGGCCGTGCAGACCGGCGTGAATTTCCGCTCCGACAACACGGCGATGTACACGGGCAACTTCGGCCCGGTGACGGCACAGGCCCATTGGTCGTTCGGCACCGGCGCGCCGAGCACCAACCCGACCGGCGGCGGCAACGGCGAAGTGCCAGGCCAGGCGCGGCGCGACAGCGGCTACGGCGCGGGGGTGGCCTATTCGGCGGGGCCCCTGGGCGCCACGCTCGCGTACGACCAGTACAACCCGAGCACGCCGCTGGGCGGCGGCGCATTCAGCTCCGGCACGGTGCGCAAGGCGGCGCTGGCGGGCAGCTACCTCGTTGGCGATGTGCTCAAGGTCATGGGCGGCTACCGCTGGGGCCAGAACAAGAACGCCAACGGCAGCGTGGCACTGCGCGACGACTACTTCTGGGCCGGCGCCAACTATCAGGCGACGAGCGCGCTGATGCTCTCGCTCGAATACTCGTATCAGAAGATCAAGACCATCAACAGCGCACCTTCCACACAGGCCAACCCGTGGCAGTTGGCGTTCATTGCCGACTACACGCTTTCCAAACGCACCGACCTGTATCTGACGACGGCGTATGCGCGCAACGCAGGCCTCGCGCTGGATCAGGCCACGGTGGATCTCAACGCCACGGGCTATGGCCTCGCCGCGGGCAAGACCAGCATGCTGGGCGCGGCCGTCGGCATCCGTCACAAGTTCTGAGCGACTGGTCCCGAAAGCACCACGGGAGGCGGACTCCGCCGTCTCCCCGGTCGGCATTCGAGGAGGGCGACCTCCTCGCTTTTTTTCTGCATGGCGTTTCATCATGACGTTGTCCAACACCGCTCCCACCCTCCTCTTCGTACCCGGCCTGCGCGACCACGTGGCCGAACACTGGCAGACATTGCTCGAAGCCGAACTCCGGGCGGCAGGCCACAAGGCTGCGTCGGTCCCGCCGCTGGAGGTCGACAGGTTGAGCTGCGCGGCACGGGTCGCAGCGTTGGACAAGGCCCTCAGCGCCATCGAGGGTCCGGTGATTCTGGTAGCGCACAGCGCAGGCGTGATGATCACCGTGCATTGGGCCCGGCGGCACACGCGCAAGATCCACGGCGCTTTGCTGGCCACGCCGGCCGATCTCGACACGCCCCTGCCTTCGGGCTACCCCACGCACGACGTGCTGCAGGAAAACGGCTGGCTGCCCTGCCCGCGGCATCCGCTGCCGTTTCCAAGCGTCGTCGCCGCGAGCCGGAACGACCCGCTGGCCGCGTTCGAACGCGTGGCCGGCATGGCCGCCGACTGGGGCAGCCGTCTGGTCGATCTCGGGGAGGTCGGACACCTCAATCCGGCATCGGGCTTTGGCCCGTGGCCGGGGGCGGAAGCGCTGATCCATGAACTCGTTTGACCGCCCCGTGCGGGGAATACCGGCAGGCGGGAACCGTCGGCGCGCATCGCTCACGATCGATGTCTTCTTCGACTTCATCTGCCCGTGGTGCTGGATCGGTACGCGCCATCTTTCGAGCGCGCTACGCACGTTCGCAGCGCTGCATCCGGAGGTGAAAACCAAGGTGCGGTGGCGCCCCTACCCCCTGTTGCCGGACACCCCGGCCGAAGGGCTCCCTTACCAGGCGTTCTACCTCAGCCGCCACGGCACCCCTACAGCCGTCGCGATGCGGCGTGCCCAGGTGCAGCGCGCCGGGCAAGCCGCCAGCATCGACTTCGATTTCTCGCGCATCAACGTCCTGCCCAATACCGAGCGCGCGCACGGCGTGGTTCGGAAATATCGCCGGATCGACGCTGGCGGACAGCCGGCTCAGCTTATCGAACGCATCTTCAGTGCCTATTTTGTGGAAGGCGCAGACATCGGTAATGAAAACGTGCTGCAAAGCCTGGAGGTCGAGCACAACGTCGCCCGCGCGATAGCGCTCGATGCGGGCCCACCCAGCGTCTGCAAGCCGGTCGGCCGAGGCGTGACCGTTTCCGGGGTGCCGCATTTCGTCTTCAACTCGGGCGTAGCGGTCTCGGGAGCGCATCCGGCAAGCACGCTCGTGCGCGCCATGCAGAGCGCGCTGTTGTTATCACCAATGCAACCTCAAGAGGACGCGTAGTGAACACCATGGCGCGCAACATCATCGTGACGTCGGCCAGCCATCTTCCCGCCGGCCAGCGCAAGCTCGTCTTCGCCAACGGTCGCAGCATTGTCGTCTTCAACGTCGAAGGCCGGCTTCATGCCGTCGACAACAGCTGCCCGCACAACGGCGCATCGCTCGCCTCGGGGCGTCTGGATGGCAACGTATTGCAGTGCCCGGCACACGGCCTGCGCTTCAACCTCGCCACCGGTTGCGTGCCCGGCGCGGGCGGCCTGTGCCTGAAGACCTACGCCATTCACGAGGCCGACGGCCACATCGTCATCCAGCTGGATGACGACGCCTGAATTGCCCCGCCCGTACGAACCTGCATACCGAACAACGCGCTCCAGACCATGCCTGTGAACCTCATCACCCCGACACCTTCGGCGTACACCTATCCGCTGCTCGTCAAGCACTTGCTGATCAACGCGCAATGCCTCCATGGCGAGCAGGAAATCACGTATCGCGGTGCACTGCGCTACAGCTATCGCACGTTTCGCGAGCGCATCGGCCGGCTCGCATCGGCGCTGAGCACACTGACGGTTCAACACGGCTCGACCGTGGCCGTCATGGATTGGGACAGCCACCGCTACCTCGAGTGCTATTTCGGCGTGCCGATGATGGGTGCAACGCTGTTCACCGTGAATGTGCGGCTCTCAGCCCAGCAGATCCTCTACACGCTCAACGATGCGCGGGCCGAAGTCGTGCTCGTGCACGCCGACTTCGTTCCGATGCTGGAACAGATCTGGGCCGAGTTGACGAGCGTACGCCACGTTGTCGTGCTGGCCGACAACGCCCCCATGCCGCACACCACGCTGCGGGTGGCTGGCGAATACGAAGCACTGCTCGCCCATGCCTCGCCCGATTTTGTATTTGCCGACTTCGACGAACGCACGCGGGCCGCGACGTTCTATACAACCGGCACGACCGGTGACCCGAAAGGCGTGAGCTACAGCCACCGCGACATCGTGCTGCACACCATGGCGACTGCCACGACGCTGTGCGCACCGCGCGATGGCCAGCGCCTGCACCGTGAAGATGTCTACATGCCGATCACGCCGATGTTCCACGTGCTGGCGTGGGGCATGCCGTACATCGCCATCATGCTCGGCTTGAAGATGGTCCTGCCGGGCCGCTACGCCGCCGACCTGCTCCTCAAGCTGCACGACACGGAGCGCGTGACCTTCTCGCATTGCGTCCCGACACTGCTGCAGATGCTGCTGCAGGCGGCAGAAGGCGGCATGCATGACCTGTCAGGATGGAAGGTCCTGATTGGCGGCTCGGCACTGTCTCCGGCACTCTGCGAAGCGGCGCTTTCGCGAGGCATTGACGTGTTTGCCGGTTATGGCATGTCCGAAACCGGCCCCGTGGTGGCGCTCGCGCAACTGCCGCCTGGCCGCAAGCCAGCAGACCGGCAGGAAGAGATCCGCATGCGCTGCGCCACGGGGCGCCCCGTCCCGCTGGCCGAGTTGCGCATCGTCGACGAGCATCTGCGCGATGTGCCGCACGACGGCAAGCACCAGGGCGAGATCGTGCTGCGTACGCCGTATCTCACGCAAAGCTATTTCAACAAGCCGGAAGCATCGGAAGAACTGTGGGCCGGTGGCTACCTGCACACGCAGGACATCGCCGTCATGACGCCCGAGGGTTTCGTGCAGATCGTCGACCGCATCAAGGACGTGATCAAGACCGGCGGTGAATGGGTGTCGTCGATTGAAGTGGAAAGCCTGATCGCCCAGGTGCCGGGCGTGCAGGAGAGCGCCGTGATTGGTGTGCGCGACGCCAAGTGGGGCGAACGGCCAATGGCGTTTGTCGTAAGCAAGCCGGGCGTGCGGCTGAAGGCTGAAGCCATTCGCGATTGCCTGCTGGCACACGCCGACGCCAAACGCATCAGCAAATACGCCGTGCCGGAATTAGATCGCATCGCCTTCGTGGCGGAGATCCCGAAGACGAGCGTCGGCAAGATCAACAAGAAGGTCTTGCGCGAGAGCGCGGCGTAAGTCCCGCACGCGCTCCACCGCCGGCCCCACCTGGCAACCGGCGGCGGTGTCGTCACACCATGCGGCGGATGCCGAACCGCTGCGCGCGGCGTCGCCACACGAGCGCGTAATACAGCCCCTGCATCACGAACATGGCGAGGAAGGCGGCCGGATACGCAGCCCAGATGCCGTCGGTGCCGATATGGCGGCTCAACACCCAGGCCACCGGCACTTCCACCGCCGCAATGGCGAGGATGGAAATCGCCGTGGGCGCCATCACCGTGCCGCTTGAGCGCATCACGCCCGAGAAGACGCTCGCCATGCCGAAGATGACCGAACTCCACAGCGAGATGTGCAGCAGGCTCTGCGCAAGGCTCATCACTTCCGTGCTCGTGGTGAACCAGCCGATGACGGCGCGCGAGAACAGCAACGCCATCAGCACCAGCACGCCGGTAATAGCCACGTTGAGCCACAGCCCCGTGCGCGTGATGGCGTCGAGCCGCTCCGTATTGCCCGAACCGATGGCCTGAGCCCCGAGGATGGACGCCGTGATCGCAATCGACATGGCGGGAAACTGCACGTAGCTGATGATCTGCGTGCCGGCGCCGTACGCGGCCGTTGCGTCGGAGCCGAAGCCGTTGACGAAGGACAGCAGCGCCAGTTCGGCAATCGAGATGACCACAAGCTGCACGCCCGTCGGCACGCCGATCCGCAGCACGGTTTTGAGCACACCCAGATCGACCCACAGATGCCGCGCCAGCACGGCATCGGGCGCGAGCGGATGGTTGCGGCGGCGCAGGAAGAAGGCGAGCCACACCAGCGCGATCGTGAACGAGATGATGGTCGCCGCGGCGCCGCTTGCCACGCCCAGCTGCGGCAAGCCGAACCAGCCGCGAATGAAGGTCGGCGTCAGCACCAGCCCGATCGCCGTCGACAGTGCGAGCGTGCGCAAAGGCGTGCGCGTGTCCCCCACGCCGCGCATCATCGCCGTGGCCAGCAGGTAGACGAACAGGCCCGGCATGGCATAGAGCATGACGCTGGCGTAGAGCGTGGCGTCTTGCAGGATGTCGGCCGGCGTGCCGAGCCACCCCAGCAGCGCGTTGGCGAACGGGCCGCCCAGCAGCGCCACCGCCAGCCCGACGATGAAGCCCACCGACAACGTTGTCCCGGCCACGGTCTTGACTGCCTCTGGCTTCTTGGCGCCCCACGCCTGCCCGATCAGCACCGCCGCACCGGAGCCGAGCCCGATGATGAAAGCGATGAAGAAGAACAGGATCGGGAAGAACGCCGACACCGCGGCGAGGGCCTTCACGCCCAGCATGTGCCCCACATAGACGTTGTTGAGCGTGCCCGACAACGATTGCAGGATGTTGGCCAGGATCAGCGGGCCGAGGAATGCGATGAATGTTCGCCACAACGGGCGAGCAGCAGGCGCTGTCATGCAGCCTCCTGTTGAGGATTGAAGGCCCGGCTCGCCAGTTCGCGCGCAAAGTCGCGCACGTCGGCGGGCCAGGAGTGTGTGAGGGATTCGAACGCCGCGGCATCTGCGGCAAACAGGGCGCGCGTGGCCTCTTCAAAGCCCGCGGCGTTGCCGGCCATCGCCGACATGAAGCGGTACGCCGCCTCTTGCGCAGTCCGGCGGCGGTCGGCGCCTTCGGCAGCGCGGCGCGCATCTTCCACGAGCTTGCGCAGCGTAACCGATGCCCCGCCCGGCTGCGCGGCCAGCCAGTCCCAGTGGCGCGGCAGCAAGGTGACCTCGCGCGCGATCACGCCCAGCTTGGGACGGCCAGGACCACGCGGGCGACTATCGGACTCGGCCGGTTGCGTGGCAGACGATGCGGTTGGATCGAGGCGCGCAAGCACGTCTTCCACCGTGCCGCGCAAGTCGAATTCCACGGGCTGCGCGGTGGTGCGGTCGAACACCAGCACCTGCGATTCGGGGTGTGCATCGACGTGGATCTTGACGGCCCGGGCGACGTCGCGGACGGGCCCGGCGGCCAGGCGCTGCGTGCCGGCAAACGCCGTGCACGCTTGGGTTGCTGCGGCATCCATGAGAAAGGCTCCTGCTGAAGTTTCAACAGGAACGCATTCTACCCGGGTTTAATTAACACAGCAATATCGCCCGGATAAAATTTGGATTAGTTGCGAGATTGCGGAATGGCTAGCCGGGCGCTCGCCGAAACCTATTCGTGCATAGGCGGCCCTCCGCCGCCCACAGTACGGGTCCGACTCGAGCATTGCGTCAAGTTTCGTCAATTCCGCTCCGCCGACGCGACAGGGCCATGAGCATGTTCCCTCTTGACATCTACTGGGAGACCGCTCGTGAGTCAGAACACCCGTCGCATCGACCGCCCCGGGAACGCGCGTAACGCCATCCCTCCACCCGGTCCTCACCGCACAGTCAAAGCCACGAGTGCTGCGATCCCGGAATTGCTCGGTCAACCGCAGTTGGAATTCGTGCGCGTCACTGGCCGCGAAGCCCTGAGCGAACTGTTCACCTACACGGTCGACCTGCGTCCCGTATCCCTGGCTGCCGAGCAAGCCATGCTCGAAGCCGACCTGGACGATGCCATCGGCCTAGAGATGACGTTGACGATTGAGTTAGACGGCATCGGTACCGGCTTGACGGGTGGTGTTGGTGCCGGCGAGCGCCAAATTACTGGCGTCATCAGCGCTGTCGAACAAGTTGGCGGTGTGAGCGACAACCGTCTCTACCGCTACACCCTGCGCCCATGGCTGTGGCTCGCTACCCAGACCAGCGACTACAAAGCCTTCCAGAACAAGAGCGTCATCGACATCCTCGATGAAGTCCTGGCCGACTACACCTTCAGCGTCGACAAACGCCTAGACGAAAGCGTCTTCCCCAAACTCGAATGGGAAGTCCAGCACGGCGAAACGGATTTCGACTTCTTCCAACGCCTCACCGAAGAATGGGGCATCACGTACTTCTTCGAGCACGACGGCGGCCACCACCGCCTCGTGCTGGTGAGCGAATCCGGCGCGTGGCGCAAATTCCCCAGCGCTGCGTATCACACGCTACCGATTTACCCGCAGGGCTTGAAGGTCGACGAAGAACACCTCACCCGGTTTGAACCCATCAACCGCCTCCGTACCGGCAAGATCACCCTCAAAGACTACGACCCGCGCCAGCCCAAGGCCGATCTCACCACGGGCGACAGGTTGCCGCGTGACACGCACCACTCCGAGTTCGAACGCTACGAATACGACCCCGGCGTCTACACCAGCCGAGACGTTGGCAGCCAGCGCGCTCGCATCCGCATGGAGGAGCGTCGATCGCAAGGACGGCGTGCACGCGGTGCCGGCGCCTTGCGCGGCCTCGCTGCTGGCTGCACCTATCAGATCGCCAATCACGACAAGGATGACCTCAACCGGGAATTTCTCGTCGTCAGCACTGAGCTCGAACTCGAAGACGTCGCCGTCCAATCGGGCAGCACCCAGCGTTACGCCTGTCACGTCCGCTTTGAAGCCCACCCGACGGATGAAGTCTTCCGCCCACCGCTGACCACCGCAAAACCGCGCGTCAAGGGTATTCAGCGCGCCGTCGTCACCGGCCCCGAGAACCAGGAGGTCTGGACCAACGACTTCGGTTGCGTCAAGGTCCAGTTCGAGTGGGACCGCTACGGCCAGTACAACGAAAACTCCTCGCCGTGGATCCGCGTCGCCAACGGCTGGTCGGGTGACCAGTTCGGTGCCATGCATGTCCCGCGCATTGGGCAGGAAGTCCTCGTCGATTACCTCAATGGTGACCCGAACACGCCGATCATTATTGGGCGGGTGCCGAACCAGCTGAATCTGCCGCCATGGCAACTGCCCGGTCAGCATGCCCTCTCGGGCATTGCCAGCAAGGAACTGTTCGGGAAGCGGCGCAACCACCTGCTGATGGATGACACGCAGGGCCAGATCCAGGCCCAGTTGTCGTCTGACCACCAGACCAGCCAGCTCAATCTGGGCTACCTGACCGGTGTGCCCGGCAACCCCGGGCGCAAAGACCAGAGAGGCGAGGGTTTTGATCTGCGCACCGATGGGCATGGCGCCATCCGTGGGGCTAAGGGCTTGTTCCTCACCACCGAGGGGCAGGTTACTGCCGTGGGCGGCCACCTCGACCGGCAAGAGTTCATCCGCTGCATGGAGGCCGCGCTCGAAGCCGCGAAATCCCTGGGCGACTACAGCAGTCAGCATGAAGCCCTGAAAACCGACGCCGGTCCGCAATCGACACTCGCCAAAGCCATTGAGGAATGGGATGCCGGCGCCAACAACCATCAGGACAAGCCAGGCCAAGGTGGCCAGCCCCTGCTGGGCGCCTACGCGTCGGCCGGTATTGCCTTGGCTAGCCCCAAGAGCCTGACCAGCTACGCGGGCCAACACATCGACACCGTTTCCAAGCTGAACCAGCAACAGACCGCAGGGCAGCAATACCTCGTCAACGCTGGCACCGGCATCAGTCTGTTCGCACACAGCGGTGAATGGAAGGGAATCGCCCATCAGGGGCAACTCGTATTGCAAGCGCACCAGAAGAGCATCACTGCCAACGCCAGACAGGACGTGGTCGTCACCGCCACGGACGGCACCATCCTGCTCAATGCCAAGACGGGCATCACGCTCATGAGCGGCGACGCGGGGATTCGGATTGCGGATGGGAAGGTCGAGGCCTTTGGGCCGACGCTCATCCACCTGCATACGGGGAACTTCGACGTGCCGGGGCCGGAGGGCGTCAATGAGGCGCTGCCGCAGTTTGATTCGGGCGACGTGGGTCGCAAGTTCCGACTGATCCGTCCCGCAGACAACAAGCCGGTTGCCAACCGCGCATACGAAATCACCAAGAAGGACGGCAGCGTCATCAAGGGCGTTACCAATGCTCTTGGAGAGACGGAGCTGCATGAATCTGAGACGACCGACGTGTTGGCCGTCAAATTCGGCAAGCCCCAGTCGGCTGGCTCAGTGCCAGGTATGGTGAAGACGGCCCTGATGGTGGGAAATGATAGGGGGCAGGAAAGTCGCGAGTATCGCTATCAGCTTGCGCAGCCCAGCTATCAAATCAACCAATGGGCCCACTTGTTTGCGGAAGGCGTGGGCATGAATGGCGCGTTCAATCTCAAGGGGGGGCTCGCAGTGAAGAGCGGCGGTGCGGAAGAGTCCATTTGGTTGAGTGCTATGGGCTACACCAGCGCCGGAAGAATAGGTAAGACGCATTTCTTTGCCTCGGCCTCCCTTCGCATAAATGACATCGAAGGGCCGAGTACTCCGCTGGGCTTGGACAACGAACCTGGCGTTTGGCCGAAGGATAATTTCTCGCCCATTGGCTCGGCCGTATTGAAACTGCCGAAAGCGGACCCCTCGATGAAAATTGAGCTGCTCATCACAGGTGGGTACATCTACAAAGGCGATGAGGGTCACGCGGTACCTAACCCACCCCGTGGCGCAATCGCGATACCGATTCAAGTGGTCCCTGGCAAAGTCAAGAGTGGAGTCATCAATGTCTAGAAATCAAGCATGGTTGCTGTCTCTTGCTCTGGTGGGCGCAGGGCTTTTCGGTTGCACTGACAGTGGTACCAACACTCCGGTCGCACCACGGCAAGAGGAGCAAGTTTCAACGCAATCGAGTGGAGTCGCTGCCCAGGCTAAGCCAGTGCCGACGTCAGAGTCGAAACGAGCGTTCTTGCTGGCGCAAGAAGCAAGCGAGCATGCCGGCCGACGTGACTATGCGGGCGCATTGAGCAAGCTTGAAGCGGCGATCGCGATTCGAGGCGACGTACCAGAGTACTCAATGATGCGTTGCATGTTGAGTGAACGCGTGAGCAACCAGCCTCAGTTGGACTGCTATGCGAACGTTGTGCGGGCCTATAACGCTGGTGGCGCACCTTGCGAAAGCAATCTCAACTGCGTTGTCGCTGCCTCTATGGCTTCTTTACCGGACGCATTGCGTTATCGCACTCGCTTTCTGGCATCCCCGAAGTCACCCGAGGATCAGGCAACCGCTGAGGGCATGTTGGGGGATTTCTCACGCAATGCCGTACTGCACTCCATTCTCCCCTGATGACCTGACGGTTCTTACAAGCCGGACCACCGTTCGTGCGGTACGTGTGCAAGCTACACGTGCGAACCGTTGTTCTAACGATGGTGGCAACACGGCGCAAAACCTCGTCACCAAGCAAAGTCACGCCGCCTGCTGCACGCGCGCCTCCACCAGCAACCGCTTCAGCTCCGGCACGCACGAGCCGCAATTGCCGCCCGCCTTCAGGCAGGCCGTGATCTCGCCGGTGGATTGCAGGCCCTGCGTGCGGATGGCATCGCAGATGGTGTTGCGGCCCACGCCAAAGCATGAGCAGACGGTGGGACCGACGTCGACGCCGGCTTCGATCGGCTGGCCGAGCAGCACGCCCGCCCGGTCGACGTCTTCCAGCCGTTCTTGCGCGAACAGGCCGGCCAGCCAGTTGCGCGACGGCAGGTCCGGGCGCGGCGAGAGAAACACGCAGGCTTCGATGCGGTCGTCCACGACATGCACGGCGCGGTAGACGCGCGCGGTGGCGTCTTCGTATTCGAGCCAGTCGGCGTGCGGATCCGCTACGCCGAGCAGCGCACGCGCCCAATCGTGTACGGCACCCAGTTGCTGGCGACCGGCCAGCTCATAGCGCACGAACTGCTTGCCCTGGATGCGCGTCCACCACGTTGCATCGTCGGTGTCGAGCGCGCGGCGCGAGAGCACGAAACCGTGCCACGCCACATCGAACGGCTCGACCATCACCGGCGTGTGCTTGAACTCGGGCTCGCCGGACACCGGGTCGACCACCGGGTTGACGACCGCACCCACGCGCGCATCGGAAGCAAACTGGCCGTTCCAGTGGATCGGCACGAACACGCTGCCGCGCGCGATGCCGCCCGTCATGCGCACACGCGCCACCACGCTGCCCCAGCGCGACGACACGCGCGCAAGGCCGCCCTCGCGCACGCCGGCCAGCAGCGCATCGTGCGGGTGCAGATCGACGAACGGTTCGGGCACGTGATCCGCCAGCTTGGGCGCGCGGCCGGTGCGCGTCATGGTGTGCCATTGGTCGCGCACGCGGCCCGTGTTGAGGATGAGCGGATATTCGCTGTCGGCCGCATGCGCGGGCGCGCGGGCCGGCGTCGGCACGAAGCGCGCACGGCCATCGGCGTGGGCAAAGCGGCCATCGCTGAAGAGGCGCGCTTCGCCGTTGCCCGACGTTGTGATGGGCCATTGCACCGGCAACATGCCGTCGTATGCATCGGCATCGAGGCCCGCCAGGCCGCCGAGGTGGAAGGCGCGGCGAATGCCGCTCGCGCCGTTGGCGTAGGCGGACAGACGCGCGTGTTCGTCGAACACATCGTGCACGCGCTTGAAGTCGAAGCCGTCGTAGCCCATGCGGCGGGCGACGTCGGCGATGATGTCCCAGTCGGCGCGTGCCTCGCCGGGTGCGGGCAGAAAGGCGCGCTGGCGCGAGATGCGGCGCTCGGAGTTCGTCACCGTGCCGTCTTTTTCGCCCCAGCCGAGCGCGGGCAGCAGGATGTCGGCCAGCACGGTCGTGTCGGTGGCTTCAACGATGTCGGACGCGACGACGAGTTCGCACTTGGCGAGCGCACGGCGCGCCTGGTCCGCATCCGGCAGGCTGACCACGGGGTTGGTGCCGATGATCCACACGGCCTTGACGCGCCCGTCTTCAATGGCGTTGAACAGATCGACCGCCTTCAGGCCCGCCTTGTCGGCCATGCGCGGCGCGCCCCAGAACGTCTGCACGAGATCGCGATGCGACGGCTCGTTCAGCTCCATGTGCGCGGCCAGCATGTTCGCCAGCCCGCCCACCTCGCGGCCGCCCATGGCATTCGGCTGGCCGGTAATCGAAAACGGCCCCATGCCCGCGCGGCCGATGCGGCCCGTGAGCAAGTGGCAGTTGATGATGCTGTTGACCTTGTCCGTGCCCGCTGTCGACTGATTCACACCCATCGAGAACGCGGTGATGGTGCGTTCGGTGTCGGCAAACCAGCTGTAGAAGGTGAGCAGATCGTCGAGTTTGAGCTTGCAGGCCCTGGCGACGGCTTCGACGTCTTCGCTCTCGGTGCCGGCGGCTTCCAACGCGGCGTCCGGGCCGTTGGTATGCAGCGTGACGAAGTTCCTGTCCACCACGCCGCGCCGCGAGAGGAACGACAGCAGGCCGTTGAAGAGCCGCACATCGGTACCGGGCTTGATGGGCAGATGCAGATCGGCCAGCTCGCACGTGGCCGTGTGGCGCGGGTCGACCACCACCACTTTCATCTCGGGCCGCGCTTCCTTGGCGCGCACGATGCGCTGGAACAGGATCGGGTGGCACCACGCCGTGTTGGAGCCGACCAGCACGATGAGGTCCGCCATTTCCAGATCGTCATAGCAGACAGGAACGAGGTCTTCGCCAAACGCGCGCTTGTGGCCGGCCACAGCCGACGACATGCACAGCCGAGAGTTCGTATCGATGTTGGCCGTGCCGATGAAGCCCTTCATCAGCTTGTTGGCGACGTAGTAATCCTCGGTCAGCAACTGGCCGGAGACATAGAGCGCGACCGCATCGGGGCCGTGTTCGTCGATGATGCGGCGGAAACCCTGGGCGACGGTGTCGAGGGCGGTATCCCATGTCACGCGCTGCAGCGGGGCAATGGAGGCGTCGAGGTCATGCGAACGTTCGCGGATGGCGGGATACAGGAGGCGGCCTTCTAGGCTGACGGTTTCCCCCAGCGCGGCGCCCTTTACGCATAGGCGCCCTGCGTTGGCGGGGTGCGTTGGATCGCCTTGAATGCTGACGCTGCCATCCGCTTGCGGGGTCGCTAGCACGCCGCAGCCGACGCCGCAGTAGGGGCAGGTGGTGCGTACGGCGTTGGTTGCTGGGTGGAGGGGGATGGTGGTCATCGTCATTTCCGTATTGCTGTGCGTTTGTCGTGCATCCCTTGTTTCACCCCCTGCCGGGGGCGACTCACTTTCTTTGTCTTGCCAAAGAAAGTAAGCAAAGAAAGGCGCGCCCGAGATGGCGACCTCCCCTTGAATTTATGTCGCAGGGAGGGAGGGGAGGCAAACTCGCTTCGCTCAAACAGGCCTCCCCTCTTTTTCCTCCCTGCAACAGAAATTCAAGGCGCCATCTAGGGCTTCAACTGCCACACCGGCGGCGTGCAAAGGGTGTTGCCAGCTTTGCGTCTTGCCGGTGTTCATTACGCCGCTTCCGCTTCGCACAGCGCGCGGCCAAACAACAGGCGCTGGCGGATCGACGTGATGGGCACCTCGCGTTGGATCAGGTCGAAGTACCACGGGCCGTCGGCCACGTCGCCGTACAGCACCGCGCCGACGATGCGGTCTTCCTTCAGGACGAGTCGTTTGTAGACGCCGCGGCGCGGGTCGCGCAGCACGATGTCTTCGGTACCGTCGCCGCCGATGAAATCGCCCGCCGAATACAAGTCCACGCCGGTGACCTTCAACTTGGTGGCCGTTGCCTGCTGGACATAGCGGCGGTGTCCGGCGCCGGCCAGGTGCGCGGCGCACACGCGGGCCTGGTCCCAGATAGGTGCGACGAGGCCGAACGTTGCGCTGCGGTGCTGCACGCATTCGCCCACGGCGTAGATGCGTGGGTCGTAGGTCTGCAGCGTGTCGTCAACGATGATGGCGCGTTCGCAATGCAGGCCGGCCGCCTTGGCAAGCTCGATGTTCGGGCGTACGCCGGCCGTCATGACGACGAGATCCGCGGGGATCTCGGTGCCATCCTTGAAGCGCACGGCGGTCACGCGGTCGGTGCCCAGCAGCTCCGCCGTGTGCGCGCCGAGCAGGAAGCGCAGGCCTTTGGCTTCCAGCGCCTTCTGCAGCAGTTGCGCGGCGGGCTTGTCCAGCTGACGCTCCATCAGCGTGTCGGGCAGGTGCACGACCGTCACGTCCATGCCTTGGCGCATCAGCCCGTTGGCCGCTTCGAGCCCGAGCAGGCCGCCGCCGATGACGACGGCATGCCGATGGTTGCGCGCCGCCTCCAGCATCGTCTCCACGTCCTGGATGTCGCGGAAGGCGATCACGCCCGGCAGCAGATGCCCCGGCACCGGCAGGATGAACGGCCGCGAGCCGGTGGCGATCAGCAGGCGGTCGTAGCGCATCTCCACGCCGTCTCGCGAGCGCAGCGTGCGGCGCGGGCGATCGATGGCGACCACCGGATCGCCCGCATGCAGCGTGATGCGGTTCTGCGCGTACCACTCACGCGTGTTGAGCATGATGTCGTCAACCTGCTTTTCGCCCGCCAACACAGGCGAGAGCAGGATGCGGTTGTAGTTGCCGTGCGGCTCTTCGCCAAACACGGTGATGTCGTACAGGTCCGGCGCGAGCTTGAGCAGTTCTTCGACCGTGCGCATGCCGGCCATGCCGTTGCCGATGACGACCAGCTTGGGGCGCGCCGACGTCATGCTCATACTCCCACCCAGATGGTGCCGTTCTCGACCTTGGTCGCGTACGCGTGCACAGAGTTGGCCGGCGCTTCCAGGCACTCGCCGGTGATCAGGTCGAAGTGCTGCTTGTAGATCGGCGAGGCCACGACAATGCGCTCGCCGAGATTGCCGATGAGCCCGCGCGAGAGCACGGCAGCATGGGAATTCGGATCGTAGTTGCCGATGGCGTACACGCCTTGCGACGTGTTGCCGGCCACACGGAACACGGCAACCTGGTCACCGTCCACCAGCGCGCAGACGCCGGTGTTGGGAACGATGTCGTCCACGGCGCAGATGGGCGTCCAACGGGATGCTTGCATGGCGTTCTCCTCTTCTCTCGGGCTCAAGCGGCTTCAGCAACAACGGGAATGCGCACGGGCCGCGTCTTGGCACGCTCCTCGACCGTGGCGGGGCGAATCTGGCCGCGCTCTTCGACGAAGACGACATTCGTGTCCTTCGCTTCGCTGTTGACGAAGTGGCGGAAGCGCTTGCGCACGTCGGGGTTCGTCACAGCGGTCTTCCATTCGTCCTGATAGGTGTCGACCACATGCTGCATCTCGGCTTCGAGTTCGGCCACGATGCCGAGCTTGTCGTTGACGACCACGTCCTTCAGATAGTTGAGACCGCCTTCGAGGTTGTCGCGCCATGTGCTGGTGCGTTGCAGGCGGTCGGCCGTGCGCACGTAGAACATCAGGAAGCGGTCGACATACTTGATGAGCGTTTCCTGATCGAGGTCGGCCGCCAGCAGTTCGGCATGACGGGGCTTCATGCCGCCGTTGCCGCACACGTACAGGTTCCAGCCCTTCTCCGTAGCGATGATGCCGACGTCCTTGCCTTGCGCCTCCGCGCATTCACGCGTGCAGCCCGACACGCCAAACTTGATCTTGTGCGGCGAGCGCAGGCCCTTGTAGCGGTTCTCCAGCGCAATCGCAAAACCCACCGAATCGCCCACGCCATAGCGGCACCACGTCGATCCCACGCACGACTTCACCGTACGCAGCGATTTGCCATACGCGTGACCCGACTCGAAGCCGGCCGCGATCAATTCTTCCCAGATCAGCGGCAGTTGCTCCAGGCGCGCACCGAAGAGGTCGACACGCTGGCCCCCGGTGATCTTGGTGTACAGCCCGTACTTCTTGGCGACCTGGCCTACGGCGATCAAGCCGTCTGCCGTGACCTCGCCGCCCGGCATGCGCGGCACCACGGAGTACGTCCCGTCCTTCTGGATGTTGGCGAGGAAGTAGTCGTTGGAATCCTGCAGGCTGGCGTGCTCCTTCTTGAGCACGAAGTCGTTCCAGCACGAAGCGAGGATGCTCGCCACAGCCGGCTTGCAGATGTCGCAGCCCATGCCGCTGCCGTGCGCTTCCAGCAGCGCTTCAAAGGACTGGATTCGGCCCACGCGCACGAGGTGATACAGCTCCTGGCGCGAATACGGAAAGTGCTCGCAGATGTGGTTGTTGACGGCCAGGCCCTGCTTCTTCATCTCGGCCTTCATCACCTGCGTCATGAGCGGCACGCAGCCGCCGCACGAGGTGCCGGCCTTGGTCGCGTCCTTGAGCGCACCCACGGACGTGGCGCCGGCACACACGGCCTGGCACAACGCGCCCTTCGATACATCGTTGCACGAGCAGATCTGCGCGCTGTCGGGCAGCGCATCCACGCCCAGCGCCGGACGCGCATTGCCATCGGCCTGCGGCAGGATCAGGAATTCCGGTGCTTCGGGCAGCTCGATGCGATTGAGCATCATCTGCAGCAGCGTGCCGTATTCCGATGCATCGCCCACCAGCACGCCGCCCAGCAAGTATTTGCCGTCTTCCGACAGCACCAGCTTCTTGTAGATCTGCTTGCGCTCATCCGTGAACAGCACGCTGCGGCTGCCCGGCGTCACGCCCTGCGCATCGCCCAGGCTGGCGACATCCACGCCCATCAGCTTGAGCTTGGTGCTCATGTCGGCGCCGCTGAACTCCGACGCGTCGTCCGCCGCCAGTATCTGCTTGGCGGTGATGCGGGCCATCTCGTAGCCGGGCGCAACCAGGCCATAGACCTTGCCGCCCCACAGCGCGCATTCGCCAATCGCGTAAACATCCGGCGCGGAGGTGCGGCATTCGGAGTCGATCACGATGCCGCCGCGCTCGCCCACTTCCAGCCCGCAAGCGCGCGCCAGTTCATCGCGCGGGCGTATGCCGGCCGAGAAGACGACCATGTCGGCTTCCAGGTGCGTGCCGTCGGCAAAATTCAGGCGATGCGTCGCCGTTTCGCCGTCGACGATCTCCGACGTGTTCTTCTGCGTGTGGACGGTCACGCCCAGGTCTTCGATCTTCCGGCGCAGCATGCGGCCGCCGCCGTCGTCCACCTGCATCGCCATCAGGCGGCCGGCAAACTCGACCACGTGCGTTTGCAGGTTCATGTCGCGCAGCGCCTTGGCGCATTCCAGCCCCAGCAGGCCGCCGCCGATGACGACGCCGGTCTTGGCGCGCTGGCCGCATTCGGCCATGGCTTCCAGGTCTTCGATGGTGCGATAGACGAAGCAGTCCTTGCGGTCGCGGCCCGGCACCGGCGGCACAAACGGCGACGAGCCCGACGCGATGACGAGCTTGTCGTACGGCAGCACTTCGCCGGTGGAAGCTGTCACGGTTTTGGCGATGGTGTCGATGGCCGTGGCGCGGGCATTGAGCTTGAGCACCACGTCATCGCGA
This sequence comes from Ralstonia flatus, assembly GCF_958439105.1. Lineage (NCBI taxonomy): Bacteria > Pseudomonadati > Pseudomonadota > Betaproteobacteria > Burkholderiales > Burkholderiaceae > Ralstonia > Ralstonia flatus. The sequence continues at coordinate 617,774 of NZ_CAUDLI010000002.1, read as the reverse complement.
TCGAAAAAGCCCGGCGCCACGAGCGAGAGATCTTCCGCCGTCTTGCCCGTGAAGAATTCCGACAGGTGCACGCGGTCGTAGGCGGGGCGCGGCTCTTCGCACAGCACCGTCACCTGGAGGTGATGGCCGGGCGCATGCAGCAGGCTTTCCAGAAACTTGTGGCCCACCATTCCGTGGCCAATGACGACGATCTTCATGGTCATGGTGATGTCCTCTTTCAGGCGTTGCCGGCGGCGGCCAGCGTGTTGTCGTACAGCGCTTGTTCGCGGGCCTTGTGCTCTGCCGAGAAACGCACGGCGATGGCGCAGATGGCCGACAGCGCCACCAGCACACCGAGGATGGATAGCGTGGCCTGCGTATCGGCCATGCCCTTGAGCAGGAAGCCCGCCGCCACCGCGCCCGCGTTGCCGCCCGCGCCGATGATGCCGGCCACACCGCCCAGCGCACGGCGATCGATGAACGGCACCAGCGCATACGTGGCACCGCACGCCATATGCGTGAAGAGGCCGAAGCCGAGCATCGCCAGAATCGCCACCGGCACGCTGCCTGCATGGGCAAAACCGAACAGGCCGAGGCCCTCGCCCAGCATCAGCAGGCACAGCAGTTGTGTGCGCGCATCCAGGCCGCGCTTGGCTGCCACGCGGTCCGACACGATGCCGCCCAGCGCGCGGGCAAACAGCGCGAGCAGGCCGAAGCTGGCCGCGGCCATGCCGGCAGCCGAGAGCGACAGGCCAAAGTGATCGACGTAGTAAGTGGCGGCGATGTTGTGGATGAAGATTTCCACGCCAAAGCACGCGCCGTAGGTGATGAACAGCAGCCACACGCGGTAGTTGCCGGCCGCCGTGACGAAGCTGCCCCAGCCACCCTTCTTGCCGCCGTCGATGGTCTTGCCGGCGGCGCGCAGCGCGCTGAAGTTGCCTTCCGGGCAGTCCTGCGTATAGCGCCAGTACAGCGCCGCAACGATCAGCATTGCCACACCGGGCACCACCATGGCGATGCGCCAGCCCATGCTCTGCGTGACGCCCATCATCACGATGGCGGTCAGCAGCAGCGGCATCGTGCCTTGCGCCACACCGCCGCCTGCGTTGCCCCAGCCGGCCGCCGCGGCGTTGGCCGTGCCCACCACGTTGGGCGCGAACATGACCGACGTGTGGTACTGCGTGATGACGAAGCTCGCGCCGATCGCGCCGATGGCCAGGCGGAAGAACAGGAAGGTCTCGTAGCTTTGCGCCAGTGCCACGCCCAGCACGGGGATGGCCCCCAGCAGCAGCAAGCCGGTGTAGGTCTTGCGCGGCCCGAAGCGGTCGCACAACGGCCCGACAATCAGCCGCACCAAGATCGTCACCGCCACCGCGGCGATGTTGATGTTGGCGATCTGGCCAGGTGTGAGATGGAATTCGCCCTTGAGCACCGGCATGAGCGGCGCGCAGGCAAACCACGCGTAGAAACACACGAAGAACGCGAGCCACGTCAGATGAAAGGCGCGCATCTGCGGCGTGCGCAGGCTGAACAGGTCGATTCGGGTCGCTTTGCCGGTCATGTTGAATCCCACCAATCAGGGGCCGAAAAAAAAGAAAGGCGTCCGAGAGCCCGGCTGCAGTAGCCGGGGTCTGGGACGCCGTTGTCCAAGTAGCCCTGAGCACCAGGGCCTTCACCACGAAGCGCGCGAATCGCCTTTGACCCGCGCCATGGTGCTATGCAACAGGTATGCCAAGGACGCAGAGCCTTGCGCTATCGCGGTTTGCGAGAAATTGCCCAGAAATCGGGCGGGGCGCTTGCCTCATGCGCGGGCACCGCGCCGCACGGTTTCGGTGCGAGCACGATTCGGGATGGTGCGGCACAGCAAATGCGTCGGCCGCCGCCAAGGGCGACCGGCACATCACAAGCAAGACTGACGGGAAGGGACGCTGCCGATCAAGCTTCGGCGTCAGTAGCCGTGCGTCACGATCGACAGCACCGACAGATCCGGATGCGAGCCGTCGACAATGCTGCGCGCCACGTGCACGGCTTCCTCCATGGCCTCTTCGGGGCTGCGGAAGGTGTCATCGCCATCGGCATGAAAGGGCACGACATGACCGGGCAGGTGCGGATCGGCGCCGGGGTGGCACACGTAGCCGGTGTAGGTGTAGCGCGTGGAGTTGGCCCGAGTCGGGCTTGGCACAACGTGAATTTCGAACCCTTCGTAGAGTTCTTGCGGTGCGGTGGTGAACTGGTCAGACATGGTGGCCTCGCCGGATTAGCGTGTACCGGCCCCGCCGGCGCTTGTGGCGCGGCGGGGCTGCCCTTTGGTTCAACCAGTCTAGGTGATGCGGTGCATGTTGAAATCCGGCGGTTGGATGACATGCGCATCCACCGCCGTTCTTGGCGCCGCGGCGTGCGCGCGCTAGGCGCGCTTGATCAGCCGGATGATGAACAGCAGGATCACCGCGCCGATCACCGCCGTGATGATCGAGCCGATCCAGCCGCCGCCCAGCGAGATGCCCAGCACCCCGGCCAGCCATCCGCCGATGAACGCGCCGACGATGCCGACCACGATGTCGACGAAGATGCCGAACCCGCCGCCCTTCACGAGGATGCCGGCCAGCCAGCCCGCCACCGCGCCGATGATCAACCAGGCAATCAAACCATGTGAGGCCATGTTTGCGCTCCAGAGAATGTGCGTTTTGAGGGACGTTACTGCATAGGCATAGTAGGCGAAGACAGCACAATCGCGATGTGCGTTCGACGGGGTTTTTGCAATTGCCTCGGGCTCAACGGAACACGTTCACCGCCTCCACCAGGCGCGTGGCCTGAATGCGCAGGCCTTCCGCCGCAGCCGCACTCTGGCCGACCAGGGTGGCGTTCTCCTGCGTGACCTGATCCAGATGGTTGACCGCCTGGCTGACCTGCGTGATGCCCTCGGTCTGCTGCGCCGTCGCCAGGCTGATGTCGGCAATCATGGCCGAGACCTTTTTGACCTGTTCGACGATGTCGTCCATGGTCTTGCCGGCATCGTCCACCAGCCGCGAGCCCGATTCCACCTTGTCGACGCTGGTGCCGATCAGCTCCTTGATCTCCTTGGCGGCGCCGGCACTGCGCTGCGCAAGCGCACGCACCTCGCCTGCCACCACGGCAAAACCCCGCCCCTGTTCGCCAGCGCGCGCGGCTTCCACCGCAGCATTGAGCGCCAGGATGTTGGTTTGAAAGGCGATGCTGTCGATCACGCCGATGATGTCGGCGATCTGCTTGGCGCTCTGCGAAATGGCGCTCATGGTCGCCACCACCTGCTCCATGGCGCGACCGCCATTGACGGCCGCCTGCGTGGCCTCCCCAGACAACGTGTTGGCCTGCCCCGCGGTCTCGGCGTTGCTGGCCACGGTGGCGGTCATCTGCGTCATCGAGCTGGAGGTTTCTTCCAGGCTGGCGGCGGCTTGTTCGGTGCGAATGTTGATGTCACCGTTGCCCTTGGCGATTTCCTGACTGGCCGATTGCACGTTGACGACCTGCTCCGCCACATCGTCGATCAGCCAGCGGAACATCAGGCCAAGCTGGCTGATCGTGCGCAGCGTCATGCCGATCTCGTCCACCCGGTCGGCAATGGCGACTTTCCGGCTCTCGCCCGAGGCCACACTCAGCGCCAGTTCCTGCAGCTTTTCGAGCGGCGTGGCGATCTGAACCTTCAACGACCACGACGCCAGCGCCAGGGCCACGAGCAACGCACCGGCAAAACCACCGAGCGCTGCGCCGGACATGCCGAAGCCCCACGCCAGCGCCACCAGCGCGGGCAGCAATGTGAGAAAAGTGAGCCGAATGCGCCAGCGCACCGGCATGACCTGAAAGACCGAACGCCACGCCATCAGCCCGGTTCTCACGATCAGGCCCTTGTGAAACTTGCGGCTGCCCGCCTGGCCCGTGCGGAAATCCTTGTAGAGCGCCTCGGCCCCCGCGATTTCCTCCCGCGTGGGTTTGGTGCGCACCGACATATAACCGCTGGTCCGGCCGTTACGCGCCACGGGCGTCGCGTTGGCGCGCACCCAATAATGGTCGCCATTCTTGCGGCGGTTCTTGACCAGCGCCGTCCACGGTTGCCCCGCCTTGAGCGTGGCCCACATATCGGCAAATGCCTCGGGTGGCATATCCGGGTGGCGCACGATGTTATGCGGCTTGCCTTCAATCTCTTCGCGGGAAAAACCGCTCACCTCCACAAACGCCGCGTTGGCATAGGCGATGTAGCTCTGTGTGTCGGTGGTCGACATGAGCGTGGCGTTGTCCGGGAACTCGTATTCGCGCTGGGTAACAGGTTCATTGACACGCATGGGGGAATCTCCTTTGATGATTTGCTTCGCAACGGTTATCGGCATGAAAGCCGCGTTATTAAGACCGAGATAACCCCATTTTTTGTGAAGGCTGTTTTCTTAAAGTCGCCATTTTCCTAAGCAGCTCCCGCCTGATGAAAATGATGATCGGACGTCTACCTCATATCCAGTAAGCCATTACAGTAAATCGACGCCGATTACCTCAGCCCACCTGCTCCGTTAATCCCTCATTTGCGTTAATTCTGGCCGTCTTAATGCAGTGCAAATCGCGATAACAACACGCCATACGTTTTCATGTGAGGAGGACTCACATGTACGGGGCACGGAACGCCCCCCTGCAACGTCTGCACGCCCGCGACAGCGCGTCACATTGCACTGCGCGGCAGGACGCCTAAAATTTCAGAAATTCCTGAAAATTGAGAAAGATCAAAACAATGCAACTCTCTCCCTTGAAACAGCGCTTCGTCCTGCATTTCGGTGAGATGGGCAGCCGCTGGGGCATCAACCGCACCGTCGGGCAGATCTACGCGCTGCTCTACGCCGCGCGCGAGCCGATCAACGCGGACGAGATCGCCGAGGCGCTGGGCTTCTCGCGCTCGAACGTGAGCATCGGGCTGAAGGAGCTGGAGTCCTGGAAGCTGGTCCGCCTCTCGCACAAGCCGGGCGACCGGCGGGAATATTTTTCCGCCCCCGACGACATCTGGACCATCTTCCGTACGCTGGCCGAGGAGCGCCGCAAGCGCGAGATCGACCCCACGCTCTCGCTGCTGCGCGACGTGATGCTCGAATCCCCGACCGACCCCGACGACCGCCACGCCCAGGCGCGCATGAAGGAGATGTACCAGCTCATCACGCTCATGACGAACTGGTTCGACGACGTGCAGAAGCTCGATGCCGAATCGCTGCAGCAACTCATGAAGATGGGCGCCAAGGTGCATAAGTTGCTGGAAATGAAGAACAAGCTTGCCGTCGTCGTTGGCGGCAAGTCCAAGTAGCCCCCCGAGAAAGCCCATGTCACTCGATCCCGTTGTCCTTGCGCGCGTGCAATTCGGCGCCAACATCACATTCCATATCCTCTTTCCCACCATCAGCATTGCGCTGGCGTGGGTGCTGCTGTTCTTCAAGCTGCGCTTTCGCAAGACGGGCGATGTCGCTTGGATGGCTGCGTACCGCCTGTGGGTGAAGGTGTTTGCCCTGACCTTCGCGCTGGGCGTGGTGTCCGGCGTCACGATGAGTTTCCAGTTCGGCACCAACTGGCCCGGCTATATGAATACCGTCGGCAATATCGCGGGCCCGCTGCTGGCGTACGAGGTGCTGACCGCCTTCTTCCTGGAGGCGAGCTTCCTCGGCATCATGCTGTTCGGCACCGGCCGCGTGAGCGAACGCATTCATACGTTCGCGACGTTTCTCGTGGCGCTCGGCACGACGATCTCCGTGTTCTGGATCATCGCGCTCAACTCGTGGATGCAAACACCGGCCGGCTACGAAATGATCGACGGCCGCGCGCATCCGGCAAGCTGGCTCGCCATCATCTTCAATCCGTCGTTTCCGTATCGATTCACCCACATGCTGCTGGCGTCGGGCCTCACGGTCGCGTTCCTGCTGGCGGGGCTGTCGGCGTATCGGTGGCTGCGCAACGATCGCGCTGCCGATGTGCGAGCCACGCTCAAGACCGGCGTGGTGCTGGCGGCCGTGCTGATCCCACTGCAGATTGCCGCCGGCGATGCACACGGCCTCAACACGATGGAGCATCAACCCGCCAAGCTGGCTGCGATGGAAGGCATCTGGCAAACCGAACGCGGCGTGCCCGCCGTGCTGTTCGGCATTCCGGACGAAGCAACCCGCAGCAATCGCTACGAAATCGCGGTGCCGAAGGCGGCATCGCTGTATCTCACGCATTCACTGGACGGCGAGGTGCGCGGGCTGGACCAGTTCGAGCGGCATCCGCCCGTGCTACCGGTGTTCTTCGCGTTTCGCCTGATGGTGGGCGTGGGCCTGCTGATGCTGGCCGTCTCGTGGACAAGCGCCTGGCGCCTGCGCCGCAAAGGTGAGCTGCCACGCTGGCTCGCACGCGTTCTGGTGGCGATGACGTTTTCCGGATGGCTCGCCGTGGTGGCCGGCTGGTATGTCACCGAAATCGGTCGCCAACCCTGGCTCGTGTATGGCGTGCTGACCACCGCGCAGGCAGCGTCGTCGGTGCCGGCCGCGATGATCGGCAGCACGCTCGCGATGTACCTGGCGCTGTATGTATTTCTTATCGCCGCCTACATCGGTGTGGTGTTCTATCTGGCCCGCAAGGCCGGTGGCGTGATCGACCCCACCGACCCCGATGCCACCGGCACGCCCGTCATCGAAACACCCAACCCGGTCTTTGCCCATCCCGCCCGGAGCCAAGCATGAACGCCATCCCCGACCTCACCCAACCCGCCGGCTGGCTGCCGGTGGTCTTCATGGCCCTGATGGGGGTTGCCGTGCTGGCTTACGTCGTCCTCGACGGCTACGACCTCGGCGTCGGCATCCTGCTGCGCCGCGCAGACGACGCCGAAAAGGACACCATGATCGCCTCCATCGGCCCGTTCTGGGACGCCAACGAAACGTGGCTCGTGCTCGGTGTCGGGCTGTTGCTGGTGGCGTTTCCGGCCGCCCATGGCGAGATCCTGGGCGCGCTGTATCTGCCGGTGGCGCTGATGCTGTTCGGCCTCATCCTGCGCGGGGTTGCATTCGACTTTCGGGTCAAGGCGCGCGCGCACCACAAGCCGTGGTGGAACCGCGCGTTCTATGCAGGTTCCGTCATCGCCACCGCTGCGCAGGGCCTGATGCTCGGGCTATACATCACCGGCTTTCAGTACGACGCCGCCAACGTCATCTTTGCGATCTGCACGGCGGGCGGCCTGATTGCCGGCTACCTGCTGCTGGGCGCTACGTGGCTCATCATGAAGACGGAAGGCGCGCTGCAGCTGCGCGCTGTGCAGTGGGCACGCGGCAGCCTGTGGTTCACCGCGCTCGGCGTGGCCGCCGTGTCGCTGGCGACGCCGTGGGTCAGCACACGCGTGTTCGACAAGTGGTTTGCGCTGCCGAACATCATCCTGCTGGCGCCCGTGCCGCTGGTGACCATCGTGCTGTTCCTGCTGATCGACTGGGTGCTGCGCCGCCTGCCGCAGCAGATTGCCAAGGGCGATGAACATCTCATCTGGGCGCCGTTCGTCGGTACCGGGGCGATCTTCCTGCTCGCCTTCAATGGCCTCGCCTACAGCCTCTTCCCGTATCTGGTGGTGGATCGGCTCGACATCTGGCAGGCCGCCAGCGCGCCGGAATCGCTTGAATTCATGCTGGTGGGCGTGGCGATTGTGCTGCCGACCATCGTCGGCTACACGATCTACTCGTACAAGGTGTTCCACGGCAAGGCGACGGAGTTGCGCTACTACTGAGACTGAACACGCCGCCCGCACACGGCATTGACCGGACCGCGGGCGGACGTTTAGGCTGGTGCGCTTCCGACCTCACCGCACGCGCCATGATCACCTGCTACCTCCGCTACATCATCAATCCGGCACGGCTGGCCGAATTCGAAGCCTACGGAAAGATGTGGATTCCGCTCGTCGAGAAATTCGGCGGCCAGCACCACGGCTACTTTCTCCCATCGGAAGGGGCGAACAACGTCGCGCTGGCCCTGTTCTCGTTCCCGAGCCTGGCCGCCTACGAGGTCTATCGCGAGCGCGCCAAGACCGACCCCGATTGCGTGGCGGCCTTCCAGTACGCAGAAGACACCGGCTGCATCGTCAGCTACGAGCGCAGCTTCTTCCGTCCGGTATTTTCCTGACACCCGTCTAGCCTTGCGGCCTGCGCTGCGACAGCACCCACAGCATGGCGCCCACCGCCTCCGCCTGCGAGCGCGTGCAGGTCTTTTCAAAGATGGCCCGTAGCTGCGAACGCACGGTCGACATGGCGACGTTGGCGTTGGCCGCGTATTCGTCAGGCGTCTTGCCGGCGATCAGCGCTTCGCCCACCGCCGCTTCTGCCGCTGACAAACCGAACGCTTGGCGCAGCTGCACGGCCGTTACCGGTGACGCATCGCCCTTGCGGCGCGCTGTCACGAGCATGGCGGCATCGCCAAATGCGGCATGCGCAGCGTTGGCCGGCAATTGCGAAATACCGAGGAAGACTTCGTGCGGCGCCCCGAGTGCCGGCCGCACGGCAAGGCTCTCGCCCTTGCGCGACTTCGCCACCCGCCCCAGCGCGGCTTGCAGGCCATCGTTGTCGGCAGCAAACGCGGCAGTCAGTCGGCCGTGCTCCAGCCGCAGGCAAGTCGATGCGCGCAGCAACGCCTCGGCCTGGGCGTTGGCAAACAGCACACGCTGATCCCGCCCGAGTGCGAACACGGCCAGGCCAAGCTGCTCCATCAGTTCTGCGCCGAGGGCTGCATCGCGATGCAACACGCGCGTGTCCTGCCAGAGGTTGATGGTGCGCTGCAGGTGTCCGGTCATGCCGGCCGCCGTGGCGCGCTCCTCATCGGAAAATGGCGTCCGGCCGTGCGCTCGCAACATGCCGAGCAGGAGGTCACTGCTGCCGGGACGCTCCAAACGCACGCCCATCAGATAACGGAAGCCCGCCGGAATCTGATAGTCCTGGAAGAACTCGCTGCGCTCAACATACGCGTCCGACAGGTGATCCTGGCAGAAGGCAAACTCGCGCACGCGCGCACGTTCGACAAAACCGCGGCGAGGGTCCAGCGCGCCGTAGTACCTGTCATACAGTCCGATGGTGTCGTCCAGCCCCCGCTTCGGGGAGTAGATCGAAAGCTGGGGTGCATTACGCACGGCATCCCAGCTGAACATGTGAAACAGGTCCGCGCCAAGCGATTCGGTCACACCCTGGAAGACGTCCAGAAACCCTTCCTGCGTCACCGCAGCTTCGTACAGATCACCAATGAGCTGGTCTTTGAGCACGCGTCCCTCCCCCGAAGGATGGCTGTCTGGCCTTGGCGCCCGCCGTGCTCACCCCATGCAAGCGAAGTGGCAGCGGACATGTTATGTGCGCAAACGTAGCACGTGCGTGCGCCGATCAACATCATTCATTTGGCAGCACTTTCCTCCAAATGAATGATGCGGACGCTTGGGGCGCGCTTCGAGAATCTCCGTGCCGAATAACGGGATAACGGCGTCGCACGCACGGCGCACCCACGATCCAGGGAGGACTCCATGAAACTCACCCCCATTGCAATCGCACTGGCCACGCTTGCCGTATCGGCCTGCGGCGGCGGCGATTCCGGCAGCAGCGCCAGCACATCGCCGGGCACCAATGTCCCGGCAGCGCAGACCGTCAGCGGCGTCGCCGCCACGGGGGCAGCCATGCAGGGCGCCACGGTCACGCTGATGGACGCGACCGGCAAATCGGTCGACTGCCCGGCCAACGCCACCACGGGCGCTTTCCAATGCACGGTCACCGGTCTTGCCGCGCCGTTCGTGCTGTCTGCGGCCGGCAATGTTGCCGATTCGCAAGCCACGCTGATCGCGCTGTCTGCCAGTGCAGGCACGCAGACGATCAACATCACGCCCATCACCAACGCCATCGCCGCCACCATCGTCGGCGACAACCCGACCAAGCTCCTGGGCAACACGGGCCTGCTGCAAAGCAAGGTGACCGCGCAGACCGTCTCCAGCACCGTCGCCGCCTATGCCGCCGCGCTGGCCGACCTGCTGGCCGCCACCGGCAACACCGGCGCGGACCTGATCTCGGGCCCGTTGACGGCGGGCGCCCCAGGGCTGGACCGATTGCTCGATCAGGTGCGGGTGAACGTGTTGCCGGACGGCAGCGTGCAGATCAGCTCCGTGGCCGGCGCGTCGAGCGATACGCCTGCGCAGTTGCAGCTTTCGCCAGGCGTCGCGCCACAGCCCAGCGACAAGGCCAGCCTGCCAAGCGTCGCGACCATCAATGGCAACCCCGTCTCGAACCTGCCGACCGCGTCCGATCTGGTGGCGCTGCAAACGGCGCTCAATCAGTGCTTTGCGGGTTCCACGGGCGCGGCGCGCACGGGCGGCAGCGTGCCCGTCTGCGGCCAGATCTTCGTGGACGACGTGGCCAGCGGTGCGCTCATCAACGGCGTGCCCTCGTCCTATCTGAACAACGGCCTGACTGCCGACAAGGAATTCGGCCCCGCATTGGGCGGCGGCGCGCCCGGCCTGTTTGCCGATGACGCAATGAACAACGCCAGCTTCAGCCTGCCGGAGATCATCCGCGTGGCATCCAGCAGCGGTGACACGCTGTGGGTCAAGCTCGCCTGGACCCGCGCCGACGGCCTTCGCGACGGCATGCAGCAGCACGTGCAAGTGGCGGTCAAGCCGGCCTCGCGCGCCAGCGGCGACAACGGCTGGCGCATCGTCGGCAACCAGCGCGCCGTGTTCACCAAGGTCAACGCCAACGCGCAGAAGTGGGACTGGTTGAACAGCGCCACCGCAATGACGGGCACCAATGCGTTTGTCGATTCGATCAACATGCAGGTCGGCATCGTCGACGCCGCCGGCACGCCTGTCGATTTTGCGATCGTGACTGGCCCGGGCCTGCGCAATGGCGTGTTCCTGCAGCCGTCTTCCGGCACGTGCGACACGCTGAACATCCGCGCCCAGATTGGCGCAAGCCAGACCCCGGCGCAGCTTGCGCTACTGGCCAAGCAAAGCGCCTGCCGCAACAACTTCCGCCTGGCAGGCGTGGCGCAAGACCCGGCCAACCAGGGCAGCTTCACGTGGCCAGGCGACGCACCGCGCAACAACACGGCCTGGGCCAAGCCGCAACTGACGGCAACGGAGCTGGCGACCATCACGCCGTTCAGCGCCTACACCATCGCCATCTATCAAGGTGGTGTCACCAGCCAGCCGTCGAAGACGTACACGGTGCGCCTGCGCACGCCATCGCCCTCGCCGGATGCGCTGCGCCAGTACACGTGGCAGGACATCTCGCAGGCCACGCGCGACATCCTCACCCCGGGCACGGCGTCGACGTTTGCGGGTGGCCCCACCCTGCCCGTCACGTGGACGACCAAGGCCGGTGTGCCGTTCGTGAAGCGCGTCAATGTGCAGATCCGTTCCACGATGTCGGGCCAGCCGGCGGTGTTCGTCAATGGCGTGGGCCGCGCATCACCGGCGGCACCCGGAACCACGCTCACCGTGAACGTGGCGGGCGATCAAGGAACGGCCTTCCCGGCCGTGACGGGCTGGACGGGCGCGCAAGACATGTCGTTCACCAACATGTCGTGGGCCGATCCGCTGGATTTGAACTTCACGACGTCGGTCGAATACGACCGCTGATACACCGCTGACAAGCAGGGCACACGGGGAAGTGCGGTGATCGGGCCCGCAAGGTGTTGGCCGCCTTGCGGGCCTCGATCAACCCACCGTCGCCTCAAACACGCGCCGATAGTTGCCACCCAGAATCTGCCCAACTTCCACTGACGTGAATCCCGCCTTCAGCAACGCCGTCGCCAGCGCCGGCAGCTGCGCATAGCCCGTGAACACCGGCGGCCGGATAAAGCCCAGCATGTCGGTGCCCAGCCCCACGTGCGCCACGCCCACCACATCGGCCATGCGCTTGATGCCCAACGCCATGGCATCGAGGTTGGGAAAGTCCGCCGCATTGGGCCATACGCCAATCACGCCGCCCGTGTCCGCCACTGCGCGTGCATGGTCGGCGGAAATCAGCCGGCTGCGCGACCTGGGCGCCCGTGACAACGCCGTATGCGACAGCACCGGCGGTTTGGTGGTCGTCGCCGCGGCCCGCTTGACGAGGTCATACGTGCCGTGCGCCACGTCCACCACAATGCCCAGCGCGTTGCAGCGGCGCACCACGTCTGCGCCGAAATCCGTCAGGCCGCCATGCACCGGCGGTTCGGTTTGGATGTCGCCCAGTTCATTCACGCGGTAGTGCGTCAGTTGCAGGTGCCGCAGACGGTGCTGCGTGTAGGCCTCGTCGACGCGCTCGATGCGGCCCTCCAGAAAATCAGCCCCTTCCGACGCGATGATGACGCTCGGCCCTTGCGTGCCCATGGCGGCCAGCGAGGCGGCGTCGGTCACCACCTGCAGTTGCTCACGCTCGATCAGCCGCTGGGCACGCGCAAACTCTGTCATGCCGAGCTGGTACAGCTCCCCGGGCTCGGGCGTGCGGAACGCCTCGAAACGGTTGCCGCCAGCGCCCACGTGGACGGCGGTGGTGTCGGTCACGATGGCCAGGCAGATGACCTGCATGCCGCCGGCGCGCATGGGCTCCGCCACCGGCAAGAAGGGGCGGTTGGCGCCGATCTTGGGGTCGCGCGAGACAATCACGCGCCCGGCGTGGCTGTGCATATCGATGGTCAGCGTGCCGGCCGGCGGTGTCCACATGGACGACGCCTCTGACGGCGCATCGGTGTAGTTGGCAAAGCGGCCCGGCGCGCAGGCTGCCAAGCCCATCGCCGCACCCGCCGCGAGGAACACGCGACGGCTGATGCGCGGCGATCCGGCCGCAGGCTGCCCGGGTGCGAGCGCGGCATCCACCAATTGATAACGCCAGCCTGCGGGGTCGTCCTGCAAACGCATCAACCGGCCGCGGACGCGCGTCACGTCCCCCACCGGCATCGGCTGCGCTGCAAACACCTCGATGCTGGCGGCCGGGTTGCGCGACACGCAACCGCCGCAGCACGGCGCCTCAGCGCTCAGCAGGAAATAGTCGGCGGACTGCGCCGCGGCGTCCAGCGGCATCGCCCAGCCTTCCACGTCGACGATCGTGTCGTGCAGCGCGTCAGCCTCGCGCGTGGCGATGAGGGACCAATCGATGAGCATGCACACTCCGCGAAATTGAGCTGCGGTATTGTGCGCGCGATCGGCCCATCGCTCTATCGACGTTGGTTACACGGCCCTACACGGCATGACCGACGCCGCGACGGAAACACGGGGCCCAACGGCCCCATTTGCGCTACGCTTACAGCCTTTCGCCCGACCGGGCTTTCACCGCCTTTCGCGTCACCTCATGCCCGCCCTGCAACACGTCGACCTCCGCACGGACCCCGCCGCCCGCCCCTTCGTCAAGGATGAGATTGTCCACGTCGACTTTGCCTCCGAAGCCGGCGAGCTGATGAGCCTGGAAGGCCCGAACCGCTACGCCCCCGGCGATGCGCTGATCACCGGTTCAACCGGCGACCGCTGGGTCGTCTCGCGCGAGCGTTTCGATGCGAAGTACGCTCCCGCCGATGCATCGCTCGCGCATGGTCAGGCTGGCGCCTACCGCAACCGGCCGAGCGTGGTGCTGGCCAAGCAGATGCGCGAAGCGTTCTCGATGGCGCGCTCCGAAGCCGGCGATGTACTGCATGGCCAGGCCGGTGACTGGGTGCTTCAATACGCCCCCGGCGACTACGGCGTCGTGCAGGCGCAGCGCTTCGCCAAGGTCTACCGCCCGGCCTGACTTACCAAGAGCGTCACTGCGCCGTCTGCTGGCGCTCGATTTCGTGATGCTTCATCTGCAGATAGTCCTGCCGTTCGATTTCATGCAATTGGCGCGGGTACTGCTCGGTGGCGCTGAACCAGGTATTCAGCCGCTGCTGCAAGCGTTTGTCCGCCGGCGCCGACAGCGACTTGAGGTAGGCGTCGATGGCGAGGTAGTAGCGCATCGTGTTGCGCTCGAGCAGGCCGCGCACGCCGCCCACATATTCGGGGTCCCCGCCCGATGAAGATTCCGCCGTCTTGGTAAAACCCACCTTGCCGCTGCCCACGGTGGCAAGGTATGTGCGCATCGCCAGGCGCCCCGCCGCGCCGTAACCGTATGCGTACGTGAGGTGCAGGAAGGTGTGGTTGCCGGCGCCCGGCGCGGGAATGGCCTCCAGCATGATGTGGTAGTCGCGCGTGCTGAGCGGGCCGGAAGCCGCGCTGAGTTCCACGCGGAAGTAATCCGCATTGCTGACAACAGGGTGATAACCGAACTCGAGGCGATAGCTGCTGGACAGCGAGTCCTCCACCTTGCGGCCGAGGTTCACGTTCAGCACGCTGCCATCCGTGCCCTGCGTGGCGTGGCAATACTTGATATTCAGATGCAGGATGAGGACGTCGCACCAGTTGGAAGCGCCGTGCTCCGGATCGCCCAGCGCGCTCTTGACGGCGGCGAACGGGTAGTCGAGCACGCTATAGATGTCGCTCTTGAGCCGTTCGGGCGCTTCGGTGGATTCCAGCACCAACGGACGATGGAACACGTTATCGGCCAGCTGGGGCGCCACGGTCTGGTATTTGTCGCGCAGCGCTTGCGCGTTGTCTGCCGCACGCGCGGGGAGGCTCAGGCACAGGCCTGCCATCAAGGCAATCACGGCAAGCGAGCCAGACCAGGTGGTATATCGACGGGGGGTCATAGGCATGGCGTTCTCGTGGAATCGTTCTTCATTCTAGGAGGCGCGGATGCACATGCCGTCGCAACAAATGGTCCTGCGCCGGCACATCGTCCGTGCGGCGTTCTGTCATCACGACTGCCAAGGCATGCGCCGATGCGGCTCGGTAAAATGAACGCTTCTTCGCCTCGTGCTTCCCGGCACTTTCGGCACCATGCCCTCGCCACTCGACGCCATTCGCGAACGCATCGCCAATCAGGTCCGCGGCCTGACGCGCGCCACCGGCAGCCTCACCCTCGACATTGCGTCGCCGCCGGGCGACCCCGGCCTGTTCGGCCCCGATGCAGTCTGCTGGAAGGTGCACGCCGATTTTCCGGCGATGATGGCCGGCGGCATCAGCGCGCTGTTGTTGCAGGCGCTGCACCCCCGCGCGCTGGCCGGCGTGTGGGACCACTCCAATTTTCGTGAAGACCTGCAAGGGCGCCTGGGCCGCACCGCCCAGTTCGTGGCCGGCACCACGTATGGCAGCCGGCACGATGCGCTGGCGCTCATTGAACGCGTGAAGACCATCCACCACCGCGTGCAGGGCATCGCGCCCGATGGCCGGCCGTATTCCGCCAACGACCCCGACCTGCTCACCTGGGTGCACGTGGCCGAAATGTCGAGCTTCCTGGCGGGCTATCTGCGCTACGTGGATGGCACCCTGAGCGGCGCGCAGCAGGATCGCTACTTTGAAGAGACCGCGCTGGTGGCCGAGATGCTTGGCGCGCAAGACGTGCCGAAATCGCGGGCGGCGGTCCAGACTTATTTGAACGCGATGCGCGCCGAGCTGGTGGCCAGCGATCGCACGCGCACGGTGGTGGACGTCTTGATGACGTGGCAGGCGCCGCGCCCGGGGTTGCGCCCGGCGGTACGCCTCTTTCTGGACGCGGGCATCCAGCTGTTGCCGCCGTGGGCCATCCAGATGCTTGATCTGAAGCGGCCGCCGCTGCAGACGGCGTTTGCCTCGGCGGCCATGCGCACCGTGGCACCGACGCTGCGCTGGGCGTTGCATGACGGCAGCGTGGCGCGCCGCGCTCGTCGGCGCGCGCTGGCGCCTGCCACGAGCTAGCGCGCTCGTCTTTTACTCGATGGCTTCGGCAAGCGACACCTTGCCGCGCAGCGCCTTCTCTTCCAGCCGCACGATCAGCAGCGGCGAAATCACCGACACCGCAGCGGCAAAGAAGAACAGATGCCGGAACGCACTTTCGCCTGCGCGTTGCAACGCCTGGGCGTCGGCGCCATTGCTTGCCAGGGCCGCGTGGAACAGGTCCATCAGCACGTCGCCGCCGGCCGCCACCTGCGCGCCGGGCGCAGCCTGACGCAGCAGCGCAATCAACACGGAGGTCAGCACCGCCACGCCCACCGCGCCACCCAACAGGCGCGAGAAGGCGGTCAGCGCCGTGGCAAGGCCCACCGTCTGCGGCGGCACCGCGTTTTGCGTGGCGACCAGGCCAGTCGGGAACTGCACGCCGATCGCCAGGCCGAGCACGATCATTGCCAGGGTGAGCGCCAGCACGCTGTGCGGGTCGAGCAAACCCAGCGATGCGACGGCAAACGGCACCACGCTTGCGCCAATCAGCATCAACGGCTTGTAGCGGCCGCTGTGCGTCATCCACCGGCCGGCAATAAAGGCGCCAAGCGGAATCGACAGCGTGAGCGGCACGAGGCGCAGCGCGGCCGCATCGGGGCTGGCACCGGCCACCATCTGAAAGCGCAGCGGCATCAGCACCGACGTGGCAATCAACTGGAAGAAACACAGGAACAGCGCCAGGCAGCAGATCGTGACCGTGCGCACACGGAACATCGACAGCGGAATGATCGGCTCGACGGCACGGTTTTCCTGCCAGACGAACGCGCCCAGCAACACCACCGCGCCCGCCAGCAGGCCGAGGTTGTCGGGCTGCGTGAGCGGCGTGCCCTGCCCCACCCGGGTGATCATCAGCAAGAGCGCGGTCAGCCCCGCGGCAAACAGCACCACGCCCGGCACGTCGATCGGGCGACGCTGGTGCGCCACCGGCAGATGCCGCAGCGTGCGGCGTACAACGAGCAGCGCGACGATGCCCAGCGGCAGGTTGATCCAGAAAATCCAGCGCCACGACAGGTAATGCGTCAGGTAACCGCCGATCACCGGCCCGGCGAGGCTGGCCATGGCCCACATGCCGCTCACGTAGCCCTGGTAGCGCCCGCGCTCGCGCAGCGGCACCACATCGGCAATCGTGGCCTGCGACACCGAGATCAAGCCGCCACCGCCCAGGCCTTGCAGCACGCGCGCAACCAGCAGCATCGGCATGCTGGTCGCCAACGCACACGCCACCGACGCCAGCACGAACAGGACGATGGCCGTCGTCAGCATGGCGCGGCGGCCGTAGAGGTCGCTCAACTTGCCGTAGATGGGCGTGACGACCGTGGACGCCACCAGATACGCCGACACCAGCCACGCCATCAGCGCAAAGCCGTTGAATTCGCCTGCGATCACGGGCAGCGCCACGGCAACGATCGTCTGTTCCAGCGCGCCCAGCAAGATGGCGAGCATCAGCCCGCCCATCACCGCCATCACCGGAATGTCGGCAACCGGTAGCGCGTCCAGCGGGCTCGATGCCGCGCTGGGTGCCGACGCGATTGGCGCAGTGGGCGTGTCTGGCTTGGGCGGTTCAATGCTGGGGCGGGAGGACATGGGAGAGTGCGCGCATGCCGCTCGGAGCACGCACGCCAATGGGGGAAGCGAAGCCGTTGATGATACTGCCGATTCGCATTCGTTGCAGAGTCAACGATCGGGTTTCGGGACGATGTCTTCATAACAGCGGCTGACATTCGCCGTGATGCCGGGCAGCTCCTCGGCCAGGAATTCGATGAACGCGCGCACGGCCGGCACCAGCCCCCGGCGTGACGGAAACACCGCGTGAAACTGGTGCACCGGCAAGCGATATTCCGGCAGCAGCACGACCAGCCGACCGTCGCGCACGGGCTCCGCGCAGAGGTTGAACGGCAGTTGCGCCACGCCAATGCCAGCCAGCGCGGTCTGGCCCATCAGGTACAGGTCGTCCGTCACCAATGCGGGGGTGTATTCGATATCGACCGCACCGCCTTCGGGCGTGGTCAGGCGCCAGCGCGTCCGCTCGCCAGCGGCGCCCTCCACGCCCACGCCCATCACGCCGCGCATCGATTCGGGCGTCTCGAACGGGCCATGCTCGGCAACAAACGACGGGCTGGCCACCAGCACCTGGTCACTCACGCCAAAGCTACGGACGACGAGGTTCGAATCGTCCAGCGTCGAGCGCACGCGCAGCGCCACGTCGTAGCCGTCGCCGATCACGTCGACACGGCGGTTCGTCACGTCCAGCTCCAGCCTCACATCGGGCTGCGCGCGCAGGAATTTGGACAGCACGGGCGCGATGAACACATGCGCCACGCCCACGGGACAGCTCACGCGCAGCCGGCCCGAAGGCTTTTCGCTCGCGTGCTCGGCCACTTCGAAGGCGGCGCGGGCGGCCTGCGTCATCGATTCGCAATGCGCATAGAACGCCGAGCCCACGTCCGTCACATGCACGGCCCGCGTCGAGCGTTGCAGCAGCCGCACCCCCAGGCGCGTTTCCAGATCGGCCACGCGCCGGCTCACGCGCGATTTCGGAATCCCCAGCGCCCTGGCGGCGCCGGAAAAACTGCCGTGCGTCACCACGCTGGCAAACAGGACGAGGTCGTTCAGGTCTTCCATGGCCGTTCTCCAAAGGACCGGCGCATTGTCTCACCCATAGAACGATGTGTGTCGATTCGACCCACTACTGGAACTCGCTGCACCGCACTATCTTTGCAGCAACCCACCTTTTTCTTGGAGAGACACCATGCAAGTCCTTCACATTGATTCCAGCATCCTCGGTGACGCCTCGGCTTCGCGCCTCCTGAGCGCCGCCATTGTCGACGAGCTGCGCCGCGAAAACCCGAGCGCCACCGTCGTCCACCGCGACCTGTCGGTCGAAGCCATTCCTCACCTGGACGGCGCCATTGCCGCGGGCTTCCGCGCCACGGGCACCGACGATTTTGACGACGCGACCCGCGCCGAGCATGCCCGCTCGGAAACGCTCGTGAATGAACTGCTCGCCAGCGACGTGATCGTGATCGGCGCGCCGATGTACAACTTCTCGGTGCCGAGTCAGCTCAAGGCCTGGATCGACCGCGTGGCGCAAGCCGGCCGTACGTTCAAGTACACGGAAACCGGCCCGGTTGGCCTGGCCGGTGGCAAGAAGGTGATCGTGGCATCGACGCGCGGCGGTATGTACTCCGCCGGCCCGGCCGCCGCCATGGACTTCCAGGAGGCCTATCTGAAGACCGTGTTCGGGTTCTTCGGCATCACCGATGTGCAATTCGTGCGCGCAGAACGCCTGGCGATGGGCCCGGACGCGCGTGCACAGGCCCTGGAAGCCGCACACGCCGCCATGCGCGACGTTGTGAGCCAGGCCGTGGCAGCCTGAGCGAACAGGATGGGGGCGCAACGGGACGCGCCGCACCCTGCCTCGCACAATGCCAAACGGGCGCCGCATCGCTGCTGGCGCCCGTTTTCGTTTTCTACTGCCGTGACAACAAGGTGCGATCGCCCCGCAAGGCTGATCGGCTGATTACTCGTCGCGGTGTTCGCGCGCCTGATGCAGGGCTTCGAGCACACGGCGCGCCCGCAGCTTGCTCCACATGACCGGCACAACGATCGCGGTGGCGATCAGGCACGGTGCAGCCCAGGCGATGGTGGATTCCAGAAAATTCGTCATGATGCATCCCCCCGATATGTTGCCGATGCGCACCGTTGGGTAGCGCGCATCGCATGGTCCCCGCAGGGCTTGCTGCCTCGACTGGGCCGAGGCGCCCTGACATCTGTCTCTATGTAAACGGCTATCGGCGCCGGGCGTTCAAACTTGAAGCACAACGTTTGCCGTGTGGTGTATTTCCCGCCTATCTCGACGATCTGTCAATACCGTGACGATAAGTTCGTGGAACATTGTGGCGCTGCACTGACAGTGCCCAAGCAGCCGCCCGGCGCTCCATAGTCCCGCCGCAAAGGTAACGGCAAATTACGGCGGCCCCGATCCGCGCGTTGCCAATGCGGGCAGGACAACCGATTACCGGCCTGGGCGTCACAGTTTTTCTTACAAACGGTAAAGCGCGGTTGCGAGGCATTTCCATACAGTGAGGCCAGAACAACGGTCATCACCACGGAGCCTCATCATGAAACGCACCATCGCCCTGCTCATCCTTGCTGCTGCCGCCACCTCTGCGCTGAGCGCCTGCGTGGTGGTGCCGGCGGGCGGCTATTACGACCGCCCGCATTACTACCACCCGTATTACCGCGGGTATTGATCCGCAAACCGGGGGCTCAGGCCTTGCGCGCTTGCAGCATGCGGATGCGCGCGACGGCCTGGTGGTCGGTCGTGGCGGCGTCATACAGGCGCGCGAGGTCGGCCTTCAATGCCGTGCGCGAGCCGCCATCCAAATACACCATGTGCCCCGACGGATAGAACCCCGCCGACAGGTTCTTGCGCACATCGGCATCCAGCAACGGCATCGCCTTCAGATCCAGCATGGTTTGGTAGAACGGCGTGACGAAGTCGTAGTAGCCGTTGGCGGAGAAGACTTTCAGGTCTACGTTCAGGCTCATCGTGGCGGCCAGGTCGCCGGCGGTGTAAAGGGCGACATTGCCATTGGCATCGAGCCCCTTCTGCGCGCCGGTCGGGTCGGTGTGCCGGAAATCCCAATGGCGGAAGGCCTGGTCGTTCAAGTCCGTAAAGGCGGAGTTGGACGTGAACTTCAGGTCGTCGTTCAGGTAGGTATTCCACATGGCCGTGTAGACGCCGGACACCGCCGTCATGGTCGGATCGTTGCCGCCCGAGTTGGGATCGACACTGGCCGCAATGCCGGTGTGGATGCCCGTGACGCGGCCGTCGTACGCCCCCAGCGACAAGCCCTTGTCTGCCAGCAGTGTGGTCAGGAACAGCGACGTGCCTGCGCCGTCAGACGCCGCCACATCCAAGCGCCAGCCCTGCAGCGTGGCCGCGTCGATGCCGGTGTAGGCCGCCAACGCTTTCAGCACGGCCGGATCGGCATGCGCGGGCTTGGCAAGCGCTTTTTCGTAATCGGTACTGGCAAATACGGCGGCGGCTTCGGCAAAGTCGCCCACGTCCGCGGGCAGCGGGCCGCCTTTGGGCGAGGTGGCGCGCTTGTGAAACCACGCGTCCGCCGCGCACGTCGGCAAAAGCCCCACCGGATTGCCCGCCTGCGTGTAGTCGAGGATGGACGACTGCAGCGTGATGCCATTCAGGTCGACCCCGTCTTCGTGCAGCACATACGACAGCACGCAGGAACGCGCCGTGCCGTAAGACTCGCCAAACAGAAACTTGGGTGAATTCCATCGATCATTGGCCGTCAGCCAGCGCTTGATGAACTGCGCGATGCTGCGCGCGTCCTGGTCCACGCCCCAGAAATCGAGGTTGCGCTTGGGCGCGATGGCCGTCGAATAGCCGGTGCCGACCGGGTTGATGAAGACAAGGTCGGAACGATCGAGCAGGCTGTCGGGATTGTCTTCCATGCGATACGGCGCGGGCGGCGTGAACGACGGCATCGACGTCACGATGCGGCGCGGCGCAAACGACCCGAGCAGCACAAACACCGCCGAAGACCCCGGCCCGCCGTTATAGAAGAACGTGACCGGCCGCGCCTGGGCGCCGCCTTCCGGTGCATCGGCCACAAAGGCCACATGGAACATCTTGGCCACCGGCTGCGAACTGCTCGGGTCGACCGTGACGAGGTGGCCGGCGTGCGCGGTGTAGGCGATGTCGCGTCCGCCGATGCGCACGGTGTGGTGCGTGATCGCCATGCCCTCGCTGGTGTCGGTCACGCTGTCGTCGGGGCCGTTGCCGTAGGCGGTGGGGTCGAAGAACGGCTGGTCGGTGGTGGTCATGCGTGCCTCGCTGCTAGAAAAGGTTCGCGATCGCGTCGCCCTTGGGGCTGCCCAGGCCGGTGCAGGCGTCCCAACCGGGCGCCGCGGCAAAGGTGCCGTTGTTGCCCTGCTTGATGTCGTTGAACGCGCCGGGGTTCTGATACAGCCGCGCATGCGGATAACCCACCGGCCGCCCCTTGATGGCATTGATGCGCGCGATGAGCGCAGCCCACAGCGGCGCGGCCGCGCTGGTGCCGCCCACGACACCGGTCTCGCCATCCACGCGGACGACGTAGCCCGTCAGCGGGTCGGCATCGGCCGACACATCGGGCACGCCGCGCCGCGCCAGCGGCACACTCGCGCCCCGCGTCTGCTGCGCCGCAAGGCCTTGCTGCCAGCTTGGCAGCGCAAAGACGGCGCTCACCCCGCCGCCGCCCGCACCGCCCTGCGCGCCGTCGTTCCACACCGTTTCCTCGGCGATGCGGTTTCCGTTGGCGCGCACGCTGGTGCCGCCGCATGCGAGCGCGTACGGGCTGGAGGCGGGAAAGTCGACGTGGTCCGCGCGATCGGGCTGGCCGTCGCTGGAGCCGCTGTCGCCTGAGGCCACACACACCGTCACGCCCATCGTCGCTGCGCTTTGCAGTGCGGCGTTCACGGCTTGCATGGCCTGGGGCGTCCAGGCGCTTTCCGGCGCGCCCCAACTGATGGACACCACCGATGGCCGCAGCCTGGTGTCATGGATGGCGGCGTTGATGGCCTGCACGAAACCGGCATCGGTATTGACGGTGAAGTACACGGCCAGCGTGGCGCCCGGTGCCGCAGCGCCCGCCACCTCGAGGTCGAGCATGACTTCGCCGTCCGGGCCGCCCGGGTCGCCCGTTGGCCGATTGGCGCCCTGCCCGACCGGCACGGCTGTCACTGTCGGCATTGGCACGCCAAGCTCCTGGAAGTACGCCCGCAGATCGTCTTCCCGATAGCCGCCGCCAAGTTCAATCAACGCAATGCACTGGCCCGCGCCATCGCCCTGCGGAAAACCGTAGAGCTGCGCGAGCTGCACCGGCGTGTACGACGCCGTGGGCGCTGCACGCGCGGGCCGGATGCCTCCGGGCTCAGTCGTTCCCGTGGGCAGCGGCACGAAACGGAAATGCGGCTCCGCCTGCGGACGCGAGTCGAGCCCCAGCACGGCAACGACCACGTCCTGCAACGACTCCGGCAAGCGCAGCGGGCCGGAACGCCCACGGTATTCGCAATCGCCATGTGCCACGCGATGCAGATGCGTATCGAATGCCTTGCAGAACTGTTCGACGGCGCCTTCGAGCGTGACGGTGGCGGCGGCCACGCTCACGTCAACGACTTGCAAACCGTGTTCGCGGGCGAAGTTGCGGACGGCGTCGATGTCGTCTGTGGTGGCGCCAAACTGGGCGGCCCATTGTTCGCGCGTGAGGGGCGTGGGCGGTGGCGTTCCGGCTGCATGCGCGTGTGCAAATCCGGACAGGCGCGCATCCAAATCCGCCTCATTCGGACGGCGCAACTGCACGAGCGCGCGGATCTGCTCCGCGGGGTGCGCATCGCCGAGGATGCGGGCGTCTTGAGGAATGGTGCGTTCGCTGCCGCGCAGGGGGTGCCGGACCATGGGCCATCTCCATGTAGGTAGGTGGCCCGTGCGTCGCAACCGGCGTGCCGAAGGCGCCCAGGGTGCCGACTGGATGCGGCGCCACCTTCAACCACGTTAGGCGATGGCTTGCCCGCTTGATCGACGGGGTCTGTCAGTCGGCGAAATCGGCGCTGCCGGCGCCTTCCGCAGGGTGCTGCGGCTTGCCGTCTGCAAAGGCACGGCGGATCAGTGCGCCGCATGCCGCGCTGCGCACATAGGCGCGTGGGCCGAGCGTCTCGCGTACCAGCATGCCGTAGTAGCGTTTGTCAGCGGTGATCCACGGATAGAAGCCGAATGCTCCGGCCGAGCTGAACGCGCCGTCGCCGCCGGGTTGGTCTTCGATCCAGTAGTTGAGCGCGTAGTGCCACGGCAGCGCGGCCGGCGTGCTGACCGCCGTCGGGCAGGTGCCCGGCTCGGTGCAGACGGCATGCTGGCCGAGCATTTTGCCGAGCTGGTATTCGCCGCGGATGAGGCGGCGCAAGAACTGCCCATAAGCCGCCGGCGTGGCGATCATCCCGCCGGCTGGCTCGGGCGCGAGGTAGCGGATGCCGAGCGGCTGGCCGCCGTCGCGCAGGCCGGGCGCATTGGCAAGCTGGCGGTCGAGGTCGTTGTTGAGCGCCTCGGCGTCGGCGCGGCCCAGGCCGAGATCGATCAGCAGCTTCTGGTCATGGCCGCCGTTGTAACTGAAACGCCCGACGTGCCCCGGGGTGAAAGTCGCGTTGCGACCGCGCTCAAAGCAGCTCTGCACCGTGTCATTACGATTGCACAGCAGCGGATTGAGCCCGTCGTAACCGGAGCGCATGGTGAGTGCATCGATTTCGGCAGGTGTGGGTTTGCCCTTGGCGCGTTCGACCACGTAGGCGCCAAACACCCATTTGGATGCCGATGCCAGCCGCACTGTCTTGTTGGCGCCGATGCGCTGGCCCTGCTGCCCGCGCATCAGCACGCCACCGGCGTCGCCAATTTCCCAGTAGTAATCGCCCAGATGCTGGCAGCTGGCCGCATGCGCCAAGGTCGACTCCACGGCGGCGCGGCGCGTTGCCAGGCTTGGCGGGGCAGCGAGCGCGGTGGTTGCTGCCACCCATGTAGCCGATGCCACCAGGGCGGCGCTCCCCAAACGCCCGAACCCTGCGAACGCCCTGATGTTCCGGGCGCGTCTTGCTTGCGTCATGTTGATGTCCTGCACGTTCTCTCATGCCTTGGCGGCCCGGCGGCACTGTACCGCAGCCGGCATTGCGTTCTTGCTGTTTTACGCTGGGCGCCCGCTTCTGTGCAGACTTGCAACATGGCCTGGCCCCAACGAAGGCGTATGACTGTATCGACGGTACCTTGCAGGCAGGTTGCGAAGCACGATCAACAGGGCATTTTGAAACGTAAGCGTTTGCGCGTCGATTAATCGTCTTTCGCTGGTGATGAATATCACTTCATATTCCCATCCCCGCTATGTCCTAAACCTCCCGTTTATGAGCCAAATGGAGGATAAGAATCATGCCAAGAGGCGCTGGCGGTCTGCATAGAGTGTCCTAGAATGCAACCGAAGAAAAGCAGAATTAAATAAAACTAAATACAGGCATCGACGAGCATTCGGGAGCGAGCCATGGGAACAATGAAACGGGGAACCGCGGGCTTCACCGCTCGCCTGGGGTGGGAACGCCACGCCGCCAATTGGCAGGTGATTCCTACGCGTCGGCGCCTTTTTCAAACGCGCCTCCCGACGCGCGCCTCTACCGTGTTTCTTTGGATGCTGGCCGTCTCGATCGCCATAGGGTTCGGGCTGCTGCACCGGTTGTGGTAACCATAAAAACATAAGCAAATTTTGTACGGGGAAGGTCGCAGCGCGAGGGCGAATCGCAGTCAAACACCGAATTGACAGACCGGCATAACGGCACCGAGGGACAGTCCGACCCGCTTCACTGGGTCAACCGCATCCGGATGGATTCAGCATCTGGAGCATCGTCATCCCTCCATTCGGAAATCACGCTCCTGCATGTGGCCACTACGCCGCGAAAGCGGCATGTGAGGTACGCCGCTCAACCGGCGCGCCTGGTCAATGGGGGGAGCATCATGAACATTTCATTTACCGGCAAGACCTTCAGGTCCGTAGGCGACCTGTTCTTCCAAGCCATCGTCGACGGCAAGGTCGTGAGCTGTTTCGTCACATCCGAAGCCCTGTCGCTCTGCGATTGCGCGCACCAGAAGATCACGGCCGAAGAGGTCTATCGAAATTACCGCGACTGGATTGAGCTGGCTGCGTCGGACCTGATCCGCGCCGGCTCGCTCGCGCCGGTCATCGTGCGCGGCCGCGACCTGGCCGCCTCACGCGCATCGCTGCCACACGGCGGTGTCCCCGCTTACGACCTGGATCGCGTGCGTCAACTGCGCCTGGTCCCTCGCTCGTCGCGCTGACGTCCCTCAGCGCTGGCGCAGCGGAACGTGCGGTCGGGGGGCCGCATGTTCCGTGGGTGCCAAAACGCCCAAACGCCAAAACACAGCGCGCACATCGCACATCAGTCGGTCGGGAAATCCTCTTCCCAATATTCCAGCAGGTTGCGTACGCCAGCGGTGCTCTCGCTGCGCGCGGCTTCACGCATGCGCAGTTCGACGCGCCGGATCTTGCCCGAGATGGTTTTGGGCAGATCGGCAAATTCGATGCGGCGCACGCGCTTGTATGAAGCCAATCGGCTGCGGCAAAAGCGGAGGATGTCGCGCGCCAGTTCCGGCCCGGCTTCATGCCCCGCGCGCAGCACCAGGAAGGCTTTCGGCACGGCCAGGCGCAGCGGGTCGGGGCTCGGCACAACGGCGGCTTCGGCGATGGCCGGGTGCTCGATCAGCACGCTCTCCAGCTCGAACGGGCTGACTCGGTAATCCGATGCCTTGAATACGTCATCGGCGCGGCCGACGTAGGTCAGGTAGCCGCTGGCATCGCGCGCCGCAATGTCGGAGGTGTGATACACGCCGCCGCGCATCGCTTCGGCAGTTTTGTCGGCGTTGCCGGCGTAGCCTTCCATCAGGCCGGTCGGCCGTGAATTCAATTCGATGCAGATCTCTCCCTCCTCCGCCTCGTGGCCGTCGGGGTCGCGCAGCGTGATGCGGTAGCCCGGCAGCGGCCGTCCCATCGAGCCCGCCTTGACGGGCTGCCCCGGGCTGTTGCCGATCTGGCAGGTGGTTTCGGTCTGGCCATAGCCGTCGCGGATGGTGATGCCCCACGCGGCACGCACCCGTTCGATCACCTCCGGGTTGAGCGGCTCGCCTGCTCCGACGAGTTCGCGCAGCGCTGGCTTCCACGCGGCCAGATCTTCCTGGATCAACATGCGCCACACCGTGGGCGGTGCGCACAGCGTCGTCACCTTGGCGCGGCAGAGCACGTCGAGCGCCGCCTTGGGTTCGAAGCGCGCGTAGTTGTAGATGAAGACGGTGGCGCCGGCATTCCATGGCGCAAAGAAGCAGCTCCACGCGTGCTTCGCCCAGCCGGGCGAGCTGATATTCCAGTGCACATCACCGGGGCGCAGGCCGATCCAGTACAGCGTGGACAGATGCCCGACCGGATAGCTCGCATGCGTATGCATCACGAGTTTGGGTTTCGACGTGGTGCCGGACGTGAAATACAGCAGCAACGGATCGCTGGCCTGCGTGGGCGCATCCGGCGTGAATTCGGCGGAGGCATCGTAGGCGTCTTCAAAGCGGTGCCAGCCGGCCGGCGCCTTTTCCGTACCGACCGCGATGCGCGTGAAGGTGCCCGAAACGGCGTCGAGCTTGGCGCAATCTGCCCCGCCCACCACCACGTGGCTCACCTCGCCCATGGCGATGCGTTCGCGCAGGTCTTCGGCGGTGAGCAGCGTCGTGGCCGGGATGATGACCGCGCCGATCTTGATGCTGGCGAGCATCACGTCCCAAAGCCCCGGCACATTGCCGAGCATGAGCAGGATGCGGTCACCGCGCTGCACGCCCAGCGCCCGCAAATGGTTGGCCACGCGCGCCGAGCGCTCGGCCATCTGCGCGAACGACAGGCGCGTCTCGTTGCCCTGATCGTCGACGACCCAGAGGGCGATGGCGTCGTTGCCGCGCGCCATGGTGTCGAAATAATCGAGCGCCCAATTGAAGCGGTCCAACGTGGGCCACGCAAAATCGCGCACGGCGGTGTCGTAATCCTCACGGTGCGCGAGCAGAAAGTCGCGGCACCGCAGGAAGGCATCCAGCGATGTCATGCCTGTCTCCTGAGGTTCGGAGCGTGTGATGCACGCTCCAACAGCACGCCTCGTCCGGGCGCTACAGTCCGGGCGCTACAGAAACGCACCTGCAACCGACATCGCCACTTATAGGAGGAATTCCTTCGCCAGACCAGCCCGGATTGTCCCGAGCCATGCGCTCATTGCGAGCGCGGCGGAAAGCGCAACGAACGGCCACCGCCCAGGCTCAGCCACGCCCAGGCCGTTGCGGCCATCACCACGCCCAGCACGACGATCCATTGCGCGCTGACGAGCATCAGCTCGATCGTGCCGGCCATGTCCGGCAAAATCTGCGGCCACGCGGGGGCAAGCCAGCCGTCGGCGTCGAACCATGCGCCGCGTCCGGCACCCGTGGCGAGTTCTACCGCCAGCAGCGCCGCGTTGATGGCCGCGAATGCCATGCCGCTGTGTGCCAGCAACCGGCTGAACACCGGCAGTTCGTACAACGGCTTCATATATTGGATGTGCCGCGTGAGCGACCACGCGCACACGATCAGCAACGCAACGCTGATGGCCACCATCGGCGCCGGGCTGCGCAGGCACACGCCCAGCGCGATCCACGCCAGCGCATTGATCTCGTGGCGCCGATAGATGCGCAGCGCACGCGCCGCGTGCAGCAGGCCGATCGGCGGAACACCTGGGGGAACACCGGCAGACGCCATGATGTGCTCCTTGAGCGGAGGGTTGGTGCGGCGCCGCACGTCAGTGGCTGGACGGCCCGCAACTGCTTGCAGTGTACCGACGCGTTTTCAGCGGCGCGAGTTCAAACAGCATCTCTCCGCCAAATGACGGACACGCACCCCGCTCAAGCCTCGCGCAAATGCTCGATCAGCTGGCGCGCAAAGACGGGCAGATCGTCGAAATGACGCACGCAGATCCGCAGCAGGCGCGTCGCCCAGGCATCGGTCAGGCGCACACGGCGGATGCCCATGGAGCGCTGCAGCCGGATCGCCGCATGTTCGGGGATGACGCCCACGCCCACGTTGCGTTCCACCATGCGGCAGACGGCGTCGAAGCTGCGCAACCGCACGCGGTATTTGAGCCGATGGCCGGCGCGCGCAGCATGCCCTGCCAGATACGCCTGCAATGCGTTGTCGCCCGTCAGGCCGACAAAATCTTCCTGCAAGGTTTCAACGAAGGCCAGCTCGCGGCGCTCGGCCAGCGGGTGGTCGCGCGCGGTCACCAGCACGAGGCGGTCGTGGCGGAACGGAAAGGTCTCCAGCCCCGACAAGTCGACCGCGTCGTTGACGATGCCGATGTCGGCGCGCCCCTGCGCAATCGCTTCGACAATCTCATGGCTGACCAGCTCTTCCAGGTCGATGTCCACTTCGGGATGCGCGGCGAGAAAAGCGCTGAGCGTTTCCGGCAGGAACTCCGTCATGGCGGCCGTGTTGGAAAGCAGCCGTACGTAGCCCTTCAAGCCACGCGCGTATTCGCCCAGCTCACCGCGCATGCGGTCCATCTGTTGGAGCACGACGCGGGCGTGGTGGACGAGCGTGCGGCCGGCCGCGGTCGTTTCCACGCCGCGCCGGTTGCGCGTGAGCAGCGGCACGCCCAGCGTGTCTTCCATCCCGCGGATGCGCGCGCTGGCCGACGCCAATGTCAGATGCGCGCGCTCGGCGCCCGCCGTGATGCTGCCGGCTTCAGCGGTGTGGAGGAAGAGTCGGAGGTCTGTGAGGTCGAAGCGCACGATGCGTCTCAAAGTTGGCGTCAGCCTCCGTCTTGCACTGAGGCTGGGTCAATGTATCGCACATTGTGACGGGGTCGCCAGTGCCTGAAACTGAGGCACCTAAAAACAAAACCGCTGAGACATCGCCCCCAATGGAATCCGCCACGCTGCTGCTTTTTGGCGCGGGCCTGCTCGCCGGCATGATGAATGCGCTGGCGGGCGGCGGCTCGTTTGTCACCCTGCCCGCGCTCATGTTCGCGGGTGTGCCGTCGGTCTTTGCCAATGCGTCGAGCACGGTCGCGCTGCTGCCCGGCGCGGCCACGTCGGCCTGGGCGTATCGCGCGGACTATCGCGGCTTCGGGCATGTCTCGATGCGCGCCATGGTCGCAATCAGCCTGGTGGGCGGACTGCTCGGCGCGCTGCTGCTGATGAACACGTCGTCTCGCGCGTTCGATTTCATCGTGCCGTGGCTGCTGCTGATCGGCTCGCTGGCGTTCACCTTCGGCAAGCAGGCCGGGGCATGGCTGCGCCGGCGTGTGCAGATCGGGCGCACCACGCTGCTGATCGCGCAAGGCGCGCTGGCCATCTATGGCGGCTACTTCGGCGGCGCGGTCGGGATCATGATGATGGCCGTCTGGGCCCTGTTTGGCCACGACGACATCAAAGCACTGAACGCCTCACGCACACTGCTGGTGGGTGCGACCAATCTTGTGGCGGTGGCCTGCTTTGCGCTGGCAAACATGGTGTGGTGGCCGCAGACGCTGGTCATGCTGGTGGCCGCGGCGCTGGGCGGTTATCTCGGCGCGCATGTCGGCAAGCGTTTGCCTGTGTCGGTGGTACGGGCGTTGATTTCCACTTTCGGTTTTTCGATGGCGGCGCTGCTGTTCTGGCGCGCCTGGTCGCACGCTTGAGCATGAGGAGAACCGCCATGTCGCACATGCAGCCTCATCCGACACGCCGCACGCCCGCACCGCGGGCCCATCGCGATCCGCTGCCCTGCCGTGTCACGCGCAGAGCCTGGCACGCCCACGGTGCCGAGACCCCATCTGCCGAACCGGAAATAGCGGGGGCGCAAGCGGTGTTCTACATCGCGCGTGGTATCGCGGTCTTGCTGGCCGCCGCGGCCGTAGGCCTGGGAGCCGCATCCAACGACGCGGAGCGCCCATCGACGGCATACCCCTCTTCTTCGCACGCGACAGCCCGCTGAGGGCGCGTTATCATCCGCCCCCGCCACCGCACAGTCCCGGGCAGTACAGATCCAGTATCGACCGGGCAAAGAAAAAGCCCGCGGGCCGGGGGGCGGGCGGGCTTAACATCTTCAGCCTTTGACGACGAAAGATGGTCGGGTGTGCTTTGTGAACGAGCAATGCGCCGGAATTCACAAAGCGAGGCCATTATAAAAAGTGCACGCCCCCCGCCATACCCCAACAACGAGGGGGGTCCGTGTCGTTTTCTGATTAATCCCCAAGCGCTGTTTCCAACATTCGGGGCGTCAGCAAGCCGCTCGATGCATGACGCTTGCCGTCCGGGCGCAGGATGATCGTGCGCGGCATCTCGCCCTGCCAACCGGGGTCGAGCGCGGCGCGCAGGCGTTCCGGCATGTCTTCGGCATTGGCGTATTGCGGCACGCGGGCAATGTCGATCTTCCTGTCGCGGGCCAGCGGCGCCAGGGCGCGGTTCAGCATCTCGGCCTGGTCGGGGCCGTCCATCGAGACCATCACCACATCCACATTCTTCTTGGCGGTGCGCCGCCATTGCGCGATACGGGCGACGTTCTCGCGGCAGTAGCTGCATTCCAACGACCAGATTTCGACGATGAGCGGGCGCGCCTGTGGTGTCTGCAGCAGTGCCGGCACATCGCGCGCATGCAGCGGCTGGAATTGCAGCGTGCCGGCGGCCTGCGCTGCAAAAGCGGCGGCGGCCAGCGCCACGCCCATCGCAAACGATTTCCATCGTCCCTTCATTTCGATGCCTCCAATGATGGATTGGACGGACTGACATTGCCGATATCGATCAGCCGGTAGCCCTCCGCCTGCGTGCGCCAAGACAAGTAGACACGGCCGTCGCGCGCGAGCAGTTGCGGGTGGTCGCTGCCGCCATTGGTGCTTGCCGCGCTGGCGGGCGCTGTCCAGTGCGCGCCGCCGTCCGTGGATTTGCGCAGCAGGATCTGCATGCGGTCGTCGGCAAACTGTTTCCAGACCAGCCACAGCGCGCCGTCCGCGGCGAGCAATGCGGGGTGCGATGCCTGCGCGCCGGCTTGTGGCGAACCGGCAAAACCCCAAGCCTCGCCGATCGGTTTGCCGCCGGCCGAGAGCCGGCTGTAGAACAGGCCGGGCTTGTCCTGCTGCACGGAGAACCACGCCATGTGCCGCACGCCATCGGCCGTGACGGCCAACGCGGGACCATGGTGCGGACACGCATCAACGCGCCACTCCGAGAACGTCGCGCGCGTGACGGCAAGCGGCGCATTACCAATCGGTAATGTTGCCAACGCGTGATCGCGAATCTGCCCCGCAAACACGTTGCGCCACAGGGCGAGCATGTGGCCGTCGGCATCGGGCGCGAGCGCAATGCGACAGCATTCGCAGGTCTGGTCGATGATCTTGCGCTCGGGCGCAAAGGTGGCGCCGCGGTCGGTCGAAACGGTGTAATACACCGCCGCGCCGTCATACGGCTGTTTGGCTGCCTGCGCGCGCAGGAGGTCGCGCTTGTCGATCCACGTGACGAAGATGCGGCCGGCGCTGTCGACAGCAATCGAATCGAAGCGGTGCGTGATCGGCTGGCGATCGTGATGGACCGTGACTGGCGCGCTCCACGTCTTGCCGCCGTCGAGCGAACGCGAGAAACGCACGAAGCCCGTATACGGCGCATCGAGCGGGCGCGACCAGCTCACATACAGCGCACCGTCCGGGCTGGCGATGACCTTCGGGCGGTTCTCGCCGTCGGTATAGATCGGTTCGGGTTGCAGGTTCACGCGCTGCGGCGCGGACAGCGTTTTGCCGAGATCGTCGGACGAAGCGACCACCACGTGCTGCCCTTCCGCCCACGTCACCCACAGCCGCCCTGCCTTGTCGAACGCGGCCGTCGTGGCGAGCTGCGGTTTGGCGGCCGGCTTGGCTGCCATGGCGCCGTGGTCGTGGCCTTCATGCGCGGCCGCCACCGTGGCAGCCAAGGCCAGCAGCGCACCGGCAAGGAATCGAGGAATCGACTGCATTACAGACGCCATTTCAGTTGCCCATAGAAGGTGCGCGACGGATACGGGTGGTACACGAAATACCGCCGATCGGTCAGGTTGTCGACGCCGAGCGCCAGCGTGACGTGCTTGTCGATACGGTAGCTGGCCTTGAGGTCCACGGTGAAGAAGCTGCTGGTGCCGCCGTAGACATTCGGCAGCACATCGGTGTTGTCGAGCGTGCCGTATTGGCGGCCGGAGTAACGCACGCCCGCGCCGACCGTCCAGCCGGGCGTGGCATGCCAACTCGCAAAGAGATTGGCACGCACGCGCGGCATGCGCGGCCAGGTCTTGTCGACGTAGGTCGGGTTGGCGGCGTCGGCCAGCGTCTTCGATTGCGTGAAGGCGACGTTGGCTTCGACGTCCACGCCACGCACGCCGGCGCCCTGCAAAACGTCCTGCCCCGAGTACGCCAGTTCGATGCCGCGCGTGCGCACGCGATCGACGTTCTGCACATTCGTCACGTTGGGCGTGACGGTGATGTTGGTCTGCGTGTAGATGCTGTCGCGCACGTCGCTCTGGAACAGGCTGGTACGCAGCACGCCGTAGGGCACAGCCTGCTCGACGGTGAAGTCGAAATCATTGGCGCGTTCAGGCTTGAGATTCGGATCGTTGTTGACGATCGTGTTGCCGCTGATCGTGCCCTGGAACAGCTCCGCCACCGTCGGAAAGCGCACCGCACGGCCGTACGACAGGCGCAGCAGCGTGTCTTGCGTCGCCTGCCACTGAATGGCGGCCTTGGGCGAAAACGCGTCTTCGGTGCGGCTGGCGTAGCCCAACGTGCTCGTGCCGTTGCCGAGCTGGCCGTTGTAGGCGCGCCAGCTTTCGTAGCGCAGGCCCAGCGTGGCGAGCCAGCGCGGCGCAAACGCCCACGCGTCCTGCAGGAAGACGGCCTGCGTTTGCGTGTCGCCCTGGTAGCTGGATTTCAACGTGGACAGCGTTTCCGCCGACCAGTTCGTCGCGTTGAAGGTCTGGTTGCGCAGGTGGTATTGGTCGTAGTGGTAACCGGTCGTGAAGGTATGGCCGGACACCGTGGGCGACGTCGCCTTGATGTCGAAGTTGGACCAGCCGGTGCCGTCGCCGTAGAACACCGTGCCGGGTCCATTGCCGGCCGCCGTGTTCGACGCGCGCAGGATGTCGCGCGAAACGTTGTAAGCGGAAGCGTTGGTGTCGATCTTCCAGCCGCCGATATTGCCCTTCACGCCCAGGCCGTAGAGCCAGTTTTCCTGGTCGCCGTTTTGCGGGGCGAAGGTGTTCGGGGCGATCGTGTATGGCGTGCCGTTGATCAGCACATTGCCGCCCGTGACGGTGTTGCCGGCCGCATCGCGCAGGAAGCTGAGCGCCTGGTCGTTGAAATGGTTCTCCCAATGGCCCAGCGTGAGCGATGCTTCCAGACTGTCGCTGAACACGTAGCCGAATCGCAGCGTCTCTTGCAGCTGCTGCGTGCGCTCGAGCATCTGGGGCCCGAGAATCA
Organism: Ralstonia flatus; assembly: GCF_958439105.1. Classification (NCBI taxonomy): domain Bacteria; kingdom Pseudomonadati; phylum Pseudomonadota; class Betaproteobacteria; order Burkholderiales; family Burkholderiaceae; genus Ralstonia; species Ralstonia flatus. The sequence goes on along the minus strand of NZ_CAUDLI010000002.1, from coordinate 583,927 downwards.
CGCGGGGCTGGCCGTTGGGGCCAAGATCCTGCCGCGCACCCGTGACCGGCACGGGCGTGCCGCCCGCAGTGAACCTCGAGTTGGGCGTGGCGTATTGCATCGGCTGGCTGTCGTTCTCCAGCCGGTCGACCGACAGCGCATACCAGAACTTGCCGATCCGGTCGCCCAGCGACGCACTCTCGTGGTTGCCGGTGACATTGCGCGAAAAGCCGTAGGCATCGTTGTAGTGCTGGCTCATGATCTGCGTCTGCGCCGCGGCCTCGAACTTTTCGGGACGGCGCAACGTCATCGCAATGGTCGTGCCCATCGAGTTGCCCGGCAGCAGCGCAGAGAACGGCCCATACAGAATATCGACGCGCGCCAAGTCGTCCGGCCCGACCATCGACCAGCGCGGCGGGAAGCTGTAGCTCGACCCAAGCAGGTTCGAAAGCAGGATGCCGTCGGCATACAGCAGGCCCCGCGCACTTTGAATCTCGTTGAAGTCGCGGCCGGCGAAGATGGAGTTGCGGTCGCCAATGAAGCGGCGGCGCACCATCACGTTGGGCTGGTATTTGACGGCGTCTTCGGTGGTGACGACGTTGCGGTCGGCGAGCTGATCGGCCGTGACGCTTTGCACGACCGCCGGCGTATTGCGGGCGAACGGCGCGGGGTTGGCGTTGGCCCGCACCACGGTGGGCGCCAGTTCCTGTGTGACAGGCGGGGGTACGGATGCCGCATCGTCGGCGGCAAAAGCAGACAGCGGTGCCGCTGCGCCCAGCGCGAGCGCAGCACGGCACACCAGCGTGCGCTTAGGGGCAGCGGCCCCGGTGCGCTTGTGGAATGACATCGGAAAGGTCTCCGGATTGCGATGGCGTCGGCCCAAGCAGGGCCGAACGCAAAAGCGCCACGGCGTTACGTCCGCAGGCGCGTCAGATCGACAACGACGGAGATACAGGAGGCGCGCGCGACTCGGCCACGCGCAACGCACTGCGCGCGTACACGGGCGCCGGGGTGGCCGGCTGCCGCACGCGATAGATGAAATGGGCGGAAGGAACATCCAACGCCGGCAACGAGGCCAGCGCCAGCCCGGCAGCAAACCCCGGGCAATACAGACAGTGCGCCACGCTGTGGTGGGCGGCCGAATTGTCGGCGGAGCCATCGCCTTGCAGATCGATGGCGACCTGCACGGTGCTGCCATGCGGGGCCGTTGCGCTGCACAGCTCGACGTCGAGCGTGCCCGTGGCCGCCGCGCGTGCGGAGGCGAGCACCGGCGACAGTACGTTCAGTACGATCGCAAGCCAGACGAGGAAGAGCCAACGGCGATGGAGCATGGATAGGCAACGTCAGAATGTGTGGAGTATAGCGCTGCACACAGTTCCCCGAATTGCCTGCGGCACAGTGCCGCGCAATCGCAAATCGGCGGAGCCGACTGCTATCCGGCCGGCAATTCGGGCGGAATTAGCCTTAATTATTGAATCGACTATAATTTATACCGACTTCTATAATCGAGTCTAAAACAGGGCTTTCCATGGATTCCGACACTGATACCGGCCGCTTCAACTTCCACCGCCAGGACCTCGCCAACACGCTGTGCGACAGCCTGGAAGGCAAGGGCTTGGCCGATGCGCGCTCCGGCCTGTTCCTGGCGGCGCCCCGGCGCACCGGCAAAAGCACGTTCCTGCGCGAAGACCTGGTGCCGGAGGTCGAGCGCCGCAAGTGGATCGCCATCTACGTAGATTTATGGGCCGACCGCGCCCGCGACCCCGGCCTGCTGATCGCCGACGCCATCAAATCGAAGCTGGCCCAGTTCGACGGCCCGATCGCGAAGCTCGCCAAGCAGGCCGGCATGGAGAAGGTCGACGTGTTGCGTACGTTCACGTTCAACCTCGGCAAGATCGGGCTGCCGCCGGGCATCACCCTGGCCGACGCGCTCGATGTGCTCTACAAGGCGGTGCAGCGGCCCGTCGTGCTGATCATCGACGAGGCGCAGCACGCGCTGTCCACTGAGGCCGGCACCAACGCCATGTTCGCGCTCAAGGCCGCGCGCGACCAGATGAACCAGGGCGTGGTCGAACCGCGCCTCTTCCTCGTCTTTACGGGGTCGAACCGCGACAAGCTCGCCAACCTGCTGCTCAATCGCACCCAGCCGTTTTTCGGCTCGCGCGTGACCAACTTCCCGCTGCTGGGGCGGCCATATGTGTCGGCGTACACGGCGTGGGTCAACCAGCACCTGGCGCCGAACAACCAGTTCAAGGAAGACGACATGTTTGCCGCCTTCCAGCTCGTCGGGCATCGGCCGGAGATGCTCAAGGGCATCGTCAGCGAGATCGCCCTGGAGCTGGGTGAAGCCGCCAGCCTGGGCGAGCTGCTCAAGCGCGGCGCGCAGGGTTTTCGGGACCGCATCTGGGGCGAGATCGAAAGCGATTACAGCGCACTGACCGAAATCCAGCGCGCCGTGCTGGCGGTGCTGATCGAGCGCGGGCAAGGCTATTCGCCGTTTTCGGAAGAGTCGATGAAGGCGTATGCGGCCAAGCTGGGCCACAGCGAGTTTTCTACCGCCACGGTGCAGGCCGCGCTGGACGCGCTGCGCGACAAGAACCTGATCTGGAAGGAATCCCGCGGCGCCTACGCGCTGGAAGACGAAAGCCTGGCGTTGTGGTTTCGTGAGACGCGTGGCGCGCATGCCGTGCCGCCGAAGCTGAGCGAATAGCGCGTCTGAGGCGATCATCCCGCGGCACGCAATGGCTTGCGCCCGCTACACTGGACAGACGACACAACAATATTCGGGGAGCAGCCAAATGGCACGCAATCACACCACGTGGCGCGCGCTCGCGGCCGCGTTTTTCCTATTCGCAGGCGTCGGCACGGCTGTCGCGCAAGACGCCACGCCGGCATCGGCTCCGAACTGTCCGCCACCCGCCTCCAGCTTCATCCCCAAGGACGGCTGGGCCGCCGCCGCGCAACGCGCGACCGACCACGGCCTGCTTTGGCGCATCGAAAAGAATGGTCACACCTCGTGGCTCTACGGCACGATCCACGTTGCGCGGGCCGACTGGATGCTGCCCGGCCCCACCGTGCGCAGCGCGCTTCAGCAAGTCGACAGCATCGCGCTCGAACTCGACCTGCTCGACAAGGACGCCGACCGCAAGCCGCTGACCGCGCACAACAGCGCAGAAGACCGCCGGCTCCTGACCGGCCGTCGCGGCGAACGCTTCAACAAACTGCTGTCCGCGGCGTGCCTGCCCGACACGGCCCTCACACAGATCCGCAAGTTCCAGCCGACCATGCAGCTGGCCTCGCTGGCGGTGCTGGGGGTGCGCACGGACGGGCTCTATCCCGATTTCGGCATCGACCTGTTTCTCACCACCTACGCCAAGAGCGTGCACCTGCCGATCGTGCCGCTCGAAACGCTGGCGCAGCAGGTGCGTGTGCTCAACGAGATCGTGCCGAAGAACGAGGTTGCGCAGCAGTTCGATACCGTGCTCGACGCGATTGAATCCGGCGAGGCGCGCACGCAGACGCTCACACTCGCCAATGCCTGGGCCGACAGCGACCTCAGTACGCTCGAGCACTACCCGCAATGGTGCGATTGCCTGAAGACGGCGTCGGACAAACGCGCCTTCCAGCGCCTGGTGACGAACCGCAATCGCGCCATGGCCGAGAACATTGCGCGCGTGCACAACAGCGGCCAGCGTGTGTTTGGCGCCGTGGGGGCGCTGCACATGATCGGGCCGAAAGGGATTCCGGCGCTGCTGGCGGCACGCGGGTACAAGGTCACTCCGGTATTGCCGGCACCCGAGCCGCGTTAGGCCGCGCGCGTTTTCGCTGTCCGGTCAGCGCTATTCGGTCAGCGCTTTTCCGGCGGCGTCGATCCAACGGCCGCCGCCAGTTCGGCATGCGCGGCCAAGTCCGCCCGGCGATGCTTGACCGTCGTACTTGCCGGATACTTGCCCAGGAAGTTGCCGTTCTTCCAATCCTTCGACGGGCGGATCGGCCGCGCCGTAAAACCGCCGCCGCAGTTCGGGCAGACATTGCCGAACACGCCGTCCGCGCAGGTCGCGCAGAACGTGCATTCGAATGAACAGATGCGCGCGTGGGTCGCGTCGGGCGGCAGTGCGGTGTTGCAGTGTTCGCAGGTCGGGCGGAGTTCGAGCATCGCGTCCTCGGTGTGGTGGGTTCAGTCCAATGCAGCCAGGATGCGTTGCGCGCAGGCTTCGTCGGTCACCAGACCGGTCAGCCAGCCGCCTCGCAACGCCGCCCCAATCGCGCCCGCCTTCGCCACGCTGCCGGCAACGGCGATGACGGGGCGAGACGGCATCGGCTTGAGCGGCAAGCTGGTAATGCGGGTCTGCAACGGCACATCGAGCAAACGGCCCTGGGCATCGATCGGCCGGCCGATCAGTTCGCCCGCGGCGCCATGGGCGAGCAGATCGTCAACATCCTTCGCGCTGATAAAGCCGTCGACCTGCAATGGGCAACCCGGCCCGATCGTGCCGACACCGATGAAGGTGACATCCGCCTGCGCTGCCAGATCGGCCACCACCCCGTAGAGCCGGTGGTGGCACCACTGGCGCGTGTCTTCGGCGCTGTCGGCAACGAGCGGCGCGGGCAGCAGGTAGTAGCGGCTGCGGGTTTTCTCCGCGGCGGCAAGCGCAACGTCGTAGCGGTTGGACGACCCATCCGCCGCAATCGCCCCGACCATCGAGACGATGCGGTGTTGCGGCCGGTCAAGGTCGGGCAGTTGGTCGATCGCGGCGCGCAGCGTGCGGCCGGAGCCGACATTCACCACGCGCGGCGCGTCGGCCAGCAGGTGGCGCTCCATGATTTCCGTAGCGGCCACGGCAATCATGCGTTGGGCGGCGTCGGCGTCGTCGGCATTGGCGGGCACCACGTGGCAGGTCTCCAGCCGGAAACGGCTGCGCAGGCTCTCGGCCAACTCCAGACACGTCGACACCGGGTGCGTCACGCGCACCTTCACCAGCCCGTGCTCCACCGCATAGGCGACCAGCCGCTGGGCGATCTGGCGCGACACGCCCAACTGCTCGGCGATGTCGTGTTGCGTGTGGTTGCCCACGTAATAGAGCCACGCCGCGCGGGCGGCCTGGTCTCGCTTCTCTTGCTGCTTGGACACGCAGCGCCTCCTCTAAAACCTCGGCGATATGGGATGCATCGTAGCGTGCTTTTGCTCTTTCAACGAGCATTTGCTTGACAAGCGCAACATCGCATCCGATTATTTGCTCACAACACGGACAATTGCTCAAATCCCGAAGCAAGTCCAGGCGGTGCGCCCGCATCGCCACATTCCAAGAAAGGAGACGACTGCATGTTCCGCACGCTTCTGCGCGGGATGGCCCGCCCATCCCGGCTACTCAAGCTGACCGCCTTCGCTGCCCTCCCGGCCTTCACCGCCATTTCCGCGCACGCCGCGCCCACCACGCTCACCATCGCCACGATCAACAACCCCGACATGATCGTGCTGCAGAAACTGTCGAGCCAGTTCGAGCAGGCGCATCCCGATATCAAACTCCGCTGGGTCACGCTGGAAGAAGGCGTGCTGCGCCAGCGCGTGACCACCGACATCGCGACCGGCAGCGGCCAGTTCGACCTGATGACGATCGGCGGCTATGAAGCGCCGCTGTGGGCCAAGAAGGGCTGGCTCACACCGCTGGACATGCCCGCCAGCTACGACACGGCTGACCTGCTGCCGACGGTGCGCGACGGCCTCTCGCAGGGCGGCAAGCTGTTCGCCGTGCCCTTCTATGCCGAAAGCTCGATGACGTATTACCGGCGTGATCTCTTCAGCGCGGCCGGCCTGAAGATGCCCGAGCAGCCCACGTATGACGACATCGCAAAGTTCGCCGCCAAGCTCCACGACCCGGCCAAGGGCGTGTACGGCATCTGCCTGCGCGGTCGTGCGGGCTGGGGCGAAAACATGGCGCTGGTATCCACCATGGTCAACACGTTCGGCGGCCGCTGGTTCGACGAGAAATGGCAGCCGACGATCGATACGCCGCAGTGGAAACAGGCGGTCAACACGTATGTCGACCTGCTGAAGAAATACGGCCCGCCCGGTGCAAGCAGCAACGGCTTCAACGAAAACCTGGTGCTGTTCTCGGGCGGCAAGTGCGGCATGTGGATCGACGCCACCGTCGCGGCCGGCATGGTCAGCAGCGCGAAGGATTCCAAGGTGGCCGACAAGGTGGGCTTTGCGAATGCGCCCATCGCCAGCACGCCCAAGGGCTCGCACTGGCTGTGGATCTGGGCGCTCGCGGTGCCGAAGTCGTCGAAATCGCCGGAGGCTGCCAAGACGTTCGCGGCCTGGGCGACATCGAAGGATTACATCCGCGCCGTGGCCAAGGCGCAGGGCTGGGGCGAGGTGCCGCCGGGCACGCGCGCGTCGACGTATGACGACCCCGCCTACCAGAAAGCCGCGCCGTTCTCGGGCTTCGTGCGCCACGCCATCGAAACGGCCAACCCGAACGATCCGTCCGCACAGAAAGTGCCCTACACCGGCGTGCAGTTCGTGACGATTCCGGAGTTCCAGTCGCTGGGCACGGTGGTCGGCCAGGCGATTGCCGGCGCGCTCACGGGCAAGACGACGGTGGACGACGCGCTGCGTGTCTCGCAATCGCAGGCGCAGCGTGCGATGCGCCAAGGCGGCTATCTGAAGTGATGCAGCCGCTGCTGCGCCCGGAGGTGTCATGGAACATGTATTGGAGTCGCGGGTGAACGGCATGGGCGGCACGCCGTCACCCGCCCAGCCCGTACAACCACAAAACGGCGCGCGGCGCTGGCTGCCGACGCTGCTGGTGTCGCCGTCGGTGCTGGTGCTGCTGTTGTGGATGACGGTGCCGCTGGCGATGACGCTGTATTTCTCCGTCAGCCGCTACAACCTGCTCACCCCCGATCAGACCGGCCTGGCAGGGCTTGACAACTACCGCTTCCTGATCGAGGACCCCGCCTTCTGGCCGGCCATCGGCAACACGCTGGTGCTGATCGGCTCGGTGCTGGTGATCAGCGTCGTGGCCGGCACGCTGCTGGCGGTGCTGTTCGACCAGCCGTTCGCGGGGCGCGGTGTGGCACGCATTCTCGTGATCAGCCCGTTCTTCGTCATGCCGACAGTAGCGGCGCTCATCTGGAAGAACATGATGCTGCACCCGGTCTACGGCCTGGCCGCCTGGGTGGCGCGCCTGTTCGGGGCCGAGCCAGTGGACTGGCTAGCGACGCATCCGATGCTCTCCGTGATCATCATCGTGGCGTGGCAGTGGACGCCGTTTGCCTTCCTGATTCTGCTGACGGCGCTGCAATCGCTCGACCCCGAGCAGAAGGAAGCCGCGCAGCTCGACGGCGCGAGCCCCGTGCGCATCTTCTGGCACATCGTACTGCCGCACCTGAAGCGCGCGATCGCGGTGGTGGTGATGATCGAGACCATCTTCCTGCTGTCGATCTTTGCCGAGATCCACACCACCACCGCGGGCGGCCCCGGCACGGCCACGACCAACCTCGCCTACTTCGTCTACAGCCTCGGCCTGCAGCAGTTCGACATCGGCATTGCGTCGGCCGGCGGCATCGTGGCCGTGGTGCTGGCAAACGTGGTGGCGTTCTTCCTGGTCCGCATGCTGGCCCGCAACCTGAAGGGAGTGCACGAGCAATGAGCACCCTCACCTCAACCTGGCGCACGCGGCTGGCCGGTGTGCTGGCGTGGGCGATTGCCCTGGCGCTGTTCTTCCCCATCGCCTGGGCAGCGCTGACCGCCTTCAAGACCGAGCAGGACGCCTATACGCCCACGCTCCTGTTCACGCCGACGCTCGACAGCTTCCGCGAGGTGCTGGAGCGCGCGCATTACCCGAGCTTCCTCGGCAACTCGCTGGCGGTGTCGATCATCTCCACGCTGCTGGCCCTGGCGATTGCCATTCCGGCGGGCTATGCGATGGCGTTCTTCCCGAACAAGCGCACGCAGCAGGTGCTGCTGTGGATGCTGTCGACCAAGATGATGCCGGCCGTGGGCGTGCTGCTGCCGGTGTACCTGCTGGCAAAGACGGCGGGGCTGCTGGATTCCATCACCGCGCTCGTCATCGTCTACACGCTCGCCAACCTGCCGATTGCCGTGTGGATGGTCTTCACCTACTGCAACGACGTGCCGCGCGAAATTCTGGAAGCCGCGCGCATGGACGGCGCCAACCTCTGGCAGGAACTCGTCTACGTGCTGCTGCCGACGATGCTGCCGGGCCTGGCCTCCACCGCGCTGCTCCTGCTGATCCTGTCGTGGAACGAAGCCTTCTGGAGCCTGAACCTGACGAGCATCGACGCCGCGCCGCTCACCGTGTTCATCGCGTCGTACTCGAACCCCGAGGGGCTGTTCTGGGCGAAGCTGTCGGCGGCCTCGGTTCTGGCCATTGCGCCGATCCTCGTGCTCGGTTGGCTGGCACAACGGCAACTCGTGCGTGGCCTGACATTCGGGGCCGTGAAATGACGCCACATGCCAGCGAATATGCCAACGCGCGCGCCCCCGCCTACCTGATCTGCGATTGCGACGGCGTGCTGATCGACAGCGAATCGGTGGCGTTGCGCGCACTGATCCGCACGCTCGGCCCGCACGTACCGCATCTCTCATCCGCCGCGCTGGAAGAAGTACTGGAGCCGCGCCTGGGCATGAACACGATGGCGCTGCTGACGGAGCTGCAGAGCAGCATCGGCTTTCATCTGTCCGACACGCAACTGGCCGGCGTGCTGGCCGATGTCGAACACGACTGCGCCACGCAATCGCAGCCGGTGCCCGGCATTGCCAACCTGCTGGCCGCGCTGCCGCAGCCCAAGGCCGTCGCCAGCAACAGCAGCCGTCCGCGCATTGAAGCAAGCCTGCGCAGAGCGGGCCTGCTCGATGTGTTCGGCCCGCACATCTATAGCGCCAATGAAACACCGCGGCCCAAGCCGGCACCGGATGTGTACCTCGCCGCCTGCGCGGGCCTGGGCGCCAGCCCCGCGCAATGCCTCGTCATTGAAGACAGCGACACCGGCGTGCGCGCCGCCCGCGCGGCCGGCCTGACCGTATTCGGCTTTGCCGGCGTCGCACATGTACCGGCAGTTGCCACACAGCGCCTGCTGGCTGCCGGCGCGCGCCACGTCTTTACCGACATGCGGGCACTGGCCGACGCGCTGACGTCAACGCTCGCCACGCCCGCCTGATCCGCACACAGAACACGCCCAAGGAGACCTCGCCATGGCCAGCCTGACCCTGCGCAATCTGCAGAAGCGTTACGAGCAGAACACCGTCCTGCACGACATCAACCTCGACATTGCCGATGGCGAATTTGTCGTCTTCGTCGGCCCATCGGGCTGCGGCAAGTCGACATTGCTGCGCACGATTGCAGGCCTGGAGGGCATCGATGCCGGCGACCTGCTGATCGGCGATACGCGCGTGAACGACGTGGTACCCGCCAAACGCGGCATTGCGATGGTGTTCCAGTCGTACGCGCTATACCCGCACATGAGCGTGTACGACAACATGGCCTTCGGGCTGAAGCTCTCGGGCATGAAGCGCGAAGCCATCGACGCTGCCGTACGCCGCGCTGCCGAAGTGCTGCACATCGATGCGCTGCTGGATCGCAAGCCGCGCCAGCTCTCGGGCGGCCAACGCCAGCGCGTGGCCATCGGTCGCGCCATCACCCGCGAGCCCAAGGTCTTCCTGTTTGACGAGCCGCTCTCCAACCTCGATGCCGCGCTGCGCGTGAAGATGCGCCTGGAGTTTGCCCGCCTGCACGACGCATTGAAGACCACCATGATCTACGTCACGCACGATCAGGTGGAAGCCATGACGCTGGCCGACAAGATCGTCGTGCTGCGTGACGGACGCATCGAACAGGTCGGCTCTCCGCAAACGCTGTATCACCATCCGGCCAGCCAGTTTGTGGCGGGCTTCATCGGCTCGCCCAAGATGAACTTCCTGCGTGGCGTCGTCGATCGTGTCGATGCATCGGGCGTTTCCGTGACGCTCGCGGGGGGCCAACAGCCGGTGGCCGTGTCGCCGGGTGAGCTGCGCGCGGGGGATGCCGTCACGCTCGGCATCCGGCCGGAGCATCTGCATCTCGACGCGGCGGGCACCCTGCGCGGCACCGTCACGCATATCGAGTCCCTGGGCGACGTGGCCTATCTGCATGCCGACTGCGAAGCCGCACCCGACGGCCTTGTGCTGCGCGTGCCGGAATCGACCCGGCTCGCGCACGGCAGCGCCATCACGTTGTCTGCCGACGCCGCGCACTGCCACCTGTTCGACGCCGACGGCCGCGCGCTGCCGCGCTTGCAGGCCACGCAGGCCCAACAGGCCGCCTGAGGTTCACACCGCACAACGTTGCACGCCCCGACCATGCCTTCCCCCAACGCTTCTTCCACCTGGCTGCACCTGGGTGCCGGCTCCTTCCACCGCGCGCATCAGGCGTGGTATCTGCATCGCCTTCGCGAGACCGGCGACACATCGTGGCACCTGGCGCTGGCCAACATCCGCGACGATGCCGGCACGCTGCTGCATGACCTCGCTGCCCAGCACGGCGCCTACACACTGGAGACAGTCGACACCGCCGGTCATCGCCAATACACGCGCATCCAGTCCATCGACGCGGTCGTGCCGTGGGATGCCGAACTTGCGGCACTGTGCGAGATCGGCGCGGCACCCGACACGCGCGTGATCTCCTTCACCGTGACGGAAGGCGGCTACTACCTCGACCAGCAGCACCAGCTCGACGCCACGCAGCCGGACATCGCCGCCGACCTGCGCGGCGGTGCCAGCACGCTCTACGGCGCACTGGCGCGCCTGCTGCGCCTGCGTTTGCAGCGCGGCGGCGCTCCGCTCACGCTGCTCAATTGCGACAACCTGCGCCACAACGGCGAGCGCTTCCGAAGCGGCCTGCGCCAGTTCCTCACGCTGCGCGGCGAGCCCGGCGACAGCGACCTCATCGCATGGCTCGACGCGCACGCCAGCACGCCCAACACGATGGTCGACCGCATCACGCCGCGGCCCACCGACGCCTTGCGCCAACGGGTGGCCGCACAAACCGGCTGGCAAGACCGCTGCCCCGTGATGGCCGAGACCTTTGCGCAATGGGTGGTGGAAGACGACTTCCGCGCCGGGCGGCCCGCGCTCGAACGCGTGGGCGTGGAGTTCGTCGCCTCGGTGCTGCCGTACGAGGAAGCGAAGATCCGCGTGCTCAACGCCAGCCATAGCTGCATTGCGTGGGCCGGCACGCTCCTGGGGCTGCACACCATCGATGAAAGCGTGGCCGTGCCGTCCATCCACCGCATGGCGAGCGCCTACGTGACCGACGATGTCATCCCGTGTCTCACGGCCAACCAGCCCAGCCCCATCGACCTCGCTGCGTACCGCGACACCGTGCTCGACCGCTTCGCCAATCCGCACATCCGCGACACCAACCAGCGCGTGGCGGCAGACGGCTTTTCGAAAATTCCGGGCTTCATCACGCCCACGCTGGCGGAAGCCTTTGCGCGCGGGCATGTGCCCCTTGCCACGGCGATGCTGCCGGCGCTGTTCTTCGTCTTCCTGGAGCGCTGGCAAGCGGGCACGCTGCCGTATGCCTACCAGGATGGCCTGTTCGATCCGGTTGCCGCACACGCCATGCTCGAGGCCGACGACCCGGTTGCCGTGTACTGCCGGAACACTGCCCTGTGGGGCAGCCTTGCGGGCACGGAAGCGCTCACCGGTCTTGTCCGCAACGCCATCGCGCGTGTGCGGGCGTGGCTGGCCGTCGAACAAGCCGCCACTGCCGGCTAGTCATCAGCAAACGCAACGGCGGATTCGCGCGACAATCCACGGTTCAAGCAACCGGACCCGGCGGCCTCATGTACCTCGGCATCGATCTCGGAACCTCGGAAGTCAAAGTGCTGTTGCTGGACGCGGCGGGCAGCATCGTCGGCACGGCCGGCGAGCCGCTTACCGTATCGCGGCCGCATCCGGGCTGGGCCGAGCAAACGCCCGAAGACTGGTGGCAGGCCACCAGCGCCGCCATCGGCAAACTGCGCAATGCGGCACCGGAAGCCTTCGCCGCCACGCGGGCCATCGGCCTGTCGGGGCAGATGCACGGCGCGGTGCTGCTCGACGCGCGCAACCGCGTGCTGCGCCCTGCCCTGCTGTGGAACGACACGCGCAGCACCGCTGAATGCCTTGAACTCACCCGCCGCGTGCCCGACCTGCACGCCGTTGCCGGCAACCTGGCGATGCCCGGTTTTACCGCGCCGAAGCTGCTGTGGAGCGCGCGCCATGAACCCGACGTGTTCAGCGCCATCGATTGCGTGCTGCTGCCCAAGGACTATCTGCGCCTGCGCCTGACGTGCGAGCGCGCGTCCGACCCCTCAGATGCGGGCGGCACGCTGTGGCTCGACGTGGCAAGACGCACGTGGTCTGACGAACTGCTCGCCGCGACGGGCTTGTCACGCAGCCAGATGCCGCGCCTGGTGGAAGGCAGCGCGGCCAGCGGCACCTTGCTGCCCGAGGTGGCCGACGCATGGGGGCTGCCGCGTGGCGTCGTCGTAGCTGGCGGCGGTGGCGATGGCGCGGCCAGCGCCGTGGGCATCGGCGCGACCCAGCCGGGCGATGGCTTTCTGTCGCTCGGCACGTCGGGCGTGATCTTTGTCGTCAATGACCGCTTCCGCCCAAACCCGGCTCAAGCCGTGCACGCGTTCTGCCACGCGCTGCCGGGGCGCTGGCACCAGATGAGCGTGATGCTGTCCGCGGCGAGCTGCCTGCGCTGGTTCTGCCGGCTGACGAGTGTGCCGGAAGCCACGCTGCTGCCTGAAATCGCTGCGCTGGCCGAATCCGAACGCCAGTCAGCGCCGTTCTTCCTGCCCTACCTCAGCGGCGAGCGCACGCCGCACAACGATGCGTTTGCGCAAGGCCATTTTCACAACCTCACGCATGCCAGCGACCGCGCCGCGCTCGGTTACGCCGTGCTCGAAGGCGTCGCCTTCGGCATGGCGGATGGCCTGGACGCCTTGCGCGCAGCCGGCACGCAGGTGGCCTCGCTCTCGTTTGTGGGCGGCGGCTCGCGCAGCCCGTTCTGGGCGCAATTGCTGGCCGACACGCTCAACACCGAACTGACGACCCATGTCGGCAGCGAAGCCGGCGGCGCGCTCGGTGCCGCGCGCCTGGGCTGGATGGCGGACGGCGGCATCGAAGCGGCCGTCTGCGCCAAGCCACCCGTGCAGGCCACGTATCGGCCCGATGCCGCACGCCACGCGCGCCTTGCCGAACGGCTGTCGACATTCCGTGCGCTGTATCGGCGCGCTTCACCGCTGCCGGTCACGCCTTCTGCCCAAACCACCGATCTCCCCTTGCCTGCATGACCGACGCCCCGCCCTTGCCCCGCCTCGTCGTCTTTGGCGAAGCGCTGACCGATTTCCTGCACCAAGGCAACGGCCAATGGCTCGCCCGGCCAGGCGGCGCATGCTGGAACGTCGCGCGCGTGGCAGCGCGTCTGGGCGTGCCCACGGGCTATGCCGGCGCCATCAGCAACGACGTGTTCGGCGATGCGCTCTTCGCCGATTCCCAGGCCGCCGGGCTCGACCTGCGCTATCTGCAGCGCGTGGATCGCTCGCCGTTGCTGGCGATGGTCACGTCGACCCAGCCGCCGCACTACTTCTTCGTCGGCGACGACAGCGCCGACCTGCATTTCGATGCGCAAGCCCTGCCCGCCGGCTGGCAAACCGCCGTGGAAATCGCCCACTTCGGCTGCATCAGCCTGGCGCGCGAGCCGTTGGGCAGCCGCCTCGTGGCGCTGGCCGAAACGCTGGCCGCGCAAGGCACCCGCATCACCTTCGACCCGAACTGGCGCACGGCGATGAACGCTCCGCACTACGCGCCGCTGCTGCTGCGCATGGCTGCCATCGCATCGGTCATCAAGGTGTCGGATGAAGACTTGCGCCACCTGTTTCCCGGGGATGCCGATCCGCTGACCACGCTGCGCACCCTCGCGCCGCAGGCCGACATCCTGCTCACGCTCGGGGCCGAGGGCATGGAATGGCTGGCAGCGGCGCACGGCGGGCAAGACGATGCCCGTATCGCCCAACCGGCCTTTGCCGTGCCGGTGGCGGACACCGTCGGCTGCGGCGATGCTGCGATGGGTGCTTGGCTGGCGAGCTTGCTGCGGTCGCCCGATGCGCCCGTGCAGGCACACCTGCGCCAAGCGGCTGCAGCGGCCGCCCTCACCGCCACGCGCGCCGGCGCGTATGCGGGCACGCAAGCCGAGATCGATGCCCTGCTGGAGGCGCACGCCGCCTCGCCCGCCTGAGACCGGGTGACCATCGTGGCAGCGCCGCCCCACATGCCACAATCGGCGCCGTCTACGTCTTGATTGCTTCGGGGCCCGTTTTGGAACTGCTTCGTATTGCCGTGCTGTTTGCCGTCACCGCCATGGCGGAAATCGTCGGCTGCTATCTGCCGTGGCTCGTGCTGCGGCAAGGCAAGCCGATCTGGCTGTTGCTGCCGGCAGCCGCCTCGCTGGCGCTGTTTGCGTGGTTGCTGACATTGCACCCGACCGCGGCCGGCCGCACCTATGCCGCATACGGCGGGGTGTATATCGCTGTGGCGCTCGTGTGGCTGCGTCTGGTCGACGGCGTGACGCTCACCCGCTGGGACATCGGCGGCGCGGCCATTGCGTTGGCAGGGATGGCCGTGATCGCCCTGCAACCGCAGGCCAATTGATCGGATTGCGCGCCACATTTAGGATTTCCTGAGCGAAACGGAACCCTAAGCCGCCGCCAGGATCGGAGGGTAGATCATTGCTGCGGCCGCCGCGCTGCACGCCGGTCGCCCCTCGTCCAACCGCTTTGTCCTGGAGGCCGCGATGCCTGCCAACACCCTCAAACACCTCGTCGTGGCCACGATGCTGATGTCCGCAGCGATGACGGCGTCGGCCCTGACCACGTCAACGTTCACCTTCACCGATCAGGATCTGCAAGGGATGCTCGCCCACAGCCAGCCTCCGCAGGCCGCCCAGCAGGCGAAGCCTGCCGAAGCCGCCGCTACAGAGAGGCTCCGCGTCGGCCTGAGCGATCCGGGCACGCAGCTCGTGCTGCCCTGGTTCCTGGCGGATCTGGTGGATGCGGTCAACCGCCGGGCATCGCCGCAGGATTTCGCGAAAAAGCTGCGGGACGGGATCTGATCGGCCATCGCCGTCAGCCTTCCGTCAACCACCCTCACTTTCCACAGGCAGGCATCACAGTGCTGTATATTCATACAGTTATTTTTTTGTGACGCCCTGCCGTGCTTGCCGCTTCCCCCACCCCAGACACCGCCACTGTGCCGGCCACGCCCGGTTACCTGGCCCAGCTGAACGACCAGCAGCGCCAGGCGGTCGAGTTCGGTATTTCCGGGGCAAACGCGGCGGAAACCGGCCCGCTGCTCGTGCTGGCCGGCGCTGGGTCCGGCAAGACGCACACCCTGGGCTGGCGCGTGGCGCATCTGGTGGCCAACGGCGCCGATCCGCAACGCATTTTGCTGCTGACGTTTTCCCGCCGCGCGGCGAGCGAACTGTCGAACCGGGCCGGCCACCTGCTCGCGCGGGCCATGCAGGGCGAGCGATCGAACAACGCGCTCAATTCCGCGGGCACGTCATACAAGACCACGCTGCCCTGGGCCGGCACCTTTCACGGCATCGGCGCGCGCCTGCTGCGCGAATACGCCGACCGCGTCGGCCTCGCGCCCGATTTCACCATCCACGACCGCAGCGACTCGGCCGATCTGCTCAACGTCGTGCGCCATGAACTGAACCTGTCGACCAAGGAACGCCGCTTCCCGCTCAAGCAGACCTGCATCGCGATCTACTCGCGCGCCATCAACGCCGAGAGCCCGCTGAACGCCGTGCTCAAGCACCACTTTCCGTGGTGCGCGATGTGGGAGACGCAATTGCGCACGCTGTTCGATGCGTATGTCGAAGCCAAGCAGGCGCAGCACGTGCTCGACTACGACGACCTGCTGCTCTACTGGCACGCGATGGTGTCTGACGCAGACCTGGCCGCTGAGATCGGCGCGCGCTTCGACCACATCCTCGTCGACGAATACCAGGACACGAACCGGCTGCAGTCGTCCATCCTGCGTGCGCTGCGCCCGGACGGCCGCGGTGTGACCGTGGTGGGCGACGACGCGCAATCGATCTACGCATTCCGCGCGGCGACGGTGCGCAACATCCTCGATTTTCCGCGGCACTTTTCGCGGCCGGCGCACACAGTGCTGCTGGAGCGCAATTACCGTTCGACGCAACCGATTCTGGATGCCTCGAATGGCGTGATGCGTTTTGCCACGGAGCGCTTTGCCAAGACGTTGTGGACGGACCGCGCATCGACGCATCGTCCGCGTTTGATTTCGGTGCGTGACGAGGCCGAACAGGCCCGTTGCGTGGCCGAGCGGGTGCTGCATCACCGAGAAGGCGGACTGACGCTGAAATCGCAGGCGGTGCTGTTTCGCACCGCGAGCCACAGCGCGCCGCTGGAGATCGAACTCACGCGCCGCAACATCCCGTTCGTGAAATACGGCGGCCTCAAGTTTCTGGAAGCCGCGCATGTGAAGGACGTGCTGTCGGTGCTGCGCTGGGCCGAGAACCCGCGCAACCGCATTGCCGGGTTTCGCGTGATCCAGTTGCTGCCGGGCGCTGGCCCGGCCACGGCGGCACGCGTGCTCGACGCCATGGCGGAAGCGGCGGACCCGATTGCCGCGCTGCTCGCCTACGACCCGCCGGCACGGCTGGCCGGCGACTGGTCTGCGCTGTTGGCGCTCATGCAAACCCTGCGTACGCCCAAAGACAGCCTGGAATGGGCCGCTGAACTCGAAGCCGTCGGCGCCTGGTACGCCCCGCACATGGAGCGCCTGCACGACGATGCGGCCGTGCGCCAGGGCGATCTGGACCAGCTCGCCCGCATGGCCGCCACCTACGCCACGCGCGAGCGGTTCCTGACCGAAATGACGCTCGACCCGCCCGAGCTGACCAGCGATGAATCGGGCGACCCGTATCGCGATGAGGACTACCTGATCCTCTCGACGATCCATTCATCGAAAGGTCAGGAGTGGAAAGCGGTGTATGTGCTGAACGCCGTGGACGGCTGCATGCCGGCCGATCTGGGCGCCGGCTCGCACGAAGAACTGGAAGAAGAACGCCGGCTGCTTTACGTGGCGATGACACGTGCGCGTGAGCATCTGGACATCCTGGTGCCGCAGCGCTTCTACGTCACGCAGCAAACCCCCAACGGCGACCGGCACATCTATGCGTCGCGCACGCGCTTCATTCCGCCTGCGCTGCTGCCGCTGTTCGAAGCGTGCGCATGGCCGGAACCGGAGCCGGGCGCAGACCCCGCAGCCGAAGCGCTTGCCGCCGCCAAGGTTGACCTGAGCAAGAAGATGCGCGGCTACTGGAAAAAGTAGTCCGCCGAATCGCCGAAGTGCACCGTCCCTCAGTGCACTTCCATCTCGGGCCGCTTGACGACGTGCGTTGACTCGAAGCGCGAGAGCTGGGCAAAGATCCACGCGGCCGCGCAGGTCATGACGCCCACGCAGACAAACGTCTTGTGGAACGCCGCCAGCGTGTCGCGTCCCTCCGGCCCGGCGGTGAAGTCGGTAAAGCCCGTCAGCAGTGCGCCGGCGGCGGCCACACCCAGGCTCATGGACAGCATCATCACCATCGAGAGCATGCTGTTGCCCGCGCTGGCCAGCGGGCCGGTCAGGTCCTTCAGCGTGAGCGTATTCATGGCCGTGAACTGCATCGAGTTGAAGGTGCCGAAGATCGCCAGTTGCACGATGCGCAGCCACACCGGCACGTTGGGCGTCATCACGGCAAAGCTGGCCATCATCAGGCCGACCATGACCGTGTTGACGGACAGCATGCGGCGATAGCCGTAGCGCTTGATGGCCCAGGTGCCCAAAGGCTTGGCGGCCATGCCGGCGGCGGCCACCGGCACCATCATCAGCCCGGCCTGAAGCGGCGTGTACCCCAGGCTCACTTGCAACAGCAGCGGAATGAGGAACGGCATCCCGCCGCTGCCGATACGTGCAAACAGGTTGCCGAGCACACCAATGGAAAAGCTCGGAATGCCGAACAGCGTGCGCGGAAACAGCGGCCCGGCCACGCGCCCCGCATGCAGCCAGTAAGCCGTGAGCGCGGCCAGACCAAAGATCACCAGCACCAGCACCGTCGCGTGCTTGAAGCCCAGCTCCGACAGCCCGTCGAGCGAGAACGACACCGCCGCCATGCCAAAGGCCAGCATCAGATAGCCCGACCAGTCGAAGCGGCTGTCGTCTTCAGCGTGCACATCGGGCATCACCTTGAGCGTGACCAGCGCGCCGATCACCCCCACGGGAATGTTGATCAGGAAGATCCAGTGCCACGACACGGCCTCCACCAGCCAGCCTCCCAGCGTCGGGCCGATCAGCGGACCGATCAGCCCCGGGATGGTGACGAAACTCATGGCCGGCAGGAACTGCTCGCGCGGCACCACGCGCAGCACGGTCAACCGCCCCACGGGCATCAGCAACGCGCCGCCCACACCTTGCACCACGCGCGCGGCAATCAGCATGGTCAGGCTGCGCGATTCCGCGCACAGCAACGAGCCAATGGTGAACAGGAAGATGGCGGCGAAGAACATCTTTCGCGTGCCGAAGCGATCGGCCAGCCAGCCCGAGGCCGGCATCAGCATGGCGGTCGTCAACGTGTAGGCGATGATGACCGACTGCATCTTCAGCGGGCTTTCCGACAGGCTGCGGGCCATGGCCGGCAAGGCGGTGTTGACGATGGTGGAATCGAGGGTTTGCATGAACAGACCCATCGCCACCAGCCAGAGCAGCGGTTTGAGCGATGGGTCGACGGAGGCGGAGGGCGTGGTGGGCATGGGGCGGGGCAGAGGCTGCTGGATGCGACGCAGCCGTCATTGTGGCGCGCCTCGCCTGTGCCCGCAAACCGTGTACCCGGCGCGCCGGATTGCGTAACGTGCCGCCATACCGCCCCTACCACCAACAAGGACACCGCGCTCTGCCTATACTGGAGCGTTCATCCCAGTCACCCCGTGCCATTCCTCTGCCATGACGACCCGTACCGAACGCGACACCTTTGGCCCCATTGAAGTCCCTGCCGACCACCTGTGGGGCGCACAAACGCAACGCTCTCTGCAGAACTTCGACATTGCCGGCGACCGCATGCCGCGCGAGCTGATCGACGCGCTCGCCCGCATCAAACGTGCCAGCGCCGTCGTCAACCAGCGCCTGGGGCTGCTCTCCGCGGACAAGGCCAACGCCATCGTCAATGCCGCTGACGAGGTCATCGCCGGTAAGCACCCGAACGAATTTCCGCTGGTGGTCTGGCAAACGGGCTCAGGCACGCAGACCAACATGAACATGAACGAGGTACTCGCCAACCGCGCCAGCGAGCTGCTCGGCGGCGAGCGTGGCGAAGCGCGCCTCGTGCATCCGAACGATGACGTGAACCGCAGCCAGTCGTCCAACGATGTGTTCCCGACCGCAATGCACGTTGCCGCCGTGACGGCCATCACGCGTCATCTCCTGCCCTCACTGCGCACGCTGCGCGAGACGCTGGCCAAGAAGGCCGCCGACTTCAACGACATCATCAAGATCGGCCGCACGCACCTGCAGGACGCGACGCCGCTCACGCTGGGCCAGGAGTTCTCCGGCTACGTCGCCCAGTTGCAGCACAACGAAACGCATCTGAACGCCGCCCTGCCGCACCTGTGCGAACTCGCGCTGGGCGGCACGGCGGTCGGCACCGGTCTCAACGCACCGGCCGGTTACGCCGAACAGGTGGCCGAAGAGCTGGCGCAATTGACCGGCCTGCCCTTCGTCACCTCGCCGAACAAGTTCGAGACCATGGCGTCGGCCGATGGCCTGGTGCATGCGCACGGCGCGCTGAAAACGCTCGCGGCCAGCCTGACCAAGATCGCCAACGACATCCGTTGGCTGGCGAGCGGCCCGCGCAGCGGCCTGGGCGAAATCTCCATCCCCGAGAACGAGCCGGGCTCGTCGATCATGCCCGGCAAGGTCAACCCCACGCAGAGCGAAGCCGTGACGATGCTGTGCGCGCAGGTCTTCGGCAACGACGTCGCCGTGAACGTGGGCGGCGCGTCGGGCAACTTCGAGCTGAACGTGTTCCGCCCGATGATCGCGTACAACTTCCTGCACAGCGTGCGCCTGCTGGCCGACGGCATGCGCAGCTTCAACGATCACTGCGCCGTGGGCATCGAACCGAACCGTGATCGCATCGACGAGCTGGTGCAACGCTCGCTGATGCTGGTGACGGCGCTCAACCCGCATATCGGCTACGACAAATCGGCGCAGATCGCCAAGAAGGCGCACAAGGAAGGCACCAGCCTGCGCGAGGCCGCCCTGGCGCTCGGCTATGTCACGCCCGAACAGTTCGATGCGTGGGTGCGGCCAGAGAACATGGTTGGCCGCTGAGTGATCTCTCGCTGGCCCAGGGCTTGCTAGACCTGGGCTATCCTCTTTTTTTGTTGCCCGTTTCAAGCGCGCCGGTCCGGCCGGCGCTCCCTGCGCATGAAACCCGCCCCCATCCCGCCGAACGAACCCGAACGTCTTGCCTCGCTGCAAGACATGCTGTTGTTGTCCACACCTGACGAGGAGTTGTTCGACCGCGTCACGCGCACGACCAAGCGCGTGTTCGACGCCCCGATCGTGCTCGTGTCGCTCATCGACGCCCAGCGTCAATGGTTCAAATCGTGCATCGGCCTGAGCGTGCGTGAGACGCCGCGCGACATCTCGTTCTGCGGCCATGCCGTGGCCGAAGAGCAGATGCTGGTCATTCCCGACACCCAGGCCGACCCGCGCTTTGCCGACAACCCGCTCGTGACCGGCGCGCCGCATATCCGCTTCTATGCCGGGCGGCCGGTCAAGAATCTGGCGGGCTATGCCGTCGGTACGCTCTGCGTGATCGACCAGAAGCCGCGGCCGTTTGAACAGGCCGAGCGGGAGTTGCTCAATGACCTGGCCAGCTGGGTGGAATCGGGTTTCCGCGAGCGCGAGCTGAGCGAAACGCAGCGCTCCATCCTGACGGAACTGCAGGTGGCACGCCACGAAAGCCTGACCGACCCGATGCTGAGCATCTGGAACCGGCGCGCGGCGATGGAACTGCTCACGCGCGAATGCGGCCACGCCATGCTGCACGGGCAACCGCTGTCCTTGCTGGTGGTGGATGTGGACCACTTCAAGCGCGTGAACGATACCTACGGCCACCCCGCAGGCGATGCGGTCTTGGTTGAGATCGCCCGCGCCCTGCGCGTGAATTCGCGCCCCGTCGACGCGGTGGGCCGCTACGGCGGCGAGGAATTCCTGGTGGTGCTGCCGGATACGACCACACTGCAGGCCACCAGCATTGCGGAACGGCTACGCAGCGCAGTGGAATCGCTGGAAATCGCCACGCCAGCGGCCAACATCCGCTGCACCATCAGCGTGGGCCTGGCAAGCTGCGAGGCGGGCAAGAACCTGTGCACGCCCTCGGACCTCATCATGCGTGCCGATGCGGCCCTGCTGGCCGCCAAACGGCTGGGGCGCAATCGCGTGATATTCGACGGCCAGCCGGTGTAACTCAGTTTGACACGGGCGCTGTTCCGCGCTGGGCGATACGCACATCAACACGTTGCGGCGTCAACGCGCGCTCGAACACGGCGCGCGCGGCATGCGTCGTGCCGGTGCCGCACATGAATGCGTCGATGGCGGCAAAGCCGTGCTCGGGCCAGGTGTGAATCGAAAGGTGCGACTCCGCGAGCAGCAACACGCCGGTCACGCCGCCCTGCTCGCCAACGGGCAAACCAGTGCGCACGGAATCGAAACGATGCAGGTGCGCATGCAGGATGGTCGCCCCGAGCGCATCGGCCGCATCGCGCAGCGCGGTTTCCAGCGCCGCCGCATCGCGCAGCAGCGCGGGCGCCACGCCATAAAGATCGAGCAGAAGATGCTCGCCCACGGCGGCGGAGGCTTCATCCGCAGACAGCGCTGCGTCGGTACGCGTCACTTGTGGCCCCCGCTGAAACCGCCGCCATAGCCGCTACCGCCCGAAGAACCGCCCCAATAGGACGACCCGCCCGTGCTACTGCTGCCGTACGACGGCGTGCGCGGCGCGGCAAAGCCGGCCTTCCAGTCCATATACGTCGCGCCGATCACCACGGCCACGGCATAGAGAACGAACCAGTTCTTCATTCCCCGCCCCCAATCTTGGCGACCAGCCACGCCGGCACCAGCAACAGCAGCGCCGCGAAGAACGTGATCCCGAACACCGAGCCCGGCGCCATGAAAAACGGCACGAGGTTCAGCAGACCGAGCAGCACGCAGGCGACCACCGCCACCGTCATGTAGTTCGACGACGATGCCTTGACGGGCTCGGCGACCACCTTGCCGAACCACGCCTTGATCTGCGCGGCGCTGACCGGCGTGCTCTTGGACCACGTCAGCTCATGCGCGTCGCTCTCCGCCGCGAGGCTTTCCTCGCCGGCCGTGTATTCGACTACGCGCGTCTGGTCGCCCGATTGGACACGCCAGTTGAAGGCGCCAGCGGCATACGTCACGCGCGAGGTGTAATCCTCATCGCGGGCGTAGACCTTGCCGTCGAGCACCGCGGTGCGGCCGTCGCGCTGGGTGGGCCAGCGGTCGAGCACGTTGGCGCGGAACCAGCCGTCATCGGTTTCGACCATCCAGCTGAAACCGCGCTTGGGCGTGTACAGCAGATATTCGAACCATTCGCCGCCACCGTCGACCACCGTGCGACGCATCACGCCGATCACCTGCCACTGCAGGCCGTCGATGAGCGCCTTGTCGCCCAGCTCGAGCGTGGTGGCGACCTGCGGGACCGACCGTGCGCGCGCAATGATGTCGCCGCGCGGCGTCGCTGCATCGATGGCCGCGCCGCAGCCGGGGCACAGCACATGGCCGGTCACGCCGGGGCTGAACGGGATCGACGTGCCGCACTGCGGGCAATCGAGATTCGTGAGCTTGCCCGGGACGCGGCCAGCGGTTTCCTTGATCTCGGCGTCGGTGCGCAGAAGCTGGCACTTGAGCAGGTCGAGCGTGGTGGCTTCGCCCACGTAAAGCGTTGGCGCCGTACCGTCGGAGTAGTCCAGCGTGATGAAAGCGTCTTCTCTGCGGCCATCGGCCACGCGTGCATGCCAGCCTTCGCCCACGCGGAACGGCAATTCGCCCTGGCCCCCGGTGCAATCGGCTTCACGCACATCGGACAGCACGTACTGCTTGCCCTCGGCGTCGTACAGCTGCCCCGGGCGCAGCGCCTCGAAGGCGACCGCATTGGCGGGCGTGCCGCGCGCGAACGTCATCGTGACCTGCCCGGACGCTTCGGCCAGCCAGCCGTCGGTGCCGTCGTCAAACAGCACGTACCACTCGTTCCAGAAACCCGCGTCGTAGCGCAACTGGATGCGGCCCACGACGGTGAACGCCTTGTTCTTGTAGCGCCCGGTGGTGCCGATCTGCACGCGTGCGTAGTCCTCGAGCACGGCAGACATCTTGCCGATGTCGGAAAGCGTCTCGCCGTCGCGCAGGAGCGTGCTTTTGCAGAAGCTGCACACCGCCATGACGGCCGCGGCAGACTTCAGTTCCACCGGCGCGCCACACGCCGGGCAGTTGGCATGAAACATGGTCAGGTCGTTCGATTGCGCAAAAGATGGCGCAGAAAAACGGGCGGCTAGCGGTGCCGCCCGGTCATCCGATCAGCGAGGCCGAGGCTCAGCCTCCGGTCAGCGCCTTGAGCACAGCAGCCTTGCCGGCGTCAAAGTCGGCTTGCGTGATGAGGCCCTTGTCCAGCAGTTCCTTCAGCTTGGCCAGGCGCGCGGTGGGGTCGTCCGCTGCAGGAGCCGCGGGTGCGGCGGCAGCAGCAGGTTGAGCCGCCGCACCGCTGGCGTTGCCCTGCACCGCCGTGCGCAGGCTGTCGGCCATCGCCTGGCCCATTGCCAGCCCGGCCGCCAAACCCGCGCCGGTACCGGCGATGCCGCCTTCGTTGCGTGCGGCCAACGGCAGCGATTCGGCCGTCTGGTATTGCGTGAAGCGCTGCATGTCGCCGGTCATGTCCATGCTGATGCGGCGGTCCAGCGCGGCCTGCAGTTCGTCCGGCAGCGTGACGCTGGACACCTGGAAGCTGTCGAGCGCCAGGCCGTACTGCGTGAACTGCGGCAGCAGCGCCTCGCGCACCTTGTTCGACATCAGCATCTGGTTGGCGGCCAGGTCCAGGAACGGCACACCGGATTCGCCAAACGCCGTGGCCATCGCACCCATGATGACGGGGGCAAGTTGCGCTTCGACTTCATCCACGGTGTAGATGTCGCGCGTGCCGCTCACCTGCTGATAGAACAACTTCGGGTCGGCCACGTGGTAGGCGTACACGCCAAACGCGCGCAGGCGGATCATGCCGAAGTCCTTGTCGCGCACCGTCACGGGCTGCGGCGTGCCCCAGCGGCGGCCGAGTTGCTGGCGCGTGCTGAAGTAGTAGACGTCGGACTTGAAGGGGGACTCGAACAGCTTGTCCCAGTTCTTCAGATACGTGAGAACGGGCAGCGTCTGCGTGGTCAGCTTGAAGGTGCCCGCGCTGAACACATCAGCGATCTGGCCTTCGTTGACGAACATCGCCATCTGCGAGTCGCGCACGACCAGGGTGCCGCCGTTCTGGATTTCCATGTCCTGCATCGGATAGCGCCAGGCGAGCACGCCGTCTTCGCTTTCCGTCCATTGCAGGATGTCGATGAACTGCTTCTTGATGAAACTGGACAGGCTCACAGCAAACTCCTTCGCGATGATTCGCGGGGCAGGAACAATCAGGACAAGGTCACGACAGGCACGCCGCGTTGATCACGCCAACGGCCAGCGCACTCACGCCAAACAGCATACCGGCGGCGATGTTGTTGTGCTCGATCTGCAGCCGGTAGTCCGGCATCAGCCGCGTGAGCACCAGGAAGACGATCAGCTGCACCACCGACGCCATCACCGCCCAGAACAGGAACGGCACCAGGCCATCGGCATGCGTGATGCTCGACGCGATGGTCAGCACGAAGCCGAGCAGCGCCCCGGCCAGCGACAGCGCCGCCGCGATATTGCCTTCGCGGATCAGCTTGAACTCGTCATACGGCGTCAGGCGCAGGTAGACGAAGAAGAAGCCGGAAAACACCACGGCGCCCGCCAGCAGGTGCGAGGCATAGGCGATCACGGAAGCGGTCATGTCAGGCATGGGATGGCCGTGCAGTACATAGGTGGCGCCACTATAGCGGCTGATGCGCCGCTTGCGTACCCCCCGATGCGGCCCTGCACCAGTCGGCTCGCAGGCCGGGAAAAAAGGCGGCACAATCGCGCTCGCCTTCGCATCCGCCGTTTGTTAACGCCCGTTCATTTTTCACCTTCGCAGCATGTCGACGCCGCAGCCTGACGCCACATACGAACCCACGCAGCCAGCCGGCCGCGGCAATGCCCTGCTGGTCCTCGCCGTCTTCGTGGTGGCCTCGTGCGGGCTGGCGTACGAATTGATTGCCGGGGCATTGGCTTCGTATCTGCTGGGCGATTCCATCCTGCAGTTCTCCTCCATCATCGGCGCCTATCTGTTTGCCATGGGCATCGGCTCATGGCTCTCGCGCTACGTGGCCGACGACGCGCTGCTCGCCCGCTTTGTCGATCTGGAATTGCTGGTCGGCCTGTTTGGCGGCGTGTCTGCGGCGGCGCTGTTTGCGTTGTTTGCGCTGGAATCGGCGCCGTTCCGGCTGGTGCTGTACGCGCTGGTCACGGTGATCGGCGTGCTGGTCGGCATGGAGATCCCGCTGGTGATGCGCATGCTGCATCGCCGGCAGGCCAAGTTTTCCGATCTCGTCAGCCGCGTGCTGACATTCGACTACCTCGGTGCGCTGGCGGTGTCGCTGCTGTTTCCGCTGGTGCTGGCGCCGCGCCTGGGGCTGGTGCGTACCGGCTTCCTCTTCGGGCTGTTCAATACGGCGATAGCGGTCTGGACGCTGTGGCACTTTCGCGCCGAGCTGGCGCTCACGGCGCGCATGCGCACGGCGATGGCGTGGCGCGCCGGCGCAGTGGCAGCGGCATTGCTTGCGGGCTTTGGCGCATCGGACAAACTCACGCATTGGTCGGAACGCGCGCTCTTTGGCGACGAGATCATCCACGCGATTTCCTCGCCGTATCAACGGCTGGTGGTGACGCGCTGGAAAGACGACGTGCGCCTGTACATCAACGGCAACCTGCAGTTTTCCTCGCGCGACGAATACCGCTATCACGAAGCGCTGGTGCTGCCCGCATTGGAATCCGTGCGCGGTGCGCGGCGCGTGCTGGTGCTGGGCGGCGGCGACGGCCTCGCGCTGCGGCAGATCCTGAAGTACCCGCAAATCGAGCACGTGACGCTGGTCGACCTGGACCCGCGCATGACGAACCTGTTCTCGCACGCCGAGGCACTGGTCGCGCTCAATCAGCATGCGTTCAGCGACCCGCGTGTGACGGTGGTCAACGCCGATGCGGCGCAATGGATGCAGACGGCCACCGACATGTTCGACGTGGCCATCGTCGATTTTCCGGACCCGTCCAACTTCAGCATCGGCAAGCTGTATTCGGTGCCGTTCTATCGGCTGCTGTCGCGCCATGTGGCGGATACGGGCCTGGTCGTCATTCAAGCGACGTCGCCCTATTTCGCGCCCCGTTCGTACTGGTGTGTGGATGCGACGCTGAAGGAAGCCGGCTATCGCACGTGGCCCTATCACGCGCTGGTGCCGTCGTTTGGCGAATGGGGCTTCATCCTGGCCGCACCGGGCCGCGCGGATTTCAAACCGCCCATGTCGTACCGCGTGCCGACGCGCTTCCTGGACGCCGACACCACGCACCAGATGTTCAGCTTCGCGCCCGACATGCCGCGCCCGCGGGTAGAACCGAACCGGCTGAACAACCAATCGCTGGTGCGGTATTTCGAAGAAGACTGGCACGGCGTGCTGCGCTGATGGCAACGCGACGCAGCTTTCTTGTGGGCGCAGCTGCGGCCGGTGTGGCTGCGGCGGGTGCCGCTTCGTGGGCAGGCTTTCGCGCCTTTACCGAAATCACGCCCAACGTGCGCATGCCCGGCCAGGCTGCGGGCCACCGGCTGCGCGATCTGCGCACGCTGCCGGCACCATCGGAAACGCGGCGCGTGGGCGTTGCCATTTGCGGCAGCGGCATCGGCGGATTGAGCTGTGCGTGGCGACTCGCAAAAAGCGGCCGGCGCGACGCGGTGGTCGTGGAAGGCCCGGAGCGCTATGGCAATGCCGCTGGCGGCGCCTTCGGTACGCAGCGCTTCCCGACCGGTGCGCATTACCTGCCGCTGCCGTCGATGGAATCGACGCACGTGCGCGAGATGCTGGCCGACTTTGGCGTGATCGAGCGCGACCCGTTTGCCCTGCGCCCGACATACGACGAACGGGTGCTCGTTCACGCGCCCGATGAACGCCTGTGGCTCGGCAATCGCTGGCAAGACGGCTTTGTGCCGCATGAAGGCATTACCGAAGCGGAACGCGCCGAGCACACACGGTTCTTCGCCCACATCGACCGGCTGCGCCAGACCACCGGCGCCGACGGCCGCCGCGTCTTTGCCGTGCCGACGGCGCTCTCATCCGCAGACCCGGCGTGGCGCGCGCTAGACGCACTCACCTTCCGCGACTGGCTGCACCGCGAGGGCTACCGCGCCGCCACGCTGCACTGGTATGCCGACTACTGCTGCCGCGACGATTACGGCGTCACCGCCGATCACGTTTCCGCCTGGGCCGGTATTGCCTATTTCGCCAGCCGAGGCGGCATGGCCAGCAATGCCGAACAAGGCACCGTGCTCACGTGGCCAGAGGGCCTGGACTGGATGGCGGAGCGGCTGTTCGAAGCCGCCGGCCTGAATGAACCCGGCCGCCTGCTGCCGGGCAGCATCGCGCGCATCGGCACCACAACCGAGGCCGGCGCCCGCGTCTTCGCCGATGTGCTGCAAGCGGATGGCCGCGTCGTGCGGCTGCTGGCAGATCACGTGGTCAGCGCAATGCCGCTGCACGTTGCCAAACACATCGTCGACGGCTTTGACGTGCCCGCCGCCGAGTTGCCCGAAACCGCGCCGTGGCTGCTCGCCAACCTGCTCATCGACGGCTTCCCGCCCGAACACGACGACACGCCGCTGGCGTGGGACAACGTGGTGTATCGCGGTACGGGGTTGGGTTATGTGGTGGCCAATCACCAGGACATTCGCGTCGGGCCACCCGCGCAGAGCGTCTTCACCGCCTACGTGGCGCTGTCGGACATGACGCCAAAGGCGGCACGTGAATGGCTGCTGAAGGCATCGCCGCAAGCGCTGCTCGATCGCGCGCTGGCCGATCTGGATACCGTGTACGGCATCCGCCTGCGCACGCAGATCCGCCGGGCCGACCTGACGCTACGCGGCCATGCGATGGCGATTCCCACACCCGGCTTCCTCTCCCGACCCGGCATTGCGCGCTTGCGTGAAAGCGCCGGGCCGATCCACTACGCGCATGCGGACCTGTCCGGCTATTCGGTTTTTGAAGAAGCGGCGTGGTGGGGGGATCGCGCGGCGCGGCGCATTCTGGGCGGCTGATTGCGGGGCTGCCGCTGGGCTTCTAAGGTAGCCGCTCAACCTCGGCCATCAATTCCCACGTGGCCGGATCGATATCGCTGCGCTCCAGTGCCAACGACAGGTACGCGCCGATCATGTCGACAAACCCGCGCGCAAATGCGGGCGGATATGCGCCGCCCGTGTACTCCATCAGTTGCTGCCGCAAGAGACGTGGCCGATGCTGCCCGAACTCGAGCACGTAGGCCTGCGTTCGGCAGAGGAAGGCTCGCGCTTCCAGCGCACCATCAAGGTAGACGCGGCGTTTGGTGAGTGTCATTGGCGGCTCCCGAATCGCAACGGAACGGGGCACAGCCAAGGTGGAGAGGGAAAAGACGCGGGGCGACGCCCGCTGAATACAACAGTCATGGAGCCTCCTACGGATTGCAAAAGGCCCGACGTTTCGCTGCGAACGAGGGTGGCGGGCCCGACGACAGGGTTCGCAGACCGGCCCGTAGGACGCCGGCAGACCTTTCGGTCTCCCTGCCCGGCCCGCCAAAGTACAAGCGTGCGCGAGCGCGGACGTGAAAAAGCCGCACAAGGCGGCCGTCCGGCCATACGGGAAAAGATAGGCTGCGAAACCCAGCTACCGTTGGTGCGGCAGCGCCGTGAATTATAGCGGCGGCAACAGCGCAGCCCACATGCGAAATTGCAGCATTTCGTGATCGCGCCGTACCGCCAAACCCGCCGTCCTGTGTGGGCTTACCAGAGCGTGCGGCCGAAGAACGTCAGCGCGCGGTCCCAGGCGTGTTGCGCCCACACCGGGTCGTATTGCGTGATGGCGATGCGGTTTTCGCCCACGGCCGTTTCATTGGCGAATGCGTGATGCGCGAGATAACGATGGAAATCGACATCGACGCCGGCATCGACGAGCTTCTTTTCCAGCGCATCGACGCCTTCGATCTTGAAGGCGGTGTCCTGCGTGCCCCAGTGGCCCTGCACCGGCACCTTGATCTTCGAGGCGTCGATGTATTCCAGCGGAGGATAGCCGTACCACACCACGCCGGCATCCGCCTCCGGCACGTTGCTCAGCGTCAGGAGCGTCAGCGCGCCGCCCATGCAGTAGCCCGTCACGCCGACGCGTGCGCAGGTCTGCTTGAGGTATTGCACGGCGCCGCGCACATCCTGCGTGGCCGCGTCGCCAAAGTTGAGGTTGGTCATCAGGTGGTGCGCTTCTTCCTCTTCCACCGTCATGGTGCCGCGATAGAGGTCGGGCACCAGGGCCACGTAGCCCGCGCGCGCGAGGCGGTCGGCCACGCCGCGAATCTGGTCGTTCAGGCCCCACCACTCCTGGATGACGACGATGCCCGGGGCACCTTCCGCCTTGGCCGGCTTGGCCAGATAGCCCTGGAGTTCCTGCCCATCCGGGCGCTTGAACGAAATCATGGATCCTTGCGATGCTGTCATGCGATGGCTCCTCTGCCTGGAACGAAAGCGCACAGGATAGTCCCGGACGATGAAATTTGCAGCCGACGCCTCGCGGGCAAAGGGGATTGCGCGCCGTTGCCGCGCTGATACCCCACCATCCGGGTGCAGGCACGCGGCACAAAATCTCTATCATGGCGGCACGTTCACTTTTGATGACCGCCATGATCAAAACCCTCGCCCTGCTCGTCTATCTGCTCGTGCTGCTGATCCACGTCTACATCGTCGTACTCGAGATGGTGCTGTGGAAGACGCGCGGCCCCAAGGTCTTCCGCATCACGCCCGAGAAAGCCGCTGAGACTGCGGCCATGGCGTCCAACCAAGGTTTGTACAACGGTTTTCTGGTGGCGGCGCTGGTCATTGGGCTGGTCGCGCCGGACCCGACCATCAACGCTGCGTTTGCGCTGTTCGGGTTGATCTGCGTGGCGGTGGCCGGCATCTGGGGGGCCATCACGGTCAACAAACGGATTCTCTTCGTGCAGACGGTGCCTGCGGTGGCGGCATTGGCGCTGGGGTGGTTCGCCTAAAGAACTGGGCGATCCGCCTACGGTTTAAGCGGTGATGCGGGCGTTTTTGCGCTGCCCGGCACCACTGCGCCGCGGCGAAACAACGCATACGGCACACCGCGCTCCGGATGTGCCGTTGTCTCGTCGATGAAGCGTTCCACATCGGGCACCTCGCGCAGCGCGGTCATGAACGGCGCCAACGTGTAGCCCGGCGCCACGCAGCCCTGCACGAGCATCCAGCGCTGCCATATCGTCACCCATAGCGTGGTGTTCTGCTTCCATCCCGGCACGTGGATGGACATCCATTGCAGGCGCCGCTTGGCCGTCTCGGCAATCTCGTCGTCGTAAGAAAACGCGTTGGGCAAGCGGCAGCGGCCTTCGACCCAGCAATGGTTGCCGTGCTCGATGCGATGGTGCGAATCGCGTTTCCACTCGGCTTCGCTGATGCGCGGGCCGGCAGGCTCAGGGCAGTCGGCAACACCGGAGGAAATCTGGAAGAACGGGTCGTGACCGCGGTTCTGGAGGTCGTCGTCTGCGTGGGCGGCGGGCGCCGCCAGCAGCAGGGCCACAACAAGACAGCGCAGAGCAATCATTACGGCAGCCTCCTCGCCCGCACACGGCGTCGGCTTGAGCAATGCTGCCAAGCATAGGCGGTGGGCGGCTCAGCGGCCAGCGATCAGCTCAGCGGAATCTCGAAAATCCACTTCAGCGTCCAGCGGTCTGAGGCGCGTGTCAGGCCGCGGCCGATGCCAAAGTTGAAGACGAAAGGCTTGCGATCCACATCGAAGGCCAGAAACACCGTGTGCTGCTGTTCATGCAATGGCGCGATGTGGTTGATGGGGCCCAGCCCGGCGTAATACTCCGTGCCGGCGCGCACGCCTGCCGCAACCGTACGCGCAATCTTGAAACTGGGCGCGGCCTCCGGCACACCGCTGCGGCCGTCCCCCGAAAGGTTCCAATCGAGCACCGGGTTGACCGCCCAAAGCCAGCGGTCGTTCTGATACCCATAGATCGGTCGCAGTTCTGCCGCGTTTTGCGATGCCTCAAAGCGGCCGGCCACGTGGGCGAGTTCGACGTTGATGCCTGCAAAGTTGCCCACGCCGTCAACGGGCCGCACGGGCATCCATTTCATCCGCACCTTCGGGCCTGTCACGTAGAACGTGTTCTCGCGCGTGAGCGTGGTCGGCACGTAAAGCCCAAGCTCCAGCGAAGGCGTCAGGCCATAGGAGAATTCGGCCGTGGCGCGCCAGCCGTGCGGTGTCGTGACTTCACCCGGATAGCCGGGCGCGCCGATGCCGCTGGGCGTGGTATTGACATGCAGCTCCAGCCCCAACTCGCCCGGCGCGTTGATGTCCCCGGTGTAGACCTGAATCTCGTCGGGCAACACCGCGTGCGCCGGCAGCGCACATGCCGACAACACAACCGCTGTTCCAATCGCGCGCGCGACGTGTGCACCCACCATGATGACCTCCCCCGAGCAATCCCGAGATCATAGTGGGGCGGACGCGTACTGTGCGGAATAACCGGGGGCCGCAGATAAAAATCCGCATAAGAGGCATTCGCATTTGCAGGCGTGGGCTCCCGACCCGCTACCGCGATTTCACATGCGCGGCGAGCATCGAGGCACACGCGTCGGGCAACTCGGTCTTGCCGAAGCGCTGCTCTGAAACACCTTTCTCGACATCGATCTGTCCGACATTCACCGCGTCGTATAACTCGGTGATGAGCTGCACATGGTTCGGGCTCAGACCGGCGCGTTGCAGCATCGGCGCCCACGCGGTGCGAGGCACGGCTTCGGCAACAATGTCGCGGCCGACGGCGGGGCTGAACGCGCGTGCCACATCGATCAGGCTGACGCGGCGCGGGCCTTCCACGCTGACGATACGGGGCGTCTTTGTCGATGGCGCCTCCAGCAACAACTCGGCCGCCAGCGCACCGACGTCCTGCGTGGCGACGGTCGCGAAGGCGCGATCAAGCGGTTGATGCAGGCTTGGCAGCCGCCCGGTTGCGAGCATGACGGGCAGCATCGCCGCCCAGTTCTGCATGTGCTCGGCTGAACGCAGTAGCGTCAGGTGCGTCGCCAGCGGCTTGAGCCGCGCTTCCAGCAGATGAAACAGCCGCGTCAGACCCGTGCCCTCGTCCAGCTCCGCACCGTAATCCGACAAGGCCAGCACCGCGGGCGGCGGGTCGGCACGCAGCGCATGGGCGGCCACGTCGATCATGCGTTCCATGGTCGAGGCCGGATCGATGTCGCCCACCGGCACAGGACACAGCATCTGCACGGCCGCGGCACCCTTGATGGCCGAAGCAACCGAGGCGGGATCCGTCAGATCGGCAGTCGCCATTTCGCAGCCGATCTTGGCCAGCGCCTCGCCTTGCCGCGCGCGGCGCACGACCGCCCGCACAGGCTGCCCTGCATTACGCAGCGCAACGGCGGTCGCGTGCCCAACCTTGCCCGATGCCCCAAAGATGACAAACATGTTCGTGCTCCTCTCAAGTGGGAGGCACGAGCTTAGGGCGCCACCGCAAACCCGACTTGCAGGAACGGAGGAATTTGGCAGATTCGGTGGATGGACTACGCGGCGGGCGTGTCGGCCGCTGCAGCCGACGCCTTGCCGGCTCGGATGACCTCACGTGGCGTCACGCCGAGCAGCCGCTGCATCCACTGCGTCAGGTGGCTCTGGTGCGCAAAGCCGACTTCAAGCGCGATTTGCGACGCACTGCGGTGGCCTTCCAGCAGCAGTGCTTTCGCGCGCTCCACCCGGCGCTGCACGACGTAGCGATGCGCCGGCACGCCCAGCGTTGCACGAAACAGCGCGTTGAAATGCGGCACGCTCAAGCCGGCTTGCGCAGCCAGTTCGGTCAGCGTCAGGCGCGCATGCAGATGGGCTTCGATGTAGTCGATCACGCGCGTGGCCACGCGGGGCGCCAACGTGCCGGCGCTGTGGGCCATCCCGCCAGCCACGTCCCGGCTGCTGCTCAGCAGACGAACGACCAAAGCCGTGCACAGGCTTTCTGCATACAACGCGTTGGAGGTGTCTTCCGCCTCCAGCTCGGCCCCGAGCGCAGCGGCAAGATGATGCACGCGCGCATCGCGCCAGTGCAGACGTGGCGTGATGTCGGCCCGCACGCCAACCTGTTCGCCGATGCTGCGTACAAACGTGTCGCTGAGGGCGATGCGCAGAAACCGACAGTCGGCGTCGTCTGTCCACATGCCGGGCACGCCGGCGGGAATGACGTCCGCATCGCCATGCGCCTGGATGCGCGAAGTGCGGCGGCCATCGCATACGCAATTCGCCCGCACGGGTGGGCCGACATGCACGCTGATCCGGTGATGCGCCATGGCGGGCACCCGGTATGTCCCGGGACGGACGCTGAGCAGCGTGGCAGCAAAGCCGTCCCAGCCGAGTCCCTCGCTGGAGCGCAGGCTGACGGGGGCGGGTTCAAGCAAGGCGGCGGGCGTGATGGCGTTCATGGCAGGCGTGGGCAGTCTTCGCTTCGACATTCTGCGCCAACGCCGTCGCATCGGCTGGCGACGGCTCGCCAGCCGCGGCACACCTCAGGCCGGTTGGGCAATCAAGCGCGCGCGGGATACTGCGCGAGCACCTTGTCGCGGATCGACGGCTTGATGTTCGCCAGCGACATGTTGCCGTTGTAGTGCGCCACCACGCGCGGGTTCATCACCCGGAACCACAGCGGCGGCACATAGGCGATCAGGATCATCGCGGCATAGCCGGCTGGCAGTTGCGGCGAATGCTCGAAGTGCCGCAGCGCCTGGAATGACCGCGTCGGGTTGGCGTGGTGATCGGCATGCCGCTGAAGTTGATACAGGAACAGGTTCGTCACCACGTGGTTGCTGTTCCACGAATGCTGCGGCGTGCATCGCTCGTAGCGGCCGCTGGGCAATTGCTGGCGGCACAGGCCGTAGTGCTCCAGGTAGTTCACCACCTCCAGCAGCGATGCGCCGTAGATGGCCTGGATGATCAGGAACGGCACCGCCTTGGGCCCGACAAACGCGATGCACACGCCCCACAGCACCACCGTCATCGCCCAGGCGTTGAGGACATCGTTACGCCAGGACCACACCGAGTGGCCGTGCTGCTCCAGCCGACGCTTCTCCAGTGCCCATGCCGATTTGACGCTGCCCACCACCGTACGCGGCAGAAATTCCCAGAACGACTCGCCATAGCGCGCGCTTGCCGGGT
Organism: Ralstonia flatus; assembly: GCF_958439105.1. NCBI lineage: Bacteria > Pseudomonadati > Pseudomonadota > Betaproteobacteria > Burkholderiales > Burkholderiaceae > Ralstonia > Ralstonia flatus. The sequence continues at coordinate 549,187 of NZ_CAUDLI010000002.1, read as the reverse complement.
CGGCGGGCGTCGCCACGCGCACGTGGTGGCCGCGGTTGTGCTCGACGAAGAAGTGCCCATACGCCACGGGCGCAAGCGTGATCTTGGCCAGCCAGCGCTCGAAGCCGTCGGTCTTGTGGCCAAGCTCATGGGCGGTATTGATCGAGATGCCCGTCACCACGCCCACCGAAAACGCGAACGCAATGTAGTCGTACCACACCAAGTCATACGTGCGCAGCACCCACATCGCCACCGCAAAGCTCACGTAGAGCACGGTGGTCGCGAGGTAGACGATGCGGCGGTAATAACGTTGTTTTTCCAGCGCGGGGACGACGTCTTCGGGCGGGTTGTCGCGGTCGTCGCCGATCAGGAAATCGAGCAGCGGGATGATCGTGAACACGATGAACGGCCCCGCCCACCAGAGCGGATGCCAACCGGTCGCGAGCGCCGAGACGGCCGCGACGATGGGCAGCGTGATGGTCAGCGCGCCGAGCATCCAGAGATAGCGCTTGCCGTCGGTCCATTCCACGGACGCGACCATGCCGGGTGTTGCCATGTGTCTTCCTCCTGTTTTGCCCCGCTGGGTGGCTTGGCTTGTGTACGCACATGCGTGCGCCGCCGGGGTCGTGCCCGACATCTGCGTTATAGGCGCAGCAGGAGAAGAGACCAACGCCGGAAACTAGGCGCGAAACTCCAAACAAAAGGGCCGCCGGGCAGCCCTCTGAAGGCGGGAAAAAAGCAGGCGATTGAAACGAACGATTTAAAAACGGTCGTTCGATTTTGGTGCGACGCAGCTGAAAGGAGGCTGGGTTGCGAATGCCGATGCGGCGCACTTCGGCCATCTGGCCAACGCCCAGGATCAGGCGGAGGCGCTCAGGAAGGCATTGACCGCGGCGAGCACCGCCGCTTCCTGCTCCCGATGCGGCACATGCCCGCAACGCTGCACGAGCTTGAGCGTGGCGGGCGCGCCCGCCAGCGTGACGATGCGCTCCGGCTGCGCGGTGGAGCCGTATTCGTCTTCGGTGCCGTGCAGCGCCAGCACCGGGCTGCGCACGGCAAGCAGCGCATCGTCCAGGCACCACTGCGCAAATGCCGGAGACAGCCACGTGTTCACCCACGCATCCAGCACCCATTGCGCCTTGCTGCCGTGGTACCGCTCAAGCCGGCCCATCTGGCCGGGCTCTGCAAACTGCGCCTGGGCGATACGGATGCCTTGGCGCGTTTGCTCTTCCACAAAGGCCTGGGCCGATTCGGTGATCAAGCCCGCGCAGCGGCCCGGATACGCTGCGGCAATCGACACCGCCATGCCGCCGCCGACGCTGTGGCCGAAAGCGATGAAGCGGTCCACGCCAAGCTGGTCCGTCAGCGCGGCAAAGCCGCCGTACGCTTCCTGCTGAATGAAGCCCGGATCCAACTGCCCCGGATATGCGTCGGATTGGCCAAAGCCGAGCCGGTCATAGGCGATGACTGCATGCCCGGTCGACTGCGCCAGACGCTGCGGAAAATCACGCCACAGCGCGACGCAGCCGAGCGAATCGTGCAGCAGCACGATGGGCGGTTTGGCGGCATCGTCGACCGGGCCGCCCCATTGCCGGGCATAAAGCCGGCCATCGGGCGTGGTGATCCAGGCTTCGGTCCCGTCAACGGACGGTGCGGAAAGCGATTCAGCCATCCGCGGCTCAGAACAGGCGGTCGAGCCAGCCGTGCGGGTCCGGTGCGCGGCCGTTCTGCAAGTCCACCAGCGCCGCCTTGAGCTTGGTCGTCAACTCGCCAGCCTTGCCATCGCCGATGGTGAAGTTGTGCTTGTGGCCCTTGACCTTGCCGATGGGCGTGACGACCGCTGCGGTGCCGCAGGCAAAGGCTTCGCGCAGGCGGCCGCTTTGCGCGTCGGCCTGCCATTGGTCGATGGAGTAAGGCTCTTCGCGCACGGTCAGGCCCATACCGCGCGCCAGCGTGATCAGCGAATCGCGCGTGATGCCCGGCAGGATCGTGCCGGTGAGCGGCGGCGTCTGCAGCGAGCCATCGTCGAAGACGAAGAACACGTTCATGCCGCCCAGCTCTTCAATCCACTTGCGCTCCACCGCGTCGAGGAAGACGACCTGGTCGCAGCCCTCGCGTGTGGCTTCGGCCTGGGCGACCAGGCTGGCAGCGTAGTTGCCGCCGCACTTGGCATCGCCCGTGCCGCCGGGCGCCGCGCGCGTGTAGTTGTCCGACACCCAGATGGTGACGCCCGACGACGCATCGCCCTTGAAGTACGCGCCCACCGGGCACGCGATCACGCAGAACAGGTATTCGGCCGAAGGCTTCACGCCCAGGACGACTTCGGTAGCGATCATGAACGGGCGCAGGTACAGCGCCGAGCCCTGGCCCGACGGAATCCAGTCGCGGTCAAGCTTGACCAGCTCGCGCACGGCCTGCAGGAAGAGATCTTCCGGCAGCGCGGGCATCGCCAGGCGCTTGGCCGAGTTCTGGAACCGGCGCGCATTGGCTTCCGGGCGGAACAGCGCACCGCCGCCGTCCGGCAGGCGATAGGCCTTCATGCCTTCGAAAATTTCCTGCGCGTAGTGCAGCACCAGCGTGGACGGATCGCACTGGATCGGGCCATGCGCGCCGATTTTGGCGTCGTGCCAGCCCTTGCCCTCGGTGTAACGGATGGTGGCCATGTGATCCGTGAATACGCGGCCGAAAGCGGGGTTTTCCAGCAGGCGCGCGCGTTCTTCCGCCGGAACAGGGTTCGGGCGCTTCTCGATCGAAATGGCCGATTCGACAACGTTGTTCATACCGTCTCCATGAGTGCAAGGGGGCGCAAAAACGCCCAAACCGCTATTTTGCGCTAACGGCGATGCAATTTGGTTGCGTATTGACGCACATGCGGTATTGCCGGCAGAGGAAAAACATTGCCCGCCCGACGTGAGCCCCGGGGCATCGAACGCTCGCGGCTCGACGGTTTGGCGCAGCTTGACGGATGCGGGATACCGCACGGCAATAGCGCCATGACGGGGCATTCTCGCCCCAGCCGGGCCAGCGTCGGGAAGGTTGATCGGCTAAGCATCACCCCTGCGTGACATGAAGCCCTATGGTACGGTTGTCGAAATGAACGCCATGACCCGCCATCCCCTGCTGGTGCACGGCGGCACAGCGGTGCCGCCAGGGAGCGTCACGCACCATGAGTGATGCGAAACACGATCCGCGCCGCCAGGTCCACGCCGAGAAAGTCGCCGTCAGCCGCGCCTTGCGGCTCAGCGTGCCCGCGGAGGCACGGCCCGCGCCGGTGAACCGAAAAGATTGGCTCCGGCAACGCAAAGAACAACTGCAGGCTGCCCGTGTCGCCGCCAAACAGCGACGTGATCTGCTCAAGGCGGAAATCCTCTCGGCCGCCCAGGAAATCGCCCGCGAAGAGCGCGTTGCTGCGCGGCTGGAAGCGGAACGCATCAAGGCGGAAAGCAAATCCGCGAGCGTGCATGCCAAGGAAGATGCACGTGCGGCCGCCAAATTCGAGCGCAACAAGCCCGCCCGCTCCGCGCCAAAGCGCAAGACGCTGGGACCAGGAAAGCGCAAATTGGTCTCTTACGCCGACCTCTTGCGCATGCGCGGATAAGTCGTCCGCCCTTCTGCTCTCAACAATTGATTGGCATCAGCGTGAAGCGTGCAGGGTCAGCGCGCCTGCACAGCCTCGGCCTCGACATTCTTGGCACCCGCCGGCTTGGACTTGGCATCGAGCTTGCGGAAAATCAGCGCAGAAAACGCAGTCACCACGCCCATGGTGAAGAAGGCCAGCCGATACGCCGGCGCTGCCACGCCAAGCTTGACCGAGAACAGGCTGACAAGCCCGCCCCCAATCGATACGCCCAGGCCGATGGCAAGCATCTGCACCATCGAAAACAAGCTGTTGCCGCTGCCGGCGTCCTGATGCGACAAGCCTTTGAGCGTGATGCTGTTCATGGCCGCGAACTGCATCGAATTCGCCCAGCCGAACACCGACAGTTGCACGATCGACAGCGCCAGCGGCCAGCCCGGCGACATGGCTGCAAACGAGGCAATCGAGATGCCCACCACCCACGTGTTGACCTGCAGGAACACGTCATATCCGAAACGGTTCACCAAGGGAACGACCCAGCGCTTGGCGAGCATGCCGGCAATGGCAATCGGCAATAGCAGCAACCCCGAATGGAGCGGCGAATAGCCAAGCTGCAACTGGAACAGCAGCGGCAGCAGGAACGGCACGGCGCCCGAACCAATCCGGCAGAACAGGTTGCCGACGAGCCCGACGCTGAAGTTCGGTTCGCGAAACAGCGCAAGCCGGAACAGCGGCGCCGCACGCCGCTTCGCGTGCGGAATATAGAGCAGCGCGCTAATCACGCTCACCGCGATCAGCACCGCGCTCCACGGGCTCTGCGCGCCGTTTTCGAGCGCCAGCGAGAACGTCACCATGCACAGCGACAGCAGCCCGCAGCCAAGCCAGTCGAATGGCGCCACGGCGCGCACGGCGTCGTGCGGCAGATAGCGCCGTACCGCGAACAACCCTACGAAACCCACCGGCACGTTGATCAGGAAAATCCAGTGCCACGAGACATCCTGCACAAGCCAGCCGCCCAGGGCCGGCCCCAGGAGCGGGCCCACCTGCCCCGCCACCGACACGAAGGCCAATGCGGCGATGTACTGCTCGCCCGGAATATTGCGCAACACGGCCAGCCGGCCGATCGGCAACAGCATGGAGCCGCCAACGCCCTGCAGCACGCGTGCGATCACCAGTTGGGGCAGCGTATGGGCCGTCGCGCAGAACACCGAGCCGAGAACAAAAATCAGGATCGCGGTGAAATACACGCGCCGCGTGCCGAACTTGTCCGCCAGCCATCCTGATGCCGGCGTCAGCATCGCCATGGTGAGCGTGTAAGCCACCACCACCGATTTCAGGTCGAGCGGCTTTTCGCCGAGGCTGCGCGCCATCGACGGCAACGCGGTATTGACGATGGTTGTGTCCAGCGCCTGCATGAAAAAGCCGGCGAAGACGATCCACAGCATGGCGTTTTGCGAAGCGCTCTGTGGGGCGGCGGGAGTGGGGGCGGTCTGCATGTGAATCCTGGAATGCCTGTCCGGAAGGCGCCGGACATCCACACGCAATGCTACCGATGGCAAGCCAATCGGGAACCCCTCTAGAGACGTTGACTGTTATCGGAATCTCCGATGACAATGCCCGCATGCTCAATCCCGTCTGGATCCAAACCTTCGCCACCGTGGCCGCGGCCCATAGCTTTACGGAGGCCGGGCGGCAGCTCGACCTGTCTCAATCGTCGGTCAGCGATCACATCCGCCGGCTGGAACACAGCGTGAACCGGCGATTGTTTGTGCGCGACACCCATTCGGTGTCGCTCACGCCCGACGGCGAGGCGCTGCTCGTCCACGCGAAGCTGATCCTCGAATCCCTGGCGCGCGCCGAGCTGCAGTTCAGCGCGCCCCGATTGCAGGGGCGTGTCCGGCTCGGTTCGTCGGAAGACCTCGCGCAGGGGCCGCTGCCCAATCTGCTGGCTGCGTTTCGGGCGACGCATCCGGATGTCGAACTCGAGATCACGATGGGCATGACCAGCAAGCTGTACGAGGGTATCGAAGACGGCTCGCTCGACCTGATTGTCGGCAAGCGCCGCGAAGGCGGGCGACGCGGTGTGCCGCTGTTCCGCGGGCAGCTCGAATGGCTGGCCCGGCCCGGCACCGTGGTCGACGTGAGTCAGCCGCTGCCGCTGATCCTCGTCAACGAGCCGAGCGTGACGCGCTCGATCGTGCTGGACACGCTGGCCGCAGCGGGCTGGCTGTGGCGCATCGTCTGCACCAGCAGCAGTCATTCCGGATGTATTGCCGCGGCGCGCGGCGGGTTGGGGATTACCGTCCGTGCGCAGAACCTGGCGGGCGGCGGGCTTGTGCCGCCGGTCAACGGCGACGTTTTACCGCCGCTGCCGGCCATCGAATTCATCACGTTGTCGGCACGGCGCCTGAGCAAACCTGCGGAGACGCTCTTGCAGCTCATCCGCAAGAGCGACCTGCGCGCCGGGCGGGCGGACTGAGCAACGCTCAACGTTACGACAACACGGCCTCGTCAACCTGGCCCGCCGCCTGCGCGACCTCAAGCCGATTGCCGCCCAGCGATTTGGCGCGATACAGCGCCTTGTCTGCCGCCGCCAGGGCATCCGCGAGCGACGGCATGGCCGCGTCAAACTGCGCCATGCCGATGCTGACCGTCGCCAGGATTCCGGCGCCGTCGCTGCGGCGTTGAACCGCCTCGGCAAAGCACCGGGCCACGGCCTCGCCCCGCGCCCTGGCGTGGCGCGCATCGTCGCCGGACAGCAGCGCAGCGAATTCCTCACCGCCGATGCGCGCAAGCATCACGTCGGGGCCGAGCACGCGTTGCGCGATCTCGGCAAACACCTTGAGCACGGTATCGCCGGCCTGATGGCCGTAGCGATCGTTGATGGCCTTGAAACGGTCGAGGTCGAACACGAGCGCGGCGACCGGGCGGCTGCCAACGCCTTCGATCAGCCGCGCGCCCTGCTCGAAGAACCAGCGGCGATTGCCAAGGCGGGTCAGATAGTCCGTCTGGGATTCGGTCAGAAGCTGGCCGTGCGCCTCGTCGCGAATGAGCTTCAGCAGCGTCATCGGCAAGACCATCGCGTACAGGACGCCTTCGATCATCGTCAACTTGCTGGCCAGCGCCTGCATGGCCGGCCCATAGGCCGAGACGAGCCACGGCAGCGCAAGCGCACGTGCGAGGTAGAGCACCGCATGCAGGGCCGTCACCGCCACGACGAGCTGGCGCGGGCGCAGCGGTTTCATCGCGTCGCATCGCCACATTTCGCGGGCCGTCATCGCGCTGACCAACGCGATCGGAATGGCGCTGACGTGGTTCCAGAGCACGTCTTGCCACTGCGCGCCCCATACCACCCAGACCAGGGCCATGCCGATCAGCACGCCCGCAGCGGCGCCGCGGTGCTGCCGCCCGCTCAGCGCCGCAACGCCGGACAGCACCAGCAAATAGCCGCACAGCATGATGAGGTTGCAGAGTGCAGCGCCCGTCGCACCCGGCAGCGCGTGGCGGAACAGCACTGCCGTACAGCCGAACGCGAGCGTCGTAAACCCGGCGGCCAGAAGGCGCAACGCCTTGCTGCGCCGGGGGTTGGTCCGATGCTCCCAGAACAGCATTCCCGCGCTGGCAAGCAGAATTCCGACGGCAAGGAGATAAAGAGTCAGGAGATCGACGTACATCCGGATATCAAAACTGGGCGCCGGGCATGGCAGCGCGCGTTCCGGATTTTACGTGGGAAAGCCGCTGTGCATCGGGCGCTGCAGCCCCCTCCCTAGGGGGTGATCGCGCTACCATGCGCCTTCTTGGTGCGCACCGCGGCAAGGTGTTCCTGACTGCCTGTGGCAGCGGCGGCAGCGTTACTGCCCGCGCACCCCGGACTCCAAACCAACGCAGGGGCCACGGCTGCCACGGCTTTCGCGGGCGGCGCCAGGCACGCACCGGAGCGCATGCATGATCCCCACCATTACTGCCTTTGAACGCTCGCCCGACGGCGGCAAAGGACTGGCGCGCGACACACGCGTTCGCTGGGCCCTGGAAGAGGCGGGCCAGCCCTACGACGTGCGGCTGGTTTCGTTCCAGGCGATGAAAGGCCCCGCGCATCTGCGCCTGCATCCGTTCGGCCAGATTCCCACCTACGAGGAAGGCGACCTGGCCCTGTTCGAAACAGGCGCCATCGTCTTCCATATCGCCGAGCGGCATGCGGGCCTGCTACCGCTCGACAGTCATGCCAGGGCGCGGGCAATCACGTGGATGTTTGCGGCGCTCAACACCATCGAACCGCCGATTCTCGAACTCGCCACTGCCAAACTCCAGGAAGGCGACAAACCCTGGACCCCCGAACGCCTGCCGTTGATCATGGACCGCATCCGCAGCCGGCTCGATCAACTTTCTGCACGCCTGGGCAATGCGGATTGGCTCGATGGCGCATTCAGCGCGGGGGACTTGCTGATGGTGTCCGTGCTGCTCCGGCTGAGGTCGTCGGGGCTTCTCGACGAATTCCCGAGCCTCGCCGCCTATGTCGCACGCGGCGAAGCCAGGCCCGCTTATCGGCGCGCTTTTGAGGCGCAACTGGCGGTGTTCACCGGACAACCGCCAGCCGGCTGACGAAACTCAGGCCGCCTTGGCCTGTTGCATGGCGTCGAGCTGATCGCCGCCCAGGCTGTCGACGAGGTCGCTCAGCATCCGCGCCAGTTCGCCGGTCATGAGCGCGACATCGGAGTCGAAGCGCTCGTCGTCGTTCTGCGCGGTGGGGTCTTCGGCTTCCTTGATCACGTCGAGCGGCGTCACACGCTTGATGAGGAGCGACGGCGTCAGCACGAACGAGACCCGGTCGTCCCACGTCATGGCCAGGCGCATGCACTGCTTGCCCGCCTCGATGTGACGGCGCATGTCTTCTGCTTCGAGCGCGTGGCCCACGTATCGCACCGTGGCGCCGCCCTCGCCCGTCGAGCGCAACTCGGCGTCCTGGTCGACGGTAAAGCCGCCGGGCGCTTCGCCGGATAGCAGCCACTCCGTCATGGCGGCCACCGGCGAATGCGCGACGTGCACATTGGTGAGCGGCAACTGGTCGATCGACTTCACGAGCAGGCCGCGCACGTCGTCGGCCACCGCCTGCGAAGCCGCATCGATCACGAGCCAGCCGTTTGCCGTATCGATCCACACCCGCGTATCGCGGCGAATACTGAAGGCGCGCGGCAGGAGTTCGTCGGTCACCTGCTCCTTGAGTTCGCGCAGCTGCTTGCGGCCGGGCTTGAAACCCTGCTGTTCCTCCAGCTCCAGCGCCCGGGCCTTCGTCACCTGGTTGATGACGGACGCCGGCAGCAGCTTCTTTTCGGCGCGGAACACCAGCAGCATCTGCCCGTTGTTCGAATAGACGAGCGCGCCGTCTTCGCGCGGCGAAGCCCAGCCGGAGGTCTGTTTCTCTACGCTGTTGCCCGGTTGAAACGCGTGGGGTGCCAGCCACTTTTCAAGCTGGTCGGGGGTCACGGCCCAAGGCGCCGGCAGACGATGAAGCTGAAGGTTTTTGAACCACATGGGAGTACGGGCAAAGTCCGCGATTCTAAAGGATGGCGCGCCCCTCCCCCCGATGGTCGATCGCCGATGTCCGGCGCGGCGTGTGCGGCACGTTCGGATGGCGCGGGTACTAATATGCAAATCCTGACGCTGGCAAAGCCGAGTCAACCCCGGGGCAAGCTGTTCAACGGACGACGACAGGACACGATATGCCTGAACACCACACAAAGCTGCACGGCAGTTGGCGGTTGGTCTCTTTCGAGACCGAGCTTCAAGACACAAAGGAGCGCTCGCAGCCCTGGGGCCCGGATCCCAAGGGTTCACTGGTCTTTGGCGTTGATGGCCGCATGATGGTGCTTCTGACCGCAAAGGCGCGGGAGCCCGGCAATACGGACGAAAAACTGTTGGCGCTGTTCCGTACGGTGATGGCCTATACGGGGCGGTATCGCGTCGAGGGGGACCGCTTCATCACGAAGGTCGACGCGTCCTGGAATGAAGCCTGGACCGGCACGGAGCAGGAGCGGTTCTACACGCTGGACGGAGACACACTCGAGGTCCGCACGGCATGGATGCCGAATCCTCTGATGTCCGGGCATCCGACGGGAAGAGGCGTACTCCGTTTCACGCGCGAGTAAGCGGGTCTACGAATTCGACGGCGGGTAATCTAGCGCAATGCACAATCCAACACTGACGTTCCCCAGCCAGCAAGCCTGGGAGGCCTGGCTCGAAGCCAACGGCGAGACGGCGGCCGGCGTCTGGCTCCGCATCGCAAAACGATCGGCCAAAGACGCCACCGTGTCGTATGCAGAGGCCGTTGAGAGCGCCCTGTGCTACGGATGGATCGACGGGCAAAAGCAGGCAGAAAACGAGCACTACTGGCTGCAGCGGTTCACACCCCGAACCGCCAAAAGCATCTGGTCGAAGATCAACACCGCCAAGGCCGAAACGTTGATTGCCGCTGGAAGGATGCGCCCCGCTGGCCTTCGCGCCATCGATCTTGCCAAGCAAGACGGACGCTGGGAGGCTGCCTATTCGTCTCCCAGTGCATCCACGGTGCCCGATGATCTGCAGCAGGCGCTCGACGCCAACCCGAAGGCCAAGCGATTCTTCGCCACGCTAAACGGCCAGAACCGGTACGCGATTCTGTTCAGGATCCAGAACGTGAAAAAGGCCGAAACGCGCGCAAAAAAGATCGCTCAATTCGTCGACATGCTGAACAAGGGCGAGACGCTTCATCCATAGCCTTGGCCGAGGCTAAGCCTGATCGATTGCCGAGACCGCCGCGCGCAGGGCCAACAGGTAGCTCTGCACGCCAAACCCGCAGATCTGTCCGCTCACAATGTCGGCAAACACCGAGTGATGCCGGAACGGCTCGCGTGCGTGGATATTGGACATATGCAATTCCACGACCGGACACGTCAGGATCGCCAGCGCATCGCGAATGCCGTAGCTGTAATGCGTCCACGCGCCGGCGTTGATCAGCACGGCGTCCTGGCCGTCTTCGAACGCAAGGTGAATGCGCTCGCACATCGCCCCTTCGCTGTTCGTCTGGAACGACTCCACCTGCACGCCAAGTTCGGCGCCCAACGCCTGCAACCTTGCGTCGATCTCGGCCAGCGTGATCGTTCCGTACTGCACGGGGTCGCGCTTGCCGAACATGTTGTGATTGATGCCATGCAGCATCAGGATGCGCTTCATTCGGGCCTCCGTGGTCGCGTCACGTCAATCAAGCGGGACGGTCAGCCGATCGATCACCGGGCGCGTGTCCGGACGCACGCCGCGCCACCACGCAAACGCCTCAGCGGCCTGTTCGACCAGCATGCCGACACCGTCGGCGAGATTGCGCACACCCGCGTTGCGGGCAAGCCGCAGGAACGGCGTCAGGCGCTTGCCATACGCCAGTTCGTAGGCCATCCCTTCCGGGCGGAAGATGCTTGGCGGAACGGGCGGCAGGTCGCCCGTGAGACTGGCCGAAGTGGCATTGACCACCAGATCGAAGCGGCCCATTGCCTCCAGCTCGGCATATCCGCAGGCGACGACTGCGCCCCGTCCGGCGACCTGCGCGGCCAGCGCCTGCGCTTTTGCGACATCGCGGTTGGCACTGACCAACTCCGCCGGCCTGGCCTCCAGGAACGGCAGCAGGGCGCCGCGCGCGGCCCCGCCCGCCCCTAGCATCAGCACGCGCTTGCCGGACATGGGCAGCCCGAGGTTGATCTCGATGTCGCGAACGAGCCCAATGCCGTCGAAGTTGTCGGCGAGGATGCGGCCGCCTTCGAACTTCATTGCGTTGACGGCACCGGCCAATGCTGCGCGCTCGCTGCGCTCGTCGGCCATTGCAAACGCCTTGAGCTTGAACGGCGCCGTAACGTTCATGCCCTTGCCACCGCCCGCAGCGAACGTGCGCACGACATCGGCAAACGCGGCATCCGGTTCGACCGGGCCCTCGCCCCGTCATAACAAGAACTGAACCACGCAAGCCGCGCCGAGCGGCATGTTGCTGTTGCGGCAACACAGGCACACGCCAGCCAACAACACAAAGGAAATCACCATGTCTGTTAGCGAAGAATGGGAAGAGTTGCATCTGACCCCCGATGGCTGGAAAGATGGCAGCTATCGTCACGTGCCGGGGGAGGCGATCATTGTCGCGCCACCGGCCAATGACGTACTGACGGTGCGCCGGCATGTGGCCGCGGTCTATGGCGGGCCGTCACGCGTGACGGAAGATAGAACACCGCGCACCGACGACATGAGCCAGATCGAGCAGTTACTGTTGAAGTACGGCGCGCCTGTCTTTGGCGTCTAGACGGCGTCTGCGGCATATCAGATCCACGTTATTTGAAAGAGGAATCGGCATGACACTCTGCCCCGCTTGCCTTGCGATTGAAGTCCACCAGCTTGGTGCGCCAGGCCATGCCCTCCTGAGAATCACCGACACGCAGCGCATCAAGGTTTCCAAGGCCGCAGCCGTCACGGTCAGCACGTTCATCTGCCGCACGTGCGGCGCGAACTGGACGTATCGCGAAGGCAAGAACGTGCCCAATCCCGGATGGTCGCTCGATCAGCCGGCGCCCTCATTGGGTTGAACGCTATTCCCAAAACAAAAACGCCTCGCCTCGGAGACGCGAATGCAGGTGCTCGACCACGAACCGCAGCGCTGGTTTTTATTCGAAGCGAATGGCGCGCTGTATCTCGATGCCAATTGCAATCATGGGGTTTTCGGCTACAGCTTCATGATTCGCCTGACCGCAGCGGAGGTTCAGCGGTATCGCGACGAAGGTCGGGATTACTTGAGCTGGCTCGCTGGCGACATACACAATTCCGCGCCGATTTTGTCCGCCAGTTCGTCGCCCTATCAAACCCGGAAGGCGTCTCAGGAAGAGGAAGCCCAGGCACGCACTGCGTTGGCGGGATGGCAGGCGGAGCGGATTCAGGCGTTTCGCGGGGCCAGGTAAATCAGCCCATCGCTGCCGCCAAAGTTAAAGCAGCCAAGCTAATAAAGCCTGCTTGTTTCATGCAGATGAAATAAGCGCGATCGTCACCTAACCAAACGGTTATCCCACGATGTAGGGATAGATTCCCCCCACATTTTTCCTTAGCATCCGCTTGCGCGAGCGCACTCGCCCGCGCACATACAGACGTTGCTGCATCACGCCTTTCTTTATCGAAAGCGCCCATTTGCGCAACGTCTTGAAAAAACAAAACAGGGGGGTTTTTGATGAAAGCAAGGTACGCCAAGAGTCTCTGGCAAATGAGTTCGGCTGCGACGGCCATTGCATTGGCCGCAGTCACGCTGGTTGCCGGTTGCGGTGGCGGCGGTTCGGATAGCGCTGCTTCGGGCGGCACCAACACCACCACGCCTGCAGCCGCAACGCTGACCGGCACCGCGGCCACAGGTAGCGCGCTCGCCAACGCCAACGTTGTCGTGACCGACAGCACCGGCAATTCGCCGTGCGTTGAAACCGCCATCACCACGAGCGCTCTCGGCACGTACACCTGCACGCTCAAATCTGGCGAGACGGCACCGTTCTTCGTGGTCGTGACCGACCCGACCGGCAATACCGCGCCGCTGGTCAGCGTGACCACGACCACGCCACCGGCCGGCACGCCGCTCACGCTCAACGCCACCCCGCTGACGACTGCCATCCTGGCGCAACTGGCTCCGGACGGAAATCCGCTGACGCTGGTCAACGCAAAGACGGTGGATACAAATGCGCTCAAAGCCGTCACGGCAAACGTCGTGGCGCAGCTGTCGTCGGTGCTGTCCGCCATCGGTGCGCCGGCCAACTATGACCCGTTTGCCACCAGCATTTCCGCTGCCACGGCGTCTGGCGTCGGCAACACGGCTGACCAGATCCTGGACGTGGTGACGGTGTCGAAGGACCCGGCCACCGGCCAACTGCGACTGGGTACGGTCGATGGCACGCCCGTGCCGCTGGCGACCGCCACCGGCGGCGGTTCGACGTTGCCCGCACCGGCGTCGAACGTTTCGAGCCTGCCGCAAGGCGCGCAAGCGCTGGCGAATGCGCTGACGGCCTGCTTTGCACTGCCGGCCTCGCAGCGCGTGCTCGGGACCGACTTCACGGTGCCCGCCACGCAAGGCGGCCCGAAGGTGACGTCGCTGGCGCCGGCCTGCCAGAACATTGCATCGGACCCGAGCAATGCCGGCGGCATCGCCTTCCTGCACAACGGGTATGCGTTCGGCCAGTGGTTCCTCGGCTACCTAATGAGCGATAGCATGACCGGCGCCAAATTCAGCGTGCCGGAAGTCATGGCGTTCTACCCGGCTGGCTCGCCCTCGTCGCCCACGTACGACACGGCCATCCTGAACACCAAGTTCGTTGACGCCAGCGGCAACCCCGGCAACATCATCGTGCTGGCGCGCTACATCGCTTCGGGCACGTCGGCTGCTCACCCGTCCAACTGGTGGGTGGTGGGCAATCAGCAACCGGTGGAAATCAACGAGCGGCTGCAGGTTCGCCGCGTCGAGCAGGTCAACCCGAACTTTGCGGGCACCAGCGCCAACAGCAACAACTACAGCCACTTCCAGACGGGTATCCAGTTCTGGATCAACGCCAAGGGCCCCGGCAGCGTCAACAACAACGGCAACCTGAACTTCGTGCGAGTGACAGGGCCGGGCCTGCCCACCAACGGTCTCGTCTATATCGCCCCCACCGGCGACAGCAACGAGCCGACGCAGGTGTACATGGATGTGAGCAACAAGTCCGGCACGGTTCCGGCTACCACCCGTTGCAGCAACGGCGGTACGGCCACCTATAACTGCCCGAACTTCTGGTTCGCGCGTACGGTTGGCCTGACCGGCTCGGCAGCGACGACACTGGCAGCACCGCGTAGCGACTTCAGCAATCCGGTCTGGGCACAGGCATCGGACAGCCTTGATCCGAACCCTGTCGTGAAGAACGCGCGGTATCAGTTCGAACTGTTCTACGGCTCGCAAACCACGCCGGACCGCGTCTATCACAAGACGCTGCTGACGGACCTGGTGCAGGCAACCCAGGCCGTGAACCTGCCGTGGAATACGGCGGGCAACCAGACGCTGGCCGCGCTGAATCCGTCCAATGCCGCCACGAACGGCGTGCTGTCTTCGCTGGCACTGGATTGGGCGCAGAACCCGTCGGCGCAACAGATCGGCGGTGCGGCTGTGACGGTGGATACGAAGGGCACCTACAGCGCCACAACCAACGTGGCCCGGGGCGCGACATCGGCGGTCATCAACCTGCCGAACCCGCAACAAGTGCCGGCGCTGACCACCTCGGGCACGCGCTCGGTGCTGTTCAACTACCGCATGCTCGACAACAGCCTCAAGAGCATGGTCTACACCTACAACTAAGCGCGAAGGCGAAGCGCAATCCGGCCGGTCCGCACGCTGCCAAGACGGCGTGCGGAATCCGGCCTGTCGATCACGATGGGCGTGCCAGACGGCACGCCTTTTTTTCGCGTATCGAGGTGATTTCTCCAAGCCCCGACCTCCAACCCTCGCGCTCGGCCCTCCAAGGCCCAACCACGAGGCTTTTTGCCTCGCCGCTGCTGCTTTTTTCAGCAATGGGTCGGACCTTTGACCTCGACCCACGGCGTTCCGAACGCCATGCATGGGGTTCTGAACTCCACGCGTGACCCTTTTTGCCTCACGCTTGCTGCTTTTTTCAGCAACACATGCTGCTTTTTTGGGCACGGTTGAGGTTCTGAACTCCACCGTTGAGGTTCTGAACTCGGCCATTGGTGTTCTGGACTCGACGGTTGGGGCTCGGAACCCGGCGTGTCAGGCTTTTTGCTCGGCGTTTGAGGTTCGGAACTCGGCGCGGCGAGTCCGGAACCCCGTGCGAGGCGTTTGGGACTGGGGGGATGCGCTTCGAATCCGCCACCACGGCAAACCGCGACTTGCCGCCGCCCTTCGCCGCCCATAAACTCAGTCCCGCTCGCGCAAACCAAGCGCAGCCGGGACTGCAATCCCGAATCAAAAAAATCCCGTGAGTGCCGTTATGGCTCTCGCGTGCCGTTGTTCGCCTTTACGGGCGGGCCCCGGTGGGGAGGGCTTCGGCCCTGCCGGTTTTTTGGTTTTTTTGATCGGTATTGCAGACCTTGCCGTGTGCCCGCCCACCCCTCGTGGTGGGCGGCTCGCTACTCAACCCATTCGAGGGCAAGACGATGGTTTTACCGATTCACGCTGTTCCCATCACGTGCGGACGTTGCTCCGCGACCTTCTCCACCCTGCCTTGCACGACTCGCCGCGCCGATTACGGAGGTGTGCGATGACGCTCGAAAACAATCGCCAATACCTGGCCGGCGCGCTGGCTGCGCGAGATTTCCTGCGACGCACGCAGTCCGGAATGAAGCTGCATCAATACTTCGATCCGAAGCTGTTGCGCTGGGAGTTTCAGATACACGCCTGCGAAAAGTCGGCTGAATACCAGGCCGGTTTTCTGGATGCGATTGGCATGTATGTGATGGCCACGCTGGAGGGCGTGCCGGTGGATCTGTATCGGTGGGAGCTGTTGAAGAAACTCCGCGGGGGCGGGGATCAATAAGAACAGGTAGTTGGTTTCCCCGGGACGGGCGGGGAAGCTTGCGGTCGAGACGCTATCGAGCGCACTCAACACAGCCGGCATAGGCCGATGCAGCAATCAGACGCCTGATGTACCGCACCCAACGACGACTGAAACGCCATCCGCTTCAATTCCACCCCTCCACCCCAGGCACCCGCATCCGCTCCACCTCCGGCAGGTCAATCCCAAAGTACTCAGCCAGCAGCCCGCGCAACGCGCGCCGGTCTTCAAGCTCAAACCTGTGCGGCGTATTCCCGCGCCAGATCGTTGCATCCCGATTCATCACCGTCACGCGGCCTTCGTCCGTCAGGGCGCGCATCAGGATGCGATTCATGAACGGCGATGCCGGATACGTTGACGTGTAGTGGTTCGCCATTTCGAAATCGACCGGATAGTCCTGCTCCATCGTGGTGACCCAGGCGTCGACGGGCGTGTCGCTGCGTACTTGCGCGCGGAGTATCCAGCGGTCTTCGTCGCGCACCATCCAGTGCAGTTCGCCGTCGATGTTGGCTTGCGTGCCATCCAGCGGCACCGGCACGCGAGGCGCCAGTGCGCCAAAACCGGGGTCGACGACGAAGGTGCCTTCGGGCAGCGGCACCGTCAGGAACATGTGCGTGCGGGGTGCTTC
The DNA here is from genome assembly GCF_958439105.1 of Ralstonia flatus. Taxonomy (NCBI): domain Bacteria; kingdom Pseudomonadati; phylum Pseudomonadota; class Betaproteobacteria; order Burkholderiales; family Burkholderiaceae; genus Ralstonia; species Ralstonia flatus. The sequence goes on along the minus strand of NZ_CAUDLI010000002.1, from coordinate 532,434 downwards.
AGTGCGCGGGGAAAGCAGGACCACGCGCGACGAATGGCGCGTCGGCTGAAAACCAAGCTGCTCCAGCACGGCGGCAAACAACGTGGCGTGCTCGAAGCAGTAACCGCCGCGGCGCGCGTGGACGAGCTTGTTCTGCAGGCTTTCCAGGTCGATCCGGATACCGCGTCCGAGCAGCACGTCTAGGTTTTCGAACGGGATGTGCCGCATGTGCGCCCGCATCAGTTGCGCGAGCGTGTCGTAGGTTGGGCTGGCGCTGCCGCCCCACTGGATGCGGTTGAAATAGGCGTCCAGGTTGAGTTGCGATGTCACGTGCGGTCTCCTTGTGCGCCTGGGGCGACGCAAGGTCAGCCCGGTTTGCGGCGGCGGAATTGCTGTTCGATTACGGTGCTGCCCCACTGCGTGCCGGCTTCTTCTTGTGTGAGTTGAAAGCCGAACGATTCGTAGAGATGACGGGCGGCATCCAGGCCTTTGAAGGTGTTCAGGTAGGTCTCGTCAAAGCGCTCGTCGACAAAGCGCATGGCTTGCGACATGAGCTTACGGCCAATGCCGGTGCCGCGCAGGGAATCATCCACGATGAACCAGCGCAGGTGTGCAGCACGATAGTGCGGATTGCCGTCGATCGCCAGCGATGCGAGGCAGCGGCCGTTTTCCACACAGAGCCAGAGCGCCTTGTCGGGGTCGGGCAAGGCTTGCGCAAAGTCGGCCAACTCCTTGGCGACGCGGCGCTCGAAGAACACGCCAAACCCCCAGTGCTGCGCGTAGAAGCGGCCATGCAGGCTGACGATGTCGCCAATGCACCCAGGCACGTAGCCTTGCACGATCTGTGGGCCGGCATCGGCGGAGGCCTGCGCGGGCTTGTGGTCGTTGTCATCGGCCAGCGCGCTGACGTACTGCGACAGCGACGCGACGAGCCGTTGCTGGTCTGCCGGGGTCAGGTGGCGCAGCGCGTTGGAAACCTGTTCGGAGGCAAATGCGTCGATCTTGCGGCGCACTTGCTGGCCGCTTTTGGTGAGGTGCAGTTCGGAAGATCGGGCATCGTCGGCGCACGTGCGGCGTTCGATCAGCCCGGCCGATTCGAGCCGGGTGACCTGGCGGCTGGTGCTCGATTTGTCCAACCGCAGGCGTTCGGCCAGATCGCGCGCCTGGATGCCGGGCGCACCGGCAATCTCCAGAATCGCGTGTACGGCAGAGGGCGGCAGGTCGCTCTCGGCCAGCGTGTTGCGCATGAAGCCGAGTTCGCGGACAAGCTTGCGCGAGACCTCGCGCAGCTCACGGATGGTCTGTTCGCGTGACTGCGCGGGGGCTTCGATGATGTCCATGCCGGGCCTCAGTTAGTTGTTTCGCGCAACCAATATAGTTGCATGAAACAACCTTTTCAAGGCCGGCATGCCTACGAAAAAACGTGACTGTGTGCGCCTAATTGAAAGGCGGTACGGCGTGCGACTGCATAAGGATGGCCGAGGCCGGGGTGTCCTTGGCCGTCTCGTTCGATGGCCGCGCCGGCCGGTGCGGAGTAGACGGCGGCAATGCCGCGCCGCGTTGCGCGCGCCCCAGGAAACGCTGCATGAGGCAGAACACGCAGAGCAACACGCCAATGGCAATGCGCGCCCACCAGGAGCTGAGCGTGCCGTCAAAGGTGATCAACGACTGGATGACGCCCAGCAACAGCACGCCCACCACACTGCCGCTGATGAGCCCAACGCCACCGGTGAGCAGCGTGCCGCCGACCACCGTGGCGGCAATGGCGTCCAGTTCCATGCCTTGCGCGTGCAGCCCGTAGCCGGACAGCATGTAGAACGTAACCAGCACCCCGCCCAGCGCCGAGCAGAATCCGCTGAGCACATAGACGAGGATGCGCGTGCGCGCCACGGGCAGGCCCATCAGCAAGGCAGACCGTTCATTGCCGCCCAGCGCGTACACCGTGCGGCCAAAGCGGCTGCAATGCGCAAGCCACGCCGCCACGGCAAACACGACCAGCGCAATCACCACGCTGGGCGACACGTAGTTGCCGCCGCCCACCTGGATCTTGTGCTGCGAGAGCGCGGTATAGATCGGGTCTGTAATGCTGATCGAATCGATGCTGATGAGGTAGCACAGCCCCCGCGCGAGGAACATGCCGCCCAGCGTGACGATGAACGGCTGAATGCGGAACACCTGGATCAGCACGCCCATCACGAGGCCGAACAGGCAGCCGACGGCGAGCACCAGCGGCACCACCACACCGATCGACCAGCCGTGGTGCTCGACCAGCGCGGCGGAGACCATGGTGGTGAGCGCCACCACCGCCCCCACCGATAGATCGATGCCGCCCGACAGAATGACGAACGTCATGCCGATGGCAACGACGATCAGGAACGCGTTGTCGATCAGCAGATTGAGAAACACCTGCACGCTGAAGAAGCCCGTGTAAGTGACCGAGCCGAAGCCGAACAACAGCGCAAACAGAAACAGCGTGACGTAGAACGGCAAGCGCCGTGGATTGATTCTCATGACTGCGCCCCTGCACGGCTGTGGCGTTGAAAGAGCATGCTGCGAAACGCCGGCGATTGCGCCAGGCACACGGCAAACACCACCACGGCTTTCACCACGAGGTTGATTTCCGGCGGCACGCCCATGGAGTAGATCGCGTAGGTGAGCGTCTGGATGATGAGCGCCCCGATCACACTGCCCCACAGGCTGAACTTGCCGCCCGCCAGCGAGGTGCCGCCCAGCGTGACGGCCAGGATGGCGTCAAGCTCCAGCAGCAGCCCGGCGTTGTTGCCGTCCGCGCTTTTGACGTTGGAGCAGATGATGAGCCCCGCAACACCGGCCATGGCACCGCAGAACGCGTAGATGCCAAACAGCAGCGCCTTGGTGTTCAACCCCGCAAGCCGCGCGGCCACGGGGTTGATGCCGACGGCCTCGATAAACAAGCCCAGTGCCGTGCGATGCATCAACAACAACAGCAAAGCCAGCACAGCGGCCGCGATGTACAGCCCGAACGGCAGCCCGAACAGATAGCCGTTGCCCACGAAGAAGAACGGCTCGTAGTAGACGGTGATGATCTGCCCGCCGGTAATGAGCTGCGCCACGCCGCGGCCGGCCACCATCAGGATCAGCGTGGCGATGATGGGCTGCATACCCGCGCCCGCCACCAGCAGGCCGTTCCACATGCCACACACCAGCGCCGCGCCCACGGCCGCCAACAGCGCAAGCAGCAGCGGCACCTTCGTCACGTACACGGGCAGGCCGTTCTGCACCACCAGCGTGCCGCCGACAAGCGATGCCGCAATGGCACCGGAAATGGCAACCACCGCGCCCACCGAAATATCGATGCCGCCCACCGCAATCACCAGCGTCATGCCGAGCGAGACCAGCATCAGCGGCGCTGCGCGGTTGAGGATGTCGATCAGGCTGCCGTACAGATGCCCATTACGAAAGTCAAGGTGAAAGAAATGCGGGTTGAACCACGCGTTGAGCAGACACAGCAAAAGCAGCGTCACGCCGGGCCAGAACAATCGGTGGCCGGTCAGTGCGCGCAGATTGGCGGCATTCATGCGGCGCCTCCGGTGGTGGTGGACTGGGTGCTGGACTGGCTGGTGGGCACGTCGCCGCCGGCAATCACGTGGCACAGGTTGTCTTCCGTCACATCGGCGCCGGCCAGCTCGCCCACCTTCTTGCGATCGCGCAGGATCGCCAGCCGGTGGCTCACGCGCAGCACCTCCGGCAGCTCGCTGGAGATGAACAGGATCGCCATGCCCTTGCGGCACTGCGCGGTCACCAGGTCCATGATGTCGAGCTTGGCGGCGATGTCGATGCCGCGCGTCGGCTCATCCAGGATCAGCATCGCGGGGTCGGTCGCCAGCCAGCGCGCGAGCACGGCCTTCTGCTGGTTGCCGCCCGAGAGCTGGCCGATGGGCTTTTCAGCGTCGGGCGTCTTGATGCCGAGCTGGGCGATGTACTGGTCGGCAATCTCACGCTGGCGCTTCTTGGGCAGATAGCGGAACAGGCCGCGCTTGGCCTGCAGCGCGAGGATGATGTTCTCGCGAATCGACAGCTCGGCAATGATGCCTTCGGTCTTGCGGTCTTCCGGGCAAAAGCCGATGCCCTGCCGGATGGCGTCACGCGGCGAGCTGAACTGGTGCGACCGGCCCTGTACGTTGATCGAGCCCGCATCGTTGCGGTCTACGCCGAACAGCAGGCGCGCGGTCTCGGTGCGGCCCGAACCCAGCAGGCCTCCCAGGCCCAACACCTGCCCGGGGCGGACGTCCAGATCAAGCGGCTGCACCACGCCACGGCGGCCCATGCCGCGCGCGCTCAGGAATGGGGGCGCCGTGTCGTCCACGGGCGGCACTTCGGTGCGCTCGAAGCGGCTCGCGTCGATGTCGCGCCCGACCATCTTGTTGATCAGTTGCAGCTGCGGCAGATCACGCGCGGCGTATTCGCCTTCCAGCCGGCCGTTGCGCAGCACGGTAATGCGGTCGGCAATCGCGTACGTCTGCTCCAGAAAATGCGTGACGAACAGCACGGCCATGCCGCGTGCCTTGAGCGTGCGGATGGCGGTAAACAGGCGCGCCACTTCATCGTCGTCCAAGCTGGAGGTGGGCTCGTCCAGGATCAGGATGCGGGCTTCGGTGGAAAGCGCGCGCGCAATCGCCACCATCTGCTGGATGGCCACTGGATACAGCGACAGCGGCAGCGTCACGTCGATGTGGATGTTCAGATCCGCAAGCAGCGCCTGCGCCGCCCGGTTGGTGGCCCGCCAGTCGATGCTGCCCAGCCGCATGGGAAAGCGGCCGATGTGGATGTTCTCCGCCACGGTCAGGTTCGGGCAGAGGTTGACCTCCTGATACACCGTGCTGATACCGAGCTTTTGCGCCTCCAGCGGCGAGCCCGGCGCGATGGGCTGACCGCCGAGCAGGATCTCGCCCGCATCCGGCGCTTCAACGCCGGTCAGCACCTTGATGAGCGTCGACTTGCCGGCACCGTTCTGCCCCATCAGGGCATGGACTTCTCCGGGAAACAAGCGGAAATCCACCCCGGCCAGCGCCTGCACGCCGGGAAAGTTCTTGCAGATGCCGCGCATGTGCAGCAGCGCGCCGCGTGCATCTGTCGCGGCGGGTTGATCAACGTGATCGGACATGGGTGTGGCCTGTTGAGGGTGCATACCGGCAAGGCGAGTCACCGTCACCCGCCCTGCCTGCATTCCCCGATTCAGCAAAGGGCTTGCGAATGGCCCGCCTCAGTACTTGCGGTTCGGGAACTCCTTGGCCGCCACTTCCATCGGGAAGATGCCTTCCTTGGTGACGATGCGCTTGGGCACGGTCTTGCCTGCCAGCACGTCGCGCGCGGTGTCCATCAGTTGCGGCCCGAGCAGCGGGCTGCATTCCACCGTGACGTTCAGCTTGCCGGCCATCATGGCTTCAAACGCGCCCTTCACGCCGTCGATGGAAATGATGGTGATGTCCTTGCCCGGCTTGAGCCCCGCCTCTTCAATGGCCTGGATGGCACCGATCGCCATGTCGTCGTTGTGCGCGTACAGCACGTTGATCTTCTTGCCCTCGGCCTTCAGGAAGGCCTCCATCACTTCCTTGCCCTTGGCGCGGGTGAAGTCGCCGGTTTGCGAGCGGATGATCTTGTAGTGCGGGTCGGCCTTGATGATCTCTTCAAAGCCGCGCTTGCGGTCGATGGCGGGTGCGGAGCCGACCGTGCCTTGCAGCTCGACGATGTTCACGTCGCCCTTGGGCTTGACGTTCTCCAGCAGCCAGCGGCCCGCCTTGCGGCCCTCCTCGACGAAGTCCGAGCCGATGAACGTGGTGTAGAGCGAGGTGTCTTTGCTGTCGATGCCGCGGTCGGTCAGGATGACCGGGATCTTGGCGGCCTTGGCTTCTTGCAGCACGGTGTCCCAGCCGGATTCCACCACCGGCGAGAACGCAATCACATCGACCTTCTGCGCGATGTACGAGCGGATCGCCTTGATCTGGTTTTCCTGCTTCTGCTGCGCGTCGGAAAACTTCAGGTTCACGCCCTGCGCCTTGGCCGTCGATTTGATGGACTCCGAATTGGCGGTGCGCCATTCGCTTTCGGCACCCACCTGGGCGAAACCCATGGTGAACGACTTGTCGGCCGCGTGAGCCGCTGTCGTCAAGCCCGTGGCCAGCAGCACCCCGGCCGTAGCCAGGAAGGTCAATACGGTCCGTCTGGCGCACGCAGCGCTCGTTTTTTGCATCGTTTGTCTCCGTTATGGTGGAACGCAGCCGGTGACTACCCCCGGGGCTGCGCACGTCGTCTTTGCAACGCGATACACGAGTCGAATCCGGCATGCGGCGCGCATCTTGCCGTGCCGGTGATTCGTGCTGAGCCATGGTATGGACAGCGAGACATGACCGTCTAATGCTTTTTTGGGGGCTTACCGATATCGGTTTTGGTATCAGACGGTGCGTTTGCGCATCGTGCGGCGCACCAAAATCGCGCGCGCAGGTGAAGGCGCGACGCAGGGGCGGCCGATCAGCCCGATTCGGCCAGCGATGCCGCCACGTGCGAGAAGGCCACGCGCTGGCGCCGGAAGTCATTGGGCGACAGGCCCTGCCGGCGGCGGAAGACCACCGCAAAGTGGCTCGCGCTTTCGAAGCCCACCGCGGTTGCGATCTCCAGGATGGACATGCGCGTCTCGGTCAGCAGACGGCTGGCAAGCTGCAGGCGGCGCTCAGTCACGTACTGATGCGGCGTGCGGCCGCTGGCCTCTTTGAAGCTGCGCGCGAAGTGATGCACGCTCAGGTCGGCAATCTGGGCCATGTCGCGCACGCTGATGGGCTGCGTCACGTTCGCTTCCACAAAGTCGATCACGCGGCGCAGGACATGCGCGGGCAACGACGCGCGCGTGGCGATCTCCTTGTTGCGCTGGGCGCTGTCGCGCGCCTCTTCCAGATGCGTGCAGGCGCGCACGATGATGCGCATGGCACCGCCCATCACCGTGTCGTTCATCCACGCGCGGTCTGGCCTGGAAGACGACAGGCTGCAGAAGACGATCCAGGTCGAGCGCGGTGTCATCTGATGGCGCAATGGCGCGCCCCACACGATGCCGCTGTGCAGGTTGAAGCGCGCCAGATCGGCAAGGAAGGTTCGACGCGGGGGTCGCCCGGGCTGTTGCCGACGCGCTCACGCAGGTAGGGCATGTCCCACGCCAGAGGCAGGCCGCAGTCGCCCTGCAGCGCGATGCGCGGGTCGATCTCGAAATGGCGCTGCTCCAGATAGCGCTCTTCCCAGCCGACGGGGGAATTGGTGTTGTAGAGCACGCGTTGCTCGCCCCGCTGCTTGCCCGCCTCGCCGATGTATTCCATCAGGCCAAACGAGAGCCACTCGAAGCCGACGTCGTGCATGGCTTGCCGCAACGTGTCAGCAAAGCCGGCAGAAAAATCTTGCAGGCGCGTGCCCTGGTCCATCACCCGTATCCGTTGTTTTCGTGCGCCGTCTGAAGTGCGGCGCTCCGTGCGTCCGGTGCCGGCCCGCGTGTGCGGTGCGCGGCGGCTCAAAACACTCTCGTCACTATAGCTGCGGCGCCTGTCAGAAACCGAGCATGCATATCGAAAAAGCTTCGTTCCGCTGCATACGTCTGCTTTTTACACTGGGCGCACTTGTTATGACGAGTTGCGCCCATCGATGACCACCTCTAATTTGCACCGCCAACCTGCCCCGCCGCTCTATGAGCGCATCAAGGGCACGCTGCGCGAGGGCATTCTCAGCGGCCACTACGCGCCCGCCTCGCTGCTGCCTTCGGAGGCGGCGCTGGGCGAGCAGTTCCACGCCAGCCGCATCACCGTGCGCCAGGCACTGGCCGATCTACAGAACGAAGGGCTGATCTTCCGCCGCCACGGAAAGGGCACGTTTGTGAGCCAGCCGAAGGCCTTCCAGAACGTGACCGCGCTGCAGGGCTTTGCCGAGGCGATGTCGGCACAAGGTCACGCGATTCGCAATCGCGTGCTGACGCTGCGGACCGTCCCGGCGCCGACCGACGTGGCGCAAGCGCTGCAGCTGGCGCCCGGCACAGCCGTCGTGGAGTTGCATCGCGTGCGGTTGCTGGACCAATCGCCCGTATCGCTCGAGGTGACGTGGCTGCCGGAAGCACTGGGCAGCGTCGTCGCCCGGGCGGACCTCGTCACGCGCGATGTGTTTCTCGTGTTGGAGCAGGACGCGGGTGTGGCGCTGGGCCACGCGACGTTGGCCATCGATGCGGCATTGGCCGATCACGCGACAGCCACCGCGCTCGACACGGGCGCAGGCGCGGCACTTCTGCGCGTGGAGCGCCTGACGCACGACGCACAGGGCGCGCCCATCGACTTCGAACGGCTCTATTTTCGCGGCGACGCCTTCCAGTACCGGCTTCGGCTGGATCGGCAGGTGGCGGCGCATGCGCAATCCATCCTTCCTTTGCAAGGCACCGTATGAACACGTTGGAACTGGAGTACGACCTCGTCGTCGTGGGCGGCGGCACGGCCGGCCCGATGGCGGCCATCAAGGCAAAAGAACGCAACCCCGCGTTGCGTGTGCTGCTGATCGACAAGGCGCATGTGAAGCGCAGCGGCGCGATCTCCATGGGCATGGACGGGCTGAACAACGCCGTCATTCCCGGGCATGCCACGCCGGAGCAATACACGCGCGAGATCACGCTGGCCAACGATGGCATCGTCGATCAATCGGGCGTGTATGCCTATGCGCAGCACAGCTTCACCACCATTGAGCAGCTTGACCGCTGGGGCGTGAAGTTCGAGAAGGACGAAACCGGCGACTACGCCGTCAAGAAGGTCCATCACATGGGCAGCTACGTGCTGCCGATGCCCGAGGGGCACGACATCAAGAAGGTGCTGTATCGGCAGCTCAAGCGTGCGCGGGTGGAGATCACGAACCGCATCGTCGTCACGCGCGTGCTGACGGATGCCGATGGGGCCGCCTGCGGCGTGCTCGGCTTCGATTGCCGCACGGCGGATTTTCTCGTGGTGCGCGCAAAGGCCGTGGTGCTGAGCTGCGGCGCCGCCGGGCGCCTTGGCCTGCCGGCTTCCGGCTACCTGATGGGCACGTACGAAAACCCCACCAACGCGGGCGATGGCTACGCGATGGCGTATCACGCAGGCGCGGAGCTTTCCAACCTGGAATGCTTCCAGATCAACCCACTCATCAAGGACTACAACGGCCCCGCCTGTGCGTATGTGACCGGCCCGCTGGGCGGCTACACCGCCAACGCGCGCGGCGAGCGCTTCATCCAGTGCGACTACTGGAGCGGCCAGATGATGTGGGAATTCTACCAGGAGCTGCAGGGCGGCAAGGGGCCGGTGTTTCTCAAGCTCGACCACCTGGCCGAAGAAACCATCCAGACCATCGAGACCATCCTGCACACCAACGAGCGCCCGAGCCGCGGCCGCTTCCACGCGGGGCGCGGCACCGATTACCGCACGCAGATGGTGGAGATGCACATCTCGGAAATCGGCTTCTGCAGCGGGCACAGCGCCTCTGGCGTGTATGTGAATGCGCGCGCGGAAACCACCGTGCCGGGCCTTTACGCAGCGGGCGACATGGCCGCCGTGCCGCACAACTACATGCTCGGCGCATTCACGTACGGCTGGTTTGCGGGGCAGAACGCGGCGGACTACATCGCCGGCCGGCAAGGCGACGCCCGCATCGACGACGCGCAAATCGAAACCGAGCGCACACGCATCTTTGCGCCGCTGCAACGCGACCACGGCCTCGCGCCCGCGCAAGTGGAATACAAGCTGCGCCGCATGGTGAACGATTACCTCCAGCCGCCCAAGGTCACGCGCAAGATGGAAATCGGCCTGCGCCGCTTCGACGAAATTGCCGAAGACATCACGCACCTGCACGCCCGCAATCCGCACGAGCTGATGCGCGCGATGGAAGTCAGCTTCATCCGCGATTGCGCCGAGATGGCCGCGCGCGCCTCGCTCTTCCGCACCGAAAGCCGCTGGGGCCTGTATCACCATCGCGTGGACTACCCCGAACGCGACGACGCCAATTGGTTCTGCCACACACGCTTGTACAAGGACGCACACGGCGCCATGGCCAGCCGCAAGCAGGCCATCGAACCGTACGTCATCCCCGTCGACGTGCTCGGCACCGATTCCTACGCGCACATGCGCATTCCGAAGGCTGCATGACCATGCAACAGACGACCGTTCATTTCACCCACACGCCGCACGACATCACCTCGCGCAGCAGCGCGCCCGTCACCATCGACGAAGCCAAGTGCATTGCCGACAAGGGCTGCACCGTGTGTGTCGATGTCTGCCCGCTCGACCTGCTCGCCATCGACCTGACCAAAGGCAAGGCTTTCATGCAGTTCGACGAATGCTGGTACTGCATGCCGTGCGAGCAGGATTGCCCGACCGGCGCGGTGAAGGTCGACATCCCGTATCTGCTGCGCTGAGGCCGCGATGACGACAACCCTCCTGGCGCGCCTGCACGACGCGGACGCCGCCACCCGCCGCGTCGCCCTCCTCCAGCTTGCCGATGCCGAAGACGCCGACGCGCTGCCCGATGTGATTGCGCTGCTGGCGCAGGACCCGGCGCCGGAAATCCGGCTGGAAGCCGCGCGCATCCTGGCGACCTGGGAACAGCCGGACACCGTGGCCGCACTTGCCCGTGCGCTGGAAGACGTGGATGGCACCGTGCGTAACGCAGCGGCAATCGGCCTGGCGGATTTGAAATCGCCCGACTCGGCGCCCGCGCTGTTGCCTTACGTCGACCATGCCAGCGCCTTTGTGCGCGCCGCCGCGTTGCGTGGGTTGCGTGAACTGCGCGTGCCCGAGAGCGAAGCGCCCGCGCTGCACGCGCTGCAAGACGCTGACGCCGCCGTGCGCCGCGAGGCCGTTGCGGTGCTCGGCTGGCGCAAGCATGTTGGCGCATTGCCTGCGCTGGCGGAACGCGCCCGTCATGACGCAGATGTCGACGTGCGCCGTGCCGCAGTCGGCGCCCTCGGCCTCGCCACCGATGCCGCTGTGCTGCCCGCGCTGCTCGCTGCGCTGCATGACACCGCCTGGCGCGTGCGCGAGGAGAGCGCCAGCACGCTCGGCAAGCTGCGGGCGCTCGCTCCCGATGCGCATGTCACGCAGGCGCTGGTCGAGGCGCTGGCCGATGCGTATTGGCAAGTTCGCCTGCAGGCCGCCCGGGCGCTCGGCCGTTGGCGTGCTGCGCATGCCGTCGATGCGCTCGCCGCGCTGCTCACGCACCCGATCAGCAATCTGCGCAAGGAAGCCGCGCTCGCCTTGGGGGAAATCGGCGAAGCCTCTGCCCTGCCCGCCCTGCGCAGCGCAGAAACCGATGGCGACCCTGAAGTCGTCAAGGCGGTGCGGATTGCGCTGGCACAAATCGAGAGCGCCCGTGCAGCCCCCTGAGCGCATCGACAACGACGTCGCACAAGGCCGGCTGCGGCTGCACTGGGCAGACGCCGTGGTCGCACTCGACCACGCGGCATTGCGCGCGGCGTGCCGCTGCGCGGAGTGCCAGTTCAAGCGCCATCACGGCACGCCGATCAACGTGCCGGCCGCCGTGCGCGTCACCACCATCGCGCCCGCGGGTTACGGCGTGCAACTGGTGTTCAGTGATGGACATGCGCGCGGCATCTATCCGTGGGCCTACCTGGCTGAACTGGCTGCCATAGCAACAGGCTGACGCAACCGCGTCTATGCACATGCAATCTTGTTCGTTCCTTCCCGCGTGCGCGGTCCGTAGCATCGACCGCACAACACCTGACTCGCTGGAGGAATCATGCAAACCCAATCGCCCCATACCGCCGCATCGTCTGGCCGACGACGCTGGCTTGCCGCGCTGCTGGGCGCCGGCCTCGCCCTGAGCGCAGGCCTCACCCAAGCCGCAGACCCGGCCGGCACGGTGCGCGTCGGCTTTCAGAAAGCCGGATTGCTGGCCGTGCTGAAAGCACAGGGCTCACTCGACAAACCGCTGGCCGAGCTTGGCTACAAGGTGGAATGGAAGGAATTCCCTGCCGGGCCGCAACTGCTGGAGGCGCTCAACACGGGCAGCATTGACTTCGGCTACACCGGCGCGCCGCCGGCCGTGTTTGCGCAGGCCGCTGGCGCGCGCCTTGTCTACGTGGGCGCCGAGCCCGGCGGCAAGACGAACGAGGCGCTCTTCGTGCTGGACAGCTCGCCCGCGCACAGCGTGGCGGACCTGAAAGGCAAGCGCATCGCGTTGCAGAAGGGCTCCAGCTCCAACTACCTGCTGGTGCAACTGCTTCGGCGCGCCAACCTCACGGTGCAGGACATTCAGCCGATCTACCTGCCGCCGGCCGAGGCGCGGGCCGCCTTCGAGAGCGGCGCGGTCGATGCGTGGGTCGTGTGGGATCCGTATTACGCACTCGCACAGAAGGCGTTGAAGACGCGCACGCTGGGCGATTTCAGCGAGTTGCCGGTGTTCAACTTCTACGAAGCCACGCCGGAATTCGTGAAGACGCATCCGCGCGCGGTCAACGCCATCCTGGCCCAGTTGCGCACGGCAGGGCTATGGGTGAATCAGCATCCGCAGGAGACTGCTGCCCTGCTGGCGCCCAAGCTCGGCATCGAACAGCCCGTTGTCGAGACCTGGCTGCGCCGCGTGCCCTACGGCGTCACGCCGGTCACGCCGCAGATCGTGGCTTCGCAGCAGCAGATTGCAGACCTGTTCCTGCAGCAGAAGCTGATTCCGAAACCGGTGAACGTGCAAAGCGCTGTCTGGCAGGCGAGCTTCCCCGTCGCGGGGCTGTGAGCCGCCAACGGACACGCATCGTTCAGAAGTTGCCGAAGCGGCCAATCCAGGCGGCGGCGCCTTTGCTATGCCCCTTGATGGCTGCGTCGAGTTCAGCCCGCGTCAGCCCATTGGGCAGCGCGTCCGGCGCCAGATCCGTGGCGATCAGCACAAAGACGTAGTGGTGCATGCCGGTGCCCTTGGGCGGACACGGCCCGAGATACGCCGGCTTGCCGATGGCGTTCTGGCCCATGCGCAGCGCGCTGTCGGTGCCGGCGCCTTCCGGCAGGCTCGTCTGCGTGGCCGGGATGCCGTACGCCATCCAGTGGTTCACGCCCAGGCCGCCCGCGCCCTGCGGGTCGGTGGCAATCAGCACGAGGCTGTGGGTGCCGGCCGGGACGTTGGACCAGTGCAGCGGCGGCGAGACGTTGTCGCCCGTGCAATTGGCATTGGCGGGGTTCTTCCCGGCGTACTTGCGGTCCATGACGCCGTTGTCGGCAAAGGCAGGCGATTCCACGGTGAACGTGGTGTCGGCCTGCGCATGCACATGCGGCACGGCAGACAGGCACGCCAGCGACAACAACGCGCGAAACAAGGTGGGTTTCAAGGCAGGTCTCCTCACAGGGAAAACGGCGAACGGGCACCACAATACGCGAATGCGCCGCCGCTGCGCAGAGACACCGGCGCACAGATCCCCGTCAGATTGCCGTGCGACAATACCGCGCCCCAGCACGCGCGTTTTGCCGCGCGCTTTTGCCTGACCTGACCATAGGAGAACCGGACGCATGTTCGGCGATATCACGCGTTTTCTGCTCGACACGATCTTCTCGCTCTTTGGCGCGGCGCTGCTGCTGCGCGCGTGGACGCAAGCGGTGCGGCTGTCACCGCGCAACCCGCTGTCGCAGGCCATCTTCCAGCTGACCGGCTGGCTGGTGCACCCGCTGCGCCGGGTGATTCCGGCCACGGGCTATATCGACTGGTCGTCGCTGGTGGCGGCTTACCTCACGGCGCTTGTGTATCTCTTCCTGCTGCTGGCATCGGTTGGCTTGAGCCCGATTGCGCTTGTGCCGATGGGCTTTGTGGCCGCGCTGTTCACCGTGCTCAAGTGGGCGTTCAACGTGCTGGTGTGGGTCACCATTGCGTCGGCCGTGCTGTCGTGGATGGGCCCGGCATCGCCCATGGGCGCCGTGCTCAACACGCTGGTCGACCCGCTCTTGCGCCCGATCCGCCGCGTGGTGCCGCCGCTGGGCGGGCGGCTCGATCTGTCTCCGCTGATCCTGCTGGTGATCGCGCAGGTGATCGTGATCGCGCTGTCGCATCTTTCGCTGTCACCGCTGTTCATGTGAGCGCGGCACGCGCTTTGCTCGACTGAGGGATATGCCGGCCACTGCATCTGGCCGGCGACTCAGGAGGACATCATGAATGCATGGAAGACAGCGCTGATATGCGCACTTGCCGCGCTGGCGCCCACGCTCACGGCGTGTACGGCCGGCGGCGCGGTGGCAGGCGGTGTGGCCGGCCACGAAATGACGCACAGCACAGCGGGGACGATCGGGGGTGCCGCAGCCGGCGCCGTCATCGGCCACGAGCTGAGCAAGTAAGCAACACACCACAGCGGCTGACCAGCCGCTTTTTTTCTTTTCAGGCTTGCGCAAACAAGGCGCGGTAGGCGCTGGGCGACGTGTGATACGTCCGGCTGAAATGCTGCCGCAGCGACACCGCGCTGCCGAACCCCGCCAGTTGCGCAATCGCCTCGACAGGCTGGCGCGTGGTCTCCAGCATGCGCTGCGCATAGGCCAGACGCTGCCCCAGCAACCATTGACCGACGGTGGTTCCCGTCAGCTCACGAAAGCGCCGCGTGAAATTGCGCCGGCTCATGGCCGCGCGCTCGGCGAGCGAGTCCAGCGAGTGTGGCTCCGCAAGGTTGGCCACCGTCCAGTTCAGCAGATCCGACAGGCGATCGCCACCGGGGGCATCGTGCAGCGGTTGCTCGATGTATTGCGCCTGGCCGCCCTGCCGGTGCGGCGCAACCACCAGCCGCCGTGCAATGCGGTTGGCCACCTCTGCACCATGCCAACGGCGCACCAGGTGCAGGCAGCAATCCAGCCCGGCGGCCGTGCCTGCGGACGTCACCAGACGGCCCTCGGCAGCGTCCAGATAGAGCACATCCGGCACAAGCTTTACGCGCGGGTAGCGCTGCGAGAACGCATCGGCGGCGCTCCAATGCGTGGTCGCCTCATGGCCGTCGAGCACGCCTGCTTCGGCCAGCACAAACGCGCCCAGGCACAGGCCGACCACGGTGGCACCGCGCGCATAGGCATCGCCCACCGCATTCACCATCGCCGCCGGCGGCCGCTCGTCCGTATCACGCCATGACGGCACGATCAGCACGTCGGCGCGGGCGGCATCTTCGAGCGTGAACTCCGTCTGCACGGCAAAGCCGGCTGTGGTGCGCAGGCCGCCCTTCCTCGCGGGCTCGCCGGCGCAGATCCGCAGGTGGTAGGACGGCAGCCCTGCCCAGACGCGGTCTTCAAACACAAGACACGGCACGGACAGGTGAAACGGGCTGATGTCGTTAAAGGCTAGAACGGCGATTTTCCGGGGATGCTGAGATGGCTGGGCTTGCATACGGGCTCCGCGCTTTGGCCCGATCCTTTCGATAAACGTCTTTCGGGCCACTGTCGGGAAGGATAGTCATCCGCGAAGATGCTGTCCACGGGCTCACGCAAATGCCCGATCCAACCGACCTTGAGGAGTCAGCCATGACTACGAACAACACCCCGAAGCGCGCCCTGATCGTCATCGATGTGCAGAACGAATATTTCACCGGCGGCCTGCCGATCGAGTATCCGGACCCGCAGCAGACCGTCGCCAACATCGGTGTCGCCATGGATGCGGCCCGCGAGGCGGGCATTCCGGTGATCGTCGTGCAGCAGACCTCGCCGGCCAGCTCGCCGCTTTTTGCCATCGACACCGACGGCTGGCAATTGCACCCCGTGGTGGCGTCGCGCCCGCATGACCACTATCTGCGCAAGCTGCTGCCGAGCGCCTATCCGGAGACGGACCTGGCGCAATGGCTGGAAGCGCGTGGCATCGATACACTCACCGTGGTCGGCTACATGACGCACAACTGCGATGCATCCACGATCAATCACGCCCTGCACAACGGCACGGCGGTGGAGTTTCTGCACGACGCATCAGGCGCGGTGCCGTATCAGAACCAGGCCGGCTTTGCGAGCGCGGAAGAGATCCACCGTGTGTTCAGCGTGGTGCTGCAATCGCGCTTCGCGGCGGTCATGTCGACACAGGAATGGGTGCACAGCGTGAAGACCGGTGCGGTGCCGGTGCGCGACAACATCTACAAGTCGAATCAGCGGGCGCGGGGGCTGCTCAAGGACGGGGTGGCGCAGCAGGCTGCGTGACCGTTCAGCCGGCCGCGGGCTCCTCGGCCGGCAAAAACCCACGGAACGACACTTCCACCTGCTCCACCATCGACGCCGATGTGGCTTCGCGCAGGGCCGCCAGCAGCGCATCGAACGCGCTTTCCACGGAAGCGCGGTCGGTGGCCTCCACCAGGCGCTGGCGGATCGGATGCTCGGCCGAGCTGAATGTGCGCGCCGCAATGTCCATGAGGTACATGCGCGCCGCCGCCAGCGAACGCTTGCGCGCCGGTGCAGCCGGCTTGGGCGTCTCGGGCTGCGGCTCGGCCACCTGAACGAAGACGGACTCGCCGGCAACAGCGGTTGCGCTCTGAATGAAGCCTGCCTGCACCAGCTCGAACACGGCCTGGGCTCCCAGGCCGAGCTGGCCGGCACGTACAGCGAGGTCCTCGCCCGTGACTTGGCCATCGACCATGATGAGCAGCGCGCGGCTTGAGCGGCTGAGCACGCCGCCGCGCGTGGCGATTTCACGTCGCCCCGCGTCAGTCTTTTCGAATCGTGCAGATAACGCCTGCATGGCAGCCCCCGTCCTTCCCCCGAAGATCGGCCCAACATAGGGCGCGTTGTTTGCAGAATCGTGAAACCGCAAGCCCTCCCCCACCAGCCGGGGGAGCGGCAAACGCTTGCGCTCAGGCAGGTGTCAGCAAATCCAAACACCCTCTCCGAAAGCAGGGCTGACAACACGCGCTATTGCCTGCGCCTTCTTCCGGCTCTACCATGCGTTGTTACCGGTATCAAAATTGCGTCACAGGCTTCCGGAAAGCGCCACACCGATTCCCCGCAGAGGGAACCGCCCACCACATAACAACCGAGACACCATGCCCGCCCAACCTCCACGCCGACTGCGCAGCCAGCTCTGGTTCGACGACCCGAGCCACGCAGACATGACCGCCCTCTACGTCGAACGCTTCATGAACTACGGCCTGACGCGCGAAGAGTTGCAGTCCGGCCGGCCGATCATCGGCATCGCGCAGACGGGAAGCGACCTCGCGCCGTGCAACCGGCACCACATCGAGCTGGCGCAGCGTGTGAAGGCCGGCATACGCGACGCGGGCGGCATTCCGATGGAGTTTCCGGTTCACCCGCTGGCCGAGCAGAGCCGCCGCCCGACTGCCGCGCTCGATCGCAATCTGGCCTATCTCGGTCTGGTCGAGATCCTCCACGGCTTCCCGCTCGACGGCGTTGTGCTGACCACCGGGTGCGACAAGACCACGCCCGCCTGCCTGATGGCCGCCGCCACGGTGGACCTGCCGGCCATCGTCCTGTCTGGCGGGCCGATGCTGGACGGCTGGCACGAAGGCAAACGGGTCGGCTCCGGCACCGTCATCTGGCATGCGCGCAACCGGCTGGCTGCCGGCGACATCGACTACGAAGGCTTCATGGAGCTGACCACCGCGTCGTCGCCGTCGATCGGCCACTGCAACACGATGGGCACCGCGCTGTCGATGAATAGCCTAGCCGAGGCGCTGGGCATGTCGCTGCCCGGGTGCGCCAGCATTCCGGCGGCGTATCGCGAGCGCGGGCAGATGGCCTATGCCACCGGCAAGCGCATCGTCGACCTCGTGCGTGAAGACATCCGCCCCTCGACGATCATGACGCGCGCGGCGTTCGAGAACGCCATCATGGTGGCTTCGGCGCTTGGCGCGTCGACCAACTGCCCGCCGCACCTCATCGCAATCGCGCGCCACATGGGCGTGGAACTCAGCCTCGAAGACTGGCAGCGCCACGGAGAATCGGTGCCGCTGCTGGTGAACTGCATGCCGGCCGGCGAATATCTGGGGGAGAGCTTCCACCGCTCGGGCGGCGTGCCCGCCGTGCTGCGCCAGTTGGACGCGGGCGGGTTGCTGCGGCGCGATTGCCTCACCGTATCTGGCCGCACGATCGGCGCGATTGCCGATGCCGCCCCCGACGCCGACCGCGATGTCATCTTCCCTGTGGACGCGCCGCTCAAGCATCGTGCGGGCTTCATCGTGCTGTCGGGCAACTTCTTTGACAGCGCCATCATGAAGATGTCGGTGGTAGGCGAGGCATTCCGGCAGACCTACCTGAGCGAACCGGGCGCGGAGAATGTTTTCGATACGCGCGCGATCGTCTTCGATGGCCCAGAGGACTATCACGCCCGCATCAACGATCCGGCGCTGGCGATCGACGAGCGCTGCATCCTCGTCATCCGCGGCTGCGGAACGGTCGGTTATCCGGGCAGCGCGGAGGTCGTCAACATGGCGCCACCGGCGGCACTGGTCAAGCAGGGGATCGAATCGCTGCCGTGCATGGGCGATGGCCGGCAGAGCGGCACCTCGGCGAGTCCGTCCATTTTGAACATGTCGCCCGAGGCGGCGGCGGGTGGCGGCCTGGCGCTCCTGCGCACGGGCGATCGCATCCGTGTGGACCTCAACGCCCGCAAGGTCGATGTGCTGGTCGATGCGGAAGAGCTTGAGCGCCGGCGTGAAACCGCAACGTTCAGCGTGCCGCAGTCGCAAACGCCTTGGCAGGAAATCTATCGGCAGTTTGTCGGGCAGCTTTCGACGGGCGGATGCCTGGAGCCGGCAACCCTGTATCTGAACGTGATCGAGACGCGCGGCAATCCACGGCACTCGCATTGACGCTGCGTATAAAGCCGCCGGCTATGCGCTCTCGCGCTCGACCACGCTGAAGTCGATGCGCGAGAGCTTGGGTGCGCCCGTGGCCTCGCCAACGCCGAGCGCATCGAGCAAGACCTCGCCCGTGCGCAGGCCGATGCCATAGGCATCGACGGAAATCGTCGTGATGGTCGGATGGCAGCACCACGCGACTTCAAAGTTGCCGAAGCCCGCAACGGCGATGTCGCCGGGCACCGACATGCCGCGCCGGTGGCATTCCATGATGGCGCCAAATGCGGACATGTCGCTCACGCACATCACGGCATCGGTATCGGGCCACGCTTCCAGCAAAGCGGCCATCGCGGGGCCACCGTGGCTCATCGTGATGGGCGATTCGCCCAGGCGGATCACACGCGGCTCACCCAGGCCAAGCGCCTTGATTCCGCTTAGGTATCCACGCATGCGGTCGGTGCCGCGCCGGTCCAGTTCGCTTGCGCCGCACAGGAAGCCGATGCGCCGGTAGCCCCGTTCGTGCAGGTGATGCACCATCGCGAGCGATGCCTTGGCGTTCGAGAACCCCACCGCCCTGTCGATCGGGCGCTCAGGCAGATCCCACATCTCGACGATCGGGATGCCGGCGCGCTCCAGCAACGCACGCGTGCCTGCACTGTGGTGGCGCCCCGTCAAGGCAATGCCGCGCGGCTGATGGCGCAGCAGCGACTTCACCAGCGCCTCTTCCTGATCGAGGTGGTAGTCGGTATCACCCAGCAGCAGTTGCAGGCCATGCGGCGCAAGCGCATCGGTCAGCCCGCGCACGGTGTCGGCAAAGTTGGAACTCGCCAGCGATGGCACCAGCGCAGCGACGAATTCCGATCGGCCGCTGGACAGCATCCCGGCCGCGGCCGTGGCAACGTAGCCGAGCGCGTCGATGGCCTCTTGCACGCGCGCGCGGGTTTCGGGCGACACGCTGCCGCCTGCCAGCACCCGTGACACGGTCATCTTCGACACGCCGGCAACGCGCGCAACATCGGCCATGCGAGGGGGTGTGGTGCCGGTGGTCATGAGAAACGCCTACGCGCCAAAGGAAAAGAGGAAAGAAAAAAGAGGAGTGGCGATCATAGCGGAACCGGCCACGCAGCAGCCCGCCGCTATGCCTGCCCGAGCGCGCGGCCGATGCGGTCCGCCATGCCTGCAACACCGACGACGAGGCGCTTCTCCCGGCGGGCGTCCAGTCGGCTGACGGGCACGCTGGAACTCACCGCAACGCGTTTTCCCAGCGGCGTCACACCCACAAACGCCGCAAAGCAGGCCAGCCCCGCCACCACCTCCTCGCGCTCCGTCGCCAGGCCCCGCACGCGAATGCGCTCAAGCTCATCGAGCAAATCGGCACGGCGCGTGGTGGTGTGCTCCGTCATGGCGGCAAGACGCGCCGGCAGCAGCGCACACACCGCTTCGTCATCGAGGCTCGCCAGCAGCGCCTTGCCAAGCGCGCAGCAATGGGCCGGCAGGCGCAGGCCAACATCCGATACCAGGCGAACGGGCCGCGGCGCATCCTCCCGGGCGATATAGACGACCTCCGTGCCGTCGAGCACGGCAAGCTGCACGACTTCGTTGTGCGTGGCAACGAAGGCGGCGGATTCGCGCCGGAACGCGGCCAGCAAGCTGTCGTGGCGGAAATAGGCGTTGCCCAGCTCAAACAACGTCAAGCCGATCAGGTAGCCGTCGGCCCGCTTTTCAATCCAGCGGCGCTTTTCGAGCGACTCCAGCAGCAGGTACAACGTGCTTCTAGACATGCCCGTCGCCTGCGCCAACACCGCTGGCCGCACAGGAGACGTCGCCGCGCAAAGTATCTCCAGCACGTCATGAATGCGCTTGAGCGCCGGCACCTCATAGTCTGTCTTCACTGGAAACCTGCCCCGTTCATGAGTGGCTCGATTGTCCAACAGGTTGGAAATTGCGTCACGCTGTTGGACACCCTGCATCGCCGTCTCTACGATCACGCGGGTTCCCCGGCAACAGGGGTGTCCTACTCACGGAGTGCACATGACCGACATCGCCAACTACTTGCCGCACGATCTTGAGCACGCAACGCTCGTCGGTCGGGTGTGGCGCACAACGGCCAACGGCGAGGGGCCATCCGTCGTGGTGGTACGCAACGGTGTCGTTTTCGACATCACGGAAGCGGTGCCGACCGTGTCGGACCTGTTCGAGCATCCTGACGCACTGGCCATCGCCCGGCAGGCACCCGGGGAAAACCTGGGCCGCGTCGAAGCGCTCGTCGAACGTTCCTTGGCCGCCGATCGTGCAGGCAACGCGCCCACCCTGCTCGCCCCGAATGACTTGCAGGCGATCAAGGCGTGCGGCGTGACGTTCGCCGTCAGCCTGATCGAACGTGTGATCGAAGAACAGGCCGGCGGCGACCCGGCCAAGGCCCGCGACGTGCGCGAATCCATTGTCGGCGTGGTGGGCTCCGACCTCTCGAAGATCAAGCCCGGCTCCGATGCGGCCATGCGGCTCAAGGAAGAACTGCAGCGCCGTGGCGCGTGGTCGCAATACATGGAAGTCGGCATCGGCCCCGATGCAGAAGTGTTTTCCAAATCGCAGCCGATGTCGGCAGTCGGGTTCGGCGCCGATGTGGGCCTGCATCCGGCCTCGCGCTGGAACAACCCGGAGCCGGAGATCGTGCTGGCGGTCAGCGGCGCCGGGCATGTCGTGGGAGCGGCGCTGGGCAACGACGTGAATCTGCGCGACATCGAGGGGCGCTCGGCGCTGCTGCTGGGCAAATGCAAGGACAACAACGGCTCCTGCGCCATCGGCCCGTTTGTGCGCCTGTTTGACGAGCACTTCACGATCGACACGATTCGCACGACGCAGGTATCGCTGCGCGTTGAGGGCGCTGACGACGGCTTCGTGCTCGACGGCGTGAGCCATATGAGCGAGATCAGCCGTGACCCGCTCGACCTCGTCGCGCAAACCTGTGGGCCGCACCATCAGTATCCGGACGGCTTCATGCTGTTCCTCGGCACGATGTTCTCGCCGATCAAGGACCGCGACGCGCCGGGCGCCGGCTTTACGCATCACCTCGGCGACCGCGTGACGATCAGCGCCCCGCCCCTCGGCGCGCTGGTCAACACGGTCCGCCTGTCGACGGAGATCGCACCGTGGACGTTCGGTGTCCGCGCGCTGTATCGCAACCTGGCAGCGCGCGGGCTCGTCCGTCAGGATTGATCGGGCTTCGCTGCGGAAACGTCCACGGCACATTCCGTGGATGGGAGCCCCTTGACCGGCGCGCGAAACATAAACAAGCCGCCCGCAAGCGGCTCCTTCTGCAACGCCTCGTCCGTCAGGCCCTTTCGTGCGGTGGTTGCATAGACGGTCTGCAAATCATCGCCGCCGAACGCGAGCTTGGTGATGTTGGAACACGGAAAGGCGACGCGCCCGACGCATCGGCCGTCGGGTGAGAACCGCTCGATCCGGCCTCCGCCAAACAACGCGATCCACACGCACCCTTCTTCATCGACAGCCATGCCGTCGGGGTAACCGGTGCCGTCGATGTTGGTGAAGACGCGCTTGCGTTCGAGGCTGCCGTCGTCACCGAGATCGAAGGCGTAGACCACACGCTGCAAGGTATCTGTGTGATACAGCGTGCGGCCGTCCGGGCTCACGGTCGGGCCATTCGTGATGACGTAGCCCGAATCGCGCACGCTTAACCGGCCTTCCCGACCGACGCGGTAGAGCTGCCCGCTCGCCTCGCGCTCCGCATCGTCCATCGAGCCGAACCACAGCGCCCCGGTGCGATCGATATAGCCGTCGTTCAGGCGGTTTCCCGGCCGATCGGTCTCGACGGGCAGCATGCGGCTGAAGATGCCGCTTGCGAAATCGAACCGGTAGAGACCGCCCTGCAGCCCGCAGACCCAGCTGCCGTCAACGCTGGGCAGCGCAAAGCCGATCTGGCCGGGCGCGACCCAGCTGCGGCGCACATCGGTATCCGGGTCATAGCGATAGAGCCGCCGGCCCTTGATGTCGACAAAGACCACGCAGCGCGACGCGGCGTGCCACACCGCGCCTTCACCCAGCGTTGCGCCAACGCGCCAGACGCATTCCGGAATGATGGGTGCCATCATCCGCCGTACCACCCGGCATCGACAAAGTACTCGCGGGCCGTGCAGCGCGCGGCGTCGTCCGACGCAAGAAACAGCGCCATGCGCGCCACGTGTTCCGGCTCGACGCGCTCATGCAGGCATTGCTCGCCCAGCAGCTTGGCTTCGCTTTCGGGGGATTGCCAGAGCGCCATCTGACGCGGCGTGCGCACTGCGCCGGGCACGATGCAATTGACGCGAATGCCGAACCCGCCAAGATCGCGCGCCAGGCCGCGCGTCAGGCCTTCAATGCCGGCCTTGGCCGTCATGTAGATGGCGAGGTCCGGCTGGGCGAGGTGCCACGAGATCGACCCGAGGTTCAGGATCACGCCGCGCCCTTGCTTCTTCATGCTGGGCAACACGGCTTGCGCGCAGAAAAACTGGTGGCGCAGGTTCACCTCGATGCGGTTGTCCCAATAGGCCGGCGTCACGGTTCCGATCCGATGGCGGTCATCGTTCGCGGCGTTGTTGATCAGGACGTCGATGGGGCCGGTGTCGGCCTCGATGGCCGCGAACGTGGCGTTAAGCGCGTCGATATCGCGCAAGTCGCAGTGGCGGAAGACAGGCGGATACACGCATTTGCCCAGCGATGTCGCCAGCGCTTCTGAGTCAGCCCGCGCGATATCCAGAAACGTCACGCGCGCGCCCTGTTTCGCGAAGCCTTCGACGATGGCCGCACCAATGCCGCTTCCCCCGCCGGTGATCACAACGTTCTTGTTAACGAGGCTCGGATAAATCGCATAAGACATAGGAGATTCCATTGACTGCAAAGGAGATAAAACGTGTAGCGCAGCCTCAGCGGCGGCCAGAGCGCGAGATGACATCGACCCAGACGGCCAGCACGAGGATCCCGCCCTTGACGATCATCTGCCAGTAGGCGTCGACGTCGAGCATCGACATGCCGTTGTCGAGGCTGGCCATGACGAGCGCACCGACCAGCGCGCCGTAGACCGTGCCTGCGCCGCCGCGCATGGACGTGCCGCCGATGAAGCAGGCCGCAATGGCATCCAGCTCGCCCATGGTTCCGGCGGAGGGCGAACCGGCAGCAAGACGCGCCGTATTGACGATGCCGGCAAACGCGCACATCAGGCCCATGAGCCCGAAGATGGCAAGCTTCACGCGATCGGTGTTGATGCCGGACAGGCGCGTGGCCTCAAGGTTTGAACCGACGGAATAGATACGGCGGCCGAACACCGTCTGGCTGGCGATCCAAGAAAAAATACCGAGCAGCGCCAGCACGAGCAGAACCGGCACCGGAATGCCGCCATAGCTGTTGAGCGTGGCGACAAACGCGACGATGACCAGACCCGCCACAATCAGCTTGGCGACGTCCTGCCAGAGCGGTGCAACGTCGAGTTCATAACGGCGATGTTCACGCCGCTGCCGGTTCACCACGAAGATCAACAGGCAGAAGATCAGCACCGCCATCAGGTCGCCCACGTGGCGCGGCAGGTAGCCCTGGCCGATCAGCACGAAGCTGTCCGACACCGGCGCGATCGTCGAGCCATGCGTCAGGCCGAGCAGGATGCCGCGATACGCCAGCATGCCGCCCAGGCCGACAATGAAGGACGGCACGCCCCGGTAGGTCGACCACCATCCGTTGAACAGGCCCATGCCCACGCCGAGCAGCAGCACCACGGGCACCGTCGCCGTGATCGGCCAGCCCAGTCCTTGGTCCAGGATGGCCGCCACGCCGCCGAGCAGACCGAGCAGCGATCCGACCGAAAGATCGATCTCGCCCGCGATGATGACGAACACCATCCCGCAGGCCAGCATCCCCGTGATCGACATCTGGCGCAGCAGGTTGGACAGATTGCGCGGCGAGGTAAAGGCGCCGTTGGTCAGCATCGAAAAAAACAGCCAGATCGCGGCCACGGCAATCAGCAACGCCAGGATCTTGTAGCGTGCGAACAGTTGCCTCAGGCGCTGGCTTGCCTTGAACGTTTTGCGCGAATCGCCGACCCCGCCGGCGGCTTGTGGGCTGGTTTGAGAAGTCATGCGTGACCTGCCTGATGGAAAGTGGGTGCGTGCCCGGGTGTGTGCCCGGGTGTGTGCCGGACGGGCTGAATGGCGGCGGTCAAAATGTGTTCCTGCGTCAGTCCGTCGTTCACGAAATCGCCGCGCAGTTCACCCTCGCCGATCACGAGCACGCGGTCTGAAATGCCAAGCACTTCGGGCAGCTCCGACGAAATCACGATGATGGCCATGCCACGCTTAGCCAAGTCACCGATCAGCTTGTAGATCTCGTACTTGGCGCCGACGTCCACGCCACGGGTTGGCTCATCCAGAATCAGGACGCGCGGCTCCGTGAGCAACATGCGAGTGAGGACCGCCTTCTGCTGATTGCCGCCCGACAGGCTGGCAATCGGCAGCATCGGATGCGCGGCACGCACGGCAAGGCGCCGCATCTCCTTGCGGATCGTGTCGAGTTCGGCCGCGCCGTCGATGCGACCGAGACGCGCGAAACGCTGAAGGACGGCCAGCGTGATGTTGTGCCCGACGCTCATCAGCGAGACGATGCCGTGACGCTTGCGGTCTTCCGGCACCATGGCGATGCCCGCACGAATGGCATCGAGCGGCGCGCGGATTTTCAACGGCTTTCCGTCCAGGACGAGGTCCGCCTCACTGGCACCTTCATACGCGCCAAACACGGCCTGCATCAGCTCGGTGCGCCCTGCACCGACCAGCCCCGCCACCCCAAGAATTTCGCCGCGCCGCACCGCAAAGGACACGCCGTCGACCCGCTTGCGCGCCGGGTTGTTGACGTCGTAGCACGTCACGTTGCGCGCCTCGAACACCACCTCGCCGATGGGATGCGGTTCACGTGGGAACAGCTGCGTAATTTCGCGCCCGACCATCTGCGCGATGATGCGGTCCGTGGTGAGCGCATCCATCGGCGCAGTCGACACATGGCGGCCGTCGCGGATGACGGTGACCGTGTCGCACACCGCCTCCACCTCGTCGAGCTTGTGCGAGATGTAGACGCACGCAATGCCGCGCGCTTTCAGGTCGCGCACGATGTCGAGCAGGATGCGCGTCTCCGCCGCCGTGAGCGATGACGACGGCTCATCCAGGATCAGCAGCTTGGCGCGCTTGTTCAGCGCCTTGGCAATTTCAATCAGCTGCTGGTGGCCGCCGCCGTAGTGCATCACGGGCAGCGCCACGTTGATGCCCTGGATGTTCAGGTCGCGCAGCAGCTTGTCGGCGCCCTGGTACATGGCCGCGTAGTTCATGCGACCGCCTGGCAGCGTGATTTCGTTGCCCAGGTAGATGTTCTCGGCCACCGACAATTCCGGCACCAGCATCAGTTCCTGATGGATGATGACGATGCCAGCGCGCTCGGTGTCGCGAATACCACTGGCGTGGAGCGGCTGCCCCTCCCAAAGGATTTCGCCATCCCAGGTGCCCGTCGGGTAGACGCCCGAAAGCACCTTCATGAGCGTCGACTTTCCGGCGCCGTTCTCGCCGCACAGGCCAACACACTCGCCCGGCTTCACGACCAGGTTGATACCGTCCAGCGCCTTCACACCGTCGAACGTCTTGACGATGCCGCGCATCTGCAACAGAGGTTCAGACATGCCCCGTCCTTGAGGTACGAACGCGGCCGGCGATGCAGCGTTGGCTCATCGCCGGCACAAAGCGGTCCTGACTGCGGGACCTTACTGGCCGCCGATCTGCGCCTGCGTGTAGAAGCCGTCTTTCACCACCAGGTTGACGTTGTCCTTCGTGAGCTGGGTGGGCTGCAGCAGCACCGTGTCGACCTTCTTCTTGCCGTTGTCGTACTGCGCGTTGTACTTCGGCTTGTCGCCCTTGGCGAGCGCCACCGAAAGCTGCGCGGCCTCGGTGGCAATCAGCTTGAGCGGCTTGTAGACCGTCATCGTCTGCGTGCCGGCAATCACGCGCTTGACGGCGGCAAGGTCGGCATCCTGCCCCGACACCGGCACCTTGCCGGCCAGCTTCTGCGCAGCCAGCGCCTGGATCGCGCCACCGGCCGTGCCGTCGTTGGAGGCGACCACGGCATCGATCTTGTTGTTGTTCGCGGTCAGCGCGTTTTCAACGATACCCAGCGCCGCAGAGGCGCTCCACTCCGGCACCCATTGCGAGCCGACGACCTTGATGTCGCCGCGGTCGATGGCCGGCTGCAGCACCTTCAGCTGGCCCTGCCGCAGCATCTTCGCGTTGTTGTCCGTGGGCGCGCCGCCCAGCAGGAAGTAATTGCCTTTCGGACGCACGTTGTAGACGCCCTGCGCTTGCAGCTCGCCCACCTTCTCGTTGTCGAACGAAATGTAGGCATCAACGTCGGCATCGAGAATCAGGCGGTCATACGACACCACCTTGATGCCGGCCTTCTTGGCTTCGGCCACCACGTTGGTCAGCGCCTTGGAGTTGAACGGCACGATGACGATTACGTCGACACCGCGCGAGATCAGGTTCTCGATCTGCGAGATCTGGCGTTGCTCGCTGGCGTCCGCCGATTGCACCGACACCTTGGCACCCAGCTTTTCCGCCGCTGCGACAAAGTAATCGCGATCACGCGACCACCGCTCCACGCGCAGGTCGTCGATACAGAAGCCAATTTCCGGATGCGCCTTGCTCGCGTGCGCCAGCGGCGCGGCCATCGACAGGCTGGCGAGCACTGCACCGCAAAAGGCGGCCCTCAGAACACAACGGCGTTGGTTCGATTTCATGTCTCACTCCATCTTCTTTTGTTGGTGGGTAGCGACGTGGCGTCTGCTGCGCCGCAATAGATTTCGGCCGGCTCGACGGCAGTCGCATGGTGCATGCGCCGCCTTGGCACCGGCAATTACGAAATTGCCCAACCGCCCTAACATTTCTTGCCACCCGGCGGGCATCGTCTGACAGCGCCGCATGCAGCCCATAGAATGTGCGGGCGAGCGGCACGCCCCAGCACCGCCGCCGTATGGCAAACCCCTGCCACCGCGAGCGCCCAACAGCCCATGCATCGTCAATTGCCCGATCCATCGCAGCACGCGCGGATTCATCGCATTGCGCTGCTGTTCAACGCCAACAAGGTGTACGACCGCGAGATCATCGCGGGCATTGGCGACTACATGCGCTCCACCCGCGTGACGTGGGACCTGTTTCTGGAAGAGGACTTCCGCTGCCGCCTGCCCGGCATCGAGCGCTTTGACGGCGACGGCATCATTGCGGATTTCGACGACCCCGCCGTCGCCGAAGCACTGCGCGGTTGCCCGCTACCGGTGGTGGCCGTCGGCTCTTCGTATGAAGACCCGGCGCACTACCCCGCAAAGGAGCCTTATGTCGCCACGGACAACGGCAAGCTGGTCGCGCTGGCCTACCGGCACCTGATCGAAGCCGGCCTGCAGCACTTTGCGCTGTACAGCCTGCCCCAGGCGCCGGAAAACCGCTGGGCACAGCAGCGCGAACTGGCCTTTACGCGCTTGCGCCGGCAGGACAATCCCGCCGCGCCCGTTGACCAGGAGATTTACCGGGGCCTATCGACCAGCGCACCGACCTGGCATCAGGCGATCAGCCAGTTGATCGAATGGCTGCGCGGCTTGCCCAAGCCCATCGGCATCATCGCCGTAACGGATGCGCGGGCGCGGCATCTGCTGCAAGCCTGCATGACGGCAGGGTTCGCCGTACCGGAAGAGATCGCCATCATCGGCATCGACAACGATCCGCTCACGCGCACGCTGAGCCGCATCCCGTTGTCATCGGTCATTCAGGGCACCGTGGAGATGGGGCGCACCGCCGCACATCTGCTGCACCAGATGCTGGGCGGCGCGCGCCTGGCAGGTCGGCAGATTCTCGTGCCACCCGTGGGCATCAATGTGCTGGCGTCGTCCCGGCACCAGCCGCTTGCCAGCCCGTATGTCATGCGGGCGCGGCACTTCATTCGGCAATACGCCTGCCAAGGGATCAAGACCGAGCAAGTCGCGGACTACGTCGGTATCTCGCGGTCATCGCTCGAAGAACACTTTCGTCGTGAATTGAATTGCACCGTGCACCAGGAAATCCTTCGCCATAAGCTCGACGCGGCCAAGCACATGCTGGCCAGCCGTGATGTCGCCACCGCCGAGGTGGCGGTGCGCTGCGGCTTTACCTCCCCGCAATACATGCATGCCGTATTCCGCCGTGAGCTGGATTGCACGCCGCGCGAATACCAGGAACGCGCCATCGCAGAGGGCCAATCATGAGCATCGCGCCCGCGCTCTCCGCACACGTGCCGCTCGACGGCGCCATCTCGTCGGTAACGTGGGGGCACTTGCCGGACGGTGAGCCGGTTCGGCTGTTCACGCTGCGCAATGCCTCGGGCATGCGCGTTTCCATCAGCGATCTGGGGGCGACGCTCGTCTCCTGGCAGGCGCCGGATCGCAGCGGGCGTCTGGGCGAGATTCTGCTCAACCATGCGACGCCTGCCGCCTACCTTGAATCGGGCGGCTATCTTGGCGGCTTGATCGGACGCTGGGCGAACCGGATTGCCGGCGCGCGCTTTACGCTCGACGGCATCGACTACGCGCTCGACCGCAACGAGGGCGGCAACCTGCTGCACGGCGGCGCGAGCGGTTTTCATCGGGCGCTATGGGACGCCGAAGATCAGGACGGCGCACTGGTCATGCGGCTCACGTCTCCGGAAGGCGATGCCGGATTCCCCGGCAATGTCGCCGTGCAGGTTCGCTATGCGCTAGACGACGATGGCACGCTGTCGATCGACTACGAAGCCCGCACCGATGCGCCCACGCCAATCAACCTGACCAGCCATGGGTATTTCAACCTGAGCGGCAGACCCGGCACCGACATCCGTGGCCACATCCTGTCGATCGATGCGGATGCCTTTCTGGAAGTCGATGCCAAGCTGATCCCGACGCGAGCAATGAACGTCGCGGGCACGGCATTCGACTTTCGGCAGGGGGCGCCCATTGGCGCGCGGCTGGACTGGCCCAACGCGCAGTTGGCGCAGGCCGGCGGGTTCGACCACTGCTTCGTCCTGCGCAATACGGCACCGGACGATCGCCCGCATGTGCGCCCGGTCGCGCGGCTGTATGAACCCGGCAGCGGCCGCGAATTGACCGTGCTGACCGATCAGCGCGGGCTTCAGTTCTATTCAGGCCACATGCTGGCAGGCACGCACGCGCAACGCAGCGGCTTGTGTCTGGAAGCCAGCGCGTTTCCAAACCAGGTCAACATGCCCGATGCAGAAGCGGTCATGCTGCGCCCGGGCCAGGTCTATCGGCAGCACACCGCATACCGCGTCTCGGTTGCCGGAGAAACCTGAACCGCGTTGAAGCGCGGCGTTGGATGTTCAATGCGCGGCTGCGGCCGCACCGTGCATGACTTCGTGCGAGCCGCGGATGCCGTTGAACCAGGCGTTCAGCACCACGGCCACCAGCGTGCCCATCACGATGCCGCTGTGGGTGATGGGGCGCGTCCAGTCCGGGAAGTGATGGAAGAAGGCCGGCGCCAGCGTCGGCATCATGCCAAAGCCGACCGACACCGCGATGATCAGCAGGTTATGGCGCTGCTGCTGGAAATCGACCATGCCCAGCATGCGGATACCGGCTGCGGCCACCATGCCGAACATCACGATGCCCGCCCCGCCCAGCACGTATTGCGGCACCGATGCCACCACGTACGACAGCTTCGGAAACAGCCCCAGCACGATCAGCAGCACCCCGCCGGCCGCCGCCACATAGCGCGAGCGCACGCCCGTGATCGACACCAGCCCGATGTTCTGCGAGAACGACGTATGCGGGAACGTGTTGAACACCCCCGCCACCACCGTCGCCAGACCATCGGCACGCAGGCCGTTGGTCAGTTCATTGCGCGAGATGGGCTTGCCGACCACGTGCGCCAGCGCGAGGAACATGCCGGTCGACTCCACCAGCGTGATCACGATCACGATGCACATCGAGATGATGGCCGACAGTTCGAACTTCGGCATGCCGAAGTAGAACGGCGTCACCAGCGTCATCAGCGGAGCGGCGCTCGCGTCGGCCAGCGACACCTTGCCGAACGCCGCCGCCACCAGCGTGCCCGTCACGATGCCCAGCAGCACGGCGATGTTGCACAGCAATGCGTTGCCGAACTTGGTCAGCAGCAGGATCGTCACCAGCACAAGCGCGGCAATGGCCAGGCCGAACGGATCGCCAAACGCGGGGTTCGGCACCATGTGTTTCACGCCGTCCACCACCTGCGGAATCATCTGCTGGCCGCCCGCGGCCCAGTTGATCCCGACGCTCAGCAGCGAAAAACCGATCAGCATGATGACCGTGCCCGTCACCACGCGCGGGAAGAGGCCCAGCAGCCGCCCCATCAGCGGCGCAACGGCAATGCCGAACACGCCGGAAACGATCGACGCCCCGAAGATGCCGGGCAGCCCCATGCCGGGCTCCACACCGATGGCGATCATGGGCGCAACTGCCGCAAACGTGACTCCCATCATGACCGGCAGGCGGATCCCGAAAATCAGGAAACCGAGCGATTGGATCAACGTGCCGATCCCAGCCGCAAACAGGTCGCAATTAACGAGATACGAGAGATCGCTCTTCGACAGGCCGAGCGCATTGCCGACAATCAGCGGCACGGCAATCGCCCCGGCGTACATCACCAGCAGGTGCTGCAGGCCAAGCGCAAACAGGCGCGGCAATGGCAGAAACTCGTTGACGGGATCGGCAACGGCGCCGGTGATTGTCGACGAAGAGGGCGAGGGTTGGCCGGGGGATTGGCGCATTGTCTGTCTCCTGGGGCCGCCCCCGTGTCAATGCCGGGAGCGTGCTTTAGACGGATGGGGCGGGTTCCATTCGCCAGCATTCATGCGGCGTGATGCCGCGTATTTGCCGGAATCTTGGAGGGGCGCCATTTTTCTGTCAACAATTCCATACGTTTTTTGTGTACATATTTTGCGTTCTGAAATGCAGGTGCGCGATGGGTGACTTCCCGGGTCGCGTCCACCTGCCCCGGCACCGGAAATCAGAGATTCCTTGATACTGACGTGGTCCTTCTCATCTCCGTGCTTCGCTGACCCGCTCCGATGCCATGAAGAATCCCGACTACAACCCCGCCAAACCGCACCACACGCCGGACGGATTCCGCAACCGCTATCCGCACCCGCGCCCCGACGCCGATTTCTGGCAATGGCAACGGGAGCGTCGCCGCCTGAAGCTGCCCAAGCCGCCCACGCAAGACCTCTCCTGCATCGCGCCCAACCTCGGCGCCATCCATCAGCCGCCCGCGCTGCCGCAACTGACCTGGATCGGCCACGAAACGCTGCTGCTGCAGATCGATGGGCTGAATGTGCTGACCGACCCCGTGTTCTCCAAGCGCGCCTCGCCGCTGCCGTTTGCGGGGCCGCGCCGCCATCAACCGCCAGGGCTGTCGCTCAAGCAGTTACCGCATATCGACCTGGTGCTGATCTCGCACAACCATTACGACCACCTCGACCGCGCCAGCGTGCGTGCGCTGATGCGCCAGCCCGGCGGCGCGCCGATGTTTTTCGTGCCGCTGGGCATCGACCGCTGGTTTGCGCGCAACGTGCGCGGCACACGCCTTGCCGGTGACAACTCCAACGTGCGCGCATTCGACTGGGACGACGAGGCACGATTCGGCCCCTTCACCGCGCACTTCTGCGCCGTGCAGCACTGGTCCGCACGCGGCCTGTACGACCGCAACCGGACGCTGTGGGGCAGTTGGGCGCTGCTGCATCCGCACCTGCGCTTCTGGTTCTCGGGCGATCTGGGCTATTCGCAAGACACGCGCGACATCGGGGCGCGCTTCGGCCACTTCGATGTGGCGGCCATTGCCGTGGGCGCCTACGAGCCGCGCTGGTTCATGAAGGCGCAGCACATCGACCCCGCCGAAGCCGTGCAGGTCATGCAAGACATCGGTGCCCGGCAGGCCGTGGGCATTCACTGGGGCACGTTCGAGCTGACGGACGAAGCGCTGGACCAGCCCATCACCGACCTAGCCCACGCGCTGAAGGCCGCCAACGTGCCCGCCGAGCGCTTCCTTCTGTTCAAGCACGGCGAGACCCGCGTGTGGGATGCCGCCGCCTCGCGGCTCGTGACCGATGTGACCGACGTGCCCAAAGAAAAAGCGCGGCCGCGAGATGACTCGCTGGCCGCGCAGTAAGAAACTGGCAGGTCAGGCACAGACCCGGCGTCGCTCGCCATTGGCAGCGGCGCCCGGTTGATATCGGATCAGGTCGGCGTCGGCAGCCATGCGCGATCGCGCAGGCGCGAGCGGATGCGGGCAATCGCCTGGCTGTGGATCTGGCACACGCGCGATTCCGACACGCCCATCACGGCGCCGATTTCACGCAGGTTCAGATCCTGCTCGTAGTAGAGGCTCATCATCAGCTTTTCGCGCTCGGGCAGTGCCTCGATGGCAGCCACAACGGATTCGCGCAGGTCGTGGTCCAGCAGCTGGTCCAGCGGCGTGGCGTCGTTCTCGGGCGCGCGGTTCTCGATGAAGGCGTCGGCGTCTTCGCGGTCGAAATCTTCGTAATACAGCAGCTGGCTGCCTTGCAGGTCGACCAGTTGCTTCTGGTATTCGGCCAGCGACATGCCCAGCGCTGCGGCAATCTCGGTTTCCGTGGGGGCACGGCCCTTTTGCTGCTGGAGCTTCTGGATCGCCTGCTCGATCGTGCGTGCATTGCGGCGCAGGCCACGCGGCAGCCAGTCCGAGCCGCGCAATTCGTCCAGGATCGCGCCGCGGATCCGCTGGGCCGCGTAGAACTCGAACTGCACGCCCTGCGTTTCCTCGTAGCGCGACAGCGCATCGAGCAAGCCCATCATGCCGGCCTGGATCAGGTCGTCCAGCTCAACGCTGGCCGGCAGCTTGACCATCATCTGGTTGGCAATGCGACGCACCAGGGGTGCGTACGTGGCCATCTCGTCGGACTTGGTCTTGCGACCGGTTGCGGTGTACATATCCATGCCTGCCTTTGACGCTTCGTTCATGCTGCGCCTCAATAAACCAATTCGGCCGCGCGTGCGGTGGCGCCGGGTGTCGCTGTCGATACCGACATTGACCTTGCGTGCGCCGATTCATCTGCCGGCGCCTCAGCCGGTGCCCGCGCCGACATGACCACCCGTGACGGCGCACTGCCATCACCGGCTTGGGCCTCGGCGCTGGCCCAGCTCAACATTTCTTCGGCAAGCTGGCGGAAGGCCATGGCCGAAGGCGATGCGGGAAACGCACTCGCCACGGGCTTGCCGAGCGAGAGCGCGAGTTCTACGTGCCGGTCCTCGGGGAGGTAGCCGGCGAAATCGATCCGGGTGTTCAGGTACTGGCCCACGGTGTTGGCCAGGTTGCCGAACACGCGCACGGCGGAATCCACCGAATGCGCGCCGCACACCACGGTGCGGATGCCGGCGCCGCCTTGCAGCACGGCGGTTTTCTTGAGCAGCGTGTACGCGCTCTTGATGCCTTCCGGGCCATCCGCGAAGGTCAGCAGCACGTCGTCGCACGCTTCTGCCACGGTGCCCAGCGCCCGGGTGCCGAAATGCGCGGCCACGAGCGTCACATCCGCCGTCTCGTCGTGCTGTTCGAGCACGCCGGCCATGGCCAGCACGGTCTGCGCGCTCACCACGGCGGTATCGCGGCCCATGCCGGACAGCGCAATGCGCAGGTTGTCGACAAAATCATCGACCTGCTCTTCCGCGCCGACCACGAGCACGCGGCGGGCAGCGGCATGACCGAGCATGCGCCGCAGCCCTGCGGCTTGATCCTTGGCGAATGGCGTCGTCATGGTCGCCCCCTTGTCAGGCGAAATCGAAAGCGGCCAGGCCGGGTTCGCGGTTGCCTGCGTTGCGTAACACCCCACCTTGCGCCACGAGCAACGATTCGTCCGAATCGAGCGTGAACGACGACTGCTCCGCACCGGCCCGGAACGAGCGGTGGATCAGCAGCTTCTTGTTCGGCACCGCAATGTCTTCCGGCACACGCTGGCCGTACGACACGTAGTGCAGCGGCAGGCGGCGGCGGATCATCACGTCCATCGCGTGGCCTACGGAAGCGGCCTCGTCGATCTTGGTCAGGATGCAGCCGGCCAGGTTGGCGTCGCGGTAGGCGCCCACGACTTCATCGAGCGTCTTGCCGTTGCTGGCCGCGTTGAGCAGTAGCAGGCGCTTGATCGACGGGCCGACGGCATGCAGCATCGCCATCTGTTCGGACACGGCGCGGTCGCGCTGGCTCATGCCGATGGTGTCGATCAGCACGACGTGCTTCTCGCGCAGGTCGTTCAGCGCCAGGCTCAGGTCCTGCGCGTCTTTCACGGCATGCACCGAGACGCCCAGGATCTTGCCGTAGATGCGCAGTTGTTCATGGCCGCCGATCCGGTAGCTGTCGGTCGAGAGCAGCGCCACGCGCGATGCGCCATGGCGCAGCACGAAGCGCGCGGCCAGCTTGGCGGTCGTGGTGGTCTTGCCCACGCCGGTCGGGCCCATCAGGGCAAACACGCCGCCCTGGTCGAGCAGGCTGTTTTCATCCGACACGGTGCTCAGGTTCTTTTCGATGGCGCGCTGTACGAAGTCCAGCGCACCTTCATACGTGTCGTGCTGCGGCATGTTTTCCAGCACGTAGCGCGTGAGCTGTGCCGAGAACCCTGCGTTGAGCATGGTCTGGAACAGGCGCGTACGCACCGGATCGCCCAGCTTCACGCCCAGCGAGGCGAGGCTCGACATGGCGTCGTTCAGCGTGCTCTTGAGCGTTTCGATCTCACCGACCATGCGGCGGGTCATCACGTCGGTCTCGGCACGGATGCTTTCCTTCACGTCGGCCTGGATGGCCGAACGCTGCAGGCTCACGTCATCACGCGGGGCTTCGGGCTTGGCCATCGTGTCCTCCACGCGGACGAAAATGTCGGACGTCTTGCCTGCGTCGGCTTGCGCTTCGATGCGCGCCTTCACAGGCGCTTCGGCCTTCTGCTGTTCTGCACGGATCGTGCGTGCCTGCGCTTCCACGCGCTCGGCAAAGCTGCGCAGCGTGACCGGACGGTCGTCCTGTTCGCGTGCCTGCTCGCGGCGTGCGGCAAAGCGGGCCGTCGATTCCATCTCCGGCTCGTCGTCTTCCACCGTGGTACGGCGCGCGATGAATTGGGCGGTGCTGGCCATGGCCCGCTCTGCGGATTGGGCAACCTCTGCGTTGGCGCGGTCCAGCGACAGACCCGCCAGCATGCGGGTGGACGCGGCCAGTGCGTCTTCTTCGCCAAACGCCACGTCGTCGTCCACGCGCGTTTGCAGCGTGCGGCCTGCCGGCTTGGCTGCCTGAGTAACCGGGGCAACCGGCGCTGCCGGTGCGTCTTCCTGCGCAGGCGTGCGGCGCGAAGCGATGAAGCGGTTGCGCAGACGGGCCAGCGCGTTGGGTGCCGGGGTCTCGGCTTGCGGGGCTTCCTCAGCAGGTGCCTGAGCGGCCGCCACGGCTGCGGTTGCAGCGGCAATCGGTGCGGGCTCGGGAATCGGCGCCGGTGCCATCGGACGGCGCTGTGCGGTCTTGGGCGCCGACGACTGCGTGTCGACCAGCGCATCCACGTGCGAGTCGGATGCCGCGATGATCTCGATGCCGCCCGGAATGGCGCGGTTCGACAGGATCAGAGCGCCATCGCCCAGTTGGTCGCGGACCTTGCGCAGGACGTCACGCGACGTCAGTCCGGTAAATCGATGCATTTTCATGCGCGGCCTCCAAGCATGGCGACAACCTTAATCGTTCGGTGATCTGGAATTTCTGCGTGCGACAGCACGCGCAGGCTCGGTGCGGCACGCTTGAACAGGCGGGCGAGCATCGGGCGCAGTGCGGGCGGTACGAGCAGGACGCCCGTCTGACCCATCTGTTCGTGCTGCCGCGACGAGTCCGCTGCTGCTTGCATGAGCGAGTCAGCCAGTTGCGGTTCGATCGGGCCGGCGTTAGAGCCAACGACGCTTTGCAGCAAGATGTTCTCCAGATTCGGGTCAAGCGTGACGACCTGCATTTCGGTCTTGTTCGGGAAGAGCTGCTGGGCAATCGCCCGGCCCAGCGCCACACGCACGGCGGCGGTGAGTTCGGCGGGGTCTTGCGTCCTGCCTCCGTGTTCCGCCAGCGTCTCGACGATGGTGCGGATGTCGCGGATATGCAGGCCTTCGTCCAGCAGGTTCTGCAGCACCTTCTGCACGGTCGCGACGGGCAACAGCTTCGGCACAACGTCTTCGACCAGCTTCGGTGCTTCCTTGCCCAAATGATCGAGCAATTGCTGGACTTCCAAACGGCCGAGAAGCTCGGTGCTATGGGTGTAAATCAACTGATTGACGTGCGTGGCGATGACCGTGCTGCAATCGACCACGGTGTAGCCCTCGGCCTGCGCGCGATCGCGCACATCGGCGGTGATCCACATGGCCGGCAGGCCAAAGGTCGGGTCCACCGTCGCAGTGCCGGGCAGTTGCGTGCCCAGCCGACCACCCATGCCACCCAGACCGCCATGACTAGCCGGGCCGTCCTGACCACCCGGATTGATGGCGAGGAACTTGCCCTGCTGGACTTCGCCGTGGCCGATTTCCACGCCCTTGAGCGTGATGCGGTAAGACGACGGGCCCAGCTCCAGGTTGTCGCGGATATGCACGACCGGCGCCAGGAAGCCCATGTCCTGCGTGAATTTCTTGCGGATGCCCTTGATCCGGCGCAGCAGCTCGCCGTCCTGGCTCTTGTCGACCAGCGGGATCAGGCGGTAGCCGATTTCCAGGCCCAGCACGTCGACCCACGAGACGTCGTCCCAGCTCGCCTCGGGCGTATCCACCGGGGCAATCGCCTGCAGCACGGGCTCGACCTCGGGCACTTCGCGCTTCTTCTTGAGGTACCAGCCCAGATAACCCAGACCGCCGCCAAACAGCACGAACGGGATGTGCGGCATGCCCGGCACCAGGCCCAGCAGGCCCAGCACGCCGGCGGTGGTCATCAGCACCATCGGCATGGCAAACAGCTCGCTCGACAGTTGCTGACCGACGTCCTTGTCGGTGGAGACGCGGCTGACCATGATGCCCGCCGCGGTGGAGATCACCAGCGCGGGAATCTGCGCGACGAGGCCGTCGCCGATGGTCAGCAGCGTGTAGTTGGTGGCGGCGTGGCCCACGTCCATGCCGTGCTGGAGCACGCCCACGGCCAGGCCGCCGACGATGTTGATCAGCAGGATGGCGATACCCGCCACCGAATCACCGCGCACGAACTTGCTGGCACCGTCCATGGAGCCGAAGAATTCGGCTTCCTGCGCGATGGCCGTGCGGCGCTTGCGGGCTTCGTCTTCACGGATGAGGCCGGCGTTCAGGTCGGCGTCAATCGCCATCTGCTTGCCGGGCATCGCATCGAGCGTGAAGCGCGCGCTGACCTCGGCGATGCGGCCTGCGCCCTTGCTGATCACCATGAAGTTGATGATGACCAGGATGACGAACAGCACGATGCCGACGGTGTAGTTGCCGCCCACCAGAAAGTGGCCGAAGGCCTCGATCACCTTGCCGGCGGCGTCGGGGCCGGTGTGGCCCTCCATCAGCACCACGCGGGTGGAAGCCACGTTCAGCGACAGCCGCATCAGCGTGGTGATCAGCAGGATGCTCGGGAACGACGAGAAATCCAGCGGCTTGAGCGTGTGCATGCTGATCAGCAGCACGATGATCGACAGCGCGATGTTGAACGTGAACAGCAGATCCAGGATGAACGGCGGCAATGGCAGCACCATCATCGCCAGGATCAGGATGATGAGCACCGGGCCCGCGGCGGAGCGGTAGTCGCCCTTGCGCAGGATGTCGGTGACTCGGAGCAGTGCGGCGTTCATTGGAGGGCGTGCAGCGGGGGGCTTTTCGATGGATGCCATCTTGCCGGGGGCGCCGCCAAATCGAAGACGTGAGAAAGCCGCCCAAAAGGCGGCTTTTCTCTGAAATACCCTCCCACCGGGGGGTGCGCTTCTACCCCTTCACGCCGCCAGCGGGGCCCGGGGGTGCGTCGTACCAGACTTTCATACAGAATCGCGTACTCAACTGGGCTGTACCAATCCCGTCCCTCAACCGCACCCCTTTCGATACCCTCGCGCTGCAGCAGCGGCATGGTCGTATGCGCCATGCAGCCCAGGGCGCTGGGTATGGGACTTGCAAATCATCCTGAAACGCCGCCCACAAGACCCGGATCCAGGCACCACCGCACGAAGGTGGTGCAGTGTCCGGTGCGTGGATGCACCAACCCGATCATAGGCAACGTTCAATGAAGCACCCCACCTCTGGATTACCGGACATCCACGATTGTTTGCCGGACTGGCCGTTCATCCGATGAGCGGCGCCATGGACCATCAGCTTCACCACGCAAGCAGCGCCGTTGCGGCAAGCCCTCCCCATGCCGCCCGGCACACGATGCTCGAAGACGTCTACGGCATGGCCGTCGGCATGATGTTCATCGTGACGGGGGTGGTGCTGCTCAGCGCAGCCGGACTCGTGACCGGTGGCATTGCAGGGATCGCGTTGCTCGTGTCGTACGTGGCGCCGCTGTCGGTCGGCACCATTTTCACGTTGGTCAACGTGCCGTTTTTCGTGTTCGCCTATTTCGTCATGGGCCCGCGTTTTGCCATCAAGTCGACGCTGGCCAGTTGTGGGATCACCCTCCTGCTGGCGGTGACGCGGCAGGCCTTACACATCGATTTTGAGAGTCCACTGTTTGCGGCGGTGGTGGGCGGAACGCTCAACGGCATGGGGGTGTTGGCGCTCGCGCGGCATGGCTCCGGCGTGGGCGGCACGGGCGCTCTGACGCTCTGGCTGCAGCGCACGCGGGGCATCAATGCCGGCATCGTGCAAGTGGCCATCGATTCGATGATTCTGCTGACATCGCTTTTGGTGATTCCGACCGGCCGTGTGGGCTGGTCGGCACTGAGTGCAGTTGCCATGAGCGCGATGGTGATCGCATGGCACCGCCCGGGCCGATATAACGTCGTGGTGCGGTAGCGGCAGTCGGGGCCTCACCGGCGAAAGCGTCAGCATCAACGTTGGGATTGCCGATCCGTCAGGCGTTGCCGGTGACGTCGTCATCGGCGTCGTCCGGGCCGGGCTGCGGCCCCGGGTCCATATCGGCGGGCACCGGCAGGTCGGTCGGGCGCACCGGCACACGGCCGCCCACCTGGTGCAGGCGGCGCAGCTGATAGACATAGGCGAGCACTTCGGCCACGGCGGCGTACAGCGCTTCGGGAATCTGGTGGCCGATCTCGGTATGGCGGTACAGCGCGCGAGCCAGCGGGGGCGCTTCCAGAATGGGGATCTTGTGCTCCGTCCCCAGCTCCCGAATCTTGGCTGCGACCATGTCGGCGCCCTTGGCCAGCACGCGCGGCGCGCCGCCTTCCTTCTCGGAATAGCGCAACGCGACGGCGTAGTGCGTCGGGTTGGTGACGATCACATCGGCCTTGGGCACGTCGGCCATCATGCGGCGCTGGGCAGCCTGGCGCTGCAGGTTGCGGATGCGGCCCTTGACGTGCGGATCGCCTTCGGACTCGCGGTGCTCCTTGCGCACTTCTTCCTTGGTCATGCGGTGCTTGCGCGCGTATTGCCACAACGACAGCGGCACATCCACGGCAGCCACCAGCATCATCACCGCCGCCATGCAGAGGAAGGCCACGCCGGCCACGTGCAGGGTGTCGCGCATGGCCACGCCCAGGTCCTGCTGCGGCAGTTCGATCAGGTCGCCCCGGTAATACCGGACCAGCAGCCAGCTCACGCCGGCAATCAGGAACAGCTTGATCAGCAGCCGGGGCAGCTCCATCAGCCCCTCCAGCGAAAACATGCGCGTCAGCCCCTGCAGCTTGAACAGGCGCGAAATATCGGGGGCCAGCGGCTTGAACGAGATGGCCCCCCGCGTGAGCGCCAGCGGCGACAGCGCGGCAATCACCAGCATCAGCATCAGCCCGCCCAGCGCCAGGGCCAGCGGCATGAACTGGCCCGTGACGTAGTTCCACTGGTCCTGCCCGCTGGTGTAGTTGTAGCGGTGGAATTCCAGGCAGCGCGCCAGAAACGACGATGCGGCCCGCACGATCGAATCGCCCATCACCCACAAACCGCCCGCGGACACCGCCGTGAGGGCGAACGAAGCCAGTTCCCGTGATCTGGGAACGTCGCCTTCCTCGCGCGCCTGCTCGAGGCGCCTCGGAGAGGCTGGTTCGGTTTTTTCGAGATCGCTTTCTTCGGACATGCCGGCGCGCGAGGGGTGAACGGAATGAAGTGCACAGCACCGGCCTGATGACCGACCCTTGCATTATTCCGGCACCCCCGTCTGGTCGAAGCGTGGAAAAAGCCGCCCCGGAGCGGGTTTTTCGATGAAATGGCGCTGGCTGCGCCTCAAACGCCGTCCATTCAGAGCTGACGTGGGGTTCGCAATGGCGCGGCAACGGCCTGCCGACCGGCAAGACGCCTGTCCGTCATATCGACCTGCGGAAAACTTCGTCGCCTTATGCAGGGGGCGTCCATAGCATGACCCGTTCTCCAAACCAGAATGCAGAACGGACCCACCGTCATGTCGCCCGATCGAGCCAACTCCCCTGCCTTGCCCTTGCGCCAGCGCATGCTGGCGGCCCTGCTCGCCACCGCCCTTGCCACACTCAGTGCGTGCGGCAGCGATTCGCCGCCCGGCACGTCCGCGGCCGGCACCAACAACAGCACACCGGACACGCCGGCCCGCAAGCCGAACATCCTGTACATCATGGCCGACGACCTCGGCTATTCCGACATCCATGCCATGGGCGGCGAGATCGACACGCCCAACCTCGACGCGCTGGTGCAGTCGGGCCGGCTGCTGACCAACCACCACGCGGGCACCGTCTGCGCCATCACGCGCGCGATGCTCATCTCGGGCACCGACCACCACCTGGTGGGCGAAGGCACCATGGGTGCGCCCAACGATGAGCGCGCCGGGCTGCCCGGCTACGAGGGCTATCTGAACGACCGCGCGCTGTCGGTCGCGCAACTGCTC
This sequence comes from Ralstonia flatus, assembly GCF_958439105.1. Classification (NCBI taxonomy): domain Bacteria; kingdom Pseudomonadati; phylum Pseudomonadota; class Betaproteobacteria; order Burkholderiales; family Burkholderiaceae; genus Ralstonia; species Ralstonia flatus. The sequence continues at coordinate 490,608 of NZ_CAUDLI010000002.1, read as the reverse complement.
AAGGACGGCGGTTATCACACCTACATGGCCGGCAAGTGGCACCTGGGCAACGGCATTGCGGGCAGCGCCGCCAACCTGGGCAAGACGCCCGACCAGTGGGGTTTCGAGCGCTCGTATGCGCTGCTGCCGGGTGCGGCCAGCAACCACTTCGGCCATGAAAACGCCAACGCCAGGAACTACACGGAAGACGGCGCCTATGTGCAACCGGGCCAGCCAGGGCAACCGGGCGGCGCGGGAGGCAGCCCGGCAGTGTTCTATTCGACGGATTTCTACACGCAGAAGCTGATCAGCTACATCGACTCGCACAAGGGCGACGGCAAGCCGTTCTTTGCCTATGCGGCCTACACCTCGCCGCACTGGCCGCTGCAGGTGCCGGACCCGTGGCTGCACAAATATGCCGGCCGCTATGACGCGGGCTACGACGTCATCCGCGATGCGCGCATCGCGCGGCAGAAGGCGCTGGGCATCATTCCGGCCGATTTCACGCCGTTTGCCGGGCTGCCCGGCACGACCACGCGTTCGGCCGCATCGCCCAACAACGGCACCGCCAATGCGCGCTACATCAACGCCAACCACGGCCCCGCGCAGGGCTATACCGACTACGGCCCCGGCTACGTCAACAAGAAGTGGAGCGACCTCACGCCGCTGGAGCGCAAGGCGCAGGCGCGCTACATGGAGATCTACGCCGGCATGGTCGAAAACCTCGACTACAACATCGGCCTGTTGATCCAGCACCTGAAAGACATTGGCGAGTACGACAACACCTTCATCATGTTCCAGTCGGACAACGGCGCTGAAGGCTGGCCGATCGACTCCGGCGCCGACCCGAAGGCCACCGATGAAGCCAACGCCACCGAGCCGGTCTACTCCAGGCTCGGCACCGATAACGGCCTGGCCAACGCACAGCGCCTGCAATACGGCCTGCGCTGGGCCGAGGTGAGCGCCACGCCGTTCAACCTGGTCAAGGGCCATGCGGCCGAAGGCGGTGTCTCTGTGCCGGCGATCGTGCGCCTGCCGGGCCAGACCCAGGCGCTGCCGCCCATCACGCGCTTCACGCATGTGACCGACAACACCGCCACCTTCCTGGCCTTGGCCGGCATTGCGCCGCCCAGCACACCTGCGCAGCCGGCCGTGGACGGCAACGGTGTGGACCAGAACAAAGGCAAGGTGCAATACGGCAGCCGCGCGGTGTATCCGGTGACGGGCGTGTCGCTGCTGGCGTCGATCCGGCAATCTGCCGATGCGGGGCCGATCCACACGCAGCCCTTTGGCGACGAGTCGTACGGCCGCGCCTATCTGCGCAGCGCCGACGGCCGCTGGAAGGCGCTGTGGACCGAACCGCCGCTGGGTGCGGCCGACGGCCACTGGCAGCTCTTCGACATTGCCAGCGACCGCGGCGAGACCAACGATGTCTCTGCGCAGCACCCTGACGTGGCCGCCACGCTGTACCAGCAATGGCAGGACTACATGCGCAGCGTTGGCGGTGTGGAGCCGCTGCGCCCACGCGGGTTTTACTGATGGGCGCCGTGGTAGAGAAGCGCAGGCGCAGGGGCTTGCGCTGGTTGTTGGCGGGTGCGGCGCTCGCCGCGGTGACCGCCGTTGCCTTGCACCCGGCCGGCGGCAACATGGCGGCCCGCGCCGCGAACGTGGTCACCGCGCACACCGCCCCACGCCTGCCGCTGGGCACCACCGACGCCTGTGCCGGCTACGCCGGGTTGCCGCCCGGCTGGCGGCAGGACACGCGGGCCGGCATGGTGCACGTGAGCAGCGGCAGCTTCACCTTCGGCACCACGCTCGGCTATCCGGACGAACGCCCCGCGCAGCGTGATGGCACCGCCGCCCAGACGCGCGTGCGCGGCTTCTGGATCGACCAGACGGAGGTGACCAACGCCCAGTTCGGCGCCTTCGTGGCCGCCACCGGCTATGTGACCGACGCCGAGCGCCAGGGCGGCGCGGTGGTGTTTCACGTGCCCGATTCGGCGGAGATGCAGGCACGCCCCTATGCATGGTGGCGCTGGGTCAAGGGCGCGGACTGGCGCCACCCGACAGGCGCCGACAGCAGGCTTGCCGACGCCGACAACCAGCCCGTGACACGTGTCACCCAGGCCGATGCACTGGCCTACGCCCGCTGGCTGGGCCACGACCTGCCGACGGAAGCGGAGTGGGAATACGCCGGCAAGGCCGGCCGAGACGGCGCCGATCTTGAAAAAGCTCCGCGCGATGGCAACGGCAAACCCGGCGCCAATTACTGGCAGGGCATCTTTCCCGTGCTTGACACCGCGGAGGACGGCCGCGCAGGCATCGGCCCGGTCGGCTGCTATGCCGCCAACGGCTTCGCGCTGTACGACATGATCGGCAACGTATGGGAATGGACGCGCGACGCCTATACCGGCCCGCATCAGTCCCACGCCAATGGCGACACGCGCGCCGTGGCAGCGCTGGACCAGCCGCAACGCCTTGGTCAGAACAACAGTCAGCCAAACCGGCCGGTGGTGATCAAGGGCGGCTCGTTCCTCTGCTCGCCGGATTTTTGCGTGCGCTACCGGGCCTCTGCACGCGAGGCGCAGGAAGCCGATCTGCCAGCCGCGCACATCGGGTTCCGGACCATCCTGCGGGATTGAAGGGGAAAGACAAAAAACAAAACGGGCGTTGCGCACATCGTCGCAACGCCCGTTTTGTTGTGTCCGGCGCCGGGTTCAGAAGCCCAGGCTTTCCAGCAGGTCGTCCACCTGTTCCTGGTTGGCAACCACATCCGGATGGTCCGGATTGATCTGCGGGCCGTTGAGCAGCGACGTCGCCACCTGCGCGGCTTCCACGCGCAGGTGTTCCGGCGCGTTGTCGAGCAGGATGCCGACGAGCTGGCTTTCGATGAGCTGGACGACATCCAGCACCTTCTTGATCACCTGGCCGGTCAAGTCCTGGAAGTCCTGCGCCATCAGGATTTCCATGAGCTGCTGGTTCGTGTCGCGCGTTTTTTCAGGCACGCTGCGCAGGAAGCCGTTGGTCTGACCGACCAGTTCGCGGATCTCGTCGTCGCCCAGTTGACGGTCCATCCACGACTGCCAGCGGCCGACCAGCGCCTCGGCGTCGGACTCCAGCGCGTCTTGCACGGGCCGCGCCGCGTCGATGGCATTGAGCACGCGGGTGGCCGCCTGCTCGGTCATGTTGGCGATGTAGTTCAGGCGGTCCCGTGCGTCGGGGATGGCCGATGCGGCCTTCTCAACGCCCTTGTCTAGGCCCAGCTCGCGCATGCTTTCACGCAGCATGCGCGTGAGGTGGCCGATGCGCTGGAGCATTTCGGGCATGTCGCCGTGGTCTGCACCTTCGGCGACCGGCGCCTGGGCGCCATCGTGCATCTCGCTCATCACGCCCCCTTTTCGAGCTTCTCGAAAATCTTGCCCAGCTTTTCGTCCAGCGTGGCGGCTGTAAAGGGCTTGACCACGTAGCCGTTGGCTCCTGCCTGGGCGGCGGCGATGATGTTTTCCTTCTTGGCCTCGGCCGTCACCATCAGCACCGGCATCTTGCTGATGACGGGGTTGGCGTCGCCACGGATGCTCTGCAGCATCTGCAGGCCATCCATGTTGGGCATGTTCCAGTCCGAGATCACGAAATCGAACCGACCTTCCTTGACCTTGGCCAGGCCGGCGGCGCCGTCTTCGGCCTCGTCGACGTTGGCATAACCGAGTTCCTTGAGCAGGTTACGCACGATCCGGCGCATCGTCGGGAAATCGTCGACGACGAGGAATCGGTACTGGCTCTTGTCCATGGACACAATCTCCGCAAACTAACTGAATTGGGGGGTTTCGGGCTTCCTTGGCAATCTTATCGGCGCCTGGGGCCGATTCTTGAGCGCCGGAATGGTTTGGGGCGCCTGACTGCTGCGCCCCGCAACCAATGTACCCGCAAAGTGCAGCGTTAAACCCGCGTCACGCGGCCATGTGCCGACAGCTTGGCCAGCACGTGCGGGCCGATCTGCGACAGCGGCAGGACCTCGTGCACGCCGCCGTGGGCGACGGCCTCCTTGGGCATGCCGTAGACCACACAGGACGCCTCGTCCTGCGCCACGTTGTAGGCGCCGGCGTTGCGCATTTCCAGCATGCCCACCGCACCGTCCTTGCCCATGCCGGTGAGGATGACGCCCAGGGCATTGGCCCCGGCGTTGCGCGCGGCAGAGCGGAACAGCACGTCCACCGCCGGACGATGGCGGTTGACCGGCGGGCCCTGATCCAGCTCGGTGACGTAGTTGGCACCGCTGCGGCCCAGCGACAGGTGCATGTCGCCCGGCGCAATGTAGGCGTGACCGGGCAGCACACGTTCGCCGTGCGCGGCTTCCTTCACGCGGATGCGGCAGAGGCCGTCCAGCCGCTTGGCGAACGACGTGGTGAAACCCGCCGGCATGTGCTGCACGATCAGGATGCCCGGGCAATCGGGCGGCATTTCCAGCAGGAAATCCTTGATGGCCTCAGTGCCGCCGGTGGAAGCACCCACGATGATGAGCTTTTCCGTCGACGAGAAATGGGTACGCGCAGGGGCCGGCGTGGCCGCTGCGTGCTCCGCGCGAACGTGTGCGCCGGGTGCCGATGCCGATGCCGAGCCGGCCGCTGCAACCGGTGCGGCAGCGCGCGGACGCAGCCTTGCCCGGGCTGCCGCGCGGATCTTGTCGGCAATCTGGTCGGCGTATTCGTTCATGCCGTCGCGCATGCCCAGCTTGGGCTTGGCGACAAAATCCACCGCGCCCAGCTCCAGTGCGCGCAGCGTGGCTTCAGAACCGCGCTCGGTCAGCGAAGAGATCATGACCACCGGCGTCGGGCGCAGGCGCATGAGCTTTTCCAGGAAGTCGAGGCCGTCCATCTTCGGCATTTCGACGTCGAGCGTGAGCACGTCCGGATTGGTCTGCTTGATGAGGTCGCGCGCGATGATCGGATCGGGCGCCACACCCACCACTTCCATGTCCGGCTGGCTGTTGATGATCTCCTTCAGGATGCTGCGGATCAGTGCGGAATCGTCGATGCACAGCACCTGAATCTTGCGTTTGTCGTTCATGTTCGGGAGCAAGTCTTCTGAATGATGAGACCGTTGCAAAACGAAGCGAAGCGGTTCTGATGGATCAGCGCCGACGCAGACAGTACAAGTCGTACGGCAAGGCGGCGCTGGGCCGTCAGAATCGTTTTTCAGCGGTCTCCTAGGTAAAGAGTTGCAGGCGCGAGGCCGGCTTTGTCGTGATGGACTTCGACAGCTTGCTGGCGTATTGCGCCTCGCTGTCCAGCTCGGCCGCCGAGTTTTGGGAGCGCAGCTTGCGCACCATGATCTGGCCGGTGGACGGTACGAAATACACCTTGCGCGGGTGCACGTCGAACAGGTCTTTGGCGGCGACCGTCAGGCCTTCGTTGCGCAGGAATTCGAGGACGAACTTGCCGTTGCGCTCGCCCACGTCGAGCGTGCTCATGCCGGCCAGCACGGCGGCGCCGCCAAACACCTTGATCTCCAGGCGCTCGCGCTTGGCGCCCGCCTTGTAGAGCTGGTTGAGCAGCACCTCCATGGCGTGCGTGCCATAGCGCATGGAGGGCGACAAGATGGATTCGCCTTCGTTGCGGGAGGGCAGCATGAAGTGGTTCATGCCGCCAATGCCGAGGGTCTTGTCGCGCACGCAGGCCGACACGCACGAGCCCAGCACCGTGACCAGCATCAGGTCTTCGGTGGTGACGGAATACTCGCCGGGCAGCACTTTCATGGCGCGGCGGCCGAAGGTGGTGTCGTAATACGCGTGGGTGCTGGCGGCCGACTGCGCGAGCGTGGCCATCGCGCCCGCGCTCATGCCGCTGCTCATGCCGCTATCGCCGCGCACGGCGTCGGCCGCCGATTGCGGGGTCGCGCGCTTGCCGAATTCGATCATCGTGCCCCCATCTTGGCGCGCAGCTCGGGCGCGACTTCGTACACGGTCTTGCCGCGCAGCGTCCACGCCTTGGTGACCTGCAGGAAGCTCTCCGAATGGCCGGCAAACAGCAGGCCATCGGGTTTCATCACGTCGATGAAATGCTCAAGAATCTTGGCCTGCGTGGGCTTGTCGAAATAGATCATCACGTTGCGGCAGAAGATCACGTCGAACTTCTGCTGCAGGGGCCAATCGCGGTCGAGCAGGTTGATCTGGCGGAAGTCGATCATGGCCTGCAGCTCGGGCCGCACGCGGGCATAGCCTTCGTGCTTGCCGGTGCCGCGCAGGAAGTACTTCTTCAGGCGCTCGGGCGACAGGGCCGCGACGCGTTCCATCGGATAGATGCCGGCGCGGGCACGCGCCAGCGCGTTGGTATCCACATCCGAGGCGATCACGCTCACCTGGCTGGGCGACATCGAGCCAAAGGCTTCGGCCAGCGTGATGGCGATCGAGTACGGCTCTTCGCCCGTCGACGATGCCGAGCACCACACGGTAAACGGCGTGCGCTTGGCCTTGGCGTGCTCGTGCAGGATGGGAAAGTGATGCTGCTCGCGGAAGAACGCGGTCAGGTTGGTCGTCAGCGCGTTGGTAAAGGCCTCCCACTCGTCGGGCAGGTGGCCTTTTTCCAGTGCATCCAGGTAGTCGCGGAACGAGCCGAGGTTGACCACGCGCAGGCGGCGGGCCAGGCGGCTGTAGACCATTTCACTCTTGCGGTCGGACAGCGAGATACCGACGCGGCGGTAGATCAGATCGCGAATGCGGCTGAAATCTTCAGCGGTGAATGAAAACTCGCGCGACGCGAGCGTCGGCGAAACTGGCGCCAAGGTTTGTGCCATATGTAACTACCCCGTAATTGCGCGAGTCTTGATGCCCGCTTTCAGTGTGTGGCGGGCACCGTTGCCGCAGGCCGCGCCAAGTTTGCTATTGGCGAGGCTGGCGTCAGAACGTGCTCCAGTCATCTTCATCGGCAGAACCGGTGCTCAGCTTGAGGGCAGGTGCGGGCACGGCCTCGGAAACCGCTGCTGCAGCCACGGCGGCAGCCAGCGGCGCAACTGCGGCATGTGCCTCGTGGGGCGCTTTTTCTGATTGGGCGGCAGCGGGCAACTGCTCCGGGGCAGCCTCCGGCGCCATGGCCGGCTTGACCGGCTTGGCGGCCTTGCGCGAAGCCAGGGCGCGCGCCACGGAGGGCACGACGTCGGTCTTCTCCGGGCGGACCTCGCTGCGGACGGCGGGGGCGGGGGCGGAAACCGCAGCCGGCGGCGCCACGACGCGTTCTGCCGAGGCATCGGTGCGGAACGTCGCCACGGCATCGCGCAGCAGCTGGGCCTGCTCTTCCAGCGACAGGGCGGCGGCGGCGGCTTGCTCGACCAGCGCGGCGTTCTGCTGCGTCACCTCGTCCATCTGGTTCACGGCCTGGTTGACCTGTTCGATGCCCGAGCTTTGCTCGTCCGACGCAGCGGAAATCTCGCCCATGATGTCGGTCACGCGGCGCACGGCCACCACGACTTCTTCGATCACGGTGCCGGCTTCGGCCACCAGGGCCGATCCGTTGCGCACACGACCGACGGAATCGCCGATGAGTTCCTTGATCTCCTTGGCTGCCGTGGCCGAGCGCTGCGCGAGGCTGCGCACTTCACCCGCCACCACTGCAAACCCGCGTCCCTGCTCGCCCGCGCGCGCCGCTTCCACGGCCGCATTCAGCGCCAGGATGTTGGTCTGGAAGGCAATGCCTTCGATCACGCCGATGATGTCGGCGATCTTCTTGCTGCTCGCGTTGATGCCGGCCATGGTTTCGACCACGCGGCCCACCACCTCGCCGCCCTTGACGGCGATGTCCGACGCACTGCCGGCCAGTTGGCTGGCCTGGCGCGCGTTGTCGGCGTTCTGCTTCACGATGCTGGTCAGCTCTTCCATGCTGGAAGCGGTTTCTTCCAGCGACGAGGCCTGCTCTTCCGTGCGCTGCGAGAGGTCGGCATTGCCGGCCGCGATCTGCTTGGTGGCACTGGCAATGGAATCGGCCGAACTCTTGATGTTGGTGATCGTGCCGGTCAGTTGCTGCTGCATCTGCGCCATGGCGAAGAGCATGCTGTCATGGTCGCCGGGGCGGGTCTGCACGTGCACGGCCAGATCGCCGGCGGCAATGCGGCGGGCAATCTCGGCGGCGTACGACGGTTCGCCACCCAGCTGGCGCGAAAGCCGGCGGGCAATGACCAGGCCCAGCACGATGCCGAGCAGCGCGCCCGCACAGGCCATCACCATCATCACCAGGCGTGAGCGGTGTGCATCGTCCCGCGCCTTGACGGTGGACGCGGCGGAGACCTCCTCCACACGCTTGACCATCTTGTCGAGCGTCTTTTCAAACGCCGCGGTGTCGTCCAGCAAGCCGACGTTCTCTGCGGTGACGCGGCTGTCGAACTGGGTCGGGTCCAGGCCCTGCTTGTCCATCAGGGCCACGAAGTCGGTCATGCGCTTGCCCCAGACGGGGTAGATGGCATCGACCTCGCGGATCATCTTCTTGCCTTCGTCCGAGGTGAACAGCGGGCGCACGGTCTCCACACCGTCCTTCAGGTGCTGCATGCTGTCGGCAATCTGCGTGCTGAGCGTCTTGCGCTCGGTGAGCGTGGTGGCAATCAGCAATGCGGTCTGCGCACGGCTGGCATGCGCCAGGCTGTTGGCCGCGCTGCCCATCTGCGTGATGGCGCGCATCTGCTTTTGCGCCAGCTCTTCGCTGGCCTTGCTCAACTGCGTGATCGTATAGATGCCCAACCCGCCAATGGCTGCGCCCATGGCCGCCACGATCAGGAAACCGCCCGTGAGTACCGTGGACACCGGCAAACGCTTGATCCAACCCATGTTGTCTACCTCTTCCTGTTTTTTATATGCCCCCTACCGCTATCGGCCTGCGGGGGACGGCTCTTTAGAACCGCCATGGGGTCATGCCACTTCAGTGGGGGGTCGCCCCGGCTTCAGCAGGCACTAGCCCAGGCAAAAAAAAACCTGCCCCGGAGGGCAGGCTGCACACCACAAACACACACGAGAGAGCTTTCGCGAGCAGCGAAGATCCCGTGCATACATGGTCAAAAGGTCTCCCAGTCGCCATCGTCGCCGCCGGCGGCAACGAGCTTGGGTACGGGCAACTTGGGCGCTGACGCAGCCGCTTTGGTGACGGCAGCGGCGGCGGTGCGCTCGCGTTGTTGTTCTGTAGCGCCGGCCGGCGCCGCGGATGCAGCAGCGACCTGCGCAACGGGTTCAGCAGCAGTGCGGGCTGCAGCCTTCGGCTTGGCGGCACGGCGCGGCATGGCTTGGGCCTTGGGGCCGGGCTTGGCAGTTGCACGCGCAGCCGCTGGCGCCGTGGGTGCCTTGTGTACCGCCGATGCCGACGGTGCTGCCGTTGCCTGCGTTCCGGCCTGCGTCCGGAAAGCGGCCACCGCCTGACGCAGCCCGCTGGCCTGCTCCTGCAGCGACATCGCAGCGGCGGCGGCTTGCTCCACCAGCGCGGCGTTCTGCTGCGTGCCTTCGTCCATCTGCGTGACGGCCTGGTTGATCTGCTCGATACCGGCGCTTTGTTCGTCCGATGCGGAGCTGATCTCGCCCATGATGTCGGTCACGCGCTTGACGGCAACGACCACCTCGTCGATGACGCTGCCCGCTTCGGCCACCAGCGTCGTGCCGTTTTCAACGCGGCCAACCGAATCGCTGATGAGTTCCTTTATTTCCTTGGCCGCCGTGGCCGAGCGCTGGGCCAAGCTGCGCACCTCGCCGGCCACCACCGCAAAGCCGCGGCCCTGCTCGCCCGCGCGGGCAGCTTCCACTGCCGCGTTCAGCGCCAGGATGTTGGTCTGGAAGGCAATGCCTTCGATCACGCCGATGATGTCGGCGATCTTCTTGCTGCTGTCGTTGATGCCGGCCATGGTGTCCACCACCCGGCCGACCACTTCGCCGCCCTTGACAGCAATGTCCGATGCGTTGCCGGCCAGCGTGCTGGCCTGACGGGCGTTGTCGGCGTTCTGGCGCACGATGCTCGTCAGCTCTTCCATGCTCGACGCCGTTTTTTCCAGCGCAGAAGCCTGCTGCTCCGTGCGCTGCGAGAGGTCTGCGTTGCCGGCGGCAATCTGCTGCGTGGCGCTGGCAATCGAGTCGGAGCCCGAGCGCACCTGCCCCACCATCTTCTGCAGGCTTTCCTGCATGCGTTGCAGCGCCTGCAGCAGACGACCGGTTTCATCGGCACGGTCCACCTGGATGGCGTGCGTGAGGTCGCCCTGCGTGATGTGCTCGGCCTGCTCGATGGCCCGCATCAGCGGCACCGTGATCGAGCGGCGCAGCGCCCACGTCAGCAGCCCGCCCACCAGAATGCCGCCCAGCAGCAGGCCGGTGGTGAGCGCGGTGAGGTTGCGATGCTCGGCCTGGCTTGCTTCGTAGCCGGCTTTGGCCAGGTCCATCTGCATGCGGTTCATGGCCGCCACCTTGTCGCCCAGGGGCCGGTACAGCGCGGGCATGACGTCCATGACGGTCTTGTTGATGCGCGCTTCGTCATGCGCCTGCACGGCCTGCATCAACACCTGTGCGCCGTCACGCAGAAAAGCGTCGCGCAGGCCGTCGGCCTCGTCGGCCAGCTTGCGCTCGTCTGCCGCGGCGGGCAGCGCGCGATAGCGCTTCCAGGCCGCGTCGGACTTGTCCAGGAACATCTTGGCGCGCTCGATCGACTTTTCCACGCCGGGCGCGTTGGGCGCCATGGCTGCACGATCGAGGACGATGCGGGCGCTCAGGAGATTGGAATCGGATTCGGCCAATGCCACGGTGCCCGCCAACTGCACGGCATAGCCGTCCTGAACGCGGGTATTGGCGTGTCGCATGCCGATGAGGCCCGACACGCCCACGATGACGGCGAGCACACCAATGCCCGCCATCATCAGCCCCAGACGGAGCCGGATGGTCATTTTGCTGAACATGCTTCCCTCCCCTAACGGCGCCGCACCTCTTGTTACGGTGTCTTGTCGCCCGCCGGGCCCCGTGGGCCCAGCCTTCATATGCCCTGAGCGCGTCGTCCGTGCCCCGGCTGGATTCATGTTGCGATCAGGCGGCTTCTGCTTCGTCGCACAGAGCCATGTCGGCCGACATCAGCAGGCGCTCGATGTCCACCAGGATCAGCATGCGCTCGTCGATCGAGCCCAGGCCACGGATGTATTCCGTGTCCAGCGCGCCCGAAAACTCCGGCGCCGGCTTGATCTGCTGGCTTTGCAGCGTCAGCACGTCCGACACGCCATCCACCACGATGCCGACCACGCGGTCCTTCAGGTTCAGGATGATGACGACGGTGTACTGGTTGTACTCGACGCGATCGAGCTGGAACTTGATGCGCAGATCAACGATCGGCACGATGATGCCGCGCAGGTTGATCACACCCTTGATGAAATCGGGTGCATTGGCGATGCGCGTGACGGTCTCGTAGCCACGGATTTCCTGCACCTTCAGGATGTCGATGCCGTATTCCTCGCGGCCCAGCGTGAAGGCCAGGTACTCCTCCCCGCCGGTGTCTTCGCCGATCGCGTGTTCCTTGACTTCCATTGCGGCTCCCCTCGGCCCGTTGGGCCACTCAATTGAATTCGTTGTGGGGTGAAATCCCACCCTGCCAGTCGTGGACGCTTATGCCGCGGCCATCGCCTCGGTCGAGAAACGACCGCCCTGTGCCTCGCCCATCTCGTGCTTTTCGGCAGTAACGGCACGCATCGCGTTTTCTGAATGTCCGGCGCGGGTCTCGCGCATCAGTGCCGATACGTCGACGATCAGTGCAACGCTGCCGTCGCCCAGGATGGTCGCGCCCGAGATGCCGGGCACGCGGCGGTAGTTGGTCTCGAGGTTCTTGACCACCACTTGCTGCTGGCCGACCAGTTCGTCCACCTGCAGCGCAATCTTCTTGCCTTCCGAATCCAGGATCACAACGATGCCTTCCGACGGATCGGGCAGCGACGGCGTGATACGGAAGCGTTCGTACATCGGCACCAGCGTCAGGTATTCGTTGCGCACCTTCAGCAGGCGGCCGCCGCCCGGCACGGCCTTGATGTCTTCCGGACGCGGCTGCAGCGATTCGGCCACGCACGACAGCGGGAGGATGAACACTTCGTCGCCGGTCTTGACGGACATGCCGTCCAGGATCGCCAGCGTGAGCGGCAGCACGATGCGGATCGTGGTGCCCTTGCCCTTCTGCGACTGGATTTCGACGTAGCCGCCCATCGACTGGATGTTCTGCTTGACCACGTCCATGCCGACGCCGCGGCCGGACACGTCCGTCACCTGGTCCGCCGTGGAGAAGCCCGGCGCGAAGATGAGCTGGTTGATCTCGTCGTCGGTCATGTTGTCCGACACGGGCAGACCGCGCTCGCGGGCCTTCTTGAGGATCTTGTCGCGGTTCAGGCCCTGGCCGTCGTCGCTGACTTCGATAACGATGTTGCCGCCCTGGTGTGCCGCAGACAGCAGCAGCTGGCCGGTGGCGTCCTTGCCGGCGGCCACGCGGGCTTCGGGCAGTTCGATGCCGTGGTCCAGGCTGTTGCGCACCAGGTGCGTAAGCGGATCGATGATGCGTTCGATCAGGCCCTTGTCCAGTTCGGTCGATTTGCCGAACGTCGACAGCTCGACCTGCTTGCCCAGCTTGTGCGCCAGGTCGCGCACCAGGCGCGGGAAGCGGTTGAACACGTAGTCCATCGGCATCATGCGGATGGACATGGCGGCTTCCTGCAGGTCGCGCGCGTTGCGCGTGAGCTGCGACAGGCCGGCAAAGAGGCGTTCGTTGAGCACCGGGTCGAAGGCCTGCGCGGTTTGCGCCAGCATGGCCTGCGTGATGACGAGTTCGCCCACCAGGTTGATGAGCTGATCGACCTTTTCCACGCCCACGCGGATCGACGTTTCGGCGGCCACGGCCGGCTTGTGGTCGGCAGCGGCCGGGCGGGTCGGCACCGGGGCGGCAACGGCCGCAACCGGCTGTGCCGGCGCAGCTTCGTTGGCCGCCGGGGCGTGCACTTCCGTCTGTGCGGCGGCGGGGGTCGGTGCTGCCACCACCGGCGCAGCGGCTTCAGCGGCCGGCGCCACGCCACCGACGTGCGGCGTGATGACGATCTGGTCGGCATCGATGATGAAGCAGCTCACCGCGATGATGTCGTCGGCGGTGCAGGTGCTCTGCAGCACGATGTCGCTGTTGCGGCCGGTGCGCGCGTGGCGCAGCACGGTGCCCAGGTGCTTGAGTTCAGTGACGATCAGCTCGCAGTCTTCATTCGAGACGTCGATGAGCTTGATGTCCAGGCCGCCTTCGATGTTGCCCACGACTTCGGCCGCAGGCGCTTCGACCAGCACCGGCTCGGGCTGGGGCGCGACCACCGGTTCCGGCGTCGCGGCCACGGGCGCCGCAGCTGCCGGCGCGGCGGCAACAGGGGCGCCGTCCTCGGCGGTCAGGCTGTTGAGCTTGGCCACCATGTATTCGAGCGTGGCCGTATCGATAGGGTGCTCTTGCCGGTAGGCATCAAGTTGGCTTTTCAACACGTCTTTCGTTTCCAGGAAGGCATCCACCATGTTTTCGCGCAGCTGCAAGGTACCGGTGCGAGCGCGGTCCAGAATCGATTCGGCCACATGCGTGAGTTCCGTCATGTGTGTGAAACCGAACGTCGCAGCGCCACCCTTGATGGAGTGCGCGCAGCGGAAGATGGCGTTCAGATCATCAGAAGAAGGATTGGCGACATCGAGGTTGAGCAGCAGCCGCTCCATGTCGACGAGCAGCTCTTCCGCCTCTTCGAAGAAGGCGCCGAAAAACTGGCTAAGGTCGAGGTTCATATCTGTCGTCTCGGTCGTTTAATGCGTCGATGCAGACCCGTGGGTCTGCGCATGCCATTCGAGCAACTGCATCACCGAATCCGTCAGCCCATCCGGATCGAACGGCTTGGGCAGGAAGCCCGTCGCGCCGGCAGCGCGTGCCTGGTCGCGGATGGTGCTGTCTGCTTCGGTGGTCAGCATGAGGATCGGAGTGTCGGCGTAGGCCGGCAGCGTGCGCAGCGCACGGATGAGGGTCAGGCCGTCCATCGACGGCATCACCTGGTCGGTGATCACAAGGTGGTGGCTGCCCTGGGCCAGCGTGCGCGCGGCTTCCAGCGCGGCGGTGCCGTCGCCGGCTTCCGTCACGGCAAAGCCGCACTCGCGCAGGCACGCGGCAATCATGCGGCGGATCGATGTGGAATCGTCCACCACCAGGATGTGTTTTTCGCTCATTGACTGTTTCTCCCCTCGGCGCTCTTTATGGCTTGGCCGCAGTCACCGCGTCTGCCACGCCCGTGGCACGTGCGGCGGCGTCGGTCAGCGTGTCCTTGCCGTCATTGCGCAGGTCGGCCACCGGCTCGACCCCACCCGAGCGCACGGCTTCAGCGGCGCGTGCGTTGAGCACGACGATGCTGATGCGGCGGTTGATCGGGTTGTAGATGTTGGCCTTGTCCAGCGGCACCGATGCCTCCAGACCCACCACGCGGCTGACCTTCTCGGGCTTCATGCCGCCGGCCACCAGCTCACGCCGCGATGCGTTGGCGCGGTCGGCCGACAGTTCCCAGTTGCTGTAGCCGTGCTGCGTGGCGTACTGCGTGGCGTCGGTGTGGCCCGACAGGCTGATCGGGTTGGGCACGTCGTTCAGCGCCGAGCCCAGCTCGCGCAGGATCGTGCGCATATACGGCTGCACTTCGGCGCTGGCGTTGGCAAACATCGGGCGGTTCTGCTGGTCGACGATCTGGATGCGCAGGCCTTCGGTGGTCATGTCGATCAGCAACTGGTGCTTGAACTGGCTCATCACCGGGTTCGTCTCGACCATCTCGGCAATCTTCTGCTTGAGCTTGTTCAGCGCCGCGTCATCCGACTCATCGCGGATATTGCGCTGGCGCTGCACGGTCGGGCTGGGGCTCGGGTTGGGCTGCGGCATGTTCTGCTTGAGCGCCGGGCTGCCGTTGAGAATGCTCGACTGGTCGCCAGAACCGGCGCCGCCGAACAGCGCCACCTTCAGCGGCGTGCGGAAATACGTTTCAACCGACGACAGCTCGGCCTTGGTCACCGAGCTGAGCAACCACATCAGCAGGAAGAACGCCATCATGGCGGTCACGAAATCGGCGTAGGCGATCTTCCACGCGCCACCGTGGTGGCCGTGTCCGCCTTTCTTGTTGCGCCGAATGACAATGAAGGTCGGCGTGCTGGACTTGCTCATGGTCCGTTCCCGTCGGTGTGTGCTGCGTCGTTAATGGCTTGGCTCGTTGGCCACGCTCTGTGTCATATGGAGTTCAGCGCTACGCTGTCTTGGCGCCACGGACGTGGTCTTCCAGCTCGGCAAAGGACGGACGCTCCGTCGAGAACAGCACCTTGCGGCCGAACTCCACGGCAATGGCCGGGGCGTAGCCGTTCATGCTGGCCAGCAGCGTCACCTTGATGCACTGGAACAACTTGGTCGATTCTTCGGCGCGCTGCTCCAGCAGCGAACCCAGCGGCCCGATGAAGCCGTACGCCAGCAAGATGCCCAGGAACGTACCGACCAGCGCGGACGCGATCAGCTTACCCAGCTCTGCCGGCGGCAGGCCGACCGAGCCCATGGTGTGCACCACGCCCATCACGGCGGCCACGATGCCGAAGGCCGGCATGGCGTCGCCCACTTTGGTGATGATGCGCGCCGGTTGTTCGGCTTCGTGGTGATGGGTGTCGATTTCCTGATCCATCAGCGCTTCGATCTGGAATGGATTCAGATTGCCGCCGACCATCAGGCGGAGGTAATCGCAGATGAAATCCAGCGCGTGGTGATCGGCCTGGATGGCGGGGTAATTGGCGAACAGCGCGCTTTCGTGCGGCGCTTCGATGTCGGCTTCAATCGACATCATCCCTTCGCGGCGGATCTTGGACAGCACCACGTACAGCAGCGCCATCACTTCCATATAGAGGGCCTTGGTGTACTTCGAGCCCTTGAACAGGCCCGGCAGCGCCTTGACGGTGGCGTTGATGGCCTTTTTGTCGTTGCCGACCACGAAGGCGCCAATGCCGGCGCCGAAGATGATCAACAGTTCGGTCGGCTGGAACAAGGGCCCGAGGTGTCCTCCGGCCAGCATGTAGCCGCCGAACACCGACGCGAGAATCACGATGTAACCGATGGCAACTAACACGGGGCGAACTCCTGAATGGGCGATCCTTCGATCAATACAAGAGGGAATATCGGCATCCCCCCGGTTAACTGAAGGCTTGAGCGCCGGCTTTTGCTGCTGCGCGGTGCTTGGAAAACCCTGCCGCCGCGCCCTTCTTCACCAAGAACGGCAACAAAACGGGCGGCTTGAGCACCACCTGGCTGAAAGAGGGCGTTCCCCCAGGCGGATCCAAAGAAAAAGGGACGGAAATCGCTTTCCGTCCCCACTTTTCGCCCGTCTTCCTTCTTCCTTCTTCCTTCTTCCTTCTTCCTTCTTTCTACGCGCGGCGGCAAAAAAAATGCCGGTCCGCAGTTTCCCGCGACCGGCCTACCCCCTTCCCCTTTTGTCCTGCCTGAGCCCCTGTGCTTTTCCTGCTCTGTGTTCCTTGCTCTTTTGTTCTTTGTATTGTTATGTGCCGGTCTGGCCGGCTATTCGGCTATTCCCGTATTTCCCGTACTGCTACCCGTATTTCCCGTCCGCCCTTTTTTGACCATCCCCCGGCGGTTCTGCAACTTCCGTACTCCCGTACTTCCGACTTCCCGTATCCCTGCAAGGCCGTTATCAGGCGTCGACCGTCTTTTCTGCGATCGCATCGACCGGAGCAGCGACGCGCTTTTTCTTCCCTGCGCGTGACGGCGGCTGGCACACACCGCACACAAAATCGTGGTGCAGGTCGTCTGCGTGGGCCACGAAATGGCCGGTGCAGCGCTTGCACTTCACGGTATGCAGCATCTTCCCCTCGAAGAACTTCAGCATCATCCACGCGCGGGTGATCGACAGCACCTCTTCCTGTTCGTGGACGTGAATGTGTTCCTGGTACAGCTTGTAGGCCGAGATCAGGCGGCGCACACCCGTGCTGCGGCTGTTCTCGCCCAGAAAACGGTAGATGTTCAGGAAGATCGACGAATGGATGTTCGGCGACCACGTCAGGAACCAGTCTGCCGAGAAAGGCAGCATGCCCTTGGGCGGCGATTCCCCGCGGATTTCCTTGTACAGCTTGACCAGACGCTCACGGCTGAGCGTGGTTTCCTGTTCCAGCAGTTGCAGACGGGCACCGAGCGAAATCAATTCCGCTGCAAGGTGGATCTGCTCAACTTCGTTCATGACGCTGGTGTGACGCATGGCACTGCTCCCGCTTTCGCTTGCTACCCATCCAAAGTGCAATCCCTGAACCCGGCGGAACACCCGCCGCAAATGGCTCAGCTGATCTGCTCAACCGCCTGACGTGCCAGCAGGATCGACATTTGCGATTGCTGCAGACCCTTGTCACGGTGCGGCTGGGTCACGAGACCCAGGATGGCGTGATCGTCGAAGCGGAAGCGGCACAGCATCATGTTCGTGCTGGCCAGCTTGACGATCTGCGCGGGCGACATCGTCAGCAGGATGTCAGCCAGTTCTTCAGAGATGCCGAGGCGAAAGAGCGCGGCATCGCGATCCTTGGCCAGCATCTGCTGGGCAAGCATCAAGTAGGTGAGATTCAGTTCGCTGATCTCGGAAACAATGTCTTGCGTGTCCATGTATGTCCCGTCGTGTGCAGTAAAAGTACAACTTGCATCCGGTCTCGCATGGTGATGTCCGGTTGACGCTATTTTTTTGCGCCTACCCTCGCCGGGCTGTTCACCAATCCCCACAGATCGGATGTTTCCTGCAGTCGGCGCCGTTGCCGGCACTTCCTGCCCCTTCTTACTCACGTCGCTAAAGACATGGCGAAGTTGTTTTCTGTTGAACACATTGTGGTTTGTGGTCCGGGGTAAGTAAAGAAGGGTGGACCCCTACGTTGGAGGGGTGAGGTAATCCGTTTTTTGTAGGCAATTTTCCTACAGATCTGTTAATAAACGTTGCAAATGAAGCCTTTGCCGACGCAACGGGCCTGGGTGGACCATGCGCTAAAGCGGGTGTTTGACACGTATTTACCCCAATGAACGGCGAAAGATAGCAATTAAATTGCCTAAAGTTGTCGTAAATCAACAAAGAAGGCGTCGCACTTCTGCGACTGTGAGCATCCGATGCCGGGTTAACCGCTTGTAGGACACTTCTGACCCACTCCTACACGCCTTGTAGGACAGTTCCGACCGCTTTTCGGCCGGATTTGTAGGAGCGCTCCTACAGTGAAACGGCAGTTTTGTAGGACGGCTCCTACCGTTTCGTCTATCTAAACGATACACGTCTATCTAAACGATACGAAAATGCCGGGCACAGGGAGCGTGCCGGGGCCAAAAAGGGCGAGCCCAGCACTTCCCATGCTGCAGCGCGCAAAAAAGTGCCGTATGGGCGTCTGCGGAACGAAAAAACGAAGAAATTTCGACGATCCGACAGCGGCCCCGCGTGTAGGACAGCTGTAGGACAACGTGGGCTGCGACAACAGCCCGCGTTTGCGCTCAGTCGTGGTGGGGCGGCGTCCAGCGGGCGCGCAATACGGTGCCCGTGGCGGATTCGGTGATGACGAGCGAGTGCCCGTCGGGCGTGAGTGCAACGTTGGTGGTGGTGCGCCCCCGGCACGACGCGATGCGCGCCAGTGGTTCGCCATGCGGCGAGACGACGAACACCGCGCCCAGCGATGCATGCGCGACGAAGAGGTGGCCGGCTGCGTCCATCGCCATGCCGTCGGGGCCGCTGGTGCCGTAGAACTGCGCGAAGCGGCCGACCTTGCTCGTGCTGCCGTCGGCGAGCAGCGGCAAACGCCAGACGGGGTTGTCACGCGTCATGGCCACGAACAACGCGGATTCGTCGGGCGTCAGCACCAAACCGTTGGGGCTCGGGCCATTGGCGAGCAGACAGTCGAGCCGGCCATCCGTGCGCAGGCGATACACGCGGCCGGTCGGGTCATGCAAGCCAGTCTGGCCTTGGTCGGTGAAATACACATCGCCGTTGCGGGCGACGATCAGATCGTTTGGGCCCTTGAAGCGTTCGCTGTTGCGTCGCGTAAGAAACGGCGTGACTGCGCCCGTCGCGGGGTCGAGCAACAGCAGACCATTCTTGTAGTCCGCAATCAGCAGCGTGCCGTCGTGGCGCTGCGCCAGGCCATTCGGTTCGCCGTCGTATTCCGCCACCACATCCCAATCGCTCCGCGCAGAGACACGCAGGATGCGGCCATGCGGAATGTCGACCAGCCAGAGATTGCCGTGCGCGTCCCAGCACGGGCCTTCCAGGAAGCAATCGACCGGCGCGCCGCCTTTGTTGGCGCGGGACCATTCGGTCGGCACCGGGCGACGCAAGGCGCCCGGCATCTCCGCAAAAACGGTGGTTTCGACGATGGGCCAGCTGAAATACGTCATGGCGCGGTGGCCGGCTCGGCTTGCGCCAGATGCCGCGTGGCATGCCCGGTATAGCGGTACGGCAGCTGGCGCGGCATCGGGCCCTTGTTGCGCTCGCCGCGGCCGCTTTGCTCCCAGGCGTGCGCCAGGATGCCAACGGCACGCGACAGGCAGAACACGCCGCGCGCAAGCGGCGCCGCAAAACCCAGTTCCGCATAGATGACGGCCGTGGCGCCGTCGATGTTCATCGGAATCGGCTTGCCCTTGCGGCTGGAGAGCAGCGCTTCGATGGCGCGGCCGATGGCGGCATACCGCCCGCCGACCACGCCGTCCTGCGCTGCCTCGTCCACAAGCGCGAGCAGGCGCCCCGCGCGCGGGTCGACCGGGTGAAAACGATGCCCAAAGCCCGGCAGGTATTTGCCATGCGCAGCGATGAACGCGTCGACACCCGCCGCCGTGGCCGCCTCCAGCGAGGCGCCGTCGAAGATGCGCGCCTCGATATCGTGGAACAGCTCGACCGCCTGCTGTCCCGCTCCGCCGTGCACGTCGTCCAGCGCATTCAACGCAGACGCCATCGCGCCGTTGAGCGGCAGGCCACAGCTCGTCGCCATCTTGGCAATCGCAATGGATGGCGCATGCGGGCCGTGATCGACCGACGCCACCAGCGCCGCTTCCAGCAAGGCCGCCTGCCGCTTGGCCGGCAGCTCGCCGCGCAGCATCAGCCAGATCATTTCGGCAAAGCCGATCTGGCCGATCAGCTCCTGGATCGGGTAGCCGCGTACGTGGATGCGGCCGGGTTCGATGTCGATGATGTCGGTGCGCCAGTAATCGGCAGCGAGGCCGGCGGCGTCCTGTGTCGGTGCGGTCGTCATGATCAGATGGCGCCTTCGGCGCGCAAGGCTTCGATTTGGTCGTGGCTGTAACCGAGCCTGGCAAGCCAGTCGTCGGTATGGGCGGAGAGCGATGGCGCCGGTGTCTGCGGGCACGGGTCTTCGCCCGAGAGGCGGAAGCCCGCGCGCGTCACGTGCTGCCCGGCTTCCGGGAACGAGGTGACGAAGCCGCGGCCCGTCACCTGTTCGTGCGCCAGCACGCCAGGCACGTCGAGCACCAGCCCGGCCGGCACGCCGGCTTCGATCAGCAGCGGCTCCCATTCGGCGGCCGGGCGCGCGGCCAATGCCGCTTCCAACGCGTCGTTGAGCTGCTGGCGATGTTCCTTGCGTGCATGGCGCTCGGCAAAGCGCACGTCGGTGGCCAGTTCCGGATGCCCCACCACGCGGCACAGCGCGGCAAACTGCTTGTCTTCGTTGGCGGCGATGTTGATCAGCCCATCGCCCGTGGTGAATGTGCCCGACGGCGCGGCGGTGAAATTCTGGTTACCCATCGGCTGCGGCGTCACACCGGCGTTCAGGTAGTTGGAGACGACCCAGCCCATGGTGGCGAGCGTCGATTCCAGCATCGACACATCCACCATGCAGCCCTGCCCCGTGCGTTGCGCGCCGAGCAGGCATGCGGTGACGGCCAGCGCCGCCGTGATGCCGCCCACCGTGTCGCTGATCGGGTAACCGACGCGCAGCGGCGCCGATGCGTCGTCGCCGGTGACGCTCATCACGCCGGAAATGCCCTGGATAATCTGGTCGTATGCGGGTCTGCCGCTGAGCGGGCCGTCCTTGCCGAAGCCCGAGATGGCGCAGTAGACGAGACGCGGATTGACCTCGCGCAGCACGTCGTAGCCGAGTTCCAGGCGGTCCATCACGCCGGGGCGGTAGTTCTCGATCAGCGCGTCGGCCTGCGCCACCAGCTTGAGCAGGATCGCGCGCCCCTCGGGGTGCTTCAGGTTGACGGTGACGGACTGCTTGCCCGCATTGACGGCGACGAACGAGGCGCCCATCTTGCGGCGCGCCTGCTCAGGATCGGCGCCCAGACGGCGGGCGAGATCGCCATTGCCCGGCACCTCGATCTTGATGACTTCAGCGCCGAGCAAACCCAGCTGATAGCCGCAGAACGGCCCGGCCAGCACGTTCGACAAGTCGAGCACGCGCAAACCCGCGAGAGGCAAAGCCATGAAAACAACTCCTGCTACACAGTCGGCTCCGCCCCTCGCCCCGCTCAGGAGGTTGGGCGTCTTGGCGGAGCCTAGGTTTTAGAGATCAATTGGGCAGCGAGACGCAGCGGCGCGGGGTCGCCACCCAGCGTGGACGTGATTTGCGCGGCGTGCTCCAGCACCGGCACGCGCCACGATTGCAGCAGCGCCCCGTCGATGCGCGACGCCGGACCGGCAAGGCACAGCGCACCCCGCAGCGCCTGCTGCACGCCAAACACCGGCACCGACAGGCCCACCGTTTCCCGATCGCGCTCGCCGATCGACACGTAGTAGTGATCGCGCCGGATCGCGTCGTACGTGGCGCCCTGCATGCCCGAGAACGCGCACAGCACGCGCCCGCCCGACCCGCGCTCCAGCGGCAGCACGTCGCCCTCGCGCACGTGATCGCGGATCGAATGGTTCGAATCCACGCGGTGCAGGCAGACACGCACATCGCGCTCGCGGATGTAGAGCGACACCGCCTCGCCCGTGGCCTCGGCCAACGCGCGCATGTGCGGCAGCACCACGTCGCCCAGGCGCATGCTGCGCTGGTAGAGCGCGCCGAGCATCAACGGCGCGGCACCGATCTGGTAGCGGCCGTCTTCCAGGCGAAACAGCATGCGGTGCTGGATGAGCGAGCCGGCAAGCCGCAGGATCGTGCTCTTGTAGAGCCCGGTGCGCGCGGCCAGCTCGGCCAGCGTCAGCGCGTAATCGCCGGGGCGGAACGCAAACAGGATCGAGAACGCGCGGTCCAGCGCAGCCACGCCCGACTGCCCCGGCGTGGCGGCATCGCCCTCGTTGGCGGCGGGCGTGATCTCGTTCTGGGTGGTTTGGCGCTCTGCGGTCATGGCGGGTTGGGCGAGACGGTTCACTTGACCGTCTTCAGGGCTTGGTCGACGAAGCGGTTAGTGTACGTTTTCGCCAGGTCGATCTTGGCGTTGCGGATCTTTTCGTCGTAGCTGGAAAGCACCGTCAGCGCCACCTTGGCATCGGCATCGGTCATCAGGCCGTCCTTGGAGAAGATCGGCTTGGAGTGGCGCAGCGCATCGACAAACACGTCGCGCCCGCCCACCTGCTGCTCCTTGGGCATCTTGTCGGCAATGGCCTCGGGCGTGCTGGCGTCGATCCATTTGAGCGTGCGGATGAAGGCGTTCACCAGGCGCTGCACGGTCTCGGGATTCTTCATCATGAAGTCGCGCGTCACGTACAGCGTGGCGGTCGGGTAGCGGCCGCCGAACACGGCGTTGGAGCCGGCATCGGTGCGCGTATCGACGAGGAACTTGGCGGCGCGGCGCTTCTCCAGCAGGCTCGCCACGGGGTCGAAGTTGACGAGCGCGTCGATCTCCTTGCGATCCAGCGCCACCATGCCCGGCGCGCCGGAACCCACGGCGATGTACGACACGTCGTTCACCTGCAGCCCGCTCTTGATGGCGTAATAGCGGGCAAACAGATCGGTGGACGAGCCCGGTGCGGTGATGCCGATCTTCTTGCCCTTCAGATCCTTGCCGCTCTTGATATCCAGGTCGGGCCGCACGGCCAGCACGATGCCGGGCGTAACGTTGAGCAGCGCGACCGACACAATGTCCTTGCCCTGCGCCTGAATGTGAATGGTGTGGTCATAGAAGCCCACCACCGCATCGGTCGATCCGGCAATCAGCGCCTGCAGCGCCTTGCTGCCGCCGGCCTGGAAGTTCTCCACCTTCACGTTGAGCCCTTCCTTCTGGAAGTTGCCCAGCGACTGCGTAAGCGGCACCGGCATGTAGTTCAGGATCATCGAGCCGACCGACAGGCTCACGTCCTTCTTCTCCGGCTCGGCGGCGTTGGCTGCCGTGCAGACGGCCGCACACAACAGGGCCGAAATCCATCGCTTCATGGTTGTCTCCATCATTGTGATTGGGGCTCAGGCGCCCGTTTCGGGGTCGACCTTCGGGCGCCACACCAGCAACTTGCCTTCGAGCGCATCGACGCTGCGGTCCAGCGCAATCACGAAGGCCGACAGCACGACGATTCCCGAGAACACGCCGGTGGCATCGAACACGCCTTCGGCCTGCGCAATCAGGTGGCCCAGGCCGGCGGATGAGCCGAGGTACTCCGCCACGATCGCGCCCATCACGGCCATGCCGACGGAAGCGCGCAGGCTCGAGAGAATCCAGCTGGTGGCCGACGGCACATACACGTGACGCAGCAGGCTGATGCGGCTGGCCTTGAGCAGCCGCGCGTTGGCCAGGATGACGGGGTTCACCTCGCGCACGCCCTGGTACGTATTGAAGAACGTGATGAACAGCACCATGGTCGCGCCCAGCGCCACCTTGGAGGTCAGCCCCAGACCGAACCACATCACGAAGATGGGCGCGAGCAGGATGCGCGGGATCGCATTGAAGACCTTGATGAACGGGTCCAGCACCTCGGCCGCGAGCTTGGACAAGCCGAGCCACAGCCCCAGGCTGATACCGAGCAGCGTGCCGATGCCGAACGAGAGAATCGTCTCGGCCAGGGTGATGGCCAGATGCGTGTAGATGTCGCCGGCAGTGAACCACTCCCAGATGCGCGCGACGATCGACGACGGCATCGAGAAATAGAACGGATCGACCACGCCCACGCGGCCGAGGCCCTCCCACGAGCCGAACATCAACACCACCACGGCCAGCTGGAACAGGCGGATCTTGGTCTTGTGCGCGAGACCGGCGCGCTGCGTGCCCACGGTAGGCATCGTGTTAGTGCTGGACGGCATGGCTCTTCTCCACTTCGGTGCCGAGGATCGACCAGATCTCGCGATACAGGCGGATGAACGCGTCGGACATGTTGATTTCAGACACGTTGCGCGGACGCGGCAGCGTGATTTCGACATCGCCAACCGGCCGGCTGGCGGGCCCGGCGGACATGACGACCACGCGGTCGGCCAGGGCAATGGCCTCCTCCAGGTCGTGTGTGATGAACAGCAGCGATTTGCGGTCTTCCTGCCAGAGGCGCAGCAGCTCGCTCTGCATGAGATGGCGCGTGTGCACATCGAGCGCCGAGAACGGCTCGTCCATCAGCACGATCTTGGGCGAGAGGATCAGCGTCTGCGCCATGCTGATGCGCTTCTTCTGCCCGCCCGAGAGCTGATGCGGATAGCGCGCCTCGAAGCCGGCCAGGCCGACCTTCTTCATCCACGGACGGGCGCGCTCGCGGGCCTCGTCCACCGGCATGCCCTGGAACACCAGGCCGAGCGCGACGTTGTCGAGCGCCGTCTTCCAGGGCAGCAGCGAATCCTGCTGCATCATGAAACCGGCATTGCCGTTGAGCCCGGTCAACGGCTCACCAAACACCGTGACGCTGCCCCCGGCCGGCTTCAGCAGCCCGGTCACGGCGTTCAGCAGCGTGCTTTTGCCGCAACCCGTCGGCCCCACCACGGCCACGAATTCGCCTTCACCAATCGACAGGTCAACGCCCTGCACGGCCGTGAAGCTGCCGAACCGCACCGAAACCTGATTGAGCTGGACCGCCGGCAACCCGGCGTGGAGTCGGCCACCGGCGGCCGGAGGGGAGGAAAGCATGGGCGTCTCCTTGAACGCGCATGATACTGTGCGTTCTGCTTGATGGAATTTAGTTCTATTTTATAGACCATCTTCTAGGCAGTTAACGGGCGTAAACCCGTAAACACCACACGAACTTGAGATGTGATCGGTGATCAGAAGCCTTTGCCGTCCAAATATGTTCTCTCGGAAGAAATAATGTTCTTTCTGGCAGAACCACAAGATTCAAGACCCGCCCGATTTATTGGTCTGGAGGCTAAAGTTTTCCGCCCGCCATCCGATAAAAGGCGTACTGATCAGCGAGATGGCCATGCAACTTTCCTCCCCTTCCGTTTCTACTGCGACCGCCGGTGCATCGGGCAGCGGGAGCAACTCGGCCGCCGACATCGAGCGCCTGCAGCGCCAGCTCAAGAACCTGCAAAAGTCGATGCAGGATCTTCCCGCGCAGAATCTGCCGCCCGATCAAGCACGCGAGCAGGCCCAGTTGCTTAGCCAGCAGATCCAGATCGTGCAGGCGCAGATCGCGCGCCTTCAGGCGCAGAACGGCCTCGAGCAAGCCGAGACCCGGCTGGAGAACCGCCACAACGCCTCCAAGAACGCTTCCGGCACCGGCAATACCGATGCGGCGGCCAAGGCCCGCACGACAGACAAGGTCACCGGTTCGTCCACCGTAAGCGACACCCGGCAGCACACCCGTGAGGCAGCGCAGGCGCAGGCGGCACAGTCCGCCCACCCCGCCAGCGCGGAAGCCATCACGCCGGCCAAGCCACCGCTGGTTTCCGTCAGGGCTTGAAGGGCGCCACGCGGCGGCGGCTTTTTCTGGATGACGCCGTTGCCCGCGCCTGACCGCCCCGCTCATCACCCCCTCCCATCGGGGGGACGCCAGCTTGCGGCGCCGACAGCGACAATCGCCGCGCCGCCCTCCCGTGTGCGGCATCGAGAACACGCATGACCTCCGCCGCCAGCGACGCCGCCCTGCCCCCGACCGCCCCTTCCGATCCGCATCGGGAGCGCGCTCCATCGCGCAATTTCTTTGCACGCCACTGGCGCGGCGACTACAGCCTCGCCCGGTCGTACTGGCTGCACACGGCGCTGATGCAGTTTGGTGTGGTGGCGCTCAGCGCCGGCGTCACGCACGCGCTGGCACATAACGCACCGGCGCGCGCGGCGTCTGCCGCACTGCTCGTGATTTACGTGATGGGATTGGCGCTGTGGATCTGGGCGGTGGTCGGCACCTGGCGCTCGGCCGATCGGGAGCAGGCGCGCAACCGGCTTGCTGGCTTGTCAAACCCATGGCCGCTGATCGCGAAGGTGATGATCGTGCTCGGCGCCGTCGGCACAAGCTCGCGCGTCATCAACGATGGGCCGCGCCTGAGCGCGCATCTGCGTACCGCGCTGGGAGAACAGGCGGCGTCGCCATTTACGGTGACGCCGCAACGCGACGGACGCGCCATCCTGTTCAGCGGCGGCATCAACGACGGCGCCGCCGATGCCCTGGAAGCCGCGCTGCGCAAGGCGCCGAATGCCACCGCGGTCGTGCTGCGCTCCGAAGGCGGCTGGCTGCGCGAGGGGACGCTGGTGGCAGACGTCATCCGCCGCCATCATCTGCGCACGTATGTTGAGCGCAGTTGCGCTTCGGCTTGCACGATCGCCTTCCTTGCAGGGGCCGATCGCGCCGCTGCGCCGGGCGCGCGCATCGGCTTCCACCGCCCGCGTGCGGTTGGCGCCGATCACGATCAGAGCCCAGGCTCCACCGACAGCGAACTCTGGCGCGCCTATTCAGATGCCGGCTTGCCCGACGCCTTCGTGCGCCGCGTGCAGGACACGCCGTTCGACCAGATGTGGTTTCCGTCCGCGCAGGAATTGCTGGCCGACCATGTCGTCACGCGCGCCTCGCCCGGTGGTGAATACGCAACCATGGCCACGCAGTTGAACACGCGCGAAGCCCTGGCCGCGGAACTGCGCAGCGCCCCGCTCTATGCAGCGTTGGAGCGCAAGTACCCCGCGCACTTCAGCCGCTTGATCGACACGCTGTGGCCAGAGCTGCAGCGCAACGTGACCGATGCGCAAGCCATGACGCTGCTGCGGGAGCAGACCGGCAAGCTGTATCGCGCGCTGATCCCGACAGCGCCGAATGCGCTGCTGTTTGCCAACGCCCAACTCACGCTGGAGCAGGCGCAGGCCCTGCAACGCGTGAGCGCGGAAGCCTGCGTGGCTTATCTGGATGGCACGTCCGGGGCAAGCGCCGCCGCCGCGCGATTGCCGCGCGCCTTGGTGACCCGCGAGCAGGCCTTGTTTTCGGACCTGATGCAGGCCGCCGACCCGGACCACGCGCCCGTTGTCACGCGCGCACAAAGCCTGCCGGTGCTGCAGCTCGCCGTGGCCGCGCTGCCGCTGGCTGAACAGCGCGTGCTGACCGTCCCCGCGCTGCGCCACGCCGCGCCGCCGGCCGAACGCTGCCAGGCGCTGATCGGCTTCTCCCGCTCCATCCTGGCGCTGCCGGAAACCGAACGCGCGCTGGCGCTGCGCGGCATGTACGCCGATACGTCCGCGCCCGATTCGTAGCAAGACGCTTCAGGCCGAACGCAACGCAGCCAGCGATGCACGCTGGCGCCCGTCTTCATCGAAGTTCTCCGGCGACAGCCATTGCTCGAATGCGGCCCGCAGCTGCGGCCAATCGGCGTCGATGATGGAGAACCAGGCGGTATCGCGGCTGCGGCCCTTGTAGACCACCGCCTGCCGGAAAATGCCCTCGAACTGGAAACCCAGCCGCTGCGCGGTCTGCCGCGACGGCGCATTCAGGCTGTCGCATTTCCACTCGTAGCGCCGATAGCCGAGATCTTCAAAGACGTGCTTCATCAGCAGGAACTGCGCCTCCGTCGATGCGGGCGTCCGTTGCAGCAGCGGCGAGAAGGTCACGGCTCCCACTTCGATCACGCCGTGGTCAGGCGTGATGCGCATCAGCGCCAGCGTGCCGACCGGCCGATCGGTACGCGCGTCGATCACGGCGTACTGCAGCGGATCGCGCTTCGCCGCAATGCGCTCGATATAGGCACGGTGTGCGGCGATATCGGCAAACGGGCCTTCCACCATGTAGGTCCAGACCCGATCGTCCTGCGCCTGGCTGAACGCATCGAACAGCGCGTCGGCGTGCCGGGCAGCATCAAGCGGTTCCAGTCGGCAATAGCGGCCGGCGAGCGGCGTGTGCGGCGGCAGCGGTCGGGGCGTCCAGCCAGGCAGCGGCGGGCCAATGGGTTGCTGATATGCGTTGAGCGTGGTCATGCGCAAAACCTGGATCGAGAACATCGAAGAACGAAGCACCTTCACCCTACCGAACATCCTGGCTCCATGAGAAGAGCCATGGATGCCCATCCTGATAGAGCCACATCGCCCCCCACGCCCGGATTAATCCGTTCGATGCCCCGCCAAACGCCGGTGGCGCAGCTGCATGCCAATCGATATGTTCGGGGCGGGGGAAGACGGCGCCACGAATCGGCGCGGGCATACGCATTGCTGTGCGTAGGTATGCACACGCCCACGGAATCGTTCGCCATCTTTTCTGCCAGGAGCCCGCGAGTGGCGCCGTACATCGCAACGTGGTATCGCCGCTGGGGCGGTTGTGTCGGATACGCCTGCGCAGCCGCATGGATCGCCGCGCTCGGCATGGTGCCCTGGACATCGGCCCGCGCGGCGCCCAGGTTCGTCTACCCCGTCACGCAGCGCATTGACGCCAGCGCCAGCATCGCCCTGCCACGCACATGGGGCCCATTGCGGCTGACCAGCGAAACGCCCATTCCATCTGTTGCGGCCACCATCAACTCGCCCTTTGGCCCGTCGCGGCTGGTGTTTGCACAGCAGACCGTCGCGCCGGATAGCTTCGCCCTGGTGACGGTACGCAAGTCCGATTTCGACAAAGGCACGCCGGATTATCTGGAAACCGTGCGCCCGCGCGATCTGGCCATCCTGCTCAACCACATGGAATCGCGCGTGCATGGCGATCGCCCGGCCTGGGCTGCCCGCCTCGTGCGCGGCAAGGCTCCTACCCAGCAGATTCTTGCCGGCCGCCGCGTGCTCTACTGGGAAGGCGAATGGAACACCTCCGCGGCGCAGACTGTGGTCGTTCGGGGGTATGCGTTTTTCGGCAACGGGGCGGTTTATCTGCTGCGCGTATTCGGCACCGCGGGGCAGGACAACCCCACTGAGTTTGCCGAAGAGGCCCGTTTTGCCGATCTGGTGGCCGCGACCTTCCGGACGAAATAGCGGGGCGCCCGACGCCCGTTGTTGCGACGCAGCAACAGATCTGGCACGTGGCGCGGGCGTCTTGCAAGCGCAGAGGCGTCCACGCAAGGGCTGAAATCTGTTGTTACTCTTGGAACAGTCTGTTCACCCCACGCCGTATTGTTCTTCCGCATTGCAACACCTACACTTCGTGACAGTTGTTCAGACATCGATTGCCTGAACAAGCAATGCAAGTGTTGTAAGGAGAACAATGATGAAATGGTTGGATATTGGCGCCGTCATGGCCGCCTGGATTGCGAGCTGCGTGGCAGCCGGCTGGCTCATCAGCGCCGCCGCTTTCCTGGCTTAATTCCCTGCCCCAAGGCATAAGGCAAAACGGCCGCGCGGGAACCCCTTCCCCGCCCGGCCCTGAACACCCAGGTTGATCGATTCGTCAGGCTGGCTTCTGACCCGCCCACTCGACGAATCGGTCGACAAACCCCTGCAAGAACTGGCGCGTCCGCGCATCCGTCACGCCGCCCTGGGCATCAAAGGGCTCCCCCGCAAAGTGGAAGAACACCTCCGGCAACGGCAAGACCTTCACGCCGACGGCCGCGAGCACATTACGCAATTGCGCCTGCGAGAGCGCCGTGCCGATCGCGCCCGGCGAAGCCCCCGCAATGCCGGCCGGTTTACCGCCCCACACGCTCTGGCCGTACGGCCGAGAACCCCAGTCAATCGCATTCTTCAACACGCCCGGGATGCCGCGGTTGTATTCCGGCGTGACGAATAACAGGGCATCGACGCCCGCCACCGCCGCCTTGAAGCGCTGTACCGGCTCGGGCAGGCTCGCGTCCAGATCCTGGTTGTAAAGCGGCAGCTCGCCAATTTCGATGAACTGCGCCGTCGCGCCCGATGGCAGCAAGCCCGCCAGCGCCTGCGCGAGCTGGCGGTTGAACGACGCCTTGCGCAGGCTGCCGACGATCACTCCGATAGTCAGATTGCTCATGAACACTCCTTGCGTGCAAAACAGTTCGGGATGGCGCTGACGCTCAATCCGCCGTCGCCGGCTCCGGGGCCACCTCGCGCTTGAGACGGTTGATCAGGGCGAACATCAGCGGGTTCAGCAGAATCGACAGGATCGCCGCCGACAACAACAGCCCCCGCGCGCGGTCGGGCAGGATTTCCAAGCTGATCCCCAGCCCAATCAGGATGAACGAAAACTCGCCGATCTGCGCGAGGCTGGCGGAAATCGTGAGCGCCGTGCGGTTACCGTGGCCAAACGCGCGCACCACCGCAAACGCCGCCAGCGACTTGCCCACCACCACGATCAGCACCGTGCCCAGCACAGCCCAGGGGTCTTCGATCAGCACCCGCGGGTCGAACAACATGCCCACCGACACGAAGAACAGCACCGCAAATGCATCGCGCAGCGGCAGCGATTCTTCCGCCGCGCGCTGGCTGAATTCGGACTCGGCCAGCACCATCCCCGCAAAGAACGCGCCGAGCGCGAACGACACGCCAAACAGCACCGTCGCCCCATAAGCGACGCCCAGCGCCGTGGCGAGCACGCCGAGCCGGAACAGCTCCCGGCTGCCGGTCATGACAATGCGCTCCAGCATCCACGGGATCACGCGGCGGCCCACCACCAGCATCAGTGCGGCAAAGGCCACCACCTTCGAGAGCGTGACGGCCAGCACCTTGACGATGTCCCACGTGCTGACCGCCGTGCTGCCGGCGCCGCCCAGCGCGCCCGCCAAGGCCGGCAGCAGCACGAGCGTCACCACCATCACGAGGTCTTCCACGATCAACCAGCCGACGGCGATGTGGCCTTCGTGCGAGTTGTCGATACCGCGATCTTCCAGCGCCTTGAGCAGCACCACCGTGCTCGCCACCGAGAGCGCCAGGCCGAATACCAGCCCCGGCCCCCAATCCCACCCGAGCAGCCACGCCAGCCCCATGCCCATGAGCGTGGCGAGCGCAATCTGGCCGATGGCGCCCGGAATGGCGATGGCCTTCACCGCCAGCAGCTCCTTCATCGAGAAGTGCAGCCCCACGCCGAACATCAGGAGGATCACGCCCAGCTCGGCAAGTTGCGGCGCAAGGCTTTGATCGGCTACGAAACCGGGCGTGAACGGCCCGGCCACCACGCCCGCCATGAGATAGCCGACCAGCGGCGGCAGACGCAGGCGCTGCGCGATGGTGCCGAAGATGAAGGCCAGCACGATGCCACCGATGATGGTCGAGATGAGCGGGGTGTCTACGTGCATGCGGTCCTGAAATGGGAATGGGGCGGGTTCAAAGACGGGCGGAGCGGAAACGCTGGGAAATTGGAAAGGGCCTGGCGGCCCTTGTGCGACAAGTTGGGAGCGGATTTGTTCACATTGCGTCACAACTATAAGGATTGGCCTTTGCGAAACCTTACGAAGCAAATGTCATGCAGAAGACATCGCGGCAGAAACCGCGCTCCTACACTGCGCCGCAGACCCGCTCGGCCAGCGCGGCCAGGGCGACCCCTAGGAGACACCACATGCGCTACGCCAACAAAGTCCTTCCCGTGGACGAGGCCATCGCCCACGTCCGCAGCGGCAGCCGCCTGATGCTGGGCGAATTCGTGGGCGCCGGCGAGCCGGCCTGCTGCATCGAGGCGCTGCTCGCCAGCGGCATCGGCCAGCTCACGCTGATCACCAACACGCCGGGGCTGCGCGGCGGCTTTCTCAAAGCCCGGCTGTTCAGCTCGGGCCAACTGGCCGAGTTCATCGGCACGCACGTCGGCACGACCGACGAATCGACGCAGGCTTACCTGGCCGACTCCGTGCGCGTGGCCGAGTTCTTTCCGATGGGCACCTGGGCGGAAAAAGTGCGCGCCGGCGCGCTGGGCCTGGGCGGCGCCCTCGTGCCGGTGGGCGTGGGCATCCTCGACCAGCCCGGGATGTTTCCCAAGCGCGGCGCCCCCAAGCAGACGCTCACCGTGGATGGCACAACGTGCTTCGTGGAGCCGCCCCTGCGGGCCGACGTGTCGATCATCAAGGGCTGGCGCGCCGATACCTTCGGCAACGTGGAGTTTCGCGGCACGGCACTGCAGAACCAGCGCGACATCGCCATGGCCGGCGACTACACCATCGTCGAGGTGAACGAGATCGTCGACGTGGGCACGATTCCGCCCGAGCGCGTCGGCTGCCCGGGCGTGTTCGTCAATGCGGTGGTGCAGGGGCTGTCGCTGGACGACCAGCACGCGCTGTACAGGCACCACTGGACGAAGCTCGGCCGCCTGCCCGCTGCCGAAACGTGATCGTCAGACCCACAACAAGGAGACCGCCATGCAAGCCCTGCCCGAAACGCCCAAGCAACGCATTGCCGCCCGCTGCGCGCTGGAACTGCGCGCCGGCGAAGTCGTCAACCTGGGCCTGGGAATCCCCACGCTCACGGCCAACTACCTGGACGCCAATGCCGGCGTCATCTTCCATACCGAAAACGGCGCCTTCGGCTTTGGCGGACGGCCGCCGCTGGACGCCATCGACAGCGACTTCACCAACGCCGGTTGCGAACCCATCACGCTGATGCCGGGCGCGGCGCTCATGGACCTCGCCACCTCGCTCGGTGCAATGCGCAACGGCTACATCGACGTGACGATCCTGGGCGCGTTGCAAGTGGACGCGCTGGGCAACCTCGCCAACTGGGCGTGCGATCGCAACGGCAAATGGTGGCCCGGCATTGGCGGGGCAATGGACCTCTGCTACGGCACGCGCAAGGTGATTGCCGCGCTGGCGCATACCGACAAACACGGCAACTCCAAGATCCTGCCGCGCTGCACGCTGCCGCTCACGGGCCGGCGCTGCGTGAAGGTCATCGTCACCGAGCACGCCGTGTTCGACGTGACCGACGCGGGGCTGGTGCTGCGTGAAATCCTCTCGCATGCGACACTCGACGACATTCGCGCCATGACGGCAGCGCCTTTCACGCTGGCGCCGCTGCTGCAGATGCGCGCCGCCTGAGGAGACTGCATGCCCACCACCGTCGACTGGTTCTTCGATGTCATCTCGCCGTTTGCCTATCTGCAGCTCGAACAGTTCGATGCGCTGCAGGCGGCGAACGACATCGTCATCCGCCCGCGCCCGCTGGTGCTGGGTGCGCTCCTGCATCACTGGGGGCAAAAAGGCCCGGCGGAGATCGGAGCCAAACGCGTGTTCACGTATCGGCATGCGCTGTTTCGCGCGCAGCAGCTCGGCATTCCGTTTCGCATGCCGCCCGCGCACCCGTTCAACCCGATCAAGGCATTGCGGCTGACGATTGCGATGGGCGGCTCGCTCGACGCCGTGCGGGCGGTGTTCCGGCATATCTGGCGCGACGGCAACGATGTGGCGTCGCCCGAGGGCTTTGCCGCGCTGTGCGAGGCGGTCGGCTTTGCAGAAGGCGCAACCGCTGTCGAACAACCGGCCGTGAAAGACGCGCTGCGTGCGCATACCGATGCGGCCATCGCGCTCGGCGTGTTCGGGGTGCCGACGCTGGTGCACGACGGCGAGCTGTTCTGGGGTGAAGACGCGACCGACATGTTCCTGCAGAGCCTGCGCGCTGGCTGGCTCTCCACGCCCGAGGCGCAGCGCGTGAGCACGCTGCCGGTGGGCATTCAACGTGGCTGAGCACGACACCAACTCGCGCCCCGGCATCAGCCGCGCACGGCTGGCGCATATCGCGGCGTGGTCCATCGATCTGCCCGCGGAAGAAGCCGACCGCGCCTGTGCCGGCATCGTTGAGAAAACCTACGCGCGCGGCGCCTGCATCTGCCCGAAAAACACGTTGCTGGAGAGCTGGACGGGCGTGGTGACGGGCCTCATCAAAATCGGCACGGTATCGCCCGAAGGGCGCAGCGTCACGTTTACGGGCGTGCCGGCCGGCGGCTGGTTTGGCGAAGGTACGGTGCTCAAGAACGAGCCGCGCCGTACGACATCGTTGCGCTGCGCGACACGCGCATGGCTTTCATGGACCGCGCCACGTTCATGTGGCTGGTGGAAAACAGCGTCGCGTTCAACCGCTTCCTGGTGAAGCAGCTCAACGAGCGGCTTGGGCACTTCATGGCGCTGCTGGAATACGACCGGCTGCTCGATGTCACGCCGCGCCTGGCGCGTTGCATTGCGTCGCTGTTCAACCCGGTGCTCTACCCCGGCGCGGGCGACCACCTGGAGATCACGCAGGAAGAACTCGGCCTGCTTTCCGGCATGACGCGGCAGGTGGCCAACCAGTCGCTCAAGGCCCTGGAGAAGGACGGCGTGGTGCGGCTGGAGTACGGCGGCGTGACGGTCGTCGACCTCGATCGGCTGCGTAGCTACGGCGCCTGAAGACGCCACCTTTATTAACGAATCTTCATCCGGCAGAGCGGGTCGCACCCGCTAGAATCGCGGCACAACAAGACAAGATCATTACGCTGCGGCATGCGCCCCGCACAGCCCGCAGCCGGAAGAGGGAACAGGGCCGCGCACCCCGTGCGTGCCCGCATCTATGCTGCCGATTCATCTGCTTTCCACCGGCAAGGCGCTGCCGGAGCAACAAGTCACGTCCGCTGAACTGGATGCCCGCCTCGGGCATCGGGCGGGGTACGTGCGCGAGAAGTCCGGCATCGACGTTCGCCACCATGCCACGCTGGCCGTGCGCCAGTCGGAACTCGCCGGCGCTGCCGTGCGCGATGCACTGCGCCGCGCCGATGTTCCGGCTGCGTCCATCGACCTGCTGATCTCCGCCTCGGGCGTGCAAGAACAGGCGCTGCCCAACACGGCCGCGCACATCCTCGAGCCCGCCGGGCTGCCGGCTGGCACGCCCGCGTTTGACGTCAATGCGAGTTGTCTGAGCTTCGTGACGGCGCTGCATGTGGCGGGCAGCCTCCTCGCGACGGGCGCGTACAAGCGCATTGCCGTGGTGGCGTCCGACCTCGCCTCGCGCGGCATCGACTGGGACGACGCCGAGACCGCATTGATCTTCGGCGACGGCGCAGCGGCGGTCATCGTTGAAGCGGCACCGTCGATATCCGGCGCGGGCATCCACGCCTACCGCATGGAGACCTACCCCGCCGGCAAAACCTACTGCGAAATCCGCGCGGGCGGCACGCGCCGCAACCCGCGCACCGGTGCGCAACCGACCGATTACCTGTTCCACATGGATGGCAAGCGCGTATTCAAGCTCGCCTCGCAACTGATGGACGGTTTCCTCGATCGGCTGTTCGCCGGCAGCCAATACACGCTGCGCGACATGCATGTCGTCGTGCCGCATCAGGCAAGCCACCTGGGGATGCAGCATCTGCGCAAGCGGCTGGGCGTGCCGGAAGCCAGCGTGGTCGATATCTACGCGCAGCACGGCAACCAGGTGGCCGCGTCGATTCCCACCGCGCTGCATGAAGCGGTGACGACCCAGCGCATCGCGCCCGGCAAACCGGTGCTGCTGGTCGGCACGGCGGCCGGCCTGACGCTCGGCGGCATGGTGCTGACGCTATGACGACGCTGGTGACAGGCGCCACCGGTGGGCTCGGCCGCAACGCGGTCGACGCGCTGCTCGCGCAAGGCGCCCGCGTGCGCGCGACGGGGCGCGATGCCACGCAACGCGACGCCTTTGCCGCCCGTGGCGCAGACTATGTGCCGGCCGATCTGGCACAGCTGACACCCACCACGCTGGATGCGCTGCTCGACGGTGTCGACACGGTCTGGCATTGCGCGGCGCTGTCATCGCCCTGGGGTGCGTATGCAGACTTCTACGCGGCCAATGTGCGCGCCACGGCGGCGCTCGCCGAAGGTGCCGTCAAGCGTGGCGTCCGCCGCTTCGTGCATATCTCCACACCGTCGATCTATTTCGACTACCAGCATCACGCCGATCTGCCCGAGAGCTATCGCCCTGCGCGCTTTGCCAATCATTACGCGGCGACGAAGATGCTGGCAGAGGTGGCCATCCAGCAGCAGGTCGCCACGCAGCACCGCACGCACTTCGTCATCCTGCGGCCGCGCGGGCTGTTCGGCCCGCACGATCGCGTGGTCCTGCCGCGCATCCTGCACTTGCTGGAGCTGCGCGGCGGCGTGCTGCCCCTGCCCCGTGGCGGCGCGGCGCGCATGGACCTGACCTATCTGGAAAACGTGGTGCAAGCCATGCAGTGCGCCACCACGGCGAGCGTGCCTTCCGGCGCCGCCTACAACATCACCAACCATGCGCCTGCCACGCTACGCGATCTGCTCGATCAACTGCTGGGGCAGCAGCTCGGGCTGCGTTATCGCATCCGCGCAGTGCCGTATCCGGCGATGGCGCTGGCGGCGCGTGCCATGGAAGGTGCCAGCGCCGTCACGCGTCGCGAGCCGCTGCTCACGCGCTACAGCGCCGCGGCCCTGCACTACGACATGACGCTCGCCAACGACCGCGCGCGCATCGAACTCGGCTACGTGCCGCCCATCGACATGGCCGAAGGCATCCGCCGCACGGCTCACTGGTTACGTGAACATGGCAACGTTGTCCGTTTTTGAAGCCGGGTACTGCACGCATACCGCGTGTGTGGCGCTGCGCGGCGCGGGCCTGCGCACCTGCGCGTTTCCCGCACGCGCCTGGCTGATCGAAGCCGCCGGGCGGCGCTGGCTGTGGGACACGGGCTACGCCTCGCATTTTCATGACCACACGCGCAGCGGCCTGTTGGCGATCTATCGCAAGGTCACGCCTGTGTATTTCGACACGTCGGAATCCATGGCGGCGCAGCTTGCGCAACAGGGCGTGCGTCCCGCTGACCTCGATGGATTGATCGTCTCGCATTTCCACGGCGACCACGTTGCCGGCCTGCGCGACTTTCCGGGCGTGCCGGTCATCTGCTCAGGCGAAGGATGGATGCACCTGCGCGCGCTGCGCGGTGTTTCCGCGTTGCGGCGCGCTTTCGTGCCCGGGCTGATTCCCGAAGATTTTGAAACGCGCACGCGCTTTGTCGAACAGTTCGAGCAAGTGGCGCTGCCGCCGGAGCTGGCGCCATTCACGTCCGCCTGGGCCTTGCCCGACAGCAACGGCGACGTGCTGCTCGTGCCGCTGCCCGGCCACGCCGCCGGGCACCTTGGCGCGTTCGTGCGCACGCAGGAAGGCTGGGTGCTGCTGGCCGCCGACGCCGCCTGGTCGCCGCTAAGCTATCGGGAGCTGCGCGGGCCATCGGTACTGGCGTATTCGATCATGGAAGACCGCCATGCCTACTTCGACACGCTGCGCAAGCTGCACGCGCTCGACGCGGGCGGTCACGTGCGCATCCTGCT
This sequence comes from Ralstonia flatus, assembly GCF_958439105.1. Classification (NCBI taxonomy): domain Bacteria; kingdom Pseudomonadati; phylum Pseudomonadota; class Betaproteobacteria; order Burkholderiales; family Burkholderiaceae; genus Ralstonia; species Ralstonia flatus. The sequence goes on along the minus strand of NZ_CAUDLI010000002.1, from coordinate 453,173 downwards.
CACACACGAGGGGGCGTTGTGACGGCGTTGCACCGCCTGCTGTGGTCGTACTGGCAAACGCGCCGGCTACGGCTGCCTGATCGCGCCGCGCTGGAAGCGCACCAGCAGCGGCAGATCTCGCGCTTCACGCAACGCGTGCTGACTCGCAGCCCGTATTTCCGCCCGTTCGCATCGAAGCCGATGCACGAATGGCCGTTGATGGACAAGGCCACGATGATGGCCAATTTCGACGACATGAACACCGCCGGCCTGCGCCTGAACGACGTGCTGGCCTGCGCGCAACAGGCCGAGCAGTCACGCGATTTCCGGCCGACGGTCGGTGCGTATTCGGTGGGGCTGTCGTCAGGCACCTCCGGCGGACGCGGCGTATTCGTTGTCAGCCCGACCGAGCGTGCGCAGTGGGCCGGCATCCTGCTCGCCAAGCTGCTGCCGCGTGGGCTATTGCATGGCGAGCGCGTCGCGCTGTTCCTGCGCGCCAACAGCAATCTGTACACGGCCGTGCGCAACCCGTGGCTGACGTTCTCGTTCTTTGATCTGTTTGCGCCGTTCGAATCGCACCGCGCGCCGCTGGAAGCATTGCAGCCGACCATCATCGTGGGGCCGGCGCAGGTGCTGCGTGCCCTCGCGATGGAGAAGTTGGCCGGCCGGCTCGACATCGCGCCCGTGCAGGTGCTGTCCGGCGCCGAAGTGCTGGAGCCGATGGACCGCGCACTGCTTGCGCAGGCCTTTGGCAACGTCGGCGAGGTCTACCAGGCCACCGAAGGCTTTCTGGGCGCAACCTGCCCGCACGGCACGCTGCACCTGAACGAAGCGCACGTGCACATCGAGCCGCAGTGGCTGGACGCGCGCCGCTTCGTCCCCGTCATTACCGATTTCACACGCCGCACGCAGCCCATCGTGCGCTACCGGCTCGATGACATCCTCATCCGCCGCGACCCGGCGCTGGGCGCCTGCCCCTGCGGCAATCCGGCGATGGCCATCGAGCGTATCGAAGGCCGTTGCGACGATACGCTGGTCCTGCCCGCGCTGGGCGGCGGCACCGTCACGCTGTTTGCCGACGTGTGTTCGCGGGCGCTGGCACAGGCGCTGCCGCTGCACGCGGATTACCGCCTGGTGCAGACCGATGCGAACACGCTCGCGTTGTCCATTCAACCAGCCGACGCCGACATTGCACGCGCATGCCGGGCGCACCTGGCCGATGTCTTCGCCTGCCAGGGCGTCGATGCATCGCGCGTGACGTGGCATGCCACACCCGAGCGAATCGCCACCGATTTCACCACCAAGCGCCGCCGCATCGTCCGGCTCGCGGCGCCGGGAGCGGCACGATGAACCCGCTTTCCACGCGCCTGCGTCATATGGCCTTGGGCTGGTGTTCGGTGGGCCTCGTCTATGGCCTCTGCGGAGCGCTGCAAGGCGTTGGCACGATCGTGCCCGAGACTGCACTGGACCGCGCCATTCCGTTCAGCACATCGGGCATCTGGCTGTACGTGTCGTTCTTCGTGCTGATTCCGCTGGCGTACTTGCAGGCCGACATGTCGCGGCTGCCCTGGCTGGAACGCGCCATGCAGATGAGCGCGCTCGTGAGCGGTGCGGTGTTCATGCTGTGGCCGACCACGCTGCACTACCCGCCGCTGGCGGATGCATCGTTGCCCGGCAGCGTGCAACGCATGCTGATCGCCATGGATTCGAGCCAGAACTGCCTGCCCTCTCTGCATGGGGCGCTGACGCTGCTCTCGGTATGGGCGCTGGCAGATTCGCGCAGGCCGATGCGCACGGCGCTCGCCGCAGCCTGGGGGCTCGGCATCCTGTACGCCACGATCCAGACGCGCCGGCACGTCGCACTTGACCTGTCGGCAGGCGTGGCCGTGGGCGTGCTGTGCGGCGCGGCTGTCCGTCTATGGTTGGCGCGGCGCGCGTCAACGCTCTCCATCGAACCGGTGTCCCCATGAATGCTTTTGCCGTGCCGCTTGCATTGATGCTCGGCTGCGTGCTGCTGGAACTGGCTGCGCTCAAGTGGTGGCGCGGCCAGCCGCTGCCGTGGCGCGACGTCATCCTCAACCTGAACTCCGGCCACGTGCTGATGTGGCTGTGCCGCGGCGTGGAAGTGGCGGGCTTCACGTGGCTATATGCCCATGCCAGCCTGCATTGGGTGGATGGCTGGCACCCGGTTGCGGGCTGGGCCTTCGCGTTTGTCGCGTGGGATCTCGGCTTCTACTGGCTGCACCGCATGCACCACAAGCTCGGCTTTCTGTGGGCCATCCATGCCGTGCATCACGAGGGCGAGCATTTCAACCTCTCGCTGGGCGTGCGCAACGCGTGGCTGTCGTCGCTGACATCGCTGCCGTTCTTCGTGCCGCTGGCGCTGATCGGCGTCACGCCGGAAATGTTCGTGGCGGTGTCGGGCCTGCATTACTCGGTGCAGTTCTACAACCACTGCGGACTGGTCGGCCGCTCGGGCGTGTTGGACCGCTTCATGGTCACGCCCGCCAACCACCGCGTGCATCACGGCTGCAACCCGGAATACATCGATCGCAATTTCGGCGGCACGCTGCTGCTGTGGGACAAGCTGTTCGGCACCTATCAGCGCGCGCTGGCCGACGTGCCGATCCGCTATGGCGTGCACAAGCCCACCCACAGCGACAACCCGTTCTGGGCCAACGTGGTGCCGGCATTGCAATGGCTGGGGCTGCGTACACCGCATTTGCAACGCGATACGCGCACCACGCCCGCCGGCTGGATCGCCACCGGCGGTGTGCTGCTGTTTGGCGTGGTGATCGACTATGTGCGCACCGACGGCCTGTGGCCCGGGCACTGGCAAGCGGTCTGGTTCGCGCTCATCCTGCTGCTCACGCTGGCGCTGGGCGGTTTGTCGGATGGACGCGGCTGGGGACGCTGGCTTTGGCCGCTGCTGGCGCTTGCGCTGCCCGTGCTGATGATCGGCATATGCGGCGCGGGCGATGCATTGTCCGACACGTTGGCCGCTGCGCTCGGATTGCATGGTCTTGCTTGCGGACTGTGGCACGCGCTACGGACCGAATCGCCGCTCTCTTCTTCGCCGCATGCCGAATCTCGCTAAGCTCCGCTACGCTTCACCGCGCGCCTCGTCGCTGGCCGAAGATTTGCGCCGTGCCGCGCACGACCATCTGCAGGCATGCAACGACCATCGTTTTGCCGACGCGCAGTTCATTGCCAAGGGCGCCTTCCTCGTTGTGGTATCCGCGCTCCTGTATGGCGCCATGGTCACGGCCACGCATGCGACGGCTTTCGTGCTCGCCTACATGGCCTTTCCGTTCATCGTGATGCTGCTGGCCATGAACGTGCTGCACGACGGCGCGCATCGGGCGCTCTCCCCCTGGGCATGGCTGGACCGCCTCATGACGCGTGTGACCGCCATCCCGCTCGGCATCGAACCGGCCTACTGGACGGTGCGCCACGTGCACTATCACCACGCGCATGCAAACGTGGAGCACTACGACCTCGACACCGCAGCAAACCGCTTCCTGCGGCAAACGCCCTTTCAGCCGTGGTATCCGCAGTTTCGCTATCAGCATCGCTACTGGCCGCCGATTGCCGCCCTCTCGCTGCCGTACATCAACTGGATCTACGACTGGTCGGATCGCCTTGGCCTCACGCCGCTGGCAGCGGATCGCGTGTTGCCCGGCCCGCGTGGCTGGGTGACGTTCCTGTCTGCGAAGGCGTTGCACTTGCTCATTGCGGTGGTGGTGCCGGCCTGGGTGGCACATCGGCTCGGCCTCGGCTGGGGCTGGGTGGCGTTCGGCTACTTCGCGGGGCAGATGCTGGCGTCATGTGTGCTGGTCGCGTTGATCTTGGGCACGCACTGGGCAGACGTGACGTTCTATCTGCCGCCCGAATCGGGCCAGCTGCCCCACACATGGCACGAGCATGCGTTCCACACCGCGTGCGACTGGCGACCGCAACCTGCGTGGATCGGCTACTGGCTCGGGGGCCTGAACTGGCACCTCACGCATCACCTCTTCCCGACGTATAGCCACCGGCACTATCCGGCGCTGGCTGCACGCGTGGCGGAGGTGGCGCGCGCCCATGGACTTGACTACCGCGCGCTCACCTACCGCGAGTTGCTGACCGCGCAGCAGACCTTCCTGCGCGCCATGGGCCAACGCCCGAACTGACGCGCGGGCAACACGCGCGGCCTCAGTTGCGCGCTTCGACCGCGTGGACCGCATCGAGAATCACCTTTGCCACATCCTGCGGCCGCGACTGCTGCGGCACGTGGCTCGTCGGCAGTGTCGTCACCTTGGCGCCAATCTTCCTGGCCATGGCGCGTTCCAGATCCGGCTGGATCATGCGGTCGTGCGCGCTGACGATGAACCACGACGGCTTGCTTTGCCATGCCGCCACCGTAGTGCGCTCGCCAAATGCCGTGGCCTTGATGGGACCTTGCGTCGCGGCCATCACGCGTGCCTGCGCGGGGGGCACATCCTGCGCAAAGTCGCTCGCCAGCGCCGCAGCGGGCAGTGACAGATAGCCGTTGGCGTCCGCGACGAGCTTGCCGATGCCCGGCGCGGGCGCATAGTCCTTGCCCACCTCTTCCGTCGACTGGCCGGCGTCCGGCGCAAACGCCGCCACATACACGAGGCCGGCAACCTTGCTGTCAGCGCCGGCTTCGGTGATGACCGTGCCACCCCAGGAGTGCCCCACCAGCACGACCTTGCCCGGCTGGTTGCCGATGGCGCGGCGCGTGGCGGCCACGTCGTCGGCCAGCGAGTTCAGTCCGTTCTGCACTGCCTGCACCTTCACGCCCTTGGCCTGCAGCAGCGGGATCACCCTGGCCCAGTCGGACCCATCGGCAAAGGCGCCGTGCACGATCACGACGGAAGGTTGATCGGCGTCGGCTGCCGTGGCGGCCAACAGGGGCGCACTGACGGCCATGCCGAGTGCCAGCACTGCGATGGAGACGGCTTTGCGGTTGAACATGTCGCGTCCTTGTTGTCTGTTCGGTTCTCAGTGGAATGGGGTTGCGCGGCGCCGCCGCGTCAGGCGTGCGCACCGTCGTAGTACGGGTTCGCGCTACGGGCACCGTCGGTGTAGATGTCGGTGGAGCGTGCACCGTCCGTATAGACGTCGGACGAACGCGCGCCCTCGGTGTAGGCATCCACCGCGCTCTGCACGGCGCGGGCGCCTTCGGTGTACGGGTCGCGAGCGCCGACAGATGAAGCCGCTTGCGCACCGGCAGCGGCCACAGCGAGGGCGACAACGGCAAGGGTCTTGGCGAGATTGCGGGTCATGATCGTTTTCCTTTTGAACAGTTGGGTTGGGATTGCGGCCCGCCGGTGCCTTGCTTGGCATCAGGCCGGCGTCGTGGCCACGGAATGCATTTAAGGCGCCTGACGTATCCGCCACGTAGCGACGTGCTTCCCGTTTTGTCTGGACGTGTACCGGAGCACCCACCGGATACAAACGCATACAAAAACCCCTCCCATCGATCCCATTGCTACAAAGCAATACAAATCGGCGGCATCGTGAAACCGACCGGATACATCGCGGGCGCCCAATGCTGGAAACGAGGAGAGAGCAAAAACCGCCTCGTCACCACCGTTGACCACTGGAGCCCTCATGCAACCGAATCGATTGACCGCAACCTTGCTCGTACTCGCAGGCGCGCTGGGTGCGCACAACGCATTTGCGCAAGCCGCCGGCGTGCATCGGACCGATCTCGTCCATCACGACCTGAGCACGCCCGGCCGCGAAACCCTGCAAGTGCGCGTGGATTTTGATGAGCGTGCGTTTGCCCCCGCGCATGTCCACCCCGGCGAGGAAATCGCCCACGTCCTGCAGGGCACGATCGAATACCGGCTGGAGGGCCAACCGCCCGTGACGCTGAAGACCGGGGATTCGCTGTTCATTCCGGCCGGCGTTGCGCACTCCGCACGAAACGTCGGCAGCGGCAAGGCCTCGGAACTCGCGACGTATGTCGTGAAGTCGGGTGAGCCGCTGGTCACGCTCGTTCACTAACCCGCTGTCCCCTCCCCCACAAAGAGAGAACCCCATGTCGAACCCCGTCAACCTCCGCCGTCGCCGCCTTCTGGGCACCACCATCGCCAGCATTGGTGTGCTGGATCTCGGTCTGGCCGAACTCGTGCAGGCGCAACCGGCACCGTCCTCGAGCGCAAGCACGCTGCTGAGCGGGCGGGCCAACCCGTTCGGCACGCTGCAACAGATCGATGCCGGCGTGCTCAACATCGGCTATGCAGACCTGGGCCCCAAGAACGGCCCCGTGATGATCCTGCTGCATGGCTGGCCGTATGACATCTACAGCTATGCAGAGGTGGCACCGGCGCTGGCGGCGGCGGGCTATCGCGTGCTGGTGCCGTACCTGCGCGGCTATGGCACGACGCGCATCCGCTCGGCAGACACGCCGCGCAACGGGCAGCAGGCTGCGCTGGCCGCCGACATCATCGCGTTCATGGACGCGTTGAAGATCAAGCAGGCGCACTTTGGCGGATACGACTGGGGCGCGCGCACGGCAGACATCATCGCGGCGCTGTGGCCGGAACGTTGCAAGACGCTGGTGTCTGTGAGCGGCTACCTGATCGGCAGCCAGGAAGCGAACCGCAAGCCGCTGCCGCCGGCCGCGGAATTTGCGTGGTGGTACCAGTTCTATTTCGCGACGGAACGCGGCGCGCAGGGCTACGCCGCCAACTGCAAGGAATTCAACCGGCTGATCTGGAAGCTCGCTTCGCCCACGTGGAAGTTTGACGACGCCACGTACGACCGCAGCGCCACCGCGTTCGACAACCCCGACCACGTCGACATCGTCATCCACAACTACCGCTGGCGCCTCGGGCTGGCGCAGGGTGAAGCAAAGTACGACGCGCTGGAACAACGCCTGGCCGCAGGCCCCGCCATCACCGTGCCGACCATCACCATGGAAGGCGACGCCAACGGCGCACCGCACCCCGAGCCGTCGGCTTACGCGAAGAAGTTCACGGGCCAGTACCAGCACCGCAACATCGGTGGCGGCATCGGGCACAACCTGCCCCAGGAAGCACCGAAGGCGTTTGTGCAAGCCATGCTGGATGTGGTGAAGCTGTAGCGCATCGAGGCGACCAATGCATGCGGCTCACAGCGCCGAGAGCAACCCTTGGGGCAATCCGGGTGTGAGCGCCAGCAGCGTCATCACGGCCGGCATGGCCGCCGCGGCCATCACCGTCTGCGCGGCGGTGATGCCGGCCATGAGCGGCGCATCCCCGCCCAGCTGGCGCGCCATGATGTACGACGAAGACGCGGTGGGCAGCGCCTGGAACAGCAACGCCACGATCAATGCGGCATCGGTCAAGCCCAGCGCGTGGCCAAGGGCCAGCGTCAGCACGGGCATGGCCAGGAACTTGATGATCGACGACACGAGCACCGGCTGCGCCCACGACCTCACACCGCTGAAGTTCAGCGCGGCCCCCACACACAACAGCCCCAACGGCATCGAAGCCAGGCCGAGCGCGCGCACCGCCGGCTCGATGGCCGCAGGCATCTGCAGCCCCAGCAGCTGCATGGCAATCCCGAGCGAGCAGGCGACCACCGGCGGGTTCGTCACGATCTGACGCACCAGCGCGCGGCCGTTGAGCCGCACCGACCCATAGCGCGCAAAAACGAGCACGCACAGCAGATTGACGGTCGGCACGATCGCCGCGTTGCATACCGCGGCCAGCGCAATCCCCTTGGCGCCGAAGAGGCCCGTGGCGAGCGACACGCCGACGTAGTTGTTGAACCGCACGGCGCCTTGGAACACCGAGGTGAAGGCCGCCCCGTCCACCTGCATCCAGGGCCGCGCCAGCATCAGCGCGACGGCCACCAGCAATGTCGCGCCCGTCAACGTCAGCACCAGCGGCAGCACAGGCAAGGCCTGCATGTGTGCCGTGGCCAGCCCATGCATGAATAGCGACGGCAACAGGACGTAGTAGCAAAGCCGTTCGGCCTGGGGCCAGAAGGGTTCAGCGATGAAAGCGGAGCGCTTGAGCCAATGGCCGAGCGCCACCAGAAGGGCAACGGGCGCGAGCGCGAGCAGGATGGCAGCGGTCATGGCCGTGCTCCTGCACAGCAACGCGCCTGCAATGTGGACGACGGGCGAAGACACTTCCGGAACAGCATGCGGGTGCTCTGCAAAAACGGGAACACCACCAAGCTATCACGCGGTCGCAGCAGCAATAATTGTTATTTATCCTGCGATCAATGAGAAATTCTCATTGCAGAAGCGACGACGGCATCGGCCAACGCCTGCGTAAAGCGCTGCGCCGCCCGCGATTGGTGTTCAAGCAGCACCACCGCGCGATGCAACTGCGGTTGCCCGAATGCCAGTCGCGCGATGGGCGGCAATTGCGTCAACTCGGAGTCGGAAAGCGCCACCACGGCGGCCCCCAATCCGCTGGCCACCATCCGCACGATCGTGTCCTTGTTGTCCAGCACCATTTCTTCACGCACCCGCACGCCCAGGCGACGCAGTTCGGAAGCGATCATGCGGCCGGCCCAGGCCTGCGCATCGAAGCGGATAAACGGCAGCTCGGTCAGCAGCGCGCGCGCATCGTGATCGGCATATTGGGCGGGCGCAAGCAGCCAGAAACGGTCTTCATACAGCGTTGTCCAGACAAGCTCCGCCGGATGCGGCCGCACAGGGTGCGACGTGATCGCGGCATCCAACTCGCCGTCAGCCACGCGTTGCGCAAGTTCGGCCGACATGCCCGCAGCCACGTGCACGCGCAGGCCTGGATGCGCCGTCCGCAGAGCCAGCAGCGCATTGGGCAGCGGCCCCGACAGCGCCGTCTGGATGGCGCCGATGCGCAACCGCCCGACCAGCGCCTTCTCATCGCTCAGTGCATCGGGAATGCGGTCATACAGGGCGAGGATCTGTTCGGCCTGGGCGAGCACGATGCGGCCGGCTTCTGTCAGCGCGGGCTCGCGGCGCGAGCGGTCGAACAGGCGGACGTTGAACTCCTCCTCCAGCGATTTCACCTGCAGGCTGACAGCCGACTGCGTGAGCCCGATGGCCTCGCCGGCACGCGCAAACGTGCGGTGGCGGGCGATGGCGACGAGCGTTCTCAAGGCGCGGAGAGACATGGCAGAGGCGAATTCGGGTCCGGTACAGAAGCGCATCGTACCTCTGCACCAAGTGGTACCGCACAAGGAAGAAGCTGATGCCACCCGCAAGCGCTCAGCGCTGCGCCGCCACCTGTTTGCGCACGGCATCCACCAGTTTCGGATCGACCGTGCCCAGCGTGTTGGTGCGCGCAGTGATGCGCCCTTCCGTGTCCAGCAACAGGATGGTGCTCGAATGGTTGAAATCGCCATCGGCCAGACGGCGATACTGCACGCCCAGCAATGCCGCCACCTCGCGCGTGCCGCTTGCGTTGGCACGGGCAAGCTGCCAGTGGTCATCGGCGTTGTGGGCGGTGGCGGTCTTCTTGAGCGCCGCAACGGAATCACGCTCCGGATCAACCGTCACCATCAGTACACGCACGCCGTCTTGCGCAGGTTTACCGCCCTTGGCCAGCGTCGCGCGAATGGTCTCGAAGATCATCGGGCAGACCATCTGGCATGACGAATAGAACATGCTCACTAGCACCGGCTGGCCGCGCAGGTCGGCCAGGTGAAAGACTCGGCCGTTCTGGTCGGTCAGCGCCACCTCGGACTGATACAGCGAGGCCGATGGCGCCGGCCCCGAAGCGTTGGCACTGGCCGTTACGCCGGCCAGCAGCAGCACCAGAAAAGCGCGTCGGAGGAAATTCATGCACATCATGGATGGTCTCCATTGAGGGATCGGGCGCAGCGAAAGCCGAGACTGCCTGTGGCATCTGCGCCTTCGAGTGAAGACAGCAACGCCACGCGCATCAGCACGGCGTAGCTGTCACGGCGGACGATGCTGATCGCACCTGCGCCGCAGAACTTCTGCTTGTCGGGGTCGCCCTGGGTGCGGCTGTCTCCAGCAATGAACAGTGCGTTGAAATCGTCGACCCATTCCCAGATCAGGCCGTGCATGTTCCGTACGCCATGGACATCCGCGGGCCCGCCAACGGGCGGCAACACACGCGTGGCGGGCCGCTCGTACCAGCCGAGAATGCGTTGCGCCCATTGCGGGTCGTCGCGGGCATCAGCGCGTGTGGCATCGGCCGCAGCGGCCGATTCCCACTCGAGCCATGTCGGCAAACGCGCGCCTTCACTTTCGCAATAGGCACGGGCGGCAAACCAGCTCACGCCGGTCACCGGCGCTTGCGGCGACGCTTGCGGATCGGCGTGCGTCGCGTCGGCCCAGTCGGCAAGGTAGGCCTTGCCGGCAAAGACTTCCGCCACACGGCCGCGCTGCCAGGCAGCATGGCGTTGCACGAAGGTCTGGAATTCGCCGATGGTGACGGGCGTGGAGCGCAACTCAAACGGCTCGATACGCACCCGCTGCGGCTGCCCCGGTGCGTTCTGTGGCAGCACACTGTCGAAGTCGCCGCCGGGCAACCGCACATAGGCGGCCGCGTGCGCGGTTGCGCTGGCGAATGCCATCAACATGGCAGCAAGGTGCAAGCTCAGGCGGGACATGGTCGTGCGGCTGCGCTCAATGTTCGGCCACGGCCTTGGCGGGCGCCGGCTGGGCACGCACCTTCTTGACTTCGTCTGCGCTCACGCGGCCGCCGGGGTTGTCCCAGCTGTTGAGCACATAGGTCAGGATGTTGGCGACCTCGTCGTCATTGAGCTGCGTCATTGGCGGCATGACGGAGTCGTACTCCTGCCCGTTGACCTTGATCTTGCCGTTCAAGCCATGCAGCACGATGTTCATCGCACGCTTGGGGTCTGCCGCCAGGAAATCCGACTTGGCCAGCGGTGGGAACACACCCGGCAACCCGGCGCCATTGCCCTGGTGGCACACCGAACAGGTGCCTGCAAACAAGGCGCGGCCCGCCTGCACCTGATCCTGCACAGTGAGCGTACCGCTCACGGATGCCTGGGTTGCCTTGGTGACGGCGCTCATGTTGGGAGCGGCGCGATCGCCCAGGTACACAGAATCCAGCTCCTTGCCGGAATAGACCAGCTTGTTCTCCGGCCCATCGATCTTGAGGATGGCCAGCGCACCCTTGTTGAAGGCACGGAAGATCGAGTGGTCGACCAGCACATAGCTGCCAGGCACGCGCGCGGTGAACTTCACAACCGCCGCGCCGCCTGCCGGGATCAACGTGGTCTGCACGTTCTTCTGCACGTTGGTGCCGCCCTCGTAGCGCACCTGGTCGAAGATGGCGCCGATCACGTGGAAGCTGGAGACGAGGTTCGGTCCACCATTGCCCACGAAGATGCGCACCGTTTCGCCCACCTTGGCATGCAGCGCCTTGTCGCCAGTGAGCGCACCTTCTGCACCGTTGAACAGCACGTAGCTCGGACGTTCGTCGATGGCCTTCTCCATGTCGAACGGCTGCAGGCCCTTCTCGCGGTACTTGCCGGCCGTGTAGAAATCGCCCTGCATGACGTAGTACTCGTGATCCACCTTGGGCAAGCCTTCGGGCGGCTCAACCAGGATCAGGCCGTACATGCCGTTGGCGATATGCATGCCCACGGGCGCGGTGGCGCAGTGGTAGACGTAAATGCCCTCGTTGAGCGCCTTGAAGGTGAATTGCGACTCATGGCCCGGTGCAGTGAAGCTCGATGCTGCGCCGCCGCCCGGCCCGGTCACGCCGTGCAGGTCGATGTTGTGCGGCATCTTGCTGCTCGGGTGGTTCTTAAGGTGGAACTCCACCGTGTCGCCCTGCCGCACGCGGATGAAGCTGCCGGGAACGGTGCCCCCGAACGTCCAGAAGGTGTAGCTGACCCCTTCGGAGATCTGCATTTCCTTCTCGACCACTTCCAATTCCACGATGACCTTGGCCGGATAGTTCCGGTTGACCGGCGGCGGCACAAGCGGCGGACTTGTCAGGACGGCGTGGATAGGCTCGCCGCGTGGCGGCCCGAAGTCACCCGGCAATTTGGCGCTGGCGGCGCGGGCCGCAGTGCCCGCAAGCAGTGCGCCCAGCACCACAGAAATCAGGCCCGCGCGCATGAGGCTGCGGACGGTGTGAAGACGGCTCATTTTTTCCCCCGTGTATCGGTCTGGTGTCGTCCGCTCCACGTTAGGTCCCGACAGCCAGTAGGGCTTTGATACAGCGCAAACGAAAACCGCCCACATACGGCACATCCGTCACGCCGTACGGCAGGCAACCTTGTCGTGGCGGGATTCGCTGCATCAAGAGACCCATAAAACAAGCATCTGACATACATCAATAACGCGGCGGATTCCGATCATTAATATAGTTGCATCTTTAATGCATCTTTTTGATGCGACACCCACAGAGGGCATCCCCATGACACAGTCCGCCTCCACCATCCAGCTCGACCTCCGCGTGCTGGCGCCGCGCGAGCGCCATCCGCTGATCTTCTCCGCCTTTGGCGAACTCGGCATCGGCCAGCGCCTGGAGCTGATCAACGATCACGATCCGCGCCCGCTGCAGTCGCAGTTTCAAGTGGAGCGCCCGGGCCAGTTTTCCTGGGACTACCTTGAGCGCGCCCCCGTCACGTGGCGCGTTGCCATTACCAAGGTGGCGTCTGCCGCCAGCGCCGGCCACTGCTGCGGCGGTTGCGGTGGTGGCGCCTGAATTTCCGATTGCATCCTGCAAGGAACCTTGTCATGAAAACCAATCAGAGGCTGTGGCGGTGGCTCGGCCTGATCTTTATTCTGTCGTTCGGGGCATTGGGTTATCTGGGCCGGCAGATCTATCTGGCAGCGCCGCCGATTCCGCATGCCGTCGTCACCTCTGTGGGCGAGGTGCTCTTTACGGGCGAACAAATCCAGCGCGGGCAACAGGCCTGGCTGGCAGCCGGGGGCCAGCAGCTTGGCACCGTCTGGGGCCACGGCAGCTACGTTGCGCCCGACTGGTCTGCCGACTGGCTGCACCGTGAAGCCACGGCGCTGCAAGCCATCCGCGCGCATCAGCAGTTCGATACCGACGCACCGCTGACGACCGTGCAGCAAGCCGCTCTCGACGCCAGCGTGAAGGAGGAAATGCGCCGCAACACGTACGACGCCAATCACGACATCCTGACCGTATCGCGTGAGCGCGCAGAGGCCATCCGTGGTGTGGCGCAGCACTTCGAGGCGCTGTTCGGCACCGATCCGTCGCTGGCAACGCTGCGCGACCAATACGCCATGGCCACCGGCGTGCTGCCGGAAGCGGCCGACCGCGAAGCCCTGGCGGCATTCTTCTTCTGGACATCGTGGGCCGCCGCAGCGGACCGCCCGGGCGAGACCGACATCTCGTACACGAGCAACTGGCCGCATGAACCGCTCGTGGGCAACACCATGACCGGCGGCGCCGCCATGTGGTCGATGGTCAGCATCGTGCTGCTGTTGGGCGGTATTGCCGCCATGCTGTGGCTGCATGGCAGCAGCAAGCACGAAGAAGAGGCTGCGCCGCTGCCGGCCGATCCGTTCCTGAACGTGGCAGCCACGCCGTCGATGAAGGCCACCCGCAAATACTTCTTCGCCGTGATCGGCCTGATGCTGGTGCAGATCGGCATGGGCGCCATCACCGCGCACTATGCGGTGGAGGGTGAATCGTTCTTCGGGATTCCGCTGGCACAGGTGCTGCCGTACGTGATCAGCCGGACCGTGCATACGCAACTCGGCGTGCTGTGGATTGCCACGGCGTGGCTCGCTACGGGCCTGTACATTGCGCCGCTGCTGTCGGGGCGTGAACCGAAGTTCCAGAAGCTTGGCGTTGACCTGCTGTTCTGGGCGCTGATCTTTATCGTGGTGGGCTCCATCACCACCGGCTGGCTCGGCACGTTGCAACATCGCGGTGCGGACTTCGGCTTCTGGGTCGGCAACCAAGGGCTGGAATACACCAGCATGGGCCGCGTTTGGCAAATCTTGCTGTTTGTCGGCCTGCTGTTCTGGGTCGTGCTGCTGGGCCGCGCCCTGTGGCCGGCACTGAAGACGCCGTCGGAATCGCGTGGTCTGACTGCCATGGTGTTCCTGTCGGCCACGTGCATCGGCGGGTTCTATTCGACGTCGCTGGTGTGGGGCCAACACACGCACTATTCGATGATCGAGTACTGGCGCTGGTGGCTCGTCCACCTGTGGGTCGAAGGCTTCTTTGAAGTGTTCGCCACCGCCGTCATCGCGCTCATCTTCACGCGCCTGGGCTTGATTCGCGCCAGCAGCGCCAACCGCGCCATCGTGGCCGAGACGATCGTGTTCCTGTTTGGCGGCATCCTGGGCACGCTCCACCACCTGTACTTCACGGGGACACCGACCTCGATCATCTCGGTGGGTGCCGTGTTCTCTGCGCTGGAAGTGGTGCCGCTCACGCTGATCGGGCTCGAAGCGCTGCAGAACTATCGCCGCACGCAAGGCACGCCATGGCTCAATGCCTACAAGTGGCCCGTGCTGTGCTTCGTGGCTGTGGGCTTCTGGAACACCGTCGGCGCCGGCCTCCTCGGCTTCGCCATCAACCCGCCGGCTTCGCTGTACTACGTGCAAGGTCTGAACATGACAGCCGCCCACGGGCACGCTGCACTGTTCGGGGTGTACGGCATGCTCGGTATCGGCCTCATGCTGTTCTGCCTGCGCGGCCTCTATGCGCGCAACCTGCATGCCGACCGCCTGCTCAAGCCCGCATTCTGGGGCCTGAACATCGGCCTGGCCATGATGGTGTTCATGTCGCTGCTGCCGGCCGGTATCTACCAGGCGTGGGCCAGCGTCACCAAGGGCATGTGGTACGCCCGCTCGCCGGAAGTCGTGCACTCGAAGGTGATGGAAACGCTGGTCTGGCTGCGTGTGCCGGGTGACATCGTGTTCGCCATCGGTGCGCTTGTGCTGGCCTGGTATGCGCTGCGGTTGCTGCGCCGTCCGAAGGCACAACAGACTGAGCCGTTGCCGGCTTCGGTCCGCGCCACGCGTTAATCCTTAACCCAAGCAGTTCCACCAAAACCCGCAGGGCCCGTGTCGAGCAGACCTGGCCCTGCGGGTTTTCCTGTAATGCCCACCGTCCTCAATCTCCCTACAATGACAAATCATATAGATGAATAGTTGACCACTTTTGATACCCATGCCCGCCGATCTCCGCCTGCCCCGCTATCAGCAATTGCGCGACGATCTGGCCGCGCAGATCGCCCAGCAGCACTGGCGCCCGGGCGACGCCATCCCCACTGAGGCCGAATTGGCCAAGACGTACAACGTGGCGGTCGGCACGGTCCGCAAAGCGGTCGATGTCTTGGTGGCCGAAGGCCTGCTGGAACGCTTCCAGGGCCGGGGCACCTTCGTGCGGCGCGCCAGCTTTGCCAGCTCCTTGTTCCGGTTCTTCCGCTTCCAGAGTGAAAGCGGCGAGCGGCGCATTCCTGAGAGCCGCATCCTCAAGCGCGATGTGCTGGATGCGCCGTCTGCCCCCGCTGCGGGCCTGCAGATTGAAACGGGCGCCCCCGTCATTCGCCTGACCCGACTGCGTCTGCTGGATGGCGCGCCCATGCTGGCCGAAGAAATCTGGCTGCCGTACGACCGCTTTGCGCCGCTCGCCACGTTGGAACTCGAGGCGTTTGGCGACCTGCTGTATCCGCTGTACGAATCGCACTGCGGGCAGATCATTGCCAGCGCTGAGGAAACGCTCACCGCCGAGGCCGTCAACGCAACGTATGCGCGGCTGCTGCGCATCCAGGCCGGCGATCCGGTGATGGTCATCGAACGCGTTGCGCGGGGCTACGACCGGGTGCCGCTCGAATGGCGGCGCTCGCGTGGCGCGGCGGCGCACTTCCGCTACCACGTCGATATCCGGTAGCGCCGCATACGCCGCAACCCAATCCGACAAAAACACACACAGGAGACAACATCATGCAGGCCAACTCACCGACCGCGCCGCCGCTGCTGGACGTGCGCGGCGTCACGCTGCAGTACAAGACTCGCCAGCATCTGGTGACGGCCACGTACCGCGTCGACTTCCAGGTCTATCCCGGCGAGCGCTACATCCTGCTCGGGCCGTCGGGCTGCGGTAAATCGACATTGCTGAAAGCCATCGGCGGCTACCTCACGCCCACCGAGGGCGAGATCCGCCTGAAGGGCCAACCCGTGACCAAGCCGGGGCCGGATCGCATGATGGTGTTCCAGGAGTTCGACCAGCTCCTGCCGTGGAAGACGGTGAAAGAGAACGTGCTGTTCCCGCTGCTCTCCACGGGCAAGCTGGGTGCGCGTGAAGCCGAAGAACGCGCGCTGCACTACATCAACAAGGTCAACCTCACCAAGTTTGCCGACCATCACCCGCACATGCTGTCAGGCGGGATGAAGCAACGCGCGGCCATTGCGCGCGGCATGGCGATGGAGCCCGACGTGCTGCTGATGGACGAGCCGTTCGCCGCGCTCGACGCGCTCACGCGCCGCAAGATGCAGGACGAGCTGCTGCAGCTGTGGGACGAAACGCGCTTCACCGTGCTGTTCGTCACGCACTCGATTCCGGAGGCGATCCGCTGCGGCAGCCGCATCCTGATCCTGTCGCCGCATCCGGGCCAGGTCCGCGCAGAGCTGCCGAGCCTCGCGCGCGGCGATGATGACCCGGAGCGCTTCAAAGCGCTCGAAGCCGAGATCCACGACATGCTGTTCGCCCGCGCAGTGGAGGAAACCCATGCAGACTGAAACGCTTTCCATGCCAGCCGCCACCGACATCAGCAACCGCGCGCCTGTCTACAGCACGCCCGTGGCGTTCGAGCGCATCGGCGTGGTGGAAAAACCCCTCTCCATTGCCGAGCGTTTGTACGAACAGGCATGGCTGCGCAAGCTCGTCATCCTCGTCGTGCTCGCACTCGTGTGGGAAGGCGGTGCGCGCTGGCTCGACAACCCGCTTCTGCTGCCGACTTTCTCTGACACCGTGCAGGCTTTGTGGGCTGGGTTAGCGAGCGGCACGCTGTTCGCTCGCATCGGCACGTCGATGCAAACGCTGCTGGCAGGCTACGCGCTCGGCTTGGCGTTGTCCTGCGCGCTGGTCGTGCTCGGCATCAGCAACCGGCTCGGGCAGGACTTCCTGGAAACGCTCACCGCCATGTTCAACCCGCTGCCCGCCATTGCGCTGCTGCCGATCGCACTCGTGTGGTTCGGCCTCGGCAACGGCAGCCTGATTTTCGTGATCGTGCATTCGGTAGTGTGGGCGGTGTCGCTCAACACGCATGCCGGTTTCCTGTCGGTATCGAACACGCTGCGCATGGTGGGCCGCAACTACGGGCTCTCCGGCATGGGATACCTGACCAAGATCCTGATCCCGGCCGCGTTCCCCTCCATCCTCACCGGCCTGAAGATCGGCTGGGCCTTCGCATGGCGCACGTTGATCGCATCCGAACTGGTGTTCGGCGTCAGCTCCGGCCAGGGCGGCCTGGGCTGGTACATCTACGAAAACAAGAACCAGCTGCAGATTCCGGAAGTCTTTGCCGGCCTGCTGACGGTGATCATCATCGGCCTGCTGGTAGAGAACCTAATATTCCGCACGCTGGAAGCCCGCACCGTCAAACGCTGGGGCATGCAGAACTGAACATGGGCGCAACGCCAGCGCCCAGACGGTGTGGCCGTACCCTGCCCTAGATGGCGCCTTGGATTTTTGTCGCGGGGAGGAAAAAGAGGGGAGGCTGTCTGAGCGCAGCGAGTTTGCCTCCCCTCCCTCCCCGTGACACAAATCCAAGGAGAAGTCGCCATCTCGGGCGCGCCTTTCTTTGCTTACTTTCTTTGGCAAGACAAAGAAAGTGAGTCGCCCCCGGCAGGGGGTGAAACAAGGGACACTCCACCAACAAACAACCATATCGACAACAACAAGGAGACAACACATGCAGCCCCCCCGCCGCACCATCCTCCGCCTGACAGTCGCCGCCACGCTGGCCACATCGCTCGTGGCCGGCGCCATCACCACCGCCCACGCAGAAGCCACCGAAGTCCGCATCTCCCACGGCTACGGCATCCTCTACCTCCCCATCATGGTCATGGCCAGCGAGCACCTGCTGGAGAAGCAGGCCAAGGCCGCCGGCCTGGGCGACGTGAAGGTCAGCTACCGCGTGCTCGACGGCGGCAACGTCATCAACGACGCCATGCTCTCCGGCGCGCTCGACATCGCCTCACTCGGCGTACCGGGCTTCCTCACGCTGTGGGACAAAACCCGCGGCAGCGCGATGGAAGTGCGCGGCCTGTCGTCGCTCAGCTCGTCGTCGATGTACCTCATGACGCGCAACCCCAACGTCAAAACGCTGGCGGATTTCTCCGACAAGGACCGCATCGCCGTGCCCGGCATCAAGACCTCGCTGCCCGCCGTGGTGCTGCAAATGGCCGCCGCCAAGACCTTCGGCGACAAGCAGTTCAACAAGCTCGACCCGATCACCGTGCCGCTGCCGCACCCTGACGCCACCGCCGTGATGCTGGCCGGCGGCAGCCAGATCAACAGCCACATGGCCTCGCCGCCGTTCTCGTACACCGAGGCGGCAGCGCCCGGCCTGCACCGCGTGTTCAACACGGTCGACGTGCTCGGCAACATCACGCTGGACATGACCTACACGAGCAAGAAGTTCTACGAGGCCAACCCGAAGCTGTCGGCGGCGTTCGTGGCGGCGCTGGACGAAGCCAACGCTTTCATCGCCAAGGACAAGACCAAAGCGGCGCAGATCTACATCGCACAGTCGAAGGTGAAGAGTTCGCCGGAAGAGGTGAAGAAGATTCTCGATGATCCGGATTCGCGCTTCACGACCACGCCGGTGGGCGTCGCACACTATGCTGAATTCATGCAGCGCGTGGGCACGCTCAAGAACAAACCGGCGTCGTGGAAGGATCTGTTCTTTCCGACGGTGCAGAGCCGGCAAGGCTCGTAAGCAGGCCGCGCGCAGCATCCACACGGAGACATTCCATGGCACTACGCATCGTCCGGCTCGGCGAGCCGCGTCAACCCGATGAAGGCTTGCGCATAGGCACCGTGCGGCGTCCGCCGCGCGGCGTGCCCAAGGAAGAATTCGCCAGCCGCGATTTCTATGACGTGTGGATGCCGCTGCTTTCGCCCACGCCCGAACTCGTCAAGCAAGCCCAGGCCGCGCAATCCCAGCACGATGAAAAAGCCTGGCAAACCTTCGTGCGCCACTTCCGCACCGAAATGCGCGACGGCGATGCCGCCCGCCTGCTCGACATGCTGGCCGCGCTATCGCACCAGACCAACCTGTCGGTGGGCTGCTATTGCGAAGACGAGGCGCATTGCCATCGCTCGGTGCTGCGCGCGTTGCTGGAGGAGCGTGGGGCGAAGGTGGCTCCATGAACGATCTTTCCACCTGCACAAGGAAAATCATGCCGAACCTGCCCCGCACCTCGCGCTCCGCAGTCTCATCTGTCCTCTTGCTTGCGTTGGCCATGGCGGTCTCGCAGACGGTGAGCGCGTAAACCGCCCCCGCGGCGCTGCAACCGGCCGAGTCTCACCACACCGT
The DNA here is from genome assembly GCF_958439105.1 of Ralstonia flatus. Lineage (NCBI taxonomy): Bacteria > Pseudomonadati > Pseudomonadota > Betaproteobacteria > Burkholderiales > Burkholderiaceae > Ralstonia > Ralstonia flatus. The sequence goes on along the minus strand of NZ_CAUDLI010000002.1, from coordinate 433,712 downwards.
CGCCACGCTATCGGCCACGGGGGTGCAGATCTACGTTTGCAAGCGCGACGGCGATAAGCCTCTGACGTGGGTCTTCAAGGCGCCGCTGGCGGAGCTTTACGACGCGAGCGGGAAGCTCATCGTCAAACACGGTGCGGGCCCCAGCTGGGAAGCCTCCGACGGCAGCAAGATCACCGGAAAAGTCTTGCAGCAGGCGCCCAACACCACGGAAGCCGGCGCCATTCCGCTACTGTTGCTGCAAGCCACCCATGCCGGTGGCGCGGGGCTCTTGAGCAGTGTGCGATACGTGCAGCGGCTCCAGACCCATGGCGGCATCGCGCCGGCACTACCCTGCACGGAAGAAGGCCAGGAAGGCCGCAGCCCCTACCTGGCGCAGTACGTTTTCCTCGACTGACGCGGCGTCGCCCATACGGCGCCCTACCCCATTCAGGGGACGCCGCGCTCCCCGGGCGCCCCTATAACGAAGAGACACGCGACCGGTCGTTCACCGCGTCGCGCCGTCGTCATTCGTCATTCAGGAGCACCGCCATGGGCCGCCGCTACATCGATTGCCGCGCCTTCCCCAGCGAGACCAACTGCTCGGTCGCCATCAGCGCCGACAGCGATGCCGAACTGCTGGAGGCGGCCGTGCAGCACGCCGTTTCCGTGCACAAGCACACCGATTCGCCCGAGTTGCGGGCGCAATTGCAGACCCTCTTCCAGGACGGCACGCCTGCCGTGGCGCCGCCAAAGATGGCCACCGCCTGACACAGGCGCGCAAGAACCTACCGGCGCGCCGATAACGCGAGCATCAGCCGCACGACATCGCACTGGCTGTGCGTGTTGGTCTTGCGATAGACGTGCTTGAGGTGCGTGCGCACCGTGTCGAGTGAAATGCCCAGCGTGCGGGCAATACAGGCTGGGTCGGAGCCGCTTGCGAGCAGGTCCGCCACGTCGGCTTCGCGGCGCGTCAGGTGAAACGCATCGGTCAGCCACAGGCTGACCGGCTGCGCAGGCGAGATGCCCGCGCGCGCCGCAACGCGTTGCCAGCACAACGGCAGCGCTTGCGCAAAGTGCGGCAGCAACGCCTGTGGCGCCGCACCATGCTGCATGGGCTGCACGCCCGCCCTGCGGTAATCGAGCCATACCGCGCCGCGCACTTCAGCGTCGGCCATCGGCCACGCGTCAACGCCATCACCGCGCACGGCACGCAGCAGCATGTCTGCCGAGCGTGCGCCGCGCGATGCCACCCAGTGCCAGCGTCCATCGACGCGCCACCGGATCATGGCCGCAGCGTGGTCCGCGCCGCACGCATCGCGCAGCACGTTCATCACGCCCGCAGCATCCCCCGCGCAGGCCGCTACGTAGCATTGGCGCAGCACGGTTGCCGAGGCATGGGACGACGTAACAGAAAGACGCAGCATGAAGGCAATACGGGCGCAGCGGCTTGCGACCGCTGCGCCCGTTTCGAAAGGGACTTCATTATAGGAAGCGTGTCACCTCCCGCACTGCCCCTTTTGCCCTAAGCCCATGGGGGATCAGGCCAGCGCCCGGCGCGACATCCAGCGTGCGCGCAGATGGTCGTACGCAAGGTTGAAGAAGAACGTGTACGGCAGGAAGAACAGCATGATGCCGATGTCGATGACGAAGGCTTCCCAGAGGCTGACGTTCAGCCACCACGCGCCCAGCGGCACCAGCATCACGACGAGCCCGCCCTCGAACAGGCAGGCATGTACCACGCGCAACGTCAACGTGCGCGAGAGCTTGTAGCGATGCTCGACACGCTCGAAGATGGCGTTGAACACCATGTTCCACGCCATCGCCACGCCGGCAAACATGAGGGTCAAGGCGCCCATGTGCGCAAGCGGCACACCCATGATCCAGCTGAACAGGGGCGCGCAGATGACGGTGGCGATCAACTCGAAGCTCAGCGCATGAAACACGCGCTCGACAGGGGTTTTGACAGGAACTTGCATGGCAACGACTCCGATGAATGGGCGTGATTTTCATCGGTGCAGGCAAGTTTCTCCAGTTCGAAACCATCGGTTTTTCCGATATATTGAGCCAATCCCCTCTTGCGGAGCGATCGATGCGCCACTCTCCTGAAGCCCTGCACGCCTTTGCGGAGGCTGCCACCCTCGGTTCGTTCTCGGCTGCCGCGCGCAAGCTGGGCAAGCGGCAATCGACGGTGAGCGAGGCGATCGGCAATCTCGAGATCGACCTTGGCCTGACGCTGTTCGACCGCAGCACACGCCAACCCACGTTGACCGAAGCGGGCCGCGCGATGCTCACGCAAGTGCGCCGCGTGCTGGAGGCCAGCGAACAGATGGACCGTCTGGCGGCACAAATGGCCGGAGGCCTGGAGGCGCGCCTGACGCTGGTGGTGTCCGATACGTATCAGTCCGATCGCTACGAGCAGACGCTCGCGTCACTCGAACAACGCTTTCCGGAGCTGGAACTCGAATGCCTGATTGCCGAGTACGAAGACGTGCTCGACATCATCCAGCAGGGCCGCGCGCAGTTGGGCCTGGTGGCCACGCAACCGGCGTATCCGCCCGACATTGGCGCCGCGACCATCGCCGAGCAATCGGAGATCGGCCTGTTCGTAGGGCGCCAGCATCCGCTTGCGCAATACGGGCACGCAGAAGTGCCGCACGCGGTGCTGCGCGACACACGCGAGCTGCGGCTGAACACATTTGTCGATCCGGTCGGACCGCGGGCCGATACAACGCCAGTGCGCGGCCTGCGCCGCTGGTCTGCGCCGAGCTACCTCATGTTGCTGGAGATGGCCGTGCTGGGTTTCGGATGGACGGAGCTGCCGCGTTGGCTGGTCGATCACTTCGCGGCAGACCGGCTGCACGAGGTGCAGGCGCGCGGATGGCCGCGCCATGTGCCGGTGGACGCGGTGTGGTCGCGCAAGCGCACACTCGGCCAGGCCGGCGCGTGGCTGCTGGAGACGATGCTCGCGGGCTAGGCGCTCATGCGTTCTCGTCCAGCCGCTCGATGATCAGATGCGAGAGCTGGGCTGTCTGCTCTTTCGACAGCGTGAATTCCACGCCAAACGAAGGGAATGCAGATGCGGTGGCGCCCAGCGCCGGCGACCCGCTTGCCACGCGTCCCGTCAGCGCGAATGTCTCCAGCTGGCCGTCCACGTAGGCGTTGAAATCCAGAGCGAGTCTGTCGCCGGGCTGGAACGCGGGGTTGGCGCTCTGCACCAGGGCACCGTTCAGGCAGATGTCGCGGATCACCGCGACGCGGTCCGCAGCCGACGCGGCCTGCCCCTGCGCACGCACGCGCGCCCCGATCCGAACCTGCACGCGCTTGGCACGGCGCAACGGCATCTTCTGCATCTTGATTGGCGCAGACAAGACCAGATACGGCGACGGAAACTGCCCCACCGACACCACGCTGCACATCATCGTGAACACAGCGCGGCCCGAGAAGCCTCGCAGGATGAGCACGTCTCGGGGCTCCGGCCGCAGCGTGCGCTTGGCGTCGGCCGGTTGCGTGACAAACAGCGCCTCGCCTTCGATATAGCCGATCAGGCGGCACGGCAGCAGGCCACGCAGCGGCGCGGACTTCTCCTGCACCTGCAAAACGGTGCCCACCGTCAGGCCGGCCGAGCCGAGCCGGGGCGGCGCTTCCGCGGGCGCGGCGGCAGGCGCGGCAGCAACGTCATCGCCGTCTGCCAGCGCCAGCACCGGGCCGTGATGGAACAGCAGGCGGACGTCTTCAGCGTCGGGCACAACGGCACCGGCAGGCAGCAGGAGCCGGCCCGCGCTGTCCGCCAGCGGAAACGGCAGCGGTTGACCGACCGGAACGTCTTCCTGCGTGAGTTGCCGCGTTTTTTGAAGGGTCATGGGTGGCGAAGGACGCGTCTGATCTGTCATGGGCGGGCCAAGGCCAAAGCCAATGCCTCGGCAGGTACGCCCGCCATTTTGTAACAATGGCCGGCAAACCGCCGGAGATCAACTCGCACGAACCCTTCCCACCTGACGCACGTCAACGGCAAGCGTTTGTGTTTGTGTCACCCGGCCATGGCCGTTGCCTCGATCTCGACGGCCAGCCCGTAGTGCAGCGTCGGCACCGGCACGACCGCGCGCGCCGGGCGCAGGTCGCCGATCCACTCGCGGTAGAGCGCATCGAACGCGGGCCAGTGCGCTTCCATGTCGGTCACGTACACACGCACTTGCACCAGACGCGAACGGTCCGTGCCCGCGGCGGCAAGCACGGCGTCGAGGTTCGACAGCACCTGCCGCACCTGCGTCTCGAACGGCGCATCGACGAGCTTTTCGCCGGTGGGCGTCACGGGAATCTGTCCGGCGACGAACACGAAGCCATTGGCGCAGACCGCGTGCGAGTAATGCCCCGCAGGCGGGCGCAGTTGCGGCGCGTTCAGGTAGCGTGCATCGCTCATTTCGCTGCCTCCGCGCCCAGCACCAGCTTGGCGAAGAGTTGCAGATCCACATTGCCGCCCGACAGGATCACGCCGACGCGCTTGCCGCGCACGTCAATCTTGCCGTTCAGCGCCGCAGCGGCAGCCAGGCAGCCGGTGGGCTCGACCACCGCCTTCATGCGTGAGGCGAAGAACTGCATGGCGCTGACGAGTTCTGCATCGCTCACGGTCACGATGTCGTCGACCAGCTCGCGAATCACGGCAAACGTGTGGTTGCCCAGATGCTGCGTCTGCGCGCCGTCGGCCAGCGTCTTGGGTGTATCGATGTGGACGATCTGGCCCGTGCGGAAGCTCTGCTGGCCGTCGTTGCCGGCCTCGGGTTCCACGCCGAAGATCTTGCACGCCGGGTTCAGCGCGCGCGCCGCCGTGGCGCAGCCGGAGAGCAAACCGCCGCCGCCCAGCGGGGCCAGCAGCACATCGAGCGGGCCGATCTCTTCGATCAATTCCTTGGCCGCCGTGCCCTGCCCGGCCATCACGTGCGGATGGTCGTAAGGCGGGATCAGCGTAAGGCCATGTTCTTCGGCCAGCTTGCGGCCAATGGCTTCGCGGTCTTCGGTGTAGCGGTCGAAGAACACCACCTCGCCGCCGTAGCCGCGCGTGGCCTCCACCTTCACGACGGGCGCGTCCTTCGGCATGACGATGACGGCGCGCATGCCGAGCAGCCGGGCCGACAGCGCAATCGCCTGCGCGTGGTTGCCCGACGAAAACGTGATCACGCCCGCCTTGCGCTGTTCCGGCGTGAATTGCGACAGCGCGTTGTACGCCCCACGAAACTTGAACGCCCCCATGCGCTGGAAGCTCTCGGCCTTGAAGAACAGCTCGGCGCCGGTCATGGCGTTGGCGGTGGCCGACGTCAGCACGGGCGTCTTGTGGGCAACGCCGTGCAGGCGCGCGTGGGCAGCAACGACGTCGTCGTAGGAAATGGGCAGGCTCATGCGAGGTCCTCGGGCAGGTAGGTGTAGACGGTGGAGCGCGCCACGCCCAGCGTTTGCGCGACTTCAGTCAGCGCGCGGCGCAAGTTCAGCAGGCCGCTGGCGGCCAGTTCGCGCATGGCTTCGCGGCGCTGGTCGAGCGTCATGGCCATGGGCGTGGTGTTGCGTGCGGCGGCAAATTGTTCGAGCGCGATGCGCACGTCTTCCACGCGGCGCGATGCGAGCGACTCGGGCACCGGCGGCGCGGCAACGTCGATGCGCATCAACTGCGCGAGGCTCGACGTCATGGCGCCGAGCATCGATACATCCATGTTCAGGCAGATGGCCGCCACGTAATCGCCGCGGCTGTTCTTCAGCCCGATCGATGTGCTCTTAGCGGGGCGCCCGTCGGGAAACCGGTTGGCGTAGTTTTCGATGACTTCCGGGAAGTCGGGGTCGGCCAGGCGCGCAAGGCCCAGCTCCGTCACGGCGTCGCCAACCTGGCGGCCGGACAGGTTGTTGGCGATGGCAACGACGGCATGATCGGGATCGGTCAGGTCGTGCAGGACGACTTCCACCAGCGGCGCCAGCGTCTTGCCCAGCGCCTCCACGATCTTGCGGCCTTCGCGCAGCAGAAGGCGATTTTCTTCGATGGGCTTCATGGCGTTGACGATACGTCAATTACTGACATTTCGTCAATGCCATGTTGGCGGCCCTGCGGGAGCGTGACGCCCCATGAGAAAAGAAAAAACGCCTGCCCGAGGGTCGAGAGAGAACGGAGGTAACGCGGGCAGGCGACTAAAACGCTATTCAGGGAGCAGCTGTGATGCGCCTTGCGCGGTCTCTTGCAGCGGAGGCTGCACATGGGCAGCGTGGGCGGGCCGGATCTTGAACCAGATGGAGTACATCGCCGGCAGAAACACCAGGGTCAGGATCGTCCCGGCAAACGTCCCGCCGATCAGCGTATAGGCGAGCGCGCCCCAGAACACCGAATGCGTCAGGGGAATGAAGGCCAGGATGGCCGCCAGCGCCGTCAGAATCACCGGCCGTGCACGCTGCACCGTGGCTTCCACCACAGCCCGGAACGGATCAAGCCCTTCATCCTTGTTGTGCTGAATCTGCCCGATGAGGATGAGCGTGTTGCGCATCAGGATGCCCGACAACGCAATCAAACCGACCAGCGCGTTGATGCCAAACGGCTGCCCGAACAGGATCAGCGTGGGCACCACGCCAATAAGGCCCAAGGGGCTGGTCAGGAACACCATGACCATGGCCGGGATGGACCGGACCTGGAAGATGAGGATCAGCAGTGTGACCGCCAACATGATCGGGAACAGCGGCAGCATGGCCTTCGTCGCCTTGCCCGACTCTTCGATGGAACCGGCTTGCTCAATGCGGTATCCGCTCGGCAGTTTCTCGATGATCGGGGCAAGCTGCTTGCTGATGGCCGTCGACACGTCGGGCGGTTGCAAGCCGTCAGCAATATCGCCGCGCACCGTGATGGTCGGCATGCGGTCGCGCCGGCGCATGATGGGCTCTTCCATGCGCACGTCGATCTTGCCAACTTGCGAGAGCGGAATGCGCTGCCCATTGGCGCCAGCCAGCGTAAAGTCGCCGATTCTGGCCGGGTCGAGCCGCACGTTGCCGGCTGAGCGCGCGGTCACCTGCACCGTACGGATGTCTTCGCGCACGGCCGTCACCGGAATGCCGCTGAGCAGGAATTGGAGCTGCTGGGCGACAGCGCTGGATGTCAGCCCCACGGCTTGCAGGCGGTCTTGCTGCAAGGTGAAATGGAGCGTGGGGACGCGCGTGCCCCAGTCCGTATTGACCGTGCGCATCATCGGGCTGGCGTCCATGACATGCTGCACATCAGCAGCGATACGGCGCAGCGTTTCCGCATCCGGGCCAGTGACGCGATAGGCCACGGGGAACGGCGAATACGGACCGAACACAAGCTGCGTGACACGTACACGCGCCCCTGGGGCAAGGCCATCTGCAACGGCCTGACGCAGCCGCTGCTTCAACGCGTCGCGCTCTTCCTGACTATCGGTGCGGATCACGATCTTGGCGAACGACGGGTCCGGCAACTCAGGCCCCATCGCCAGATAGAAGCGCGGCGCGCCCTGGCCGATGTAGGCCGTCACGATCTTGGCTTCCTTCTGCTTGGCCAGCCACGCTTCCAGCTTGGCGGTGGCCGCGTCAGTCTGGTTGATCGATGTGCCATAAGGCATTTGCACCTCGACCAGCACTTCCGGGCGATCCGAAATCGGAAAGAACTGCTTCTTGACGATCGCCATGCCCCCGATGGACAGCGCGAAAAGGCCCACCACCGCGCCCGCGACCAGCCATTTGCGCGCGATCACACGCCCGAGCAATCGCCGGAAACGGTTGTAACGCGGCGTGTCGTAAATCGCGTCGTGTCCGCCTTCGACCGTCTGGAAGTTGGGCAGCATCTTCACGCCCAGGTAAGGCGTGAACACCACCGCCACCACCCACGACGCAATCAGCGCGATACCGACAATCCAGAACATGTTGCTGGTGTATTCCCCGGCCGTCGATCGCGCGAAACCGTTGGGCATGAATCCGACCGCCGTCACGAGCGTGCCCGACAACATGGGCGCCGCAGTGTGGCTCCACGCATAGGCCGATGCAGCCACACGGCTGTAGCCCTCTTCCATCTTCACCACCATCATTTCGATGGCGATGATCGCGTCGTCCACCAGCAGACCGAGCGCGAGGATCAACGAGCCCAGCGTGATGCGGTCGAAGTTCTTGCCTGTCGCGGCCATCACAACAAACACCACGGCAAGCGTCAGCGGCACGGCCGCAGCCACCACCAGGCCGGCGCGCCACCCCATGCTGACAAAACTCACCAGCATGACCACGAGCAGCGCTGCAAAGAACTTCAGCATGAACTCGTCGACGGAGGCGGCGATGTTGACCGCCTGGTCCGTCACCTTGGTCAGGCTCATGCCGAGCGGCATGTCCGCATTGATGGCGCCGACTTCCTTGTCGAGCGCCTTGCCCAGGTCCAGGCCGTTCCAGCCCTCGCGCATGACGATGCCAAGCAGCAAGGCAGGCTGCCCGCCATTGCGCACCATGAAGGTGGCCGGATCCTCATAACCGCGCCTGACGGTGGCAATGTCGGACAGCTTCAGCGTCCGCCCCTGCGAGACCACCGGCGTATCGCGAATCTTCTGCAGCTCGTCAAACGCGCCATCCAGGCGAATGAACACTTGCGGCCCCTTCGTTTCCACGGAGCCCGCAGCGGCCAGCGCATTCTGGGTGTTGAGCGCGGCAAAAACGTCTTGTGGATTCACCCCCAGCGTCGCCAGCCGGTCATGAGAAAACTCGACGTAGATGCGTTCCGCCTGTTCGCCGATGATGTTGACCTTCTTCACACCCGGCACGTGCAGCAGCCGCTGGCGCAGCGTCTCGGCATCGCGCACAAGAGCACGTTGCGGCTCGCCCTGCGCCTTGAGCGCGAACAGCGCAAACGTCACGTCCGAATATTCGTCATTGACGATCGGCCCGATCACGCCCGACGGCAGGTTGGCCACCTCGTCGCCGACTTTCTTGCGCGCCTGGTAGAACTCCTCCTGCACTTCCGACGGCGGCGTGCTGTCTAGCAACGTCAACGTGGTGAACGCCAGACCTGGCCGCGTGTATGTTTCCGTGCGGTCATACCAGCGCAACTCTTGCATGCGCTTTTCAATTTTCTCAGCCACCTGGTCCTGCATTTCCTGCGCGGTGGCACCCGGCCACACGGTGACGATGTTCATCACCTTGACCGTAAAAGCGGGGTCTTCTGCACGGCCCAGCTTGAAGAACGAAATGAGACCTGCCACCGATATCAGGCAGATGAGGAACAGCGTGACGGCACGCTCGCGTACGGCGAGCGCAGACAGGTTGAAGCGGCCTTGGCTCACAGTCGCACCCCCGCGATGGCAGTGCCGGCATCCTGGCCGGCGACGCGCACCCGCTGTCCTTCACGCAGCAGTTGTGCGCCGAGCGCGACGATGCGGTCGCCCTGCTTGACCTGCCCGCCGACGTGCGCGCCCTCATCCCCAACCTGCGCGATGGTGACGGAGCGCCACGACACCTTGGCAGGTTCACCTTGGATGACCCATACGCCCGGACCCTTGCCGGCGTCGAACACCGCACCGAGCGGCACCTGCACATCGCCTTGCGCAGTGGCCGGCCGATCGGCAATCTGAATCGTTACGGTGGAGCCGAGCGGCGCGTTGGCCAGATCGCCGTCCAGCACATAACGCGCTTCGAAGGTGCGAGTCAGCCGGTCGGCCGCGTCCGAAAGCTGTCGCAGCTTGGCCGGTACGCCGGCGCTTTCGGTGCCAAAAAGCGTTGCCTGTGCAACCGAGCCAATCGCCGGCCGCAAGGTTTCCGGCAGCTGGACTACGGCTTCGCGTCGGCCCGCGTGCGCGAGGCGCACCACAGCCTGCCCAGCGCTGACGACCTGGCCGGGCTCAGCCAGCGTTTCCATGACCACACCGTCGCCGTCAGCGACAAGCTCGGCGTAGCGGCTCGCGTTGCGCGCCACATCCGCCTGCGCTTCTGCGGCGCTGAGTTGCGCTTTGGCCGCGTCAGCCGCAGCCTTGGCCTGGTCGTAGGCCGAGGCAGAAATGGCTCCGGTGCCGCGCAGATCGCGGTAGCGCGCCTCGTCTTCGGCCGTCTGCTGCGCGCGTGCCCGTGCGGCGGCCACGGTTTCCTGCTGCGCATGCGCTGCGAGCTTCAGGTCGACGGGATCGATCCGCATCAGCGGCTGCCCGCGCTTGACGGTCTGCCCTGCGTCAACCAGCCGCTCCAACACTTTTCCGGGCACGCGAAAGCCGAGGTCGCTCTGCACCCTGGCAGCCACGACGCCCGTGAAGGAACGCGATGCGGAAACCGCAGGTGGAACGACCACCGCACGCACCAAGGGCGCCTCGGTGCGCGGGTCGACGGGGGCCTTTTCGCCGCACGCACTCAGCGCGAGGGGCAACGCAAAAGCAACGGTAGAGGTAACAAAGCGACGCGAAAACATGAAAGCCCCATCGACGAGATGATCTGGGCTTTCATTCTGGTTCTAGTGACCAAAATAGTCAATGGTCACAAAGAAAAAATCTGTGCGTCACGGGGAAAGACTCCGAAGCACCAGACTGGAGAGCAGGCCGGGTGCCGTCTCGGTGTAGTCAAAGCTGTACTGCAACAGCAGCGGATTCATGTACGGGCGCATGACCAGGTAGATGGCTGCCGTGGCTTCATCCAATGGCGTCTTGCGCTCGAAGTCTCCGGTCTCGCGGCCCTCCTGCAGCACATCGCGCAGCAACGTCTGGATACGGCCTTCATAGGCAATCACAGACTGCCAGCGCTCGGTCGCTGCCGAGGCGGCAATTTCATACAGCTTGCGGTCATGGGAAAACAGCCGCAGGCTGGCCTCCGTCAAGGCTTTGAACATCCGCCGCAGCTTCTCGGGCGGCGAGCCTGCCTCGGCCAGCGCCGCGTTGACGTCGGTCTCGATTTCGCGCAGGCAGTTGGCGCAGATCATCTCGCCAATGGCCTGTTTGGATTCAAAGAACTTGTAGATGTAAGCCTTGGAAAAACCGATGGCCTTGGCCAGATCGGACACGGCGGTCTTCTCGTAGCCGTAGCGGCTGAAATGTTCGGTGGCAGCGGCAACGATCTGGTCCCGCACGTCGTGATCCGCCGGACCGCGGGCGGAAACGGGGTAAGGAGTGGTCTTCATGGGCGTCAGCTTACGCGAGTCGCAATCATTGAACAACTTGTGACCAATTTGTACTATAGTCACTAAAAGTTTCGATGGAAGCCGCCCATGTTGCCAAAACACTCCCTTACCGCACTCATCGTTGCCGGCCTGGCAGCGGGCTGTGCCGTCGGCCCGGACTATGTGAAGCCCGAGATGCCGGCTCCAGCCACATTCCTTGGCCAGACGGCCGTGGAGCAGCGCAGCGCCACCACCGCAGCCGATCTGTCGGCGTGGTGGGCAGGCTTTGGCGATCCGCAACTGAGGCGCTTCGTGCAGCTGGCGCTGGAACAGAACCTGGACCTTGCCCAGGCCTTCGCCCGCGTCACGCAAGCTCGAGCAGGTCTTGGTGCCGCCAACGCCGCGTTGCTGCCTTCGGGCAACGTCACAGGCCAAGCGGCGCGCGCCTATCAGTCCGTCGAAACTCCGCTGGGCCGCGTCCTGAATTCCCGGCCCGGCTTCGACCGCTATGGCAATGCCTTTGAAGCGGACGCCAATGCAAGCTGGGAGTTGGACCTGTTCGGCGGCCTGCGCCGTGGCCGGGAAGCCGCGCTGGCGGATTACGAAGCCTCTCAGGCGGGCGCGGTTGCCACGCGGTTGGCCGTGGCCGCGCAGACTGCCGACATCTACATCACGGTCCGCGGCTTGCAGACACGCCTGCGCGTGGCGCGTCAGCAGGTAAAGACGCAGGAGGAACTGCTCTCCACGGTGAACCTGCTGTACGGCAAGGGGCTGGCGGCAGAACTCCAGGTGAGGCAGGCCGAGGGGGCGCTGGCCCAGGTGCGCGCTTCCATTCCGCAGCTTGAGACGGGCCTCGACGCGGCGATGAACGCGCTCGACGTCATGCTGGGCTCACTGCCGGGCACACACCGGGCCGAGCTTGCGCAAGACGGCGACATCCCTGCCGCGCCACGGATTTCGATCAGCGGATCGCCGGGCGAACTGTTGCGGCGGCGCCCCGACCTCATCGTCGCCGAGCGACGCCTCGCGGCTTCCAACGCACGCATCGGCGTCGCCATTGCGGAGTACTACCCGAAGTTCTCGCTGGGCGGCCTGCTGGGCAGCGCCACATCCGTGGGCGCGGGCAGCCTGTTTGGTGGCGGGGCCAGCCAGTTTGCCGGCGTGCTCGGCCTGCGCTGGCGCCTGTTCGACTTCGGGCGCATCAATGCGCAGATCGATCAGGCCAAAGGGCAAGAGGCTGAGATGCTGGCCGCATACCGGCTTGCCGCGCTGCGGGCCACGGAAGACGTGGAAGACGCCTTTTCTGCCCTCGTCAAGCGGGAAGAGCAGGCAGCCATGCTCACGCAAGGCGTGGATTCGCTGGGCCGCGCGCGAAACGCCTCGTTCGCTGCGTACCAGAAAGGCGTCGTCAGCCTCATTGAAGTTCTGCAGGCCGACGAAAGCCTGTTGCGTGCATCCGATGCGCGCGCCCAGGCGCAAACGGAATCGGCACGCGCTGCAGTGGCGGCATTCAAGGCGCTGGGTGGCGGCTGGAATCCGAACGAATCGACCGCCGTTGCCAGCAAATAGCCGCATAACCCCACAACGACCGCCTCCCACCGCACGTTTTCACTCACTGAGAAAAAAATCGCCATGTCGAATTCCAACGTTGTCGTTATCACCGGCGTGTCTTCAGGCATTGGCCGTGCCACCGCTGCAAAGTTCGCCCTGCGAGGCTGCCGGGTCTTCGGCACCGTGCGCAACCTCGCCCGAGCGCACCCGCTGCCGGGCGTTGAGCTGGTCGAGATGGACGTCCGCGATGAAGCATCGGTTCAGCGCGCCTTCCAGACCATCATCGCGCTGGCCAAGCGCATCGATGTGCTGGTCAACAGTGCCGGCGTAACGCTGCTGGGTGCGACCGAAGAAACGTCGATCGCCGAAGCGCAGGCGCTGTTCGACACCAACGTGTTCGGCATCTTGCGGACCACGCGAGCAGTGTTGCCCCACATGCGCACACAGCGCTCGGGGCGGATCGTCAATATCAGCTCGGTGCTCGGTTTTCTGCCTGCGCCCTACATGGGCCTGTATTCGGCATCCAAACATGCCGTGGAAGGCCTGTCGGAAACGCTGGATCACGAAGTGCGCAAGTTCGGCATTCGTGTCGCGCTGGTCGAGCCCTCGTTCACCAAGACGAGCCTGGACGCCAACGCGCCCGATGTGGCGGCCAAGGTCTCGGCCTACGACGCGGAGCGCGGCGCAGTTTCGCAGACGATTCGAACGAGTGTTCAAAAGGCTCCGGACGCCGATAGGGTCGCGAGCACGGTCGTCGAGGCCGCGCTCGGTGCATGGAAGATGCGCCGCACGCCCAAGGGCGAGGCGACGCTGCTGAGCAGGCTGCGCCGCTTCATGCCGTCAGGCCCGGTGGACTCGGGCTTGAGGAAGACGTTCGGCCTGTCCTGAGACTGAAGCTGCAGCTCGAGCGTGTTACCTGAAACAGACCCGGCGGCCCATCGTCGACATCGGAAGAATCCCATGACGCCTCCCGACAGCGCAGCACCCGGAGCATCTGCCACGATTACCGCGGCGTTGCCCACCACACAGACCGGCACCGCATCGCCGTGGCCAGTGTTCTGGATCGCCAGCGTGGCGGTGTTTCTGGTCTCGATGGACGGCACGATGCTGTTCGCCGCCTTCAGCGCATTACGCGCAGGCTTTCCTCACGCCACGGCGGCGGACCTTTCGTGGGTGCTGAATGCCTACACCGTAGCGTACGCGGCAACGCTCATTCCATCGGGCGGATTGGCGGACAAGCATGGGCGCAAGAAGGTGTTTCTGATTGGTGTCGCATTGTTCCTTGCGGCGTCCGTTGCGTGTGGCCTGTCGCCGAGCGTCGGGTGGCTCGTTGCAGCCCGCGTGCTGCAGGCTGTTGGCGCAGCGTTGCTGACGCCCGCGTCGCTCTCGCTCGTGCTGGCGGCGTTCCCCGTCAGCAAGCGCGCGGTGGCGATCAGCCTGTGGGGCGCGGTTGGGGCGCTGGCCGCTGCGGTGGGCCCAAGCCTCGGGGCGTTCGTGATCGCATCGATCGGCTGGCAGTGGGCGTTCTATCTGAACGTGCCCCTGGGCCTGACGGCGATGTGGCGTGGCGCCACCCTTCTCGTCGAGACAAGACAGCACGGCACCAAACGCCCGCTGGATCTGTTCGGGATGGGCCTGCTGATGATCGGCACAGCGGCTTTGGCGCTGTCCATCGTGCAATCGGAGTCGCCGGGATGGTCGCGCGATGAACTCCTCGGGATTGCCGCCATCGGGCTCGCGTGCATCGTCGGATTTGTCGCGTGGGCTCGCGTTGCACAGGCCCCGCTCGTCGATTTGACGCTGTTTCGCAACCCGACTTACCGATACGTCAATCTCGCCACGTTGAGCTTCGGCACGGCGTTCTCGATGATGTTCTTCGGCTTCTTTTTCTACATGAAGTCGATCTGGCATTACTCGCTGCCGGTGGCGGGGCTGGCCATCACGCCAGGGCCGCTGCTGGTGATTCCGGTGGCCATGCTCTCAGGCCGGATCGCGAGCCGGCATGGCCATCGCCCGTTGTTGGTCGCGGGTAGCGTGCTCTATGCGAGCAGTGCCGTCTGGTTTTTGCTGGTGCCCGGCCTGACTCCCGCCTACCTGACCCACTGGCTGCCCGGCATGCTGCTCAGCGGCGTGGGCGTTGGCATGGTGCTGCCGTCGCTGTCGGGGGCCGCCGTCAGTCATTTGCCTGCCGAGCACTACGCGGTCGGCGGCGCAATCAACCAGGCGATACGGCAAATCGGTTCCGTCATGGGCGTCGCCCTGACGGTGCTGCTGCTCGGCGGCACCGGTCTGCAGCGCGCCGACTTCAATGCGCTCTACCTATGCCATATGAGCCTGGCACTGCTGACCGCAGTCCTGTGCCTGCCCGTCAACACGCTGCCCCGGGCCATTGCTCGGTCCAGGTGATTCGCCCGCCCGTCTGCCGGCGAAACCCGCGCAATTCGTAGAGCACGTGGCAAAGCGTGGGGTGAATTCCGTGAGCGAACTCACCGTACACCACTCAGTCGGCCGCGCGCGAACGCATGTTGGTCTCGGCTTGCGGAGCGTTAATGAAGCGCACCAGTTCAGTCATCGTGGCCTCGGGCGCCTCTTCCATCAGCCAGTGGCCGGCGCCGTTGATCGTGACGCCGTTCACGTTGGTCGCCACCATCCTGGCCTGCTCGATCAGGAACGCGCCGGAAGCCTTTTCGCCCGCCAGTACAAGCATCGGCATCTTGAGCGGCGTCTTCGCAAAGCCCGCAAAGTCCACCGCATCCTGCGGGAAGGCGTGGAAATATTCGAACCCTGCCGCCATGCGCCCGGGTTGGCCAAAGGCGCGCGCGTAGAACTGGCGGTCGGCCTCGGGCACCGAGTGCTTGGGATCGGCCGCAAAGTCGTTCCAGAAGTGCTCGAAGTAGATGCGCTCGCGGCCCTGCACCAGCTTGAGCGGCGTGTCGCCATAGAAGTGGAAGTGCCACAGGTCGCGCAGCAGCCAGACCTTCTGCCAGTCACCCACGCCGGGCAGGAAGGCGTCCATGAGCGTGATGCTTTCCACTTCGTCAGGGTATTGCGCGGCATAGGCGTACGCCACCATCAGACCGATGTCGTGGCCGACCAGCTTGACCTTGCGATAACCCATGGCCTGCACCATGGCGTGGATATCCTGCGCGAGCGTCGTCTTGTCGAAACCCGACGCAGGAATCGACGAGGTGCCCGCCCCCGGCAGGTCTGGCGCCAACACCACGCGGCGGTCGGCCAGGCGCGGAATCAGCGGCAGCCACATGTGACTGGTCTCGGCATAGCCATGCAGCAGCACAACGGGGGTTTCGGGGCCGTTGCCGGCCTGCAGCGTTTGAATCTGCAGGCCCGCGGCGTCGACCATGCGGTCATGCACGGCGGGTGCGGCATGCGCCTGCAGCGCAGCCAGGCCGATGAGGGCAGCGCCCAGGTGGCGTACCAGGTTGGGAAGAATCTTCATGATGATCTCCAGCCGTGCCGCACGCGGTGTGCGGCACGCCGTAACAAGGATTGGGTTAGAGCTGGCTCATGCCGCCGTCGGCAATGATTTCCGTGCCGACAATGAAGGCCGATTCCGGCGCCGACAGATGCAGCACCGTCGATGCAATCTCTTCCGGCTGACCAAAGCGGCCCAAGGGGATCTGGCTCTGGATCTGTGCGGCGGTGGCCGATAGCGTGTCGGCATCCAGGCCGAGCTTGCCGTACAGCGGCGTCGTGACCGGGCCGGGGCTGACCACATTCACGCGGATGCCCGCGCCGATCAGTTCGCCCGAGAGCGTCTTCGCCAGCGAGATCAGCGCAGCCTTGCTCGCCGCATACACCGACGAATTCGGCATCCCGATGTGCGCGTTGATGGAGCCGTTCAGCACGATCGACGTGCCCTTGTTGAGAATGGGCAGCAGCGCCTGGATCTGGAAGAACGCGCCCTTCACGTTGGCGTTGAAGGTGGCGTCCCACAGGGCTTCGTCCACGTCCGGGACGGCGGCAAACTTGGCCATGCCGGCATTGATGAACACGGCGTCCAGACGCACACCCGCCTCCTGCAGCTGACGGGTCAGCTCGCGTGCGGCGGCCACGGTGCCGGTTTCATTGCGGATGGCGATGGCCGCATTGCCGCCAACCGTGCCGAGCGTGGCGCGCGCCGTTTCCAGCGCTGCCGCATCGCGGCCGGTAATGACCACGCGGGCGCCTTCCCGCGCAAATGCCTGGGCGGCTGCCAGGCCAATACCGCTGTTGCCGCCAGTGACCAGAACGGTCTTGCCTTCGAAGCGATTCATGATGTCCTCCAGTAGGAAAGTTGAACTTGAACAATCGCGTGACTGCAGTGTGGACGCGGGCAAGCGGTTTGCCATACGATCCGGACGATGAACACGTTCGAAGGAATTGCACATGTTGACGGACGAAGAATTGGCGCTGCTTGAGGCCATCCGGCAGACCGGCAGCCTGTCGCGTGCGGCAGCGCACTTGGGCAAGGCACCGTCGACCGTGTCGTACGCCGCACGGCAACTGGAGCAGCGCTTCGACGCCCTGCTGTTTGACCGGCGCCGCTACCGGCTGCAGCTCACGCCAGCCGGGCAACTGCTCGTGGAAGAAGCCGCGCGGCTGGCGCAGGACGTCTCGCGCGTGACCCAGCGCGTGCGGCAGGTCGCCAACGGCTGGGAGGACCGCTTGTGGATCGTGACCGACGAGCTGCTGGAGTTCGAATCGCTCATGCCGGTAATGCACGCGTTCGATGCGCTGCAATCGGGCGTGGCGCTGCGCGTGACACACGAAGTGCTGGCCGGCACATGGGAGGCGCTGCGCGATGGCCGTGCCGATCTCGTCATCGGAGCGACCAACGAGCCGCCTTCTATCCCGAACCTCGGGTGGTTCGAGCTGGGGGTGGTGGAATGGGTGTTTGCCGTGTCGCCTCGGCATCCGCTTGCAGCCATCGACGCGCCGCTCACGCGCGAGGAAATCGCCCGGCATCGCGCCGTGGTGGTGGCCGATTCCGCGCGCACCACCGCCGGCCGCGCTTACGGCATGCTCAGCGGGCAGCCGACGCTTGCCGTGCCCAGCATGCGTGCCAAGACGCTGGCCCAGCGCGACGGCCTGGGCGTCGGTTGGTTGCCGAGGCACCGCGTGGCCTCCCTGCTTGCGCGCGGCGAGCTGGTGGAAAAGCGCACGACGGATCCGCGCGAGCCGAACCTGCTCTACGTCGGCTGGCGCAGCAGCAAAGGTCAAGGGGACGGCGACGGCGAAGGCCGCGCACTGCAATGGTGGCTTGAGCAGCTACGGCAGCCGCGTCTGGCCAAGCGGCTGGTGCAGGGTGTCGACGTGTTCGCCTGACATAAGGACGGGATGCCAACTGCTTTGCTGTGCGAGGAGGTTTGGCGTCGAAGCGTGACAGTAATGATTTGCGGCGGCCGTCGCTAAAGACAGCCCCGCCCACCGTGTCACTGATACTCCAACACCACGTTCAACGAACCCTTGACCGTGCCGGGCGTGATGGTCGCGTCGGTCTTGATGTACGACGCCTGCATCGGAATCGAATAGGAACCGCCTGTCGCTGTGTCGTAGTCGTCGACCTTCATCGCTTTGTCAAAGACTGCGGGCGTACCTTGGTTATCGGCGATCCGGATGTTTACGCCCTTCACGGTCGAACCGGTGTCGAGCGGCAGCACGCCCGGGGAGCCTGCGATCACACCGCCAACGGGCTCGAGCTTGTAGCTGACCTGTTTGAAGCCCTTAGGACAATTGTCGATGCGGACCTGGAACGTTTTCGTGCCCGCTGTAGAGCCAACCCCGCCAAATTTGCCCAGCGGCGTGTCGGGTAAAGGCACATTCTGGGCGGGCACGGAGCAACTGCCGTTGATTCTTTTCACGGTCCCTCCAAGGGAAATATAGTTGTTCGCCGTGGTGATCACCCCGAAATGCTCCCCCTTCAGTACTCCGTCTTTCGGTGCGCGGCCGTCCACCAGAAACTGAACCTCAACGGGTTTATCAATCGTGAGCTTATATGCCAAGTAGTCATTGTATCGACCTTGCTCCTTTCCATCGATCAATACTCGGGCCGTTATTCCACTCACGTTCGTTGGGTTATCCGGTCCTTCGATGACTTGGGATCCGTCGCCTGCCGGCCAGATCACGAAGCGGGTTGCACGACAAACGTCGGCTCCGCAGATTTGCTGAGGCGTAAGGCTGACGCGCTTGACGATGGTGCCCACCTTCAAGTTCGAGGGGAGTGCCGCATTGAGTGTCGCCGTTCCAGACGCCCCTGCTGCCAATGGCCAGAGGGATGGTGCGGCGATCAAAATCATGGCATTGATGCGAGACCGGGTGCTGCGCAAGACGTTGCCCGTTGCTTTCGCAATCACCATTCGGTCGAAATGCAAAAACGGCACACGCAACACTGTGCCTCCCTCAACGTTGCGGACCCTTATTAGACTCATTTATTTTGACCTCATAATATAATCTCTGATTGAATGGCTTGAATTACCAATCTCAGTAAGCGCACCCAACAAAAAAATCATGCTGCTTTCCCGAAATAAAGAATCGCGATGATCCCAGCACGATTTGCGCATACGAAATCCATCGGATAACCATTCAGCAAGCTACAAACTTAATCCAACACCTTGTAACCTTTCCATCGGATTTGTCTCAAATGCGCCCGTCGCGCGAGCCCCAATGCATGCCGGTATCCACGCTTCAGTACCTGCAGCTATCCGCCGGAGGCGCCACGCTATTGGCCACACCTGATCCGACATCCACGCGATCGTGCGTTTGAAATGCCGCCACATAAACGGGATGCAACAAAACGGGGGGTTCGTTGTTTGGCCTATTCCGAGTGCTTTTAGCGCCACATCTAGGCGCCAATAGTTTCAGCATCGTCAACGCCGGCCCCCTCCGCCTCAGACAAACCCTCGGTTTGGTCAACGCGCTCTGTCGGCCAGCGTTAATCGGTCACGCACGTATCTCCGTGCCTCGTTGAGGGTCTCGTTATGAAACTGTCTGCGTTGATGTTTTCGATGGGTGCGCTGGTGATGGGGTCGGCGTTTGCGCAGGGCACGGCTGCACCTGCCACTGCACCGGCAGCCGCCCCGGCGGCCGTTCATGCGGTTTGCAAGGACGGCACGCCCTACAGCGGCGCGACGCTCAAGGGCGCTTGCCGCGGCCATGGTGGAGTCGACAAGAAAGCCAGCGCAGGCGGTGCCCCGGCAGCCGCGCCGGCCGCGCCCGCAGCAGCACCGGCCGCTCCGGCTGCCGCCAAACCTGCGGCTGCAGCGCCGGCCGCAGGGCCCGCACCGGCACCGGCGCCAACCCCCGCAGCCAAACCTGCTGCCGCAGCGCCTGCCAAGCCGGCTCCGGCGGCTACCGTTGCGCCCGGCGGCGGCCCCGACAAGGTGTGGGCCAATGCCAGCACCAAGGTCTACCACTGCCCGGGCGATCGCTACTACGGCAAGACCAAACAGGGCGAATACATGACCGAAGCCGATGCCAAGGCCGCCGGCATCCGCCCAAGCCGCGGCAAGGCCTGCACCAAGTAAGGCACGCCCGACGCCCGCCCGCACGCCGCGGCCCCACCGGGTCGCGGCGTCTTCCATTTCAGCCTGATCACCGCGTCGCATGCCGCCCAGCAACGAACATCCCGCCGCCGCCCTGCAACACCCCGAGAGCTTCGCGCCATTGGCTGCGCCGCCCCAGCCGCCACAGCAGCGGGTGGTGCGCGACGTCATCGCCGGGTTCTCGATTGCGGGGCTGCTGCTGCCCGAAGCCGTTGCCTACGCGGGCATCGCAAGCCTGCCGCCGCAGGCCGGGCTGATCGCGCTGATGTGCGGCCTGGTGGTCTATTCGCTGCTCGGCACGAGCCGCTTTGCCATTGTTTCGGCCACGTCGTCGTCAGCGGCCGTGCTGTTTGCCACGGTGCTGTCGGAACCCGGGGCCAGCGGTGCGACGGCACTCACGATGGCGGCGGCGCTCATCATCGCCACGGGTGTGCTGTTCATCCTGGCCGGAGCGGCGCGGCTGGGCGGCATGTCGGATTTCATCGCGCGGCCGGTGCTGCGCGGCTTTACGTTCGGGCTGGCGCTGACGATTGCCATCAAGCAGCTGCCCAAGATCCTCGACGTGGCCGTTCATCACAGCGACACGCCCCGCGTGGCGCTCGACCTCATCGCGGGCGCAGCGGGCGCCAACCCGTACAGCACAGCATTGGGCGCCGTCGCACTTGCCCTGCTTTTCGGCCTCGGGCGCTGGGGGCGCATTCCGGCCACGCTGGTCGTCATCGTGCTGGCCATCGCGGCCGGCTACTGGGTCGACTGGCACGCGCACGGCATTGCCGTCGTCGGCCATATCGACCTGCAAAACATCAGCTTCGGCGTGCCCGACCTGGGTCGCGCGCAATGGATGCAAAGCGCCGAACTCGGCTTCGCGCTCATGCTGATCCTATACGCCGAGTCCTACGGTTCGATCCGCAACTTCGCGCTCAAGCACGGCGACAGCATCTCGGCCAACCGGGACCTCGTCGCACTCGGCTGCGCGAATCTGCTCTCCGGCCTGCTGCACGGCATGCCCGTCGGCGCCGGATACTCAGCCACGTCCGCCAACGAAGCCGCGGGCGCGCAATCGCGTCTGGCCGGGCTGTGCGCGGCGGCCGTGGTGGCGCTGATCGTGTGGCTGTTCCTGCCGCAGCTCGCGCGCATTCCCGAGCCGGTGCTGGCGGCCATCGTGATCTTTGCGGTCAGCCACTCGCTGCATCCGGCCGTCTTCAAACCGTACTGGGCCTGGCGCCGCGATCGGCTGGTGGTGATTGCCGCATTGCTCGCCGTGCTGGTCCTGGGCGTGCTGCACGGGCTGCTGGCCGCGATCGGCGTGAGCCTGCTGCTCACCCTGCGCAAGCTCTCCGAGCCCAACGTGAGCGTGCTCGGCCGCCTGCGCGAGAGCCACGATTTCGTCGATGTGTCTCTGCATCCGGAAGCCAAGCCGCTGCCTGGCGTGCTGATCGTCCGGCCCGAGGTGCCGCTGTTCTTCGCCAATACCGAACGCGTGCTCGGCAAGGTCCGCGCGATGCTGCAACAGCCGCACGAGCCCGCGCTGCGCACCATCATGCTGAGCCTGGAAGAAACGCCGGACGTGGACGGCTCGGCCATCGAAGGGCTGCGCATCTTTGCCGCCGAATGCGCGGCGCGCGGCCTGCAACTGATGCTGGTGCGGCTCAAGCCGCGCGCGCTGACCGTCTTGCAGCGCGCGACCGACAACACGCTGCGCCCCGAGATGCTGCACGAGTTGAGCGTGGACGAGTGTGTGCAGTCGCTGGCAGCAGCGCCGGGCACACCCGCTGGCGCCCAGGTCGACAACGCCACGGCATCACCATCAGCCCCCGCGCCGGCAGACTAACGCGGGGCGTTGGCCGCTACGCGCGCACCTTCGAGAATGATGCGCGCCAGCTTGGCGTAATCACCATCAAAGTGATGGCCGCCCGGCAGCTTCACGAGCTGGACCTGCTTCGGGTCCAGGCCCGGGCAATTGGTGTCTTTCTCTTCCTTGCCGTAGATGCACATGCCAATGCCTGCCGGCAGCTTCTGCACCTCGGGCAGGATCAGCAGGCCGGACGCGCTGCTCGACACCCAGTTGGTCATGTGGAACTCGAAATCGGCGCGCTTGCCCAGGCCCATCATCACGGCCAGCGCAACATGCTCGCGCGACGCCGCCGGCAACCGGTTGACGATGAAGGGCAGCACGTCTGCGCCCTGCGAATAGCCGATCAGCAGCGCCTTCTGCTTCTTCCAGCGCGCGGCGTAAAAGCGCACGAGGCGGTCCATGTCGGCCGCAGCCGAAGCAGGTGTGCGCGGCGTCCAGAAGTAGCGCAACGAGTCGATGCCGACCACCGGCACGCCCGACTTGGACAGCGCAGCAGCAACCTCCTTGTCCAGCCCTGCCCAGCCGCCGTCGCCCGACAGCAGCACCGCGAACAGCTCGGACGACGTACCGGCCTGCGCCGGCACTTCGATGATCGGCAAATCGGACACCGCCGCGGGTGGCGGCGGGGGCGGCGCTTTGCGTTGTGCGACGAGCTTGGCGAAGGCCGACTTGAACGGCTCGACAGCGGTCACAGGCGGCGCATTGGGCGCCGATGCCGTGGCCGGCAACGCCAGCGATTGCGCACCCGAAATCGTATCGATGAAGGCTTGCGTGGCACGCGCTTCGCACAGCGGGCCGGAGCGCCGCGCAAACGACGTCGGCGTGGCCGATTGCAGCGCCACCCACGGCGCAGACAACTTCGTGGCGGGCAGCAGGACCACACCGGCGTTTTCAGGCGGCTTGACGCGCTTGGCCGTGGTGCGGCTCTCGCTCATGCGGCGGCTGAAGTGCACACCCTCGCCCTTGCACAGCGGCTTGCGCAGCTCCAGCACGGGGCAGAACTCCATCGACATGGCGGCGGCAAAGATGTTCGGGCGCGCCTGGGCAATCATGGCGTAGGCCAGCGCGCCGCCTTCGTTGTCGCCAACCAGGATGGGCGGGTAGTAGCCCGGCACCTTCTCGTAGGCCTGCAAAAAGCGGCTGAAGTTTTCAAGATCGCCATCGGGGAAGGCGCAATCGCCGGGGTCGGCTTCCAGGCTCGCGAACAGCGCGGGCGTCGACAGGCCTGCCACCAATGCGCCCTGCTGGGCGAGGCTTTCTGCCATGCGCGATGCGGCGGGGGTCCAGCCCAGATCGCCCGACAGCATCAGCACGACGGAGCGGATTTCGCCCTTCGGTTTGTAGACCGGCACATCACGAAAACGCCCATGCGTGACGAACTCGACCGCGCCCGGTGCGGCGGCGGGCGTAGCAGGCGCCACCACCGGCAGCGACAGCACGCCGCCATTGGCGGCCTTGTTGGCCGTCACGGCGGCCCCGCTCATTTGCAGCCGAGGCGGCATGTCACCGCGCGGCGGCACTGCCACGACACCACTCGCCCCTGTCATGCCGACGGGCGGCACCAGAACCGGGCCCTGCGCAAGCGCAGGCTTGGCTGCAGCCGGAGCATCGGCGGCGATGGCCGAGGACATGGCCAGCGCCATGCCGACGGCACTCACATGCCCGACCCAACGCAAGCCTTTGCGTAGCACTCCCCGATGCCGCGCCTCTTGCGTGCGCGGTGCTTGCCAACTCATTTGGAGATCACTCCCTTCAAGCCACCGCCGATCAGCGCAGCGACGTCCGTCAATGTGAACAGCGGCGCAATACCGCCACGTGCGAGCAGGTAGCGGGCTTCCCACACCGGCTCGAACTTGTCCTTGAAATTGCGCAACCCTCTGAAATTGTAGAAGCGCGCGCCGTGCCGGAACATCATCCGTCCGAAGCGGTGCCAGCGCGGCGCAAGCTGATGCTCAACCATGCCCGACATCGGCGCCATGCCCAGCCCGAAACGCTGATACCCCTGCGCCTGGAAGTGGAGGATGACCTTGCCGAACAGGAAATCCATCGTGCCGGGCGGCACGTCGCTGCGATAGCGCATCAGGTCGACGCTCGCCTCGATGCGCAGCACGTCGGGGCACATCAGCGTGGCAAACGCGAGAATGACGCCCTCGCGGCGCACCACGGCCACGGGCTGGCTGCAGATGTAGCGGTCTTCAAATGCGCCGAGCGAGAAACCCTTCTCGCGCGCGTTCTGATTGCGCAGCCATTCATCGGAGATGGCGCGCAATTCGTCGAGCACGGTCGGCACCTCCGCCGTCGGGATGATCTCGAACGACAGCCCTTCGCGCTCGCCGCGCGTCACGCCGTGGCGCAGGTTGGCGCGCCGCGAGCCCTTCAGGCTGAACTCCGGCAGCGACACATACGCCTCTTCGCCCAACTTGTAGGCACGCAGGCCCGCATCGAGATACAGCGACAGCGTCTGCGGCCGCGTCTTATAGAACGCGGCGCGCCCGCCATGCGCGTCGGCCATTTCGATAAAGCGCCAGATCAGCTCAGGCCATTCCTGCTGCGCGCCCACGGGGTCGGACAACGCCACCCACGAGCGCCCCTGCTTGGCGTACATGATGAACGCGTTGCCCGACGGCGAGAACAGCAGGCTCTTGTCGCCCATCAGCGCGAGCGTGGCATCGGCGGCGGGCTGCTTGCGGACGATCTCGGCCGCGCGGGCGAGTTCTTCGTCGCTGGGGAAGGTCGTAACGCCGGGCTCCTTGCGAAAGAGCTGCCACATGCCGAAGCCAAGCCCCGTCACGGCCACGGCCATCAGCGCGCGGATGGAACGCGGCGCATCGCCGTCGAACGTGAATTGCCACCAGAGCTGGTTGGCGTAGGCCACCTCGCGGTAGGCGAAGAAGAGGATCCACACGCACGCCGCAAACACGCAGACCATGGCAAGCAGCCACCCCGCCTCCAGCCGCTGCGAGAACAGCGACGACGGCCGGTCGAACTGCCGGCGCGAGATGACGAGCAGCACCGCCAGCGTCACCAATACCGCCATCTCCGACACGGCAATGCCCTTGGGCAGCGCCAGCACGCCGGTCAGCAGCGACAGCACCAGCGCCGCCCACCACGCGGCGTCCAGCCGGTGCAGCAGCCCGCGCGCGACAAACAGCATGATCAGCCCCGCCACGCTGCCGATCATGTGCGAGGCTTCCACCACGAACAGCGGCACGTGCATGCGCAGGAGGTCTTCTGCCTCGTCGCTGGCCGGGGTGACGCCCGAGACCAGCAGCATCACGCCTGCCACCATCGTCAGCGCGGCCAACAGCCCCGGCGACAGCTTGACCGCAGCGCGGCCGAACGGAGCCCCGGCGCCGGCACGCAGCTCGAACACACCGAGCATGGCGGCAGCCACGACGAGCGGCAGCAGGAAATAGATGACGCGGTAGAACAGCAGCGCGGCCAGCACCTCGGCCGGCGGCGCCTGGCCGCTGCAGCCCAGCAGGATGACCGCCTCGAACACGCCCAGGCCGCCGGGGCTCTGGCTCAGCACACCCAGCGTGACGGCCAGCGCGTAGAACGCCACGAACGTCGGCAGGTCGACCGCACCGCTTGGCATCAGTACCCACAGCGCGGCCGCCGCCGCGATCATGTCCGCCGCCGAGATCGCAAATTGACGCGCGGCCAGGCCCGGCGGCGGCAGGCGGATTTCCCATCGGCCGAACAGCGTCACATGGCGCTGACGCATGCACAGCACGAGCAACGCCACGACGCCGGCCAGCACCAGCAGTGCCACGACCTCGAGCAGCGCTGCCGGCAAATGCGTAATTGCAGCGATGTGCGGCGCGCCCCACAACAGCCCGACCGCGCCGAAGGCCGTGGTGGACACGCCCAGCGCCCCAGCATCAAACGTGACCGCCTCTGTCACGCGGGCGGCATCGACCCCGGCCGCCGTGTACAGGCGCGAGCGCACCGCACCGGCCGTCAACGAACCGAGGCCGACGGTATTGCCCAGCGCATAAGCGATGAACGAGGTGGTGGCCACGGTGGCGGGGGCCACATGGGCGCCGGCATAGCGCAGGCCGGACGCGTCGTAGCCGGTCAGGGCGACGTAACTGAGCGCTGTGGCCAGCACGGCCAGCAGCAGGTGCGAGCGTGGCGTGGCCTGCAGCGCGGCGACCATGTCGGCGTAGTGCACGTGGTCGAGCAGCGCATACAGACTGTCGAACACGAGCGCGCCGAGCACGAGCACCACGCCGACCACGATCCAGCCGGCCAGGCCCAGACCTGAATCGGGTCGGGCAGGCGTGGGGGGCGCGGCAGGTGCAGCGTGGGCCGATGGTCGGCGGGGTCTTGGACTGGCGTCGTTGGACGCGGCGTCAGGCATGGTGAAAAACGAAATCCTGCTGGGTGGGCGGAGTGCCGGGTCGAAGCGACATGCGAATCCGGACACCCGGAGGCGGAAGAGCGCGGCAGGCCAAACCCCGAAGCTCACACTTCGGACGCTATCGACTTCTTGATTGGACCTCGGCCTATCGGCACGGGCTCGCGGCGCGCGCCGGCGTTCTCTCGCCTCGCGCCGCAAACGGCGCGTGTGCTGGATTCGCACGTTGGTGGCGGTCCACGTAATACGGCTGAAGTGGCCGATCCGTTGACACGCGTTTGCGCATTTTACGGTTTGGGCGCACTTCCCGGCGGCTTGGGCGGCACGGCGGGCTTGCCGGCATCGACGGAAACCGGGTCGCTGGCCGGAAAAGTTTCCTCGATGCCTTCGTCGAGCAACGTCTCTTCGTGCGTGTCGGCCACGGGCGGATGTGGATTGGCGGGCGCCGGGGTGGGGCCGGGGGTGGACAAAACGCGATCGTCTGACGCTGGCATGGCGTTCTCCAAGGATGCTTACCCAGAATAGGCAAAGCCGGCTTAACAGGATGACATGGAGGGCGGCATGGACATATGTCGGGCCGGTGGCCTGCCCTGCACCACCGGCGCGGCACTCAGCGGATGCTCAGCAAGCCACGCGCCAGCCGCCTTCGAAAACGTTGCGCAAAGGGGATCGATCGCGCACCCGCAAACGTTGTCGTACCCGAAAACGTCTTAGTCAGTATTGCGTAGGAAGGTGGAGTCCGGTACACAATTGAGGCGACCTTTTTCAAAACTTTCACAATTCTTCGCATGCCTTTACAGCGCGCCACCGGTGCATTCCTGCGGCGGCCCTCTCTACTGATCATCGGCGCTTCAGTGCTTTCGCTGATGCTTGCTGCGCTCACCGCGCTGTCGCTGTGGGAAATGCGCACGGACGCGCTGGCCCGCGCACGCGATGCGGCCGACAACCTCTCGCTGATCCTGCAGCGCGACATCGCCCGCAACATCGAGGTGTACGACCTCTCACTGCAGGCCGTGATCGACGGCGTGCGTGATCCCGCCATCTTGGCGCTGCCGGCCAACGTCCGCCAGTTGGTGCTGTTCGACCGCTCGACCAACGCGCAGGACCTGGGCTCGCTGCTGGTGACCGACAAAGCCGGCGACGTGGTTCTCGATTCGCGCTCGGTGCCGCCGCGGCGCATTTACCTGGGCGACCGCGACTATTTCCAGGTGCATCAAGGCTCCGACAACGTCGGGCTGTATATCAGCGAGCCGTTCATGCCGCGCGCGACCGGCCTCGACCGATCGCTTGGATTGAGCCGGCGCCTGAACGGCCCGCACGGCGAATTCAACGGCATCGTGGTCGGCACGCTGCGGCTGAACTACTTCCGGCGGCTGTTCGACGGCATCAACCTGGGGCCCCACGCCACCGTCACGCTGATCCGCACCGACGGCACGCTGCTCATGCGGCGCCCGTACAGCGAAAAGCTCATCGGCCGCAGCCTGTCCGACGCCTCCGCGTTCCAGAAGCGGCTGCTCGCGCCGGAAGGCTCCTATGTGGACGTCGCGGGCATTGACGGTATCGAGCGGCTGTTCAGCTTCCGCCATATCGGCGACCACCCGCTGATCGTCACCGTCGGGCTCGCCACCGAAGACATCTACGCCGAGTGGTGGCAGCGTGCATGGGTGATCGGCGGCATCGTGCTGATGCTCGACGCGGTATTCATGGTGCTGTCGGTTCTGTTCGCGCGGCAGTTGCGCAGGCGGTTCGAGATGGAGCAGCAATTGCATCTGCTGGCCAATACGGACAGCCTGACGGGCCTGGGCACACGCCGCGCGCTGGACGCCGCGCTTGATGTGGAATGGCGCCGCGCCAATCGGCATCACACGCCGATGGCGGTGTTGATGATCGACGTGGACGACTTCAAGCGCTACAACGACCGCTACGGCCACGCCGCCGGCGACACCGCGCTGCGCACCGTGGCGCGGTGCGTGAACGACAGCATCAAGCGCCCCGGCGACTTTGCCGGCCGCTACGGCGGCGAAGAGTTCTGCGCCGTGCTGCCCAATACGGACCTCAGCGGCGCCGTGCGCGTGGCTGAAGCCATTCGGGCCGCTGTCTTGGCCGCCGACGAGCCCAACGCGGGAAGCGCGTACGGCAAGCTGACGGTGAGCATCGGCGTGGCCGTGCATTCGGGCGTTGCCGCCGAAGACGACACGCTGGAAGACCTTGTTCGGCTGGCCGACGGACGGCTGTATGAAGCCAAGGCCGCCGGCCGCAACGTGGTCATGCCCAGACAGGAGCGGCCAAAGCTGGCGGTGGTGTAGGCGAGCGTGCGACGTAAACCCTCCTTTTGGAGCATGCCGTCATCGGCCACGACTTCTGCACAATGCCGGGGGCTTTGAGGAAACCGCCGTGAGCAAACCACCGCATTCCCACTTCGATACATCTGCGCTTGCGCGCGAGCATCAATTCGCCGCGTGGCGGGACGCGATCAACGTGCTGTTCGACACGCGCTCTGCCGTGCCACGCGCGGAGGGCTTTCGGGCCAGCGTCGACGCCTATCTGTGCGGCGAGACCGGCGTGGGCATGCTCAGCGCACAGGCACAACACTACGACCGCTCCCGCTCCAAGCTCGGGCGCGACGGCGTGGACGTCTACGTCTTGCAGTATTACCTGGAAGGCAGTTGCGGACAGCGCGATGGCGACAGCGGCAGCGCCACACGCCCCGGCGATCTGTTCATCGTCGACGCTGCCCAGCCGCTTGCCACCAGCACGACCGAGAGCCGCTTCCTGAGCCTGGCCGTTCCACGGCGCCTGCTGGCACCGCTGCTGCGCGCCCCCGACGAACTGAGCATGCGCGTGCTGCGCGGCGATGCCCCGATGGTCGGGCTGCTGCGCGATCACCTGTGTTCGCTCTATCAATCGATGGGGAAGTTGACCGACGCCGAAGCACAGGCCGTCATCCCGGGCACCCTGCAACTGGCGGCGGCGGCCATCAACTGCCAGGTGACCGAAGCCAGTGCGCCGGCCGTGAGGGAAAGCCTCTTTGCGTCGATCTGCCGACACATGCAGCACAACTTGTCGGACCTGACGCTTTCGCCCGAAGGCGTGGCCGTACAGTTTGGCATCTCGCGTGCCACGCTTTACCGGCTATTCGAGCGCGAAGGCGGCTTCTTCAACTACCTGCGCATGCAGCGCCTGCGACAGTGCCACGCGATCCTCGCCGACCGGTCGCAGACACACCGTTCGGTGGCCGAAATCGCGCAGACCTACGGCTTTTCCGACGCTTCGAACTTTGCACGTGCATACCGCCGCGCGACCAGCATGTCACCGCGTGAGACGCGCATGCTGGCCGTCGAAGGGCGCGCCGCCGCCATGCCGTTCGTGCAGCACAAGGACTGGCGCACCTGGGTCATGCAGATGCGCTGATGCGCGCAGCGCCCCCCCTTCCCGCACGCGTTTTTCCTTCCTCCTCCCGCGCTTGCCGCCCCAGGCTGAGACGCGCTGACAGGTTCGCGCGACAGCGGAACCGGTTAGCGGCGGCATGCGCCTTCTTCGTTGAAGCGCGCCCGTCGTGCATGCGAGCATCCGGCCCGACCTGACGAGCGCCGATGCGCTTGCGGCGGGCACGGACGATGTGCCCTCTCTTCGTCGAACAGGTCAAAGCGGTGCGGGCATCCCGCGCTTCGCACAACTCACAACGACAAAACGGGGGTCTCGTGAAAGACATAACGGGAAAAACGCTTGCCTTGACGCTGCTCGCCACCGTGGCCCTGGCCGCGTGCGGCGGCGGAGATTCCGGCAGCAATACGGCCAGCAATGGCGGCGGCAACAACGGCGGCAACACGCCGCCCGCGTCCACCTGCGCAGAAACTGGCGTCGATGCCAAATACGCCTGCCAGACCGGCAGCACCGAGCCGCTGTACGCCTACCAGTGGGCGCTCAAGCAGGCAAACAGCTTCTTTGCGGCGTTCGGTCTCGTCGCCAACGGCACGACCGACATTGATGTGGAAGACGCGCACCGGGCCGGCGTCAAGGGCCAGGGCGTGAACGTGCTCGTCCTGGACGACGGCATCGATGTGCACAACGAAGACCTGTTCGCCAATGCCAACTCGGACATGACGCACAACTTCGACGATGGCTCGAACGATCCGACACCGGCAGACATTCCCGCGAACATCAAGGACGCGCACGGCACCAACGTGGCCGGCATCATCGCCGCGGCGCAGAACGGCAAGGGTGTGATGGGGATCGCGCCGCGCGCGACGCTGGGCGGGGCGCGCTTTATCGGCGCCGCGAATCCGGACACGACGGCAGCCTACGGCGGCGCGGACTGGTCGAAGAAGGGCCACATCATCAACGCGTCGTACGGCGCGAACCCGCAGGCGCCGCTGGAGTACGACACGTCCACCTCGACACAGGCAGCGGTGCGCGCGTTCCCGAACCTGCGTGGGGGCCGCGGGCTCGTCATGCTCAAGGCATCGGGCAACGAATATGAGTCCATCAACGACGGCGTCAATGTTCCGCCGCGCACGTGCCCGACCGTGGGTGCCAGCGCCGGCATGATCGGCTGCGAAACGCCGGCCAATGACCCCGAAGCGCTGGAGCCCGGGGTGATCGTGGTCGGCGCGGCAAACGCGCAGGGCATCAAGTCGAGCTACTCCAACGCCGGATCGGTCAACTGGATCACCGGCCTGGGCGGCGAATACGGCGACGGCGGCAAATACGGCGAAACCGGCAGCGGCCCCAAGATTTTCTCCACCGACCTCAGCGGCTGCGCACGCGGCTATAGCCGTGCCAATCCGGACGACACCAACGACTTTGCGATTGCTGGCACGGCCACCAACCTGAAAGACAACGCGAAGTGCGACTACTCGAGCATGAACGGCACGTCGGCGGCTACGCCTACGCTGTCGGGCGTGGTCGCGCTGATGCTGGGTGCCAACCCGAACCTGACGTGGCGCGACGTGCGCGAGATCCTGCGTGCGACAGCCCGCAAGATCGACACCGACTACGGCAGCCGTAACGGCCGCAACGCGCGGATCGACTTGCTCACCGGAGCGGCCACCGGCGATACCAGCGCCGCGCTCACCGACGGCGCGACCACCGCACGCCTGGACTACGGCTGGCAGACCAACGCCGCCGGCTATGCGTATTCAACGTGGTACGGCTTCGGGCTGGTCGACGCATCGGCCGCCGTGAAGATGGCCAAGGCGACCGTCGCCTACAAGCCGGCAGCGCTGTCGGTGCCGGATTTCGCGCCCGCGTTTGCCAACGTCAACCAGCTGAATTACGGCGCGGTGCAGAAGCTCGGCCAGTTCAACGTGTCGGGCACCGACAAGGTCGACGCCCTGCAGTTGCGTGTGTCGGGCTCAGTGTGCGTCGGCAGTGTCGGCTTCTTCGTGAAGTCGCCGTCGGGCACGGTGTCGGCGTTGTCCCTGCCGTACAACGGCTATTACAACAACGGCGTCGATACGGTGAACAAGTACGGCCTGGGCAGCTACGCCTTCTACGGCGAGAACGCAGCCGGCACGTGGGAGGTCTATGCCGTCAGCGGCGTACCGACCAACGCCTGCTCGACGTACCAGCCCCAGGGCGGCACCCACACCGTGACCCTGGCCACGCCGCTGGCCGTGGAATATCGCGTGATTGCTGCCAAGTGAGCCCGTTCGGAGACCATTCAACATGATCAATGCAACTCTTATGAAGACCGTGGCGCTGGCGGCGCTGCTCTCGATGGCGTCGGCGTGCCAGGCGGCCGACCTGACGGTGGGCAAACACCTCAGCACGCAAGAGCTGGCCCAGTACGCGAGCGCACCAACGGTGCAGATCGAAACGCAGTCGTTCAAGGTGCTTTCCAGCGGCACGCGTACCAAGGCTGCGGGCGCTGCGTCGGCAGCCGTCACGCAAGTCGCCAATGAGCGCGGCGTGGTTGGCGAGAGCCGCAACGAAGTGGTGGTCTCGCAGGTGTCAGTCGACAGCGTGCGCCAGGCAGTCGGCGCCCTGCCCGCAACACCCGTGTCGGCGGAGTATTACGGACACCTGAACATCAGCACGCTGCGCTTTGCGTCGTTCCAGGAGGCCGTGAACGCGCGTGCGCAGCTCAAGAAGACGCTGCCGCAGGCGCGGGTCGACATTCCGATCCAGTACGCCAAGCCCGTGGCGCGCTGAGCGCCGCCACCCCGTTGTACAAGACGCCCCGCCTCCGCGCGGGGCGTTTTGCATGGGGCGGCGTATCATCCGGGCCTTTCCCCAGTCAGGACAACACCATGACCAAGGCCACCGGCAGCTTCGAAGCGCTGGCCGCACGCGAAGGCGGCCTGCAGCACCGCCTCTCTTCCGCGCAACTCACCATGATCGCCATCGGCAGCGCGATTGGCACCGGCTTGTTCCTCGGCAGCGGTGCAGCCATTCAACTGGCCGGCCCGGGCGTGATCGCCAGTTACGCCATCGGGGCGTTGATCGCGCTGCTCCTCATGGGCTGCCTTGCCGAAATGGTGGTGGCGCATCCGACCACCGGCTCCTTCGGCGCCTATGCCGAGCACTACGTGAGCCCGCTTGCCGGCTTCCTCGTGCGCTATGCGTATTGGGCGGCCGTCGTCTTCGTCATCGGCGCAGAAGTGACCGCGGTGGCGGTGTACATGGCGTACTGGTTTCCGGGCGTGCCGGCGTGGGTGTGGATCGTCGGGTTCTCGGCCGTGCTGGTGTGGATCAATGCCAGCAGCGTCGACGTGTTTGGCGTGGCCGAATACTGGTGCTCGATGATCAAGGTGGTGGCCATCGTCGCGTTTCTGGCGGTGGCGAGCTACGCCATCTATCGCGCACCCGATGGCGGCCCGATCGGCTTTCACAACTACGTGAGCGCGGGCGGCTTCCTGCCGCACGGCTGGAATGGCGTGTGGTTCGGCGCGGTGGTCAGCATCTTCAGCTTCTTCGGTATCGAGCTGATTGCCGTGGCCGCCGGCGAGGCACGCGAGCCCGAAGCCGCCGCCACCAGCGCCTTCCGCTCAACGCTGTTCCGGCTGGTGTTCTTCTACCTCTGCACGCTCGCGCTGATGCTAGCCGTGGTGCCGTGGCAGCAGGCCGGCACGGGCAAGAGCCCCTTCGTGCGCGTGATGGAAATCCTCGGTATTGCCGGGGGTGCGGGCGTGATGAACTTCGTGGTGCTGACCGCAGCGCTGTCGTCGATGAACGCGCAGCTGTATGTATCGACGCGCATGCTGTTCAGCCTCGCGCGGGGCGGGCAGGCGCCTCAGGCATTGGGCGCGGTGAGCCAACGCGGCGTGCCGTTGCGCGCGCTGGCGGTGTCCAGCTCAGGTGCGGCATTGGCGGCGGTGCTGAGCGTGGTGCTGCCGGGCCACTCGTTCCTGCTGATGATGTCGCTGGCGATGTTCGGTGCGCTGTTTACGTGGCTCGTAATCTTCGTGACGCACTTGCGCTTCCGGCGGGCGGCCGAGCGCGAGGGTCGCGCATTGCGCTTTCGCATGTGGGGCTTTCCGGTGCTGACCATGCTTGGCGCGATCGCCATGGCGGTCATCATTGTGAGCACGGCATGGATGCCCGATTTCCGGATGACGCTGGTGGTGGGGGTGCCGTTTCTGGCCGTCATGGCATGCGTCTACCTGGGAGTTCGGGGGCGCTAGTCGCTCTGGCGCCACACCCTACTTCTTGACGGGCTGGCGAGCGCACTTTCACGCAGGAATGTGGGATACGATCGTTTTCTTACAAACTGCTGATCTCCGCTGCTCATGACTTCCGCAAAACCGTTCCTGACCGCGCTGGTACTTTCCGTGCCGGTACTTGCTGCAGCGCAGTCAGCAGATGCCCCTGTCATCAAAAGCGGCGATCAGTGGACATACCAGACCACCATTGAGACAGGGCCCTCGGGCTGGAAGCAAACGCACGACACGTTCACCGTTGTGCGGACGACGGCGTCGAACATCTACTTCACGGTGCAGGCCAAAGGCGCGCCGACCGGCCCGATCGAGGTCATCGCCGGCGCTGACTGGAGCCGCATTCGCAACGTGGATGGCAAAGAGACGACCGTCAATCGTCCGCTGGCTTTCCCGCTGCAGCCAGGCAAGAGCTGGGATGTGTCCTTTACCGAGCACAATCCAAACAAGGCCCATACCCTTGAACAGTGGGACACGCACTACAAGGTCATGGGTTACGAGTCGGTAGAAGTGCCCGCCGGCAAATTCAACGCCATCAAAATTGAGGCGGAAGGCCAGTGGATAGCCGAACTGGCGCCATCCACCTCCGTTGTGCAGTCGGCCAACACCGCCGCGGGTGGCAGCACCATGGTCACGCAGACGCAACGCACTCAGCCAAGCAAGGCCACTGGGCGGATGTATAGGGCCGTGTGGTATGTGCCCGAGGTCGGCCGCTGGGTGAAGGCTGTTGATGAGGTCTACAACAGCGGAGGCGTGCGCAGCCAGCGCACGACGGCGGAACTGGAAACGCTCCAGCTCGCGGGGCGGTAAAAGCGCCTGATTCGCCGAGCGCCGCGAGGAGGCGCTCGGCGTTTCCACCTCAAGCGCGCGCCAGCGCCTGATCCAGATCGGCCAGCAGATCATCGATATGCTCGATGCCGATCGACAGCCGGATCGTCTCCTGCCGCACACCGGCCTTGGCAAGCTCCGCCTCGGACAGCTGCCGGTGCGTGGTCGATGCCGGATGCGTTGCCAGCGACTTGGCGTCGCCAATGTTCACCAGCCGCGTGAACAACTGCAGCGCATCCTGAAAACGCGCCCCGGCAGCAAAACCACCCTTCACGCCAAACGTGAGCAGCCCCGGCGCCTTGCCTGACAGGTATTTGTGCACGAGCCCGTGGTCGGGGTGATCGTCCAGGCTGGCGTGGTTGACCCACTCCACCTTGGCATGCCCGCGCAGATGCCGGGCGATCTGCGCCGCGTTCTGCGTGATGCGGTCGATGCGCAGACCCAGCGTTTCGACGCCCTGCAGGATCAGGAACGCGTTGAACGGCGACAGCGCCGCGCCGGTGTTGCGCAGCGGCACCACGCGGGCGCGGCCGATATACGCCGCATCGCCGAGCGCTTCCGTATAGACGACACCGTGGTAGCTGACGTCCGGCTCGTTCAGCCGCTTGAAGCG
This sequence comes from Ralstonia flatus, assembly GCF_958439105.1. Classification (NCBI taxonomy): domain Bacteria; kingdom Pseudomonadati; phylum Pseudomonadota; class Betaproteobacteria; order Burkholderiales; family Burkholderiaceae; genus Ralstonia; species Ralstonia flatus. The sequence continues at coordinate 398,238 of NZ_CAUDLI010000002.1, read as the reverse complement.
CGCCTTGTGCTTGGCCCACGGAAACTTGCCCGAATCGACGATCGCGCCGCCCAGGCTCGTGCCGTGGCCGCCCAGGTACTTCGTCAGCGAATGCACGACGATGTCGGCGCCATGTTCGAAGGGGCGCGCCAGGTACGGGGTCGGCACGGTGTTGTCGACGATGAGCGGCACGCCGTGGCGGTGCGCGATCTCGGCCAGCGCGGCAATGTCGGTGATGTTGCCGAGCGGGTTGCCGACGGTCTCGGCGAAGATGGCCTTGGTGCGGTCGTCGATCAGCGCTTCGAATGAAGCAGGGTCGCGCGGATCGGCAAACCGCGTAGTGATGCCCGACAGCGGCAGCGTGTGCGCAAACAGGTTGTAGGTGCCGCCGTACAACGTGCTGGCCGAAACGATGTTGTCGCCCGCTTCCGCAATCGTCTGGATCGCATACGTGACGGCCGCCTGCCCCGACGCCAGCGCAAGCGCCCCGATGCCGCCCTCGAGCGCGGCGATGCGCTTTTCGAGCACATCGTTGGTCGGGTTCATGATGCGCGAGTAGATGTTGCCCGGCACCTTCAGGTCAAACAGATCGGCGCCGTGCTGCGTGTCGTCAAACGCGAACGCAACGGTCTGGTAGATCGGCACGGCGACGGCGCGGGTCGTCGGGTCCGCGCTGTAGCCGCCGTGGACGGCCACGGTGTCGAGTTTCCAGGCAGGGGCTGTAGTCAGCGATTGCTGCGTCATCGTTGCGTCTCCGGAGGATTGATCTCCGGCGAGCATAGGGTGTGCCCTTCAGCGTGCGAACGACCGTTTTTGTCTTTGGTTATGCGTTCCGCCCCTCTTGCGCGCCCCCTGCAGCGCACTCCGTCTGCCAGCGCGTGATCAACGCGCGCAGCGCTGCGTCTCGCACCTCCAGGATGGCAAAGACGCCCAGGGCATCGAGCGCGGGAACCGCCTCGCGCATCAACTGCGCCGCCTCGGCACGCTGGGCGCAATCGATGTCGGGATTCAGCCAAGCCTGCGCGTTGGCCAGGAAGGCGGCCACCGTGCCTTTGCGGATGGTCAGTCCATCGAAGTCGGCATGGCTGGCGGTGTCGGGAAGAACATCTTCGGGACGCATGGTCTGTGTGCTCCTGGGTCATTGACCACGCCACTGTAGAGCGGGTAGCTTGGCGTCACTCCGTGATCACCGCCAATCAATACGCTTTTTGAGCCATGTCTTCCAAACCCCTTCTTCCAGCCGCGCGCGTGCACTCGGCCGGTGGTCGATGGATCTACGCGGTGGACCAGGCCAGCGCCGCGCCGCGTGCGACCGCACCCCACAGTCATGCGCGCGGGCAGTTGTTCGGAACGGATGTTGGCGTCTTGACCGTGCAGACGGGCGCAAGCCGTTGTGTGGTGCCTGCAGCGCAAGCGGTATGGATTCCGCCCGGCGTCACGCACGGTGCGCAAACGCATGGGCCGTTCGTCGGCTGGGCCGTCTACCTCGCGCCCGAGGCATGCGAAGACCTGCCAGGCGCCCCGTGCACGCTGTCGATGTCTGTGCTGCTGCGCGCCGCCATCGCGCGTGCGGCGACGTGGACGGAGGCGCCGCTCGACCCGAAGCAGCAGCGCATCGCGGCGGTGATTGCCGATGAAATCCGCGCGCTCGCCCCGGCGCCCACCGCGTTGCCGATGCCCGTCGACACGCGCCTGCGCAACATCGCCGACGCGCTTATTGCCGATCCTGCGGATACCCGGCGCCTGCGGGAATGGGCCGACTGGGCCGCCGTGGCCCCGCGCACCCTCACCCGGCGCTTTGCCGTCGAGACCGGCTACGCGTTCGAGACGTGGCGCCACCGGCTGCGCATGATGTGCGCACTGGAACGGCTGGCGGCCGGCGCACCGGTGACAACGGTGGCGCTCGATCTCGGCTACGACAACGTCAGCGCGTTCATCGCCCGGTTTCGCGCAACGTTCGGCATCACGCCGGGCCGATACGCCGCCGGCGGATGCGCCGGGCTCACATTGACTTCTTAGCCTCAAAAACCGTAGAGCTTGGCCGGATTCGCCACGAAGATCATCTGCTGCCAATCCGCACGGTCAATCCAGGCGGCCATCGTATCGAGCAGCGCGGCATCGTCGGGCTTGTTGGCGTTCTGGGTCGGATGCGGCCAGTCGGTGCCCCAGAGCATCCGCTCGGGCGCCATGTTGATGAAGGCCTTGGCCACGGGTTCGACATCGGCATAAGCGGGCGCACCCGTCTTGGAATCGACGTAAGGACCAGACAGCGTGACCCACGTGTTGCCCTTGTCGACCAGGCGCTGCGCCGTGCGCGTGGCGTCGGACTGCATGCCGCCCGGCTGCGGCACGTGCGCAATGTGATCGATGACAAGCGGACACGGCAGCGCAAGGAGATGCGGCTCCAGCGCGGGCAACTTGGCGCCTTGCACGACCAGTTCGATGTGCCATCCGAGCGCGCCGATGCGTGACGCCAGCGGTGCGAGCATCTCGACGGTGGTGGCGCCCGGATAGCTCAGGTTGAAGCGGATGGCCCGCACACCTGCGGCGTGCATCTCGGCAAGCTGGGCGTCCGTCACGGACGTATCGACCACCGCAACGCCGCGCGCATTGGGCCCGAAACGCCTGAGCGCATCCAGCGTGCAGCGGTTGTCCGTTCCGTACGTCGACGGCGTGACGACCACGTTGCGCTGCACGCCCAGACGCGCCTGCACCTTGCGGTACTGCTCGATGCTCGCGTTGGGCGGCCGCAGCGTGGTGCCTGAGGCGCTCGGGAATCGGTCATCGTAGATGTGCATGTGGCAATCCACGGCGCCGGCCGGCAGCCTGAACGTCGGCGGGGCGCTGCCGGTGGACCACAACTCTTCTGCTTCGGTGAGCCCCGGAACAGCGGCCGCCACGGCACCGGCCCCGGCCATCTGCAGGAACCGCCTTCTGCTGAATGCGCGCATGGTCAGGCGGTCTCCGTCTTGCTCAGCACCTGCGCTTCCGGCGTCGAGCGGCTCAACAGCAGCAGCGTGGTCACGCTCACCAGCGTCAGCACGGCCAACGGCATCAGCGCCAATGCATAGCTGCCGGTGGCTTGCTGGACCCAGCCGTACACATTCACCATCAGGCCGCCGCCGATGAGGTTGGCAATCGCGTTGATGGTGGCAAGCCCCGCAGCGGCTGCGCTGTTCGAGAGCATGCCGGAGGCCAGCGCCCAGAACGGCCCCTTGAACGAATACGCCCCGACCAGCACCGCGCACAGCATCACCATGGTCGGCACGAGCGACCCGCTGAGCGACGTACCGAAGAGGCCCAGGCCGATCAGCAGCATGGGGATGGCGGTATGCCAGCGACGCTCTTTCAGGCGGTCGGAGCGGCGGCCCCACAGCACCATCAGCACCGATGCCACGGCATACGGCACCGAGTTCAGCAGCCCCGTCTGCATGACGGTCAACCCAAACGATTTGAGAAGCTGCGGCTGCCATACCGACAGCGTGGTGCCGGCGGCCGATGCGCACACGTCCACCAGCGCGAGGCACAGCACGTAGCGATTGCAGAACAGCTTGAGCAGCGGCATCTGCGCAACCTTCTTCGGCGCGCGCGCTTCACCGGCCAACGTATTCGTGAGCCACTGGCGCTCTTCGTTCGACAGCCACTTCGCTTCCTCCGGCCGGTTGGTCAGCACGCGCAAGCAGGCGAAGCCCAGCAACACCGTGGGGATGCCCTCGAGGATGAACAGCCAATGCCAGCCGCGCAGGCCGGCAAACCCGTCCATCTGCAGCAGCGCAGCGGAGAGGGGCGACCCGATGAAGCTTGCCGCCGGAATTGCAACCATGAACGTCGCCACAATCCGCGCACGGTGCGTTGCCGGAATCCAGTACGAGAGGTACAGCAGCACGCCGGGGAAGAACCCCGCTTCTGCAGCCCCCAGCAGGAAGCGCAAGGCATAGAACGAGGCCGGGCCGCTCACCAGCGCCGTGGCGGCCGAGACCAGCCCCCACGTGATCATGATCCGCGCGATCCAGATGCGTGCGCCGTAGCGTTGCAGCGCCAGGTTGCTCGGCACCTCGAAGAAGAAGTACGACACGAAAAAGAGGCTGCTGCCGAAACCGAACACACGGGCCGTCAGCCCGAGGTCATGGTTCATCTGCAGCGAGGCCATGCCTACGTTGCCGCGGTCGATGAAGGCCAGCAGATAGCAGACCATGAGAAACGGCACGAGCCGCCAGACCACCTTGCGAAGGGTCCGCTTTTCAAGATCAGTTACATCAGTGGTGCCAGCTTGTTGCATACAGGTCTCCGGATGCCAATGGGCGCTCTCTACGGGCCCTCTGAGGCGAAATCAGTGGTGGAACGACAGGGAATCACCCAAGCGTCTTGCCGCGGGTTTCGGGGGCAAGAAGAACGACAATCGCAGCGGCCGTAAACGCCACGATCGTGGTAGACAACCCGAGGACAAAGCCACCCGATGTCGAAGCAAGCGCACCAATCAACAGCGGCGCAATGAAACCACCGAGTCGTCCGCCGTTGTAGGCCAGTCCCATGAGGAACCCTCGCGAGGTCGTGTTCCCGATAATCTCTGCCAGAAACGGGCCCGATCCGGCAAAAATGCCGTTCACACCAAATCCGGTCAGGAATATCGCCACAATCAACAGCAACGGATTCGACGACAGAATATAGACACCCACGGCTGCGGCCCCCACGAGCAGGTAGGCAATGAACATCGGTCGGCGGCCCACCCGATCCACCAGTGCGGAAAACAGCAAGAAACCTGCGATGGCACCGAACTGCAGCGCGAGCACGAACTTCAGGCTGTGCACGAAATCCAGATGCTTGACGGTGATCAGGAAGGTCGGTGTCCAGGTAAAGACACCCCAGTACAGGTACTGCAGAAAGAAGATGAAGAAAAACGCCGTCAACAACCCGCGAACGTTCAGGCTTGCCGGAGTTGTGTGCGCCCGACTCGCCCGGGTTACGGTAAGCGCCGTCTTGCCTTGACGTTCAAGCCAGATCGGCGATTCGGGCGTGCGGCGGGCCACCCAGTACAGGATAAAGAATGGCAGCGCTCCAATGAGAAAAAGTACGCGCCATCCATTGCCGGCCAAACCATCATTCAGGTTACTGACCAGCCCCGCCGCGCTGATTGCAATGATTGCGCCGATGGGCAGGCCCATCTGCATCAATGCCCCACCCTTGCCACGGCGGCTCGCATGCCACGTCTCGGCGATCAGGGCAGCGCCGGCGGTCCACATCCCGCCCATTCCCAAGGCTCCACATAGACGCAAAGCCGCAAACCAGTGCTCGTTCGGCGCGGCGGCGAGCAAGCCAGAGAACAGCGAATAGATGCCGATGCAGAGCATCGCTGTCCGAACCCTTCCGATACGGTCAGACACGTAACCGAAGAAGATGCCACCGATGATCTGCCCAGCCGCCGTGATGCTGGTAAAGAGGCCCAGTTGCGTCTTGCTCAGGCCAAACTGCAGCGCCAGCGTCGGCAACAGCAACGAGAGAAGAAAAGAGTCATAGCTCTCGAACGTCCAGCCCAGCCCAGCCAATGACAGCGAACGCCACTCCGCGCCGGTAATCCGCCGCGCGTCCTCTGACTGGCGGCTTGCCATGTTCTCCGGCTGTGCATCGGCACTGACAACCTTCATGTTTTGTCTCCTGGTACGTGTAATCCGTACGTCAATGCAGCCGTACGACTGAACAGCGCGGCCCGCTCGTCAGGCGACGCTGCTCCGGCCAATCGCTTGAAGGCATTCCAAAGCACCACGTAGCTGAACATCCCCTTGTCGACCGGAAAGTTGCTTTCGAACATGCACCGGTCTGCGCCAAAGAGTTCGACACAAGTCTCGAAATACGGCCTCCACGCGGCTGCGAGCATCTCCGATGCGGGGGCTTGTTCATGAGACGCAAAATCGAAGCCGAACACGGTCATGCCCGCACCACCGAGTTTCATCCGCGTGTTGGGCAGACTTGCCAGCCGGGTCAGTGCCCTGCGCCAGTCTTGAAATACAACGGCGGATCGCCCAGCGTACGGGCCGACGCCAATCGGCCCACCAAAGTGGTCGATGACGATCGTGACCCCTGGCATCTCACTCGCCAGCTCGAACAACGCGTCGAGCTGTGTGTGATAGACCCAGGCATCGAGCGACAGGTGGTAGCGTTCCAGCGCTCTGACACCTTCCCGGAACGGCTTGCTGAACATCAGGTCCGGCGGCGGAGTCACCGGGCTGGAGCGCACCGCATCGCTTTCGTGCCATGCAAGCGGATTGCGAATGCCGCGCAATCGTCTACCGGAGACTTCAAGCATGGCTTCCAGCACAGGGATAACGTCCCGCCCCAATGAGAGATCCGCTCCTCCAACGATTGCCTCACAACCGCGTGCTGGCCCATAAGCATCGCTGGCAAACATGGCAGCAACCCCGTTGGCAAACTCGACCTCACCCACCGGCCGCATGGCGACAGGACCGTTGCTCCGCAGCATCGACCTGCACTGCACATAAACCGTCGAAATGACCCGATGGCCGCTGCTCACGTCTTGCTGCAGTTCTTCGGTCAGATAACGGCCGGTCTGCCGATCCCACAGATGGTGGTGCGCATCGATGATCGGCAGCTCAGGCAGCAGAACCGCTTCCTGACGGGTGGCGAGCCACGCTTGCCTGATAGGCAGATGCGGCGCATGGACGATTTGCACGGGCTTTCTCGATGAGGATGAAGTCAACCTGGCTGGAGGCGTTGCGTCAGCGGATCGCGTCGGCTTCACCGGCATCAGCGCCCGGGTCGCCCAGCCAGGCGATGGCCAGTGCGCCGATGATGAGCACAGCCGACACCGCCAGCAGCGGCGCCGTAAAGCCCTGCGAGTACTGCTTGATGGCACCGACCATCGACGGACCGACAAAGCCGCCGAGGTTGCCCACCGACACGATCAGCGCCAGGCCGCCCGCTGCCGCACGGCCCGTAAGGAAGGTGGACGGAATCGCCCAGAACGTGGCCTGGAACGCCAGGATGCCGCTCACCGTCACGCACAGCGCCGCGAGCTTGAGCGCCGGTGCATCCAAGGCTGTGCTGGCCGCCAGCGCCACCGCTGCAACCACCAGCGCGGCAGCCACATACGGGACGCGGTTCTGCGCGCGGTTCGCCGTGCGGGCCCACCACAGCATGACCACCGCACCCAGCGCATACGGGATCGCCGTCAGCCAGCCGACCATGGTGTGCTCGACGCCAAACTGTTTGATGATCTGCGGCATCCAGAGGCCCACGCCGATGGAGCCCACGATGCCGCAGAAGTTGATGAACGCCAGCACGAAGACGCGCCAGTTGGCCATGGCATCGCGCAGGGTCGCGCCGTGCTTGCTGGCGATGTCGCGTTGCTCCATGGCGAGGCGGCGCGCGAGTACGGCCTTCTCATCGTCGGTGAGCCATGTCGCCTTTTCCGGCCGATCCGACAACACAAACAGGCACGCGATGCCAAGCAGCACGGCCGGCAACCCTTCGATGAGCAACAGCCATTGCCAGCTGCGCAGCCCATGCAGGCCGCCCAGTTCGAGCAGCGCGCCGGAAATGGGCGAGCCGATCATGTTCGCCACCGGAATGCCCACCAGGAAGGCAGCCGTCACCTTGGCGCGCCACTTGCCCGGAAACCAGTGCGTGAAGTACAGGTAGATGCCCGGCGTGAAGCCCGCTTCGGCAAGACCCAGCAGAAAGCGCGCCGCCGCAAAACTCTTGGGCCCGACCACGAACGCCGTGGCCATCGAGAAGATGCCCCACGTGATCATGATCCGCGCGATCCAGATGCGCGCCCCCACCTTCTGCATGATGAGGTTGCTCGGGATCTCGAACAGGAAATACCCGATGAAGAACAACCCTGCGCCGAACCCGAACTGCTCGGCCGTGAGGCCAATGTCCTTGTTCATGGTGAGCGCGGCAAAGCCCACGTTGGTGCGATCGAGATAGCTGATCACATAGCAGGCGAAGATGAACGGCAGGATGCGGCGGAACGCCTTGGCCAGCGTGCGTTCGCTCGCCTGGTAGTCCGCATCGGGCAGCGTGGCGGCGGGGCGCGCATCCGCGCCATGCGCTGGCGTGGTGGCACTCAAAGTCTGGGACATTTGCATGGTCTCCTCCATCGCGCTTCTGTGAGCGCTCAGGGTCGGGTATCGATGAGCTGGGCTAGGGCGTTGCTTGGGTCTGCCTTGCCCGATGCGGCAGCGGGCCGGCGATGTCCATCTCGGTCTTGAGCACCGTGCCGGACACCGATTCGGTCATGAAGAGCGTCTTCATTTCGGGGCCACCGAAGCACAGGTTCGTGAGCGATGCACCTTCGGGGCTAGTCAAGACCATGTCCGGCTCCGCACGGTGGTTCAGTACCCATGCGCGGCCGAGTCCGGGGTTGGCCACGAACAGCCGCCCCGCCGTGTCGATCGTCAAACCATCGGGGCCGCTCGGGCCGTACGACGTAAAGAACTGGCCGACCTTGCTGACGGAGCCATCGGCCTGTAACGGCACACGCCACACGCAGTTGCCGCGCGTCATGGCGACGTAGAGCACCTTCTCGTCGGGCGATAGCACGAGCCCGTTGGGGCTGGGGCAATTGCCGAGCAGCATGTCGAGCCTGCCCTCCGGCGAGAGGCGATAGACGCGCCCCGTCGGGTCTTGCAGCCCCGTCTGGCCCTGGTCGGTGAAGTACAGGTTGCCGCGCGAGTCGAACGTCAGGTCGTTCACGCCCTTGAAGCGCTCGGAGTTGCGGCGCTCAAGATACGGCGTGACTTCGCCACGCCTGATGTCGAGCAGCATCAGCCCGTTGCGGTAGTCGGTGATGAGCAGGTGCGCATCGTCGACGAATTTCATGCCGTTGGGCTCTCCGTCGTATTCGGTCACCAGTTCCCAATCGCCCGCCATCGAGATGCGGAAGACGCGGCCGTGCGGGATATCGGTCACGTACAGATGACCGTGGCCGCGGCCGTCCGGACACCACACCGGTCCTTCGAGAAACGAGTCGGTGGCTTGCCCGCCGCGATTGGCGCGCGCCCATTCCGTCTGGACATAGGGCTTGCGAAACCTGGCAGGCATGCGCGTGAAGACTTCGGCTTCACGCACCGCCGGTGGCGAGAGCAGGAACATGGACATCACGCTGCCGTGCGGGCACGTTCCTCGATCACTGCGAGCACATTGGCCACCGCGCCCTTGCCCATGTTCACGTAGGCCGCATCGCTCACGCCGCCGACGTGCGGCGACAGGATGATGTTGGCAATACCCTGGAACGGATGCGGCACCGTCATCGGCTCCACATCGAAGCTGTCGAGCCCTGCTGCACGGAGTCGGCCGCTGGCCAGCGCTTCCACCAGCGCGGCTTCGTCAATGAGGCCGCCGCGCGCCGTGTTGACCAGGATCGCGCCGGGCTTGAAACAGTTGAACGCGTCGCGGTTCAGCATCTTGCGGTTCTCGGCGGTCAGCGGGCAGTGCAGCGACACCACATCGGACTGCGCGTACAGCTCGCCAAGGCTCACCAGCTTGACGCCTGCCGGCGCCTCCGTGGCGTACGGGTCGAAGGCGATGACATTCATACCGAACGCCAACCCGATCGTGGCGGCCCGCCGGCCGATCGCACCCAGGCCGACCAGGCCCAGCGTGCGGCCATCCAGCTCGACCGACTTGTGCGTTGCCTTGTCCCAATGCCCGGCACGCATCCGCGCGTCGAGGTGCGGGACAGACTTGGCACACGCCAGGATCAGCGCCCACGCATGTTCGGCCACGGCTGCGGCATTGGCCCCGACTGCAGCGCGCACCGCGATGCCACGCGCCGCGGCAGCATCCTGATCGATGACGTCGATACCGCTGCCGTGCTTTGAGATCACCTGCAGGTTGCCGCCGGCTGCATCCATGATGCGGGCGTTGACCTTGCCGTAGCGCACGATGATCGCTACCGGCTTGTGCCGTGCGCAGAGCGCAAGGATGTCCTCTTCGGTGGGTTGCTTGCCGGCAAACACGACCTCGAAATCACCGAGCATCTCCATTGCTTGCGGGGCCAGGTCAGCTGCCGTGACGAGCAGGACGGGCTTGGTTGCAGTCGTGCTCATTACAGTGCCTCGCCTTCGGCCAGCATGCCCGCCGCGCGCAGTTCTTTCTCGAGCCAGCCGGGGCGCGTATCGCCCTTGCGGATCGCCGCAATGCGGGCCGCTTCGGCGTCCACCTTTTTCTGTGCGAGCACGAGGATGCGTTCAACGTCGGCACGCGGGATCACGACCACGCCATCTGCATCGCCCACCACCAGGTCACCCGGGTGCACCGTTGCGCCGGCAGCGGACACGGGCAGGTTCACGCGGCCGGCCACGCTCTTGGTCGGCCCGCACGGGTTCAAGCCGGCAGAGAAAACCGGGAACGTGCCGTGCGCCAGCTCGTGCGAATCGCGCACCGCGCCATCGATGACAAACCCGGCGATGCCAGTGGCCTGCGCCTGCGTGGCCATGATTTCGCCGATCAGCGCGCAACTCTGGTCGCCCTTGCCGTCGACCACGATCACATCGCCCGGCTTGGCGACTGCCAAGGCGGCATGGATGGCGAGGTTGTCGCCGGGGCGCACCTCCACCGTGACCGCCGGCCCGGCCACTTTCATGGTCGGTGCGAGCGGTTTGACGCGACAGTTCAGGGTGCCGCGGCGGCCGGCAACGTCAGCCAGGATGGCCGCCTGGAAGCGGGCAGCCGCCTCGACCAACGCGGGCGAAACGCGCTCGATATCGCGAACGATGGAGGAAATGCTGTGCGAAAGGGTACTCATGAAAAACCTGCCTCAGACTGTGATGTTGTACTGTGTAAAACATTGGTGTACTTGGTGAAATCACTATAACCACGACAGGCAGGTCGATCCACTAGCGTTTACCCTTCCGACAGATACAACGGCGTTGTACATAGTACAATCACGCCGTTCGGAGTTCGGGGAGTCGGAAAATGGGAAATGACGGCGTTGCCGCAGTAGAAAAGGCGCTGGCCTTGCTGGATTGCTTCAAGCCGGGGGCGGAAGCCCTGTCACTCGCGGCCTTGGCGCAAGCATCGGGCATGCACAAGACCACGGTGTATCGGCTGATGAACTCGCTGGAGCGCATGAGTTATGTCACCCGCTCCGAGTCCGGCGCGTACTCGCTCGGGCCGCGCCTGCTGTATCTCGGCAAGCTCTACGAGCAGTCGTTCCACTTGTCTTCCGTGGTGGAGCCGGTGCTGCATGCGCTGGCGGCGGCCACGCGAGAAAGCGCATCGTACTACGTCGTCGATCACGGCCGGCGGCTGTGCCTGTTCCGCGCCGAGCCGTCCGAAGGCCTGCGCGAGACCCGCCTGCCCGGCACGTCGCTGCCGCTGGACGACACGGCCATCAGCCACGTGCTGCGTTATTGGGGGCTGGGTGAAGCGCTGTATGACGGCATCCCTGAATTACCGCTCTTCACCTCCGGCGCGCGCGACCAGCACACGGCGGCGTTTGCCACGCCCATCTTCGGTTCCGGCGACAAGTTCATGGCTGCGCTGACGCTGTCGGGCGCAGCCTCCCGGCTGGAAGCGGCACGCACGTCTGGGGATGTTGTCACGCAGCAGTTGCAAGCGGCGTCCGACCTGTCGCGCAAGCTCGGCGCAAGTGCGGCGTTGTGCGAGCGCTTCTACGGTGGCTGATGCACGCTAAGCTCGCGCCTCCGCGCTAAAAGCGCCCGGCGGGTTCAGCCGGAGCCTGCGCCGCCGGTTCTGTTTCGGACGGACGCTTCGCATGGCCAATGCGCTGCGCGTGATAGATGCCGGTGTGGCCCGAGAAGAGATAACTCACCACGCAGGCAATGCCGGCAAACGTGCCGACTTCGGGGCCGAAGAGTTCCATCGCCATCAAGGTCGACGCGATGGGCGTATTGGCGGCCCCCGCAAACACGGCAACGAACCCCAGGCCCGCCAGCAGCGGGAACGGCAGCGGCAGCACGTAACCCAACGCATTGCCCAGCGTGGCGCCAATGTAGAACAGCGGCGTGACCTCGCCGCCCTTGAAGCCGGACGCCAGCGTCACGATCGTGAACGCCGCCTTGCCGGCAAAGTCGTACGCCGGCAGCGGAGTGTGGAACGCATCCACGATGACCGGAATGCCGAGGCCGAGATATTTGTCCGTCCCCAGCGCCAAGGCCGCCGCCACGACCACGCTGCCGCCCAGCACGGGGCGCAGCGGCCCGAAGGCGATGCGATGCTTCAATAAGCGGCTGAGCCGATGCGTGAGCGCCGCGAACGTCATGCCCGCCAGCCCGAAGACGATGCCCGCCACCACGACCAGGCCGATTGCGATGGGCGTGAGATGCGGCACAAACGGAATCGCATACGGCGTGTGGTGCACGCCCACCAACGGCGGCACCAGGTCGCCCACGATGGCCGCGATGAAGCACGGCAGGATCGCGTCATAGCGCAGACGGCCGATCGCGAGCACCTCCAGCCCGAACACGGCGCCGGCCAGCGGCGTGCCGAACACCGACGCGAAACCCGCGCTGATGCCCGCCATCAGCAAGATGCGCCGGTCCGCCGGGGCCAGCGAGAACAGCCGCGTGAGGTAGTCCGCAAAGCTACCGCCCATCTGGACGGCCGTACCTTCACGCCCGGCCGATCCGCCAAAGAGGTGCGTGACAACGGTGCCCAGCAGGATGAGCGGCGCCATGCGCTTGGGCACGACCCGCTTCGGGTCGTGGATCTCGTCGATCAGCAGGTTGTTGCCGCCCTCCACCGCGCGCCCCGTGTAGTGATAGAGCAAACCGACGGCCAGGCCCGCCACGGGCAGGAACCACAGCAACCAAGGATGGGCGATGCGCGTGTCGGTCGCCCAGTCCAGTGCCAGCAGCAATACCGCGGAGCCCAAGCCCGCAAGCATGCCGACAAGCGCCCCCAATGAGAGCCAGCGCAGGAGATACCCGAACATGAGCAGCGGCTCGGAGCGTGTAACCATTTTCTTCATGATGACCAGATTCGAAGAACTCAAACCTGAGCGACAGAACGTCGTTTGGGCGTGTGCCTACAACTTCCTTCGTCCAGGAACTTGTAGGCATCATCAGCCGGACGCGTCATCCGCAGACCGGCGGTTAAGGGAGGCATGCCATCTCCGCAAGGCTCAAGATTGTGCCGGAAGCCAGTTGCTGCCACAACGGGGAACGCTCACCCGCGCCGCCCATAAAAAAGCCCGCCCGGGCATCGCGCCTGGGCGGGCTTTTTCGGCTTCAGGGGTTGCGCCTACTGCCGCAAACCCTTCACGCGGTCTGCGGTGATATCGGCCGGTTGCCCGCCAAAGCTCGTCCGCAGGTAGTTGGCCAAATCGGCCAGTTCCGTATCGCTCATCTGCGCAAAGCCCGGCATCTCCTGCATGGCTTCCGTGCCCGGGAAGCGCTGCGCTTCAATGCCGTCGAGCATCGAGACGATCAGGTTATGCGCGTCGGCATTGCGCACGGTGGCGTTGCCCAGCATCGGCACGGCCACATGAGGCTTGCCTTCACCATCGCGGCCATGGCAACCGGCGCAGACGGCGAGGTAATGCGCGCGTCCGGCCTTGAGCTGATCGACATTCTCAGGCGTGGCGGCCACCGGCTTCAGCGCCTGCGGCGCAGGCGCCTTGTCGCCCAGCAGATAGGTCGTCAGTGCCGCCACATCAGCCTGACTGAGGTACTGCGTGCTCAGGTGGACGACCGGGTACATCTCGCCAAACGCGGACCCCTGCGGCGCGATGCCCACACTGAAGAACGTCTGCAGGTCGTTCTGCGTCCAGCCCCGTGACGCCAGGCCGGCAGGCGTGATGTCCGGCGCGACCACCCGGCCCAGCGCCGCGCCGGCAAGCGGTTTGCCGGCATCGAGCTGACCGGCAAACCCGCGCGGGCTATGGCATTCCGCACAGTGGCCCAGCGCGTTGGCCAGATACCGGCCACGCTGCCAGGCTGCTGTATTGCCCACCGATGCATCGGGCAGCGCGTTCTTCAGGAAGAACACGTTCCAGCCCGCCATGGCGATGCGGATGTTGTACGGAAAGCGCAGCTCATGCTCGCGGTTGGCAACAGCCGCGGGCTTCACCTGCTGCATCAGGTAGGCGTACATCGCATCGGTATCGCCGCGCGACAGACCGCGATACGACGTGTACGGCATCGCCGGATACAGGTGCTTGTCGGGCGTGACGCCGTCGTGCAGCGCCTTGTAGAAATCGTCCGCGCTCCACTGGCCGATGCCCTGTTCCTTGTCGGGCGTGATGTTGGTGCCGTAGAAGGTGCCGAACGGCGAGGCCAGCGCCACGCCGCCGGCAAACGGCGCGCCGTCCTTGGCGGTGTGGCAGGCTGCGCAGTCGGCTGCACGCACGAGGGCGCGGCCGCGGTTGATCAGGTCGGCGCCGGTCAGCTTGGCCGGGGGCGGCTGGTCGGCGGCGGGCGGGATATCGGTGGAGCGGTCACCGCAGGCGGACAACGCCGCAGCGGCCAGCAGCGGCAGCAGCGCCAGCAGCGCCTTTCGCGTCCATTGGGTCAATTGCGTCAATTGCGTCAGTTCAGCCATGGCCATCACTTGCCGTCCTTGACGAGTCCGGGCGTGCTGAGGACGACGTCCTTCACAGCCTCGAAGTAGCGCACGTAGCCGGTGCAGCGGCAGATGTGGTCGTTCAGCGCTTCGGTGATCGTCTCGTCAAGCTTGTCGCGCGCTACCGGCTCACGCTTAAGGCGCTCCACCAGCACCGTCGCCCCGTTGACGAAGCCCGGCGTGCAATAGCCGCACTGAAAGCTGAAGTGCTCCAGGAACTTCTGCTGCACGAGCGTAAGCGACACCACCTCGCCCTTCTCATCGCGCTTGGCGTGCCCTTCCACCGTGCGCACCTTCTTGTTCTGGAAGAAATGCGCGCCGGTAATGCACGTACGCACTTCTTCGCTGGTGCCGTCCGGCTTGTCGAGGATGACTGTGCAGGCGCGGCACACGCCCTGCCCGCAGCCGAGCCTCGAGCCGGTCAGGCCGGCGTATTCGTGCAGGAAGTCGATCATCATCAGCCCCTCGGGCACTTGCGTGGGGCCGACATCCTTGCCGTTGATATGAACGGTGAGCGGTTGTGTCGTGATGGTCGTGATGGTCGAGTTGCTCATGCCAGTACCTCCTGAATCTTTTCCGCGGTCACTGGCAGGCTGGTGAAGCGGTGTCCGATGGCATGCGCGATGCCGTTCACAATGGCGCCCACCACCGGGATCATCACCACCTCGGCAATGCCCTTGGGCGGATCGGTTTCCGACACCGGCGGCAGCACGGTGCCGGTCTGCGTCCACACGGCCACGTCTTTCGCGCGCGGCAGGTGGTAGCGGTTGAAGTTCCACGTGCCGTTGCCCGGCCCGTCTTCGTACAGCGGCAGCGCTTCATGCAGCGCGTGGCCGATGCCCATGGCGAGTCCGCCCTGCAATTGCCCCGACACCAGCTGCGGCGATATCTGCGTGCCGCACTCCATGATCGTGTGGTGCGACAGCAGATCGACCTTGCCGCTGGCTTCGTGCACCGACAGTTCGACCAGCGTGCCGACCGCGCTGTAGTACGTGACCGATGCGTTGTTACGCTGCGTCGGCGCGATGTAGACCTTCTTGCGGTCCAGCACGTGATACCCGCCCGGGGTGGTCATCCTGGCCTTGCGCGCCGCGTCGGCACCGTCGCCGTAGCGCACGGACAAGCCGTCGATCGGCACGCGCGTGGTTGCGCCGTTGACTTCGAAATCGGCCTCCGACCATTGCCAGCGGTTGAACACGTGCACCACCGCGCCCGTCACCAGGCCCAGCTCGTGCGCCTTCTTGACGATCTGTTCATAGGGCAGCGCCTCCAGGCCGCCGGCCGTGAGCTTGCCGTCGACCCAGCGCGCGTCTTCCACGCGCACCACCAGCGACGCCGCCTGGCCGCCGCCGATGCCCTGGCTCCAGATCGCCATGGCTGCCGGCCACAGGCCATGCATGAAGACGATGCGCGCCGCCTCACGCGTGCTGTGCGTGAAGTAATACGCCGAGTTGGTCGCGCTCGACGGCGACGCATACGCCGGAGACCAGCGCGGGTTGGCCGATGCCTTGTCCTGATCGGCCTGGCTCATGAGGTACGGGTCGCCGCTGGTGACAACGGGCAGGTCCGCCCAGTCCGTCACCGCCACGCGCACTTCCGCTGCGGGGCGGCCCAGCCAGCGCGCCACGGCCACGGCTTGCGAGGTCGACATGCCGGTGCCGATTTCCGCCGCCACGTGGTGCAGCGTGATCTGCCCATCAGCGCGGATCTCCACCTTGGCAAACGACGCCTCGGCGCCCGTGCCGAAATCCTTCTGCACGCACGCGAACCCCACGCCGTAGCGCTTGCCCGGGTGGGCGGCTTCAAACTCGGTTTTCCTCTTCGCGCGATTCACCCACAGCGGATGCACCTTGGCCGCCTGCAGCACTTCATCCACGCGGATGGCGCCCGCGGGAATCGCGCCCTGCGTGTTCTTCATGCCCGAACGCAGCGCGTTCTTCAGGCGGAACTCGATCGGGTCGAGCTTCAACTGCTCGGCAAACTCGTCGACCATCACTTCGGTCGCGGCCATGCTCTGCAGCGTGCCGTAGCCGCGCGCGGAGCCCGCGTCGATGGCGCGGGACGCAATCGCCACGGCGGTCAGATCGTTCTTCGGGAAGTAGTAGATCGACTGCGCGGCCGTCGCGCCCACCATCGCGACCGACGGCGAGAAATTGGCACGCCCGCCGCCATTGGCCTCGAAGTGGCCCTGGAACGACTGGAACAGGCCGGTCTTCTTGTCCACGGCGATGCGGTACCGCATCTTGAATGCGTGCCGCTTGATGGAAGTCTGGAACTGCTCGTAGCGGTCATTCGCCAGACGCACCGGCTTGCCGTCGGCATACAGCGCCGTCACCAGGCCGTAGAACGGGAAGTTGTAATGGTCTTTCGAGCCGTAGCCCACCGTGTAGCACGGATGCACGATCACCTGCTTCACCGGGAACGCGCCGCGGGCCTTGGCGATCATCTCGGCCGCGCTCTCGCCCACCTCCACCGGACTTTGCGTGGGCACGATCATGTGCAACGTCTGCGTGGTGCTGTCGTACCAGCAGTTGGCGTTGTCGTTTTCCAGCGCGGCGGTATCAATCGATTGCGTGTTGTACTCGCGTTCGAGCACCAGCCAGTCCGCTGGCGGTTTGTCGAGTTCTGCGGCGATCTGGTTGGCGTAGAAGATGCCCTGCTCACCGAGCTTGCCGTGGTCAACACCGTCGGGCCACACGGGCTCGTGCTTGCGCATCATGCTCGGAAAGATCGGCGCGTTCTTCAGGCTGGAAAACACATCGTCGTCATACGGGCCTGCGCCGCCCACGCGCACAAAGCGGAAGGTGCCCCAGGGGTCGCGCTCGAGCGGCCCCGTCTGCGCGCCGTAGCGGATGATCTTGTCCTGGAACTTGAGCTTGTCTTTCGCAAAACGGAAGCGCGCGAAGTCGTGATAGATCAGGATGGCGACGGCGTGGCCCAGGTAGGCGGGCGTCTTGCCGGTGGGCAGCAGCATGTCGTCGCCGTAGAACGCAGGGAAGGCGACGCCATCGCGCGCCAGGTCGTCTGCGGTCACCACGCGATCGGGCTTGAGCGCCTCGCCCAGCAGGCTCAGATCGAAACCTTCGTACGTGCGATCGGCCAGCGTGGTGCGCAGGATGAACGCGTGCGACTGCTGCTGCGGCCAGTGCGGCATGTCGCGCGAGCGGATGTCACGTGCGAAGACCTTGTCGCCCGTCACCTTGGCAATGCCGTCGATGCGGAACTTTGGCGTGCCGGTTTTCGGGTCCCACTGGACAGGCGTGAGGATCTTGTCTTCAAACAGGGCCGCAAAAGCGCGGCTGCCCAGCGGTGCGATGACGACCGAGACGCCGGCCACGACGGTCGCTTTGAGAAAAGCGCGGCGTGACGGATGGGTAAGCGGCATGAATTCTTCCTCGACGGGAGGATGATGTGGGGAAAGAAAGGCGGCCAGGTGCGGGGGTTGCAAGCGGCTGCGCCTCTTTCGATTTTGGTGCGCGCGTTGCCGCAAAACAAGGCAGGGGTATGAATACCCTCTATTTGGCGTACGTTATCTGCCTTGGCATAGTCTTGTGCATACGCAGCATTCCAGCATCGCCGCTCGTGCCGCCACGCACGCGTTGTCCAATTGCGTTCACCAGTGTGCGCAATTGGCCGTGGATTGTTCAAGGCTGCTCGATCCGGCATGCTGCATGGATTCAGCAGCCGTCCACCAGAGACCCCGCGCAGGAGACAAGCATGACCGCCCACCTGATCTTCGACGATCGCCCCACCGATGCCGATACGCTGCTCGCGCGCGGTGCCGCCCTTGCCGGCGGTCTGCGCCGCATGGGCGTGCAGGAGGGCGACGTGATCGGCGTGCTGCTGCGCAATGCACCGGCCTACATTGACGTGATGCACGCCTGCCGCATGGCGGGGTGCTACTTCTGCCCGATCAACTGGCACTTCACGCCGGCCGAGGTGGAGTTCCTCGTGCGCGATTCGGGCGCCAAGGTATTGATCGGCCATCGCGATCTCGTCGACGCGGCCGAACCGCTGCTGCCGGCCCATGTGCAGCTGCTGCGCGTGGACGCCGAAGGCACCGACCGTGCCGACGGCTATGCCAACTGGCTTGCGCTGCAGACGCCGTACGACGGGCCGCTGGTATCGCCGCGCGGGCACATGGCCTATACCTCGGGCACTACCGGGCGACCCAAGGGCGTGGTGCGTCAGGCCGTACCGCTCGACCAGCTCGACGCCCATCTGCAGAAGGCACGTGCCGTGGTGGCGGCCACGTTCGGTATCGTGCCGGGCTGCCGTGCGCTGGTGCCGGCGCCGCTCTATCACAGCGCGCCCAGCCTCTTCGCACAGCAAGCCGCGCAGATGGCGGAGCTGCTGGTGGTGAACGCGCGTTTTGATGCGCTGCGCGTGCTCGAGCAGATCGAGCGCTACCGCATCGACACCGTCTACCTCGTGCCGATCATGTATGTGCGCCTGCTCAAGTTGACGGACGAAGAACGCAGCCGCTACGACCTGTCCTCGCTGCGCTTCGTCGCGTCCACCGGCGCACCGTGCGCGCCGGAGATCAAACGCAAGATGATCGACTGGCTCGGCCCTGTCATCTATGAAACCTATGCGTCGAGTGAAACCGGCATGATCACGGTGATGGACCCGCGCGACGCAGCCGCCCGCCCCGGCAGCGCGGGCCGCCCGGTGTGCGACGCACGCGTGCGCATCCTGCATGAAGACGGCACGCCCTGCGCCACCGGCGAGGTCGGCCTGATCTACAGCCACCAACCCGCCTACCCCGATTTCACCTACCGCGGCAATGACGAGGCGCGCGGCAAGATCGAGCGCGACGGCCTCGTCACGCTCGGCGACATGGGCTATCTCGATGCCGACGGCTACCTGTATGTGTGCGACCGCGCATCGGACATGGTCATCTCGGGCGGCGTGAACATCTACCCGGCCGAGATCGAACATGCGCTGCTGCGCCACCCCGATGTGGTCGACTGCGCCGTCTTTGGCGTGCCGTGCGATGAATACGGCGAGCGCCTCGTCGCCGTGGTGCAGACCGAACGCAAAGACCCGCAGGCCGAGCCCGTGATCGAATGGCTGCGCGGGCAGATTGCAGGCTTCAAGATCCCGCGCCAGATTGAATTCACCACAGCACTGCCGCGCGACGACAACGGCAAGATCGCCAAGCGCCGGCTGCGCGATGCGTGGTGGGGCGACCGGCAGCGACGCGTATAAGGCTGCACGCACCGCCGCCGGCATCGGTCACACGACCACCGCCTCCTGCGCTGTGCCCGACTTGGCGAACAGCGTGCGCTCCGTGAACTTGATGTTCTGCGGATCGTAGTACGGGTCGGCCCATGCGCCGGTCGGCTTCAGCACCAGCGGCTTGTCGGCCGTGGCCTTCGATTCCCCCGCGCGGAAGCGGTAGTGGTCGAACAGGCGGATGGCCTCGATCGCATAGGCCGTGACGATGGCCGGGTCGTAGATGGCGATCAGGCTGTCGCCGTTCTGCTCTTCGCCGCCCTTTGACAGGTTGGACGAGCCGCAGAACACGACCGGCTCATCGCCATTGAAATCGCACACGACAAACTTGTGGTGGATGTGCTGGCCGGTGCCGGCATCGACTTCCTGCTTGAACGGCGCAGGCGCTTCGTCCTTCAAATACGCGAACGACACGGTTTGCGACGGCACATCGCGGCCGGGCGCAAAGGCGTCGACACCACCCTGCTTGTCGATCACGCCTAGCGAGAGCAGCCCAGCCTTGTGCGGCACCACCTGTTCGAGCGTGGTCAGCATTTTGCCGCCGCCATCGGTGGCCATCACCGCAAACAGTACTGACGACAGCGCGCCCTTCACGCGGTCGGCCGCTTCCGTCAGCAACGCATCGGTCTGATGCGGTGAGAAGCCGAAGCGCGCACGCGGCGTGCTGCCTTGCGGCACCGCCTGCCAGTTGGCGGCCAGCGCGTCGGCGCGGAAGGCTGCGGCCACCTTGCGGCTGCCGGCGGCGTCTTCACCGTATTGACCGATCCATCCCCACAGACGCTCGAACACCTGCGCATACAGCTGCGCAACGTCTTGCTCGAACACGAGCACGCTGTTGGCCTGCACATACAACCCGCGCAGCGAGAAGTTGGCAGAACCGGCCAGCACGCGCACCGGTTTGCCGGCCGCATCACGCAGCAAGATGGCCTTGTGGTGCTGGAACCGTGCCAAGTGCGTGCGGCGGACAGCCGCGCCGGCTTGCCGGAAGTAGTCAGTCGCTTGCGTCTCAAACGCGTTGTCGGTGCCGTGGCCCGTCGGGCTGGCGCCGTTGCCGACGTAGTTGTCCTGAATCACGCGGACCTTGCGACCGTTCTGCGCAAGCCACGCAATCGCACGGATGATGTCAGGCTCATCCAGGTCATAGGCCAGCACGTCGATGCCGTAACCCTCGAACGCATGGCACTGGTTCAGCAGATCGATGATGAGACGGCGGCCGGTGGCGCCCAGGTAGGCGTACTTGTTCTGATACGGCTGCGTGTCGTACAGCAGCGGCGATTTTGTCTGCGCGCGCTTGTCCGGAGCCAAAGCCGTGTTGCCGCCGTAGTGATCGATGAACGCCTGCGACGACACATACCCACGCACCATGCCGACGGTGGCCCAATCGCTCATCGGCTGCTGCAGCGTGACGGTGACGGTGCGCGTGGCGCGCGTCTCCAATTGCACCGGGTTCGTCGACGCGAAGTAGCGCGCGTGCACGGTGTAAGTCAGCTGCGCAGCGGCATGCGGCGGAAAGTGGACCCAGTGGAACGACTGAAACGGCGCGTCGATGGAATCGGCATAGTGGCCGGCCTTCAGCGGCGCATCTGCATGGATGGGCGTGTCGAAGGTGAGCCGGTTGGGCACCCAGTAAGGTGCCCCGCCCTGCGGCGTGCACTGGATGGCAAAACCGGCCAGATCGGCGCGATCGGCATCGGCCACATCAAAGGCGAACAGCACGGCGCTATCGCCCTGATACACCTTCACCTGAAATGAATCGACGGATGTCGCCATGGGAGCCTCCTGGGGTGGCAGAGCATCCGTCCAGTTAGCACCGCGATTGTGACAACCATCTGACGCCGGGCACCGAAACCCAACTGCCATGCGGGTTGGCAGGCCGTGACTTCAACGCGGTTTCAATCCGATCTGCGGAGTCGCCCAGCAGGTGCGAGACGGCGGGGCAAAAAACGCGCAAAAAAAACGCAGCGGAAGCCGCTGCGTACGATGAGAACGTGAGGGGTGACCTCTCCTCGCCCGTGTAAGTTACACGTAAGTTATGACAGAAATTTGTCACGAAACCGACTTATTGCCCCGGATAGCCCACTGGAAATGACGCATCCGCTGCTTTTGAGGCATTGCGGTCACATGGCGGTTCAACCAAGCCCCGCCAACGGATGCACCTCCGCCCGCCAGGGCGACGTCAGAAAATGCCGCACCCGCTCCGGCCGCACCTGCGGCAGCGTGGCCGGCGCCCAGCCGGGCCGGTGATCCTTATCCACCAGATGCGCGCGCACGCCTTCGCAGAAATCGCCTTCCTGGATTCCGCGCGCAACGATGCCCAGTTCCATTTGGAAGCATTCCGCCAGTGACAACTGCCGCCCCCGCAGCAGCGCTTCGCGCGTGACATGCAGCATCGTCGGCGAATGCGTGATCATGGCGTCAAGCGTCGCCTGCAGCCACTGGCGCGGCTCGCGTGCCGATTCGCGTTCGAGGCTCTCTCGCAGCGTGGCGACAATGCGATCGACCGAAGACCGCCGGTCGAAATAGCGCAACACCCACGGCATCGCCTGTGCAAGCGGCGCGTGCGGAACGATGTTGCACGGCGGCTCGAATACGCGGCGCAGCGCCTGCATGAGGTCGCCCTCGTGCGGCATGCGCTGCAGGCGGTCTTCGAACGAGGCGAGCCATTCGGCAGGCACGCACATATCGGCCAGGTGGCAATGCAGCGCATCGGCGCCGGTCAGCGTCACGCCGGTCAGGCCGACATACAGCTCAAGCTCGGGCGACATCACGCTCAAAAAGCGCGTGGCGCCCACGTCGGGCAGAAAACCGATGCGCGTTTCCGGCATCGCCATCTTCGTGCGCTCGGTCACGACGCGCAGCCGTGCGGCCTGCCCAAGACCCATGCCGCCGCCCATGGTGATGCCATCCATCAGCGCAACGATCGGCTTCGGAAACTGGTGCAGCGCGTAGTCGAGCCGGTATTCGTCGACGAAGAACTGCAGCCAGCCGTCGTCGCCGTCCATGCAGCCCTGTTGCGCCAGCTGATAGAGCGCACGCACATCGCCACCGGCGCAGAAGCCTTTCTGCCCCGCGCCGCGCAGCACCAGCGCGGCGATGCCGTCGTCATGGCGGCATTGCTCCAGCAGCGTGGCCAACTGGCGCACCATGCCGTGCGACAGCGCATTCAGCGCAGACGGCCGGTTCAAGGTGATGACGGCCACGCGGTTCACCACGCGCATCAACACCTCGGGCTCGGCAGCGGCGGGCTGGGGCGGCGCCGCCTGCAGTTGGACGGCACTCATTGCAGCGTCTCCGATTCGTGTGTGGAATGCCAGCGCGGCGCGCGCTTCTCCAGAAAGGCATTCACGCCCTCGCGCTGGTCCGGGTGGTCGAACAGGTCGACAAAGCGCTCGCGCTCCACGGCCAGCGCCGCGCTGCGCGGCACGCCATTGCGCGCCTGATGGATGAGCTGCTTGCTGAAGGTGACGGCCTGCGGGCTCAACGTCGTTACACGCAGCGCCATGGCGATGGCGGCTTCGCGAGCAGCGCCCGTTTCCACCACCTCTTCCACCAGGCCGATGCGCAGGGCGGTCTGCGCATCGACGCGCTCGCCGGTCAGGATCATGCGCTTGGCCCAGCCTTCACCCACCAGCCATGGCAGCGTCTGCGTGCCGCAACCGCAGCACAGCAGGCCAACGGCCGTCTCCGGCACGGCCAGCTTGGCATGGGCCTCGGCGATGCGGATGTCGCATGCCAGCGCGCACTCCAGGCCACCGCCCATCGCAAAGCCGTTGATGGCCGCGATCACCACCGGGCGCGCATTCTGCAGCGCTTCGAACGCGGCACCAAAACGTGCAGCGGCCTCGCGCGCGACATCGCGATCGCCATCGGCAAAGGTGTTGAGGTCGGCGCCCGCGCTGAAGAACTTCGGCCCATCGCCGGTGACGACGATGGCGCGCACGCGTGCATCGGCGTTCAATCGCTCGACGGTGCCTTGCAACTGCAGCAGACCTTCCGGGGTGAACGCGTTGGCCGGCGGACGCTTGAGCGTCAGCACTGCGACGGTGCCCTCATGCAGCGTTTCCAGTTCGATCATCACACCGCTCCGTCTTTCCGATACAGCTTGATGACGGCGGAGAAATCCAGCTTGCCATCGCCCTTGCTGCTCACGGTTTGATAGAGCTGCTGCGCCAACGCGCCCAGGTAGACCGGCTGACGGACGGACTTTGCTGCGTCACCGGCCAGGCCCAGATCCTTGAGCATCAGGTCGGTACCGAATCCGCCCGTGTAGCCGCGCGACGACGGCGCGGTCTCGATCACGCCCGGGAACGGGTTGTAGGTGTCTGAACTCCAGCACCGGCCCGTCGACGTGTTGATGATGCCGCCCAGCACCTTCGGGTCGATGCCCAGCGCTTCGCCCAGCGACATGGCTTCGGCCACGCCGGCCATGGTGATGCCGAGCACGAGGTTGTTGCAGATCTTCGCGCCCTGGCCCGCACCGGTGTCGCCGCAATGCACGAGATTCTTGCCCATGGCGGACAGCACCGGACGCACCTGCTCGAACGCCTGTGCGGTGCCACCGACCATGAACGTCAGCGTGCCGGCTGCCGCGCCGCCCGTGCCGCCCGAGACCGGCGCATCGACAAAGGTGTTGCCGTGCTCGGCCGCCAGCGCGGCAAACGCCTTCACGCTGGCCGGGTCGATGGTGCTCGAATCGATGATGGGCACGCCCTTGGCGATACCCGCCAGCACGCCGTCTTCCGCCGTCAGCACGTGGCGTACATGCGCGGCGGCGGGCAGCATGGTGATCACGGTTTCCGCGCCCGTCGCGGCGTCCTTGGGAGACGCGGCGGCCATGGCACCGGCTTCCACCAGCGCGCCCACGGCCTGCGTATTCAGATCAAAGACGGTCAGCGCGTGGCCCGCCTTGAGCAGGTTGTGCGCCATCGGGGCACCCATGTTGCCCAGGCCGATGAATGCGATTTTCATGTCAACGCTCCCGGTGCGATCAGCGCAGGCTGATGGTGGTATTCACGCCGCCGGCATCGACCGCGTCGTCAAACCAGCGCGCCGTGACCGTCTTCGTTTGCGTGTAGAACTGCACGACCTGCTTGCCGTACGGGCCCAGGTCGCCCAGCTTGGAGCCGCGCGAGCCGGTAAAGCTGAAGTACGGCACGGGCACCGGAATTGGAATGTTGATGCCGACCTGCCCAACGTCGATCTCGCTCTGGAACTTGCGCGCCGCCGCACCGCTCTGCGTGAACAGGCCCACGCCGTTGCCGAACGGGTTGGCATTGACCAGCGCAATCGCATCGTCCAGCGTAGGCGCGGTCAGCACCAGCAGCACGGGCCCGAAGATTTCGTTGGTGTAGATGTCCATGTCGGTCTTCACGTCGGTAAAGACCGTGGGGCCGATGAAGTTGCCGTCTTCGTAACCGGCGACGCGCACATTGCGGCCGTCGAGCGCCAGCGTGGCGCCCTGCTGCACGCCCGATTCGATCAGGCCGAGAATGCGTTGCTTGGCGGCGCGTGACACGACGGGGCCGACATCGGTACCCGGCTCGACACCGGCATTCACCTTGAGCGTTTTTGCCTTGGCGATCAGATCCGGCACCCACTGCTGCGCAGCGCCCACCAGCACGACGACGGAGGTCGCCATGCAGCGTTGCCCCGCTGCGCCGAAGGCCGCACCCACCAGCGCATTGATGGCCTGCTCGCGATTCGCGTCGGGCAGCACCACGGCGTGGTTCTTGGCGCCCATCATCGATTGCACGCGCTTGCCGTGCTCGCTGCCGAGGCGATACACATGCGTGCCGACCGCGGTGGACCCGACAAACGAAATCGCCTTCACATGTTCGTGCGTGCACAGCGCATCCACCACGTCCTTGCCGCCGTGCACGACGTTCAGCACGCCCGGCGGCACCCCGGCTTCCAGCGCCAGCTCAACGAGCTGCATGGTCGACAGCGGATCCTGCTCCGACGGCTTGAGCACGAACGTGTTGCCGCACACGATGGCCATCGGAAACATCCACAGCGGAATCATGGCCGGGAAGTTGAACGGCGTGATGCCCGCGCACACGCCAATCGGCTGGCGCAGCGTGTAGGTGTCGACCGCGCCCGCCACGTTCTCCAGGAATTCGCCCTGCTGCAGCGAGCCCACCGAGCATGCATGCTCCACCACCTCCAGCCCGCGGAAGATGTCGCCTTCTGCATCGGGCAGCGTCTTGCCCTGCTCGGCCGTCAGCGTGCGGGCGATGCGCGGCGAGTGCTCGCGAATCAGCGCCTGGAACTTCAGCATGATGCGCATGCGCGCGCCGACCGGCGTGTTCTTCCACGTGGCAAATGCCGCATGTGCGGAGCGGATGGCCGCGTCCACTTCGCCGGCCGTGGCAAAGGGAACGCGCGCCAGCACTTCCTGCGTGGCGGGGTTCACGATGTCGCGCCATTCCTTCGACTGCGATTCGACAAACTCGCCGCCGATCAGCAGCTTGACGGTGGGCGGGGTGTCCTGCTGGGCAGCAGGCTTGGCGGAAGCGAGGGAAGCAACGGCGCTCATGGGAGTCTCCTGGCGATTCGGTATCGGTTGCGGTGGCGGTAGCGGTAATGGGTTCAATGCGGGACGGGCAAATCAGGCGAAGTCTTCTTCCCAGTACTCGCCGGGCAGGCGAGCCGGTTGCGGCGTGCGTTCAAGCTCCAGCCGACGCAGTTCCACGCGGCGGATCTTTCCGGAGATGGTCTTGGGCAGCTCGCTGAACTGCAGCCGGCGGATCCGCTTGTAGGGCGCCAGCTTTTCGCGCGAGAACAGGAACACCGCGCGCGCCAGTTCGGGGCCAGCCTCATAGCCCTGGCGCACGGTCACGAACGCCTTGGGCACGGACAGCCGCAGCGGATCGGAACTCGGCACCACGGCGGCCTCGGCAATGGCCTCGTGCTCGATCAGCACGCTTTCCAGCTCGAACGGGCTCAGCCGATAGTCGGACGACTTGAACACGTCGTCGGTGCGACCCACGTAGACGAAGTAGCCGTCGTCGCGCCGCATCGCAACGTCGGACGTGTGGTAATAGCCGTTGCGCATGGCCTCGGCCGTGGCTTTGGCGTTGTTAGCGTAGCCCTGCATCAGGCCGAGCGGGCGGTGCGAGAGCGGCAGCACGATTTCGCCTTCGCTGGCGGGCTGATCGTCATGGTCGACCAGCTCCACGCGGTAGCCGGGCAGCGGGCGCCCGACCGAGCCCGGCACGACCGGCTGGCCCGGCGTGTTGCCGATCTGGCAGGTGGTCTCGGTCTGGCCAAAGCCGTCGCGAATGGTCACACCCCAGGCGCTGCGCACGCGCTCGATGATCTCGGGGTTCAGCGGCTCGCCCGCACCGACGATCTCGCGCAGCTTGACGGCGTAGGTCGCCAGCGGCTCCTGCACCAGCATGCGCCACACGGTGGGCGGCGCGCACAGCGTGGTCACGTTGAAGCGCACCAGCACGTCCAGCGTGTCCTTCGGCACGAAGCGGGCGTAGTTGTAAACGAACACGCAGGCCTGCGCATTCCACGGGGCAAAGAAACAGCTCCACGCGTGTTTCGCCCAGCCGGGTGAGCTGATGTTCCAGTGGATGTCGCCGGGTTGCAGGCCGATCCAGTACATCGTCGACAGGTGGCCGACCGGATAGCTCTGGTGCGTGTGCTCGACCAGCTTCGGCTTGGACGTGGTACCCGAGGTGAAGTACAGCAGCAACGGGTCGGTCGCCTTGGTCGGCCCGTCGGGCACGAACTGCGCAGGCGCGTCGTAGGCAGCCGCCAAATCGATCCATCCTTCGCGCTGCGCGCCCACGGCGATGCGCTTGACGCTTGCATCCACACTGTCGAACTTGTGCAGCTCCGCCGCGTCGACAACCACGCAGTTCGCGCCGCCCAGTTCAACGCGGTCGCGCACGTCATCCGGCGAAAGCTGCGTCGTGGCCGGCAGCACCACCGCACCGAGCTTCATCGCCGCGAGCATCACGTCCCACAGTTCGACGCGATTCGGCAGCATCAGCAGCAGACGGTCACCCCGCACGATGCCAAGCCCACGCAGGAAGTTCGCCATGCGCGACGAGCGCTCCGACATCTGCGCAAACGACAGCTTCAACCCTTCGCCATGCGCGTCATCGACGATCCACAGCGCCGGGTTGTCGTTGCCGCGCGCCATCACATCGAAGTAGTCGAGCGCCCAGTTGAACGTGTTCAGCGTCGGCCACGCAAACTCGCGATACGCCCGGTCGTAGTCGGTGCGATGGCGCAGCAGAAAATCGCGCGCTTCCACAAAACCCTGTGCTGCAGATACCGCTTCGTTCATCGTCGTCTCCTGGTCGGCGCGTTTGCGCTCTTTCGTATGCGGTCGATGTGCGCGGGGCGTGCTACACGTGCCGCGCGATCACCATCCGCTGGACTTCGCTGGTGCCTTCGTAGATCTGGGTGATGCGTGCATCGCGGTAGTGGCGCTCGACGGCGTAGTCGGCCAGGTAGCCATAGCCGCCGTGGATCTGGATGGCGTTGGAGCAGATTTCTTCCGCCAGTTCCGACGCGTAGAGCTTGGCCTGCGAGGCCTCCGACAGGCACGGTTTGTCTGCACTGCGCAGGCGCGCCGCGTGGTGAACGAGCAGGCGCGCCGCATTCAGGCGCGTGGCCATGTCGGCCAGCATGTTGGCGATGGTCTGGTGCTCGCGCAACGCCTTGCCGAACTGGATGCGCTCATTCGCGTAGTTGCGTGCCGCATCGAACGCAGCGCGCGCAATGCCCACAGCCTGCGCGGCAATGCCGATGCGCCCACCTTCCAGGTTCGACAACGCGATCTTCAAGCCCTCGCCACGTTCGCCCAGCAGGTTCTCTTCGGGCACGGCGCAGTCTTCCAGCGTGATCGGGCAGGTGTCCGACGCGCGAATGCCAAGCTTGTGTTCGGGCCGCCCAACGTGAAAGCCCGGCGTGTCCGTCGGCACGATGAAGGCCGAGATGCCGCGCTTGCCCGCCTCAGGGTCCGTCACGGCAAAGACGATGGCGATGTTCGCGCGTGCACCGTTGGTGACGAACTGCTTGTTGCCGTTGAGCACCCACTTGCCGTCGCGCAGCACCGCACGCGTGCGCAGGTTGTTGGCCTCGGAGCCGGCATGCGGCTCGGTCAGGCAGAACGCGCCAATCGCGCGGCCAGTGGCCAGATCCGGCAGGTAACGCGCCTTCTGCGCCTCGGTGCCGAACTTGAGGATCGGGCCGCAGCCGACCGAGTTGTGCACGCTCATCATCGTCGCGCTGGCAGCGCAACCGGCGGCCACCTCTTCCAATGCGAGCGCATAGGCCACGTAGTCGGTGTACGAACCGCCCCACTCCGCCGGCACGATCATGCCGAGCAGGCCCAGCTCACCCATCTCGCGCACCACCTCGTCGGGCAAGGCGCCGTCACGGTCCCACTGCGCGGCGTTGGGCGCCAGGCGCTCGGTGGCAAAGTCGCGCGCAGCGTCGTGGATCATCCGCTGCTCTTCGGTATAGAAGTCGTCCATCGCTTGGCTCTTGCTTGTTTGCTGACCGGTGCCGCGTGACGCTGCCTGTGCAGGCGCCTTACACTGTGCAGCCCGCGGCGCTCGGGTTCGATGGGGAAAAAGTGTAGGCACGCGGCTGGGCGGCTTCGATGCCCGTCACGATCAACTTGCGTGAGCGGATTTGCCATACCGATGAAAAACAACGAAAAAGGAACCGTCTCTGTCAGCCTCGTCAACGAGGCCGTGACGCGCGCCCGTGCGCATGGCGTGGACATGCAGCCCATCATGGCCGCCGCAGGCATCACGCCGCAGATGCTGGCGCAGCCGCGCAGCCGTGTGTCATCGGCGCAGTACGGCGCGCTGTGGGCCGGCATTGCGCAGGCCATGGACGACGAGTTCTTCGGGCAGGATGCGCACCCCATGCGCTGGGGCAGCTTCGTGGCGATGACGCAGGCCGCGCTGACCGCGCGCACGGGCCGGCAGGCGCTGGCCCGGGCCACGGGTTTTCTGCGCCTGGTGCTGGACGATCTGCATGTGCGCGTTGAAGAAGACGATCAGCGTGTGCGTCTTGTCTTTGTGCACCGCAAGGGCACGCGGGTGCCGCCCATGTTCACCTACGCCACGTGGCTCATCATGGTCTACGGACTGGTGTGCTGGCTCGTGGGGCGGCGCATTCCGTTCATTGCCGCGCGCTTCCGTTGTGCGGCGCCGCAGGATGCGCAGGAATATCGCCTGATGTTCTGCGACGACATGGCGTTCAAGCACGATGCGTCGTACGTCGACCTATCGCCCGATTTTCTTGACCTGCCGGTCATTCAGACGGCCGCGTCCAGCAAGACGTTCCTGCGCGACGCGCCGGGCAACTTCATCGTCAAGTACCGCAACCCGGATTCCTTCGCCGCGCGCGTGCGCAAGACGCTGCGCAATCTGCCCGTGGCCAGCTGGCCCGCGTCGGACGCAATGGCGCTCAAACTGAACGTGGCCGAGGCCACCATGCGGCGGCGCCTGAAGCTGGAAGGCCACACGTATCAGTCGATCAAGGACGACCTGCGGCGCGACATTGCCATCGGCCAGCTGCAGGACACGCGCCGCACCATCGCCGACATAGCCGTCGCGGTCGGCTTTGCCGAACCGAGCGCCTTTCACCGCGCCTTCCGCAAATGGACGGGCATGCGACCAACGGACTATCGGCTGGCCAGCGCAGGCTGAGGCTGCGCGGCGACGGCGTCCCCGGCCGTGCCGCTGACTTCCCGCAGCGTCTCCAGAAAGGCCTTGAGCACCGGCGAGTGATCGTCCACCCGATAGTGGACGTACAGCGGCACAGCAGGCAGCGCCGGCTCCAGCGGGCGGAAGACCACGCCGGGCGGCGCCAGGTTCGCTGTGGAGCCCGGCAGCAGCGCCACACCAAAGCCCGCGCTCACCAGCGCCAACAGCGTCTGCACTTCGGTCACCTGTTGGCGCACGAGCGGCGCAAAGCCGGCCTGGATGCACAGATGCAGCAGATGATCGGCAAAGCGCGATCGCTTGGATTCGAACGCAACAAACGGCTCGCCGGCAAAGTCGCCGAGGGCCAGGCTGGTGTGGTCGGCCAGGCGGTGCGTGGCGGGCAGTGCCATCACGATCGGCTCGTGCTGCAGCAGTTCGCTGCGCACGGCGGGGTCTTCCTGCCCCAGCCGGAAGATGCATGCATCGATGCGGCGCTCCTTGAGCGCGGCCACCTGCGCGGCGGGCGTCATCTCTTGCAGGCGCCATTCGACGCCGGGGTAGCGCTCGCGAAACTGGCGTAGCGCTTCGGGCAGCAATCCCACCATCACCGAGCTGATCATGCCGATTTCCAGCTCGCCCACCTGGCCGCGGCCCGCCTGCCGGGTGAGGTCCAGCGCACGGTTGAGCTGGGCGAACACCAGCGGCGCCTGCTCCTTGAGCGTGCGTCCGGCGGCCGTCAGTTCCACGCGATGGTGACTGCGCACAAACAGCGGCGTGCCGATCTCGTCTTCCAGCAGCCGGATCTGCTGGCTCAGCGGCGGCTGCGACATGAACAGGCGCGCCGCCGCCCGGCCGAAGTGCAGCTCGTCGGCCAGCACCGAGAAGTAACGCAGCAGGCGGATGTCCACGGTATGCCCTACGCCTTCAGGTCGAAGTTGAACGGCGTTTCGCGCTGGCGCTTGCCGGTCAACCGGAAGATGGCATTGGCGATGGCGGGCGCCACCGGCGGGTTGGCCAGCTCGCCCACACCACCGGGCTTGTCGCGGTTGCCATCGATGATGACGATGTCGATGGCGGGCATGTCCGACATGCGCATCACGGGGTAGTCATGGAAATTGCTCTGCTGCACCGCGCCGCCCTGGATGTCGATGCGATCGAACAGCGCATGGCCAAGGCCCCACATCAGGCCACCGTACAGCTGCTCCTCCACGCCCGTGCGCGAGACCGCCAGGCCAACGTCGGCCACGCAGGTGAGCTTTTCGACAACGACGCGGCCGTCCTTGCGCGCCACCTGCGCCACCACGGCGATGTAGCTGTCATACGCCTGATGCGTGGCGACGCCCAGTGCGTGGCCGTGCGCCATGTTTCCCCACCCCGCACGCTGTGCGGCGGCGCGCAGCACGTCGACATGCCGGGGCCGGTCGGCCATGTGAGCGATACGGAAATCAACCGGATCGCGCCTGGCCGCCACAGCGAGTTCATCGATGAAGCTCTCGGTGGCGAAGACGTTGGGGATGAAGCTGACGGCGCGGTACCAGCCCGTCGGGATGCCCGTTTCGTGCCGCACCCAGCCGATGTCCATGTGGTTGGCGCGGTATGGAAAATCCCACTTCGAGAGGGCCTCGGTGGTGCTGTAGTCCATGCGATCGGGGCGGTCGAAGTAGCCCGGCTCCCACTGTTCCGGCGATGCGGGCGACACCGCGCGGATGCGCAGCGCATCGACCCGGCCCTGCGCATCAAGCGCGCCTTCGAGGCGGTGATACGTGGCGGGGTGGCCGTACAGCGCGCGCATCTCGTCTTCGCGGCTGTTCATCAGCTTGACGGGCACGCCCGTCTTTTTGGCAAGGTAGGTGACTTCGAACAACCAGTATTTGCTCTCGCGCGCGCCAAAGCTGCCACCCGACACCATCTCGTGCAGCACCACCTTGTCGCGCGGCACGCCGCAGATCACCTCGGCAGCTTCCATCGCGGTGGATGGCACCTGGATGCCGCCCCAGTATTGAATGGCGCCGCCTTTGAACCACGCGGTGATGTTGACGGGTTCCAGCGGATTCTGCTGCTTGTACGGCATGCGATACGCCGCATCGATGCGCTTGGCGCCGTGGGCCATCGCCACGTCCGTGTTGCCGGTCTGCACGGTGTGCACCACGCGCGCCTTGCCGCTGGCAAGCCATGCGGCCTGGTGCTGCGCGACATGGCCGCTGTCGAAATCGGCGAAGGCGCTGTCGTCCCACTCGACCTTGAGGGCCGCGCGGCCCTTGTTGGCGGCCCAGTAGTCGTCGGCCAGCACGGCCACGCCTTCCTGGTTACCGCCCAGCACATCGGCGCGCATCGGGATGGTCATGACCTGGCGCACGCCGCGCACCTTCAACGCCTCGGCGCTGTCGATGCGGCGCACGCGTGCACCGGGCATGGGCGCACGCTGCACGACCGCCACCAGCATGCCGGGCAACGACACATCGATGCCGTACTGGAACCGGCCCGTCGCCTTGGCCAGCGCATCGCGCTTATGCCTGAGCTTGCCGATGTACTTGAAGTCCGCCGGATTCTTCAACGCCACATCGGCAGGTGCAGGCAGACGGCCCGCCGCATCGGCCAGTTCGCCGTAGGTGGCCTTGTGGCCGTCGGCATTGCAGATGACGGTGCCGTCTGCGGTGCTGCAAGCGGCCACGGGCACGCCCCAGCGTTGCGCCGCCGCGCTGATGAGCATCGCGCGCGCCGTGGCGCCGGCTTGCCGCAGGCGCGCATATTCAAGCGACACGCTGGTGCTGCCGCCGGTGGAATACACCTTCCAGATCGGATGGATGTAGTCCTGGAAGAACGGATCTTCCGGCGTGACGACGGCAATGCGCATCGGGTCCACATCCAGCTCTTCGGCCACGCAGGCGGCCAGCGCGGTTTGCGTGCCGGTGCCCGAATCGTGCTTGTGGACGACGATCTTGACGGTGTTGTCGGCCAGCACGCGCACCCACGCATTGGGTTCGAATTCCCCCGCGGCGCCATCCGTGCTGGCGGCCAGTGCATCGGGCAAGCGAAAGCCGACCGCCAGCCCCGCCGTCAGCAGCGCGCTCTGCTGCAGGAAGCGGCGGCGCGACGGTGCATGCAAGTCACGCGGCGCGTTCATGCCTTGCCTCGCTCGTCGGCGGCGCGCTTGATGGCCTGGCGGATGCGCCCGTAGGTACCGCAGCGGCAGATGTTGCCGGCCATGGCATTCGTGATGGTCTCGTCGTTGACGGGCGTGCCTGCCGCCAACAACGCAGCGGCCGACATGATCTGCCCCGATTGGCAGTAGCCGCATTGCGGCACGTCTTCGGCCACCCAGGCGCGTTGCAGCGGGTGCGTGCCGTCTTTCGACAGGCCTTCGATCGTGGTCACGCTGTGCCCGGCCGCGGCCGAGGCCGGCGTGATGCACGCGCGGATCGGTGCGCCATCCAGATGAGCGGTGCAGGCCCCGCAAAAGCCGCCGCCGCAGCCGAACTTGGTGCCCGTCAGCTTCAGCCGATCGCGCAGCACCCAGAGCAGGGGCATGTCGGCATCGGCGTCATCCAGCGCATGGGGCGCGCCATTGACCATAATCTCGGTCATCATTGTCTCCTCCAGAATCGGGCCGTCTTGTGCGGCCGCGCCTGGCTGCAATATGAAGCCGCGCACGGGCACCCCGCCAGCGACGATTTCTGCCAGCCCGTGTAAGTCGAACTAACAGCTCACCCACCGCCGCCATGTACAAGCGTTATCCGTCGATCCAGTCGATGCATGCCTTCCTGCAGGCGGCGCGCACCGGCAGCTTTACCAAGGCCGCGCAGCAGCTGGACCTGACGCACAGCGCGATCAGCCAGCAGATCCGCTCGCTGGAGGAGTTCATCGGCCAGCCGCTGTTTGTGCGCGAGGCGGGCGGCATCGTGCTGACCGATGCGGGCCAGCTCTTTGCCAGCATGCTCACCGACGGCTTCGGGCAGGTGGACCGGGCGCTGTCTTCGGTGCGCAACCGGCACGTGCCGCAAACGCTCATCGTCGATGTCGACAGCGAACTGGCGCAGGGCTGGCTCAATGCGAGGCTGCCGCAATTGCTCGCCGCCCTGCCCGGCTACCAGGTGATGTTCCTGTCGACCCCGCGCGGCGAGCGGCCCTCGTTCGAGCGCGTGGATGTCTCGCTGCGCTACGGCTATGGCGAATGGGATGACTGCGAGATGGCGCTCGTCTGTGGCGACCACGTCACCGCTGTGGCGGCGCCCGCGCTGCTGGCGCGGCATGGCGTGCAGGCGCCGCTGGCGCCGTCGGCCGCGATGACCCTGCCGCTGCTGGGCTACACGCGGCGCTCGTGGATTCCATGGCTGGACGCCGCCGCGCTGGAGCCGCTCGAGCCCGCCGTGGTGGCCGCGTTTGACAACGCCGCCAACATGGTCGCGGCCGCCGAAGCCGGCGTCGGCGTGGCGCTGGTGCGTGGGCTGCTGGCGGCCGATGCACTGCAACACGGGCGCCTCGTGCGGCTGACCGATGTCGCCATCCCGGCGCACTACAACCTGTATGCCGTCTGGCAGCGCGGCCAGGGTGAGCGCGCACAGGCGGTGGTGAACGCAGTGCAGCAACTCGCGCGCGACACGCTCGGCGCCTGAGCGCCCGGCGCCTTCCGACCGACTTGCCGATATCGGCAACGTATCAAGACCGCCGCCAAATAGTATTGGCCGGCCCCCGGCCCTGACTCCGATACTGCGCCCCAAGCAGCACGCATCCGGCATCACGCGATCCGGCGAGGGGAAGGCACACGCCTAGCAAAGAGCGCCGCGCTGCAGGACGTGCCTGCCCTCACCGGGAAGCCATCACGCGCTTCCTCCCAGTCATCAGGAGATCCAACGATGATCATCGACATCAGCTGCTACCCCACCGACCTGGTGGACCTCGCGTGGTGGCACGACGGCGACCCCTTTACCGGCGAGCGCCTGCTCGAAATGATGGACGGCCCTTACATGATCAACGGCAAGCCGCGCCGTATCGACAAGGCCTTCATCCAGCCGCCGCAGGGCAACACCATCTACACGTGGACGGACGGCGAGCTTTCGGGCCGCGAGTCCATCGACGCCTACATGGCGTACACGCTCAAGATGGTGCAGACCTACCCCGACCGATTCATCGGGTGCTTCGTCTACAACCCGCGCTGCGGCGTGCAGAACGGCGTGGAGGCCATCGAGCGCTATGTGAAGGAGCACGGTTTCAAGATGGTCCAGATGCAGGCCAACATGCACGCCTACCGGCCGGACCGCGCGCTGGACTGGGTGATGCCCGCGTTCGAGAAATGTGCCGAGCTGGGCGTGCCCGTCAAGCTGCATACGGGCGACGGCCCCTACAGCATTCCGTCGGAATGGATTCCGATGATCAAGCGCTTCCCGAACGTCGATTTCATCATGGCGCACTTCGGCGTGCAGACCGGCGGCGTCTACGTGTTCGAGCCGATGCAGTGGGCGATGGAGCTGCCCAACGTGTATTGCGAATCGGGCTGGTGCCTGCAGTCGCGCATCGTCGAATTTGCCAAGGTGCTGCCCAAGCACAAGATCCTGTTCGGCACCGACACGCCGCCCAACGAGCCCGGCATGTGGCTGCGCCTGCTGGAAGTCTTGTGCATGGACCCGCCGCAGGGCCTGAACCTCGATGAAGACACGCTCGAGGATTACCTGGGCAACAACATCGCCCGCATGATCGGCCTGGAGCCGACCCGTCCGCCCAAGACCGTGGCCGAAGCCGAAGCGCAGCTCGCGCTGGCTGCCGCCTGAGCCACCGCAGACCGCACGGAGCGCAACACATGATTATCGATACCCATCTGCACCCGACCAACCTGGTCGACGAGGCCTGGCGCCACACCGGCACGCCGTTCAACGGCGAGCGCATGATCCAGCTGATGGACGGCCCGTACATGATCAACGGCAAGCCGCGCCGCATTGACATGGGCTTCATCCAGCCGCCGCCGGGCAACACCGGCTACCGCGACGGCAACCGCCGCGGCCGTGAAGGCATTCGCGACTACATGGCGTACATCGCCGAACTCACGCAGAAGTACCCGGACCGCTTCATCGGCAACTTCACCTATAACCCGCGCTGGGGCCCGGAGAACGGCGCGGCGGAGCTGGAATTCCACATCAAGGAATACGGCTTCAAGATGGTCAAGCTGCACGCCAACATGCACGGCTATCGGCCCGACCGCGCGCTCGACTGGCTGCGCCCGGCGATGAAGGTCTGCGCCAAGTACAACATCGTGGTGCTGATCCACACCGGCGACGGCCCGTACACCATCCCGACGATGTTCTATCCGATCATCCGCGAGTTCCCGATGGTGAACTTCATCATCGGCCACTTCGGCATCCAGACCGGCGGCAACTACTCGTTCGAAGCGTTCTGGATGGCGATGGACACGCCCAACGTGTACTGCGAATCCGGCTGGTGCTTCCAGTCGCGCATCGTCGAGTTTGCGAAGCAGTTGCCGCGCGACAAGATCGTCTTCGGGACCGACTCGCCGCCCAACGAGCCCGGCATGTGGCTGCGCGAGCTGGAGGTGTTGTGCTCGGCGCCGCCGCAGGGGCTGGGCATCGATGAGGACCACCTCGAAGACTATCTGGGCAACAACATTGCGCGACTGGTCGGCATCGAGCCCACCAAGCCGCCCAAGGACCTGGCCGAGGCGGAGCTTCGCCTGAAGTCGACCTACGTCCAGACAGCAGAAGCGGCCTGAGCGCCGATCCCGCGGGCGCCGTGCCTCTGTGGTGTTCGGCGCCCGCCTCTAGCGAGGTGTGCCATGAGCATGACCCGGCTTGGCGAAGGCCAGGATTTCCACGTCTTCGCCAATCTCTATCGCGAGCTGTATCCCGAAGATGTGCTGACGGTGCGCCACGGCATCTCCGCCGACCAGGACGTCACCGCCGTCATCGATCAGCTTGCTGCGCGCAACCAGACCCCCATGCTGGTCTGCGAGCAGGTCAGCGGCCTGCAGGTGCCGCTGGTCACCAACGTCTTTGCCTCGCGGTCACGGCTGGCACGGTTGTTCGACGTGTTGCCGCATCAACTGCACGATGCCTTCCAGGCACGCGCCAATGCGCCCATCGCACCGCGTGTGGTCTCGCACGGCCCCATCACCGACGAGGTGATCGAAGGTGACGCGGTCGACGTTGCGCTGCTCCCGATGATCAAGCACTTCGAGAGCGACCGCGCGCCCTACATCACCAACGCCATCATCGTGGCCGAGGACCCGGTGACGGGCGTGGCCAACATGAGCTATCACCGCTCGATGCGCCACGCACGCAACGCACTGGCGACGAGCCTGCACTCGCGCGGCCATCTGTGGCGCATGCTGCAGACTGCGCGCGAACGCGGCGACGTGCTGCGCGTGGCGATGGTGGTAGGCGCGCATCCGCTGTTCATGCTGGCCGCCGCCGCCCGCCTGCCCTTTGGTGCCGACGAACGCGCCGTTGCGGGTGGCCTGCTCGGCGCGCCGCTCGATATCGTCCGCACGCCGCGCTACGGCATCGGCGTCCCGGCGGCAGCGGAATTCGTGCTCGAAGGCACCATCGACCCCGCCGCCTATGCAGAAGAAGGCCCGTTCGGTGAATTCACCGGCTATTCGTCCGACCGCTCCACCAACAATGTGCTGCGCATCGATGCCCTGATGCGGCGGCGCGATGCGTGGCTGGTCGACGTGGTGGGCGGCCCGTACGCCGAGCATCTGACGCTGGCCCGCCTGCCGCGCGAAGCCGAGATGAGCGAAAAGCTCAAGGCGCGCTTCCCATCGGTGACGGCGCTGCACTATCCGAACTCGGGCACGCACTTCCATTGCTACGTGGCGCTCAACCCGACGCGCGACGGCGAGGCGCGGCAGGTCATGCTGGCGCTGCTCGGCTGGGACCCGTACCTCAAGACTGTGATTGCCGTGGATTCCGATATCGACCTGCAGCAGGACGAGCAGGTGCTGTGGGCCATGGCCACACACTTCCAGCCGCACCAGGATGTGTTCATGGTCGATGGCCTGCCCGGCAGCCCGCTCGATCCGTCATCGTCCGTGCACGGCACGACTTCGCGCATGGGTATCGACGCCACGCGCGGCGCCGGCTTCGAAGGCATCCGCGCACGCATCGATCCGCAGGCGATTGCCCGCGCGGGCGACATCCTCCGTCAGGCCGGAGTGCGTCCATGAGCGCGCGCCACCCTCGCGCTCCCGCCCGGCCGCGCATGGTGGTCGGCATCAGCGGTGCATCGGGCTTCGTCTACGGCGTGCGGCTGCTCGAACTGCTGCGCGCGCTCGATGTGGAGACGCACCTCGTCGTCACACGTTCTGCGCTGCTGACGATGGCGCACGAAACGCCGCACAAGCTGACCGACGTGATCGACCGCGCTACGCATTACCACCGCACGGACGACATGGCCGCCGGCATTGCCAGCGGCTCGTTTCGCGCGCTGGGCATGATCGTGGCGCCGTGCTCGATGAAGTCTTTGGCGGAAATTGCCACGGGCGTCTCGTCGACGCTGCTGACACGCGCGGCAGACGTCACGCTCAAGGAGCGCCGTCCGCTCGTACTGATGGCGCGCGAGACGCCATTCACGCTCGCACACCTGCGCAACATGCAGGCCGTCACGGAGATGGGCGCCATCGTCGCGCCGCCCGTG
The DNA here is from genome assembly GCF_958439105.1 of Ralstonia flatus. Taxonomy (NCBI): domain Bacteria; kingdom Pseudomonadati; phylum Pseudomonadota; class Betaproteobacteria; order Burkholderiales; family Burkholderiaceae; genus Ralstonia; species Ralstonia flatus. Next base: position 359,152 of record NZ_CAUDLI010000002.1, on the reverse strand, counting down.
CCGGCCTTCTATGCGCGCCCCAATACGTTGGACGACATGATCGACCACACCCTCGGCCGCGTGCTCGACCTGTTCGGGCTCGATGCCGGCACCGCCCTGCGCTGGGGCGAAGAAGCGTTACCTGCCTTAGTCCGTACCCCACCCACGCTCGACAAGGAGACAACATGAAACCCCAAGCCACGGCCCACGCCACGCTTCCCGGCCCGAACACCAAGATTCCGGTCACCATCCTCACCGGCTTTCTCGGCGCCGGCAAAACCACGCTGCTGAACTTCATCCTGCGCGAAAACCACGGCCGCAAGATCGCCGTGATCGAAAACGAGTTTGGTGAAGTCGGCATCGACGGCGGCCTGGTCATGGCCTCGGAAAACGAAGAGATCTACGAGATGGTCAACGGCTGCGTGTGTTGCACGGCCGAGGTGCGCGAAGACCTCGTGCGCATCGTGCGCCAGCTCGTCGCGCGGCCCGAACGGCTCGACCACATCCTGGTGGAAACCAGCGGCCTGGCCGATCCGTATCCGGTGGCGCAGTCGTTCTTCATCGACGACCCGATTGCCGAACATGTCGAGCTTGACGCCATCGTGACCATGGTCGACGCCAAGCACATCGCCGCGCATCTGGACGACCTGCAGCTGGACGGTGTCGACAACCAGGCCGTCGACCAGATCGTCTGCGCCGACCGCATCGTCATCAACAAGGTGGACCTTGTGGGCCGCAACGATATCGACGCGCTGCGCGGGCGCATCCGCGGCTTGAACGCCACGGCCGACATCGTCACCTCCAGTTATGCCGAGGTCGATCTGAACAAGATCATCGGTGTCGGCGCGTTCGAGGCGACGCAGAAGCTGCTGGAGATCGGCGCAGACGCCGGCCACGGCGAGCATGACGCGCACGACCATGAACATGACCACGAACATGAGCATGCTCACGCCGGCGCTCACGAGCACGAGCATGACCATGAGCACGAACATGAGCACGATCACCAGCACGATCCGAGCGTCTCGTCAGTGGGTTTTGACGTGCCGGCCGACGTGGATCTCGTGCGCTTTCATACGTGGATCGACAGCCTGCGCACCGAGCAGGCGGAAACGCTGTTCCGCATGAAGGGCATCCTGGCGGTGAAAGGTCAGCCGCAGCGCTATGTACTGCAGGGCGTGCACAGCCTCATCGACTTTCGCGCAACGCAGCCGTGGGGCAGCGAAGCGCGCAGCAGCAAGATCGTCTTCATCGGCCGCGACCTCGATCGTGCGGCCCTGCAGGACGGTTTCAACGCGTGTCTGGCGGCGTGAGCATGCCATGACATGACATCCCCCTGACCCGAGGGCGGCTCCTGGCACGCCCCGGGCATGACAACGATAGGAGACAACCATGACAACAGCCGTACACCCGGTCGACCAGATTCTGTCGACCCGACAGATGTTGACGTTGGGCTTGCAGCATATGGCGGTGTCGTACATCGGCGCCATCGCGGTACCGATGATCATCGCGTCGGCGCTCAAGATGTCGCAGGCGGACACCATTGTGCTCATCAGCACCACGTTGTTCTGCTCGGGCATCGCCACGCTGTTACAGACCATCGGGTTCTGGAAGTTCGGGGTACGGCTGCCGATCCTGCAGGGGGTGGCGTTCAGCAGCGTGGGGCCGGTGATCGCCATCGGCACCAACCCTGCCGTAGGTTTCGCGGGCGTGTGCGGTGCGGTCATTGCGGCCGGGCTGTTTACGCTGCTCGCCGCACCGCTGGTGGGGCGGCTGCGGCGATTTTTTCCACCGGTGGTCACGGGCTGCATCGTGACCGTCATCGGCCTGCAGCTCTTTCCCGTCGCCTATGACTGGGTGGGCGGCGGACGCAACGCTGCCAACTTCGGCGCACCATCGTTTCTGCTGGTGGCCGCGGTAGTGGTCGCCACCATCCTCCTCATCAACCGCTTCGGCAGCCCGCTGCTGCGCAACCTCGCCGTGCTGGTGGGCATGATCGTCGGCACGTTGCTGGGCTGCGCCATGGGCATGGGCAACTTCCACGGCGTGGCAGACGCGCCATGGGTCACGCTGCCGGTGCCGTTCCACTTTGGGGTGCCCGTGTTCGCCGTGGTCCCCGCGCTGACCATGATCGTGGTGATGATCGTGCAGATGGTGGAATCGATGGGCTTGTTCCTGGCCATCGGCGACATCGTCGAAAAGCCGATCGAAGAAGAGGAAGCCATCAACGGCCTGCGCGCCAACGGGCTGGCCAGCGCCATCGCCGGCATGTTCGCCGCATTCCCCTTCATCGCCTTCATGGAAAACGTCGGGCTGGTGGTGCTCACCGGCGTGCGCAGCCGCTGGGTGGTGGCCGTGAGCGGCGTGCTGATGTGCCTCGTGGCGCTGGTGCCCAAGGCCGGTGCCGTGATTGCGGCCACGCCGACAGCCGCATTGGGCGGCGCGGGCATCGCCATGTTCGGGGTGGTGGCCGCGGCTGGCATCCAGACCCTGGCGCGCGTCGACTACGAGCACAACCGCTACAACGTGCTCATCGTCGGCTTCACGATTGCCGCCGCGCTGGTACCGGTGCTGGCGCCGACGCTGTTCAAGCAGCTGCCCGACTGGTCGCAGCCGTTCCTCCACAGCGGCGTGGTCATCGCCTGCTTGGTGTCGGTGGCGCTGAACCTGCTGCTCAACGGTACCGAAGAAGCGCACGTGCCCGCGTCGGTCGTGCGCACGGCGGGCCGCGCCTGATTTTCCAATGGACCTCTCCATGCACAACACGCCTCAAGACATCCTCATCCGCCGCCCCTTGGCCGTCATGACCGGCCTGCGTGGTGACGCAGCACGCGCCGGTGCGGTGGACATCCGCATCGCCGGCGGGCGCATCGCCGAGATGGGCCCCGACCTCATGCCCCGCCCCGGCGAGCGCGTCATCGACGCCAGCGACTGCATCGTCTACCCGGGCTGGATCAACACGCATCACCACCTGTTCCAGAACCTGCTCAAGGCCGTGCCGGAAGGCATGAACCAGGATCTGCAAGGGTGGCTGGCCAGCGTGCCGTATCCGCGCCTGCCGCTGTTCACGCCGGAGCTGATGCGCACGGCTGCGCGCCTGGGCATGGCGGAGCTGCTGCTGTCGGGCGCCACCACCTGCGCCGATCACCACTACCTCTATCACGCAGGCGGCGGCACCGAATCAGGCGACATGCTGTTCGATGTGGCCGATGAATTCGGCATGCGCTTCGTGCTCTGCCGTGGCGGCGCCATCGAATCGGCCAGCAGCCACCCGGGCTTCTCGAAGACGGCGCTGCAGCCCGAAACGCTCGACCAGATGTTGGCCGACATCGAGCGGCTCAAGCACCGCTATCACGACGACGCCCCCGACGCGATGCGCCGCGTCGTGGTGGCGCCGACCACACCGACGTTCTCGTTGCCGCCGGCATTGCTGGTCGAGCTGGCGCGTGCCGCGCGCGGGATGCACCTGCGCATGCATACGCATTTGTCGGAGACCGACAACTACGTGCGTTTCTGCCGCGAGAAATACAACTGTCTGCCCGTGGAGTTCGTGGCCGAGCACGAGTGGCTGGGCCCGGACGTCTGGTTTGCGCACCTCGTGCACCTGCAGCCGTCGGAGATTCGCATGCTGGCCCAGACGGGCAGCGGCATCGCGCACTGCCCGGTCAGCAACAGCCGGCTGGGCAGCGGCATCGCGCCGGTGCCGCAACTGGCGGCGGCCGGCGTGCCGGTGTCATTGGGCGTGGACGGCGTGGCGTCCAACGAATCGGGCAGCATGACCGGCGAGGTCAACACCGCGTGGCTCATCCACCGTGCCACGCAAGGTGCCGGCGCCACCACCGCCGAAGACGTCATTCACTGGGCGACCGCAGGCGGTGCGCGCGTGCTCGGCTTGAGTGAGGTCGGCACGCTGCAGGTCGGGCAAGCCGCCGATCTGGTGCTCTACGACATCAACCACCCGCGCTTCTACGGCTTCCACGACCCCGCGCTCGCGCCCGTGGTCGCCGGCGAGCCCATCACAGTGCGCAACAGCATCATTGGGGGGCGCGTTGTGGTGGACGAAGGTGTGGTGTGCGGGCTCGATGTGGCGAGCATCCGCGCCGAAGCCAGCCGGGGCGTGGCCGACCTGATGGCGTGTGCTTGACGGTTCAGACGTCCAGCCGCAGCGCCATGTGTTCTTCGTCGTAGAAGCGGTCACCGACACGCATGGCGCGGCGCTCGATGCCGAAGGTTTCGAAACCCGCGTTGCGATACAGCGTTTGCGCACGCGGGTTCTCGGCATTGACACACAGGTGGATCTGCAACACGCGCGCCGCACGCGCATGCGCAATGGCGGCGTCGAGCAGACGTCCCGCAATACCGCCTCGCCGATGCGCCGGGTCAACAAACACGCCCCACAGCACGGCCTTGTGCGCGACCTGCGCCAGCGGCTCGCGACGCAGTCCGGCAATGCCAATCAGCTCCGACCCCGCAAATGCACCGAACACGATCTGATGCTCGGTCGCCCGGATGCGGGTACGGGTTTCCTCCAGCGTGCGGCCCGACTCTTCATCGTGCGTCGGCCAGATAGCGGTCGGCGAATCTTGAATGGCTTTCAGGCGCAGGGCCTTGAACGCTGCCGCGTCCTCATCGATCAACGGGCGGATGGCGATGTCGCTCATGGTTGTTTGGCCTCCACGGTAAATGCATCGCCGGTTTCGAAGAACGCGCCGCCCGCGAGGTAATGCACGGTCTTGCTGCCCGCATCGGTAAAGTGCCAGCGGCCGTTGCTGAACAGCGCCGGATCCGCCCAGGCGGCGGTCACTTCAGCGATGAAGAGGTCGTAGCGCTTCTCGTTGTGCGGTTCGGGAATGACCCGGCATTCCAGCCACCCTGCGCAGCCCGCGACGAGCGGCACGTCGATCGTGCGGGCCGGCACCGTGGCCAGGCCGAGCGCATCGAACTTGTCGCCGTCCCGGCCAGACAGCGTGCCCACCGTGAGCGTGGTCTCGGCAATTGCGCGGGTCGGAATGTTCAGCGCAAACACGCCCGAGGCTTCGATCAGCTCGCGTGTGAGCGTGCGGCTGTCGACCACGACCAGCACCTTGGGCGGGTCAAAGTCGAGCGGCATCGCCCAGGCTGCTGCCATGACGTTGCGCAGGCCGTTGTGGGCGGTGGTGACCAGCGTGGTCGGGCCGTGGTTCAGGAGGCGGTAGGACTTTGCGAGTTCGACTGGGGCGAGTGTGATGGGGTTGGGCATGATGGCGCGGGACTCAGGGGGAGGCGTCATCATAGGGTAATGGTGTTGGAGGGGGTGGGCGGGGGTTTCTGCCTTGTTCTTTTTGTTGTTGGTGCATCCCCCTTTCGTACCCTGCCGGGCACGACTCACTTTTCTTTGTCTTGCCAAAGAAAAGTAAGCAAAAGAAAGGCGCGCCCGAGATGGCGACCCCCTCCTTGAATTTCCGTAACCGGGCGGAGGTGGGGAAAACTCGCTTCGCTCAGACAGTTCCCCACCTTTTTTCCGCCCGCTTACGAAAATTCAAGGCGCCATCAAGGGCTCAACGTCAAAAGAAAAGGTAATTCCTACCCAAACCGGACCAAAATGGGTTGAATTTGGAGGGTGGGTGTTACCTGAAGGAGCTTACGCAGCAAGGGTTTCAGGTCCTCGTCGCGGTGGTTGAAGCGGTAGCAGGTTTCAGCCAAATAAAGATGGAAGAATTTGCCAGGCACGCCACGATACGGATAGAGCCAATTCTTGGCGTAACTCCAGAAGCCCTCGATACCGTTGATATGGTCCCGGCCCACCGGTTTGCCCTTCTCCTTGCGCACTACGACATGACCACCTCGTAGCCGCAATGTGGCATAGGCCTGCCAGGCATCGGTGTAGTAGAGCGAGCCCTCGCGGGTATGGGCCTGAATCTGCTCCATGATGGCTGCTTGGTCGTGCTGGGCAATCGGTGCGGCCTTCACTTCGCCGTTGCGTTTGACGATGCCGAAGACCACCACTTTGCCTGCTGCTCCCCAGCCCCGTTTGCCGTGCCGAGCCCCGCCAAACGTGGTTTCGTCGCATTCCAGGGTGCCAGTGAACGGCTCGCGCAACTGCTCCTGCTGCGCCATGCAGGCGCGGCATTTGAGCCGTCCATCGGACAGTTTGTAGGGCCTGCTGGCAGAGCATTCAGGACAGCGTTTCATCGTCGGACCAGAGTAACTCTGGTCCGGTTTGGGTGGGGATTACCAAAGAAAAAGGCCAACCCATCGCGCGGTTGGCCTTTTCGTTTGGGCGGGCGCCCAGACGGTGTGGCTTTTGTCCTTTGACCTTCCTGCCCTAGATGGCGCCTTGAATTTCTGTTGCAGGGAGGAAAAAGAAGGGAGGCTTGTCTGAGCGCAGCGAGTTTGCCTCCCTTCCCTCCCTGCGACATAAATTCAAGGAATGGGTCGCCATCTCGGGCGCGCATTTCTTTGCTTACTTTCTTTGGGCAAGACCAAAGAAAGTGAGTCAGCCCCGGCAGGGGATGAAACAAGGGATGCACCACAAAACCAAAAACAAAACCCCAGCGAACTTCACTGGGGTTCTAATTTACTCAGCAACCCGCCGCGCAATATGCTCCAACGCCTCCTCCACCTGATCAATCAAAATCAGGCAGAGATCACCCGGCTGCAACCGCCCCAGCGCGGTGTCGATCGCCAGAAATTCACCACGGATTTCCTCAACACGGCTCGTGCGCGAGGCGCCCTGCAGCCCTTCACGCAGCAACGCAAGCACTTCACCGTCAGCACGCCCACGCTGGCATTGGTCTTCGTACAGCACGACATCGTCAAACACGCCGCCAAGAATCTGCGTCTGCTTGCGGATATCTTCGTCACGGCGATCGCCGGCACCGCTGATCACCACCATGCGGCGCTGCGCCGGCATGGTGGCCACGGCGTTGCACAGTGCCTGGATGGCATCCGGGTTGTGGCCGTAGTCGGCAATGAGCGTGGCGCCCTTGTAGTCGAACAGGTTGAAGCGGCCCGGCGCGGTGGCGGCGTCATTCACGAAGGTGGCGAGGCCGCGGCGGATCACCGCCCAGTCGATGCCAAGTGCCCATGCAGCGGCAATCGACGACATCGCGTTTTCCACCTGGAAGCCGATCGTGCCGTTGCGCGTGAGCGGAATGTCGGCCAGTGCGATGCGCGTTTCGTCGGCACCTTCGGCAGCGACGATCTCGGCGCCGTCGACAAACACCACGCGCTTGCCTTGTGCGCGGTGCAGCGCCATGGTCGGAAGGCCCGGATCGTGCGCGAAGAACGTGACCGAACCGGGGCAGCCTTCGGCCATGCGCGCGACCATCGGGTCGGCGGCGTTGAGCACCGCCATGCCGCGCGGTGCCACGTTCTGCACGATCACGCTCTTGAGCACGGCAAGGTCTTCCACCGTGCTGATGTAGTTCAGGCCAAGGTGGTCGCCTTCGCCCACGTTGGTCACCACGGCCACATCGCAGCGGTCGAACGCCAGACCTTCGCGCAGCAGCCCGCCGCGCGCGGTTTCGAAGACGGCGGCATCGACATCCGGATGCAGCAGCACGTTGCGTGCGCTGCGCGGGCCGCTGCAATCCCCGGTGTCGATGCGCTGGCCCTGGATGTACACGCCGTCGGTGCCGGTCATGCCCATGCGCAGACCGCTGGACGCCAGCAGATGCGTAATCAGGCGCACGGTCGTGGTCTTGCCGTTGGTGCCGGAGACGGCGACCAGGGGGATGCGGCCGTCGTCGCCGTCGGCAAACATCGTCGAGACGATGGCCTCGCCCACGGCGCGGCCCTTGCCGTATGACGGCTGCAAATGCATGCGCAAACCCGGCGCGGCGTTCACTTCCACGATGCCGCCGGCCTGGTCTTCGAACGGCTTGAGCATCGTCTCGCACACGGCATCCACGCCGCAGATGTCGAGGCCGACCATCTGCGCGGCCGCCACGGCACGCGCCGCGATGGCGGGGTGCACGTCGTCGGTCACGTCGGTGGCGGTGCCGCCGGTGGAGAGGTTCGCGTTGTTGCGCAGGACCACGCGCGTGCCCTTCGGCGGCACAGCGTCGGCACTCAGGCCCTGCTTGGCGAGCGTGGCCAGCGCAATGTCGTCAAAGCGGATTTTCGTGAGCGACGTGGCATGGCCTTCGCCGCGGCGCGGGTCGCGGTTCACTTCGTCGACCAGCTCGCGCACGGTGTGCTTGCCGTCGCCGATGACTTGCGGCGGGTCGCGGCGCGCAGCGGCCACCAGGTGCTTGCCGACCACGAGCAGACGGAAGTCATGGCCGGGGATGTAGCGCTCGACGATGACGTCCGAAGAAATGTCGGCGGCCACTTCATAGGCCGTCATCACTTCTTCGCGCGTGCGGATGCGCACCGCCACGCCCTTGCCCTGGTTGCCGTCGCGCGGCTTGACCACCACGGGGCCGTGGATTTCCTGCGCGGCTTCCCACGCTTCTTCGGCGCTGCGCACCGAACGGCCCAACGGCACCGGCACGCCCGCCGCATGCAGCAGCGTCTTCGTCAGGTCCTTGTCCTGCGCGATGGATTCGGCCACGGCGCTGGTCATGTCGGTTTCGGCGGCCTGGATGCGGCGCTGCTTGCTGCCCCAGCCGAACTGCACCATCGAGCCCTGCGTCAGGCGGCGATACGGAATGCCACGCGCCACGGCGGCCGAGACGATGGAACCCGTGCTCGGCCCCAGGCGCACGTCTTCGTCCAGCTCGCGCAGACGGTGCAGCGCATCGTCCAGATCGAACGGCTGGTCGTCGCGGGCGGCCAGGCAAAGTTGGCCGGCCAGCTCGAATGCGAGTCGGCCCACCTCTTCTTCGGTGTATTCGACGACGACCTGGTAGGTGCCGGGTTCGAGCGTGGGCTCGGTGTGGCTGAACGTCACCGGGCAACCGGCCGCAGCTTGCAGGCCGAGCGCGGCGGCTTCCAGCGCGTGCGCAATCGATGGCGCGTCGGCTTCGTCATCGGGACGCATCGGGCCAATCGCCGGAAAGCGCGCACGCAGGCGGTCTTCAAAACCCGGCAGCTCGGCCAGCAGTTGGGATTGGTCCGAGCAGGCCACGATGGCCTCGATGGCCGTATGGCGGCACCAGAGATTTGGGCCGCGCAAGGCCCGGATACGAGAGACTTCCATGCAATCAGCTTTCAGTTGTGCTTTGGGCGTTCTTTCTGACTCAGGCCCGATCGTCAGACCTTGGATTCGGCGCGGCCCATCCACTGGTGAACCTGCTCGACGGTGCCTTCAATGGCGCATTCGTCGCATTGCAGAACCAGCAAGTCGCCTGCGTTGAGCTGCGAGAGCGCCGCTTCCACGGCATCCCGGCGCTTGCCGCCTTCGACAACGACTTCGGCCACGCGACCGCCGGCCTGTAGCCCCTGCTTGAGCAGCGCGTGCGCCTGGCGGTCGAACTCGGCATCGGCGCGTTTGACGCTGCCGTCCTCGCACAGCAGCACGCGGTCGAACGTCTGTCCGATGACGGTGCCTTGCGCCACGAGATCTTCATCGCGGCGCTGCAGGCCGGCACCGAACACCAGCGTGCGGCGTTGCGCGGGGAAGTTGTCCAGCGCAGCGGCCAGGGCTTCCAGTGCCGACGCGTTGTGCGCGTCGTCCACCACGATCGTGGCGCCGTTGTGCTGGAACAGCGTGAAGCGGCCCGGCACGTCCACCTGACCCACATCGAAGGTCAGGATGCCGGCGCGCATCAGGTCGTTCGAAATGCCCAGCGCCCAACCCGTCGCCACTGCCGCCAGCACGTTTTCCAGCTGGAACGGCACGCGGCCGGCGTAGGTCAGGGGAATGGCGGACACGTCGGCCAGCGCCAGTTCGGCCGGGCCGGTGGCGAGCACCACCTTGCCGTCACGCACGAACACAGCCCGCTTGCCCGCGGCGCGATGCTCAGTAATGGCCGGCAGATCGCCCGACAACGCGAAGAAGATCACATCGCCGTCACACAGATCGGCCATTTCAACGAGACGCGCATCGGCGGCATTGAGCACGCCGACGCCGGTCTTCAGCACAACGTCGATCTGCGTGCGCAGGACGCTATACATGCGGTCTTCGTCTTCGACGTAGAAATCGCCCAGGTGATCGGGCTTGCCGAAGTTGGTGACCACGCCCACCTGGCAGCGGTCATACGGCAGCCCCTGCGAGAGGATCATGCCGCTGTCGCTCTCGAACACGGCCGCTTCCACGGCGCGGTTCATCAGGATGCGATGGCAGGCGTCCCACGCGGCGCGGTCGGTGCGCGCGCCAGATTCCACCTGGCGGCGATCGAGGTACAGGCCGTCGCTGCAGCCCAGCCCCGTGTGCCTGCCCGACAGTTGCAGCATCTGCGCGACGAGCTTGGCCACGACGGTCTTGCCGTTCGTGCCCGTGATGCCGACGATGGGAATGCGGCCATCGTCCTGCGCGCCGTCCTTGCCGGAAAACAGGTGATCGACAATCGCGCGGCCCACCGGGCGTGGTTCGCCCTGTGCCGGCCGGATGTGCATCAGCAAACCGGGCCCGGCGTTGACTTCGACAATGGCGCCGCGCTGTTCGTCCAGCGGGCGCGAGATGTCGTCGGCCACCAGGTCCACGCCGGCAATGTCGAGCCCGACCACGCGTGCGGCCAGCGATGCATGGGCGGCCACGCTCGGGTGCACGCGGTCGGTCACGTCAAAGGCGACGTTGCCGTTGCGCTGGATCAGCACGCTGCGGCCCGCGGGCGGCACGGCGCTGCCGTCGGCATAGCCCTGGCGCTTGAGTTCGAGCCGCGCGGCGGAATCCAGGCGCACGCAGTTCAGGGGGTGCTCTTCGGTGCTGCCGCGGCGCGGGTCGGAGTTGATCTGCGATTCGATCAGCTCTTCGATGGTCGAAGTGCCGTCGCCGACCACCGACGCGGTTTCGCCCATCGCCGCCGCCGCCACGCGGCCGCCCACCACCAGCAGGCGGTGTTCGTTGCCGGAGACGAAGCGCTCGACGATGACGCCGTTGCCTTCCTCGATGGCCACGGCGTAGGCCGTCTCCACCTCTTCGCGCGTCATCAGGTTCGTGAACACGCCGCGTCCGTGGTTGCCGTCGTACGGCTTGACGACCACCGGCACGCCGATGTCTTCGGCCGCATCCCAGGCGTCTTCGGCGCTGTCGACCATGCGGCCTTCCGGCACCGGCACGCCGCACGACTGCAGCAGGCTCTTGGTCAGGTCCTTGTCGCGCGAGATCGATTCGGCAATGGCGCTGGTGCGGTCGGTTTCGGCCGTCCAGATGCGGCGCTGGCGTGCGCCGTAGCCGAGCTGCACAAGGTTGCCGTCCGACAGGCGGATCGACGGGATGTTGCGGTCATCGGCGGCGTCGACGATGCAGGCGGTGCTGGGGCCGAGGCAATGTTCGTCCACCAGGTCGCGCAGCGTTTCGACGGCGGCGTCCACGTCGTACGGGCGGTCTTCGATGGCCGCCATGACCAGATCACGGGCGGCGAACAGGGCAGCGCGGGTCACGTCTTCGTGCCACGCACGGACGATCACCTTGTAGACGCCGCGCACGGGCGTCTCGCGCGCCTTGCCGAAACCGCCGGGCATGCCGGCCAGGTTCTGCAACTCAAGCGTGACGTGTTCCAGGATGTGGCCGGGCCAGGTGCCCTCCTTCAGGCGCATCAGGAAACCGCCACGCACGCCGGGGCTGCAGCGGTGCTCGATCAGCGTGGGCAGCCATGTCGACAGACGCTCGTAGAACCCCGGAATCGTGTTGGAAGGGAAATCCTCCAGTTCACCAATATCGACCCATGCCTCCAGCACTGGCCGATATGTCCACATATTCGGGCCGCGCAGCGACATGACATCGAGAATCTCAATGTCCTTCTTCTTCATTGAATTTGCTTGGAAGCAGGGGGCGATGTACCCGTGAATTGGTCCGTGAAATCGAACCGTTACCTTTCAATAACGTTACAACGGCGTCGGCGTTGACGTCTTGAGCCCGGAGTGCGTTGTGCAGCGCACCAAATGCCGTGCTGGCGTGGCTATGTATACTTGCGAGCAAAATTTGCAGGCCGCAACAATTGCGACGCCGCACTCCTGCCTCGATTTATGTTCGTCCTTTTCCCGTTTTGGGCTGTTTTTTGGCCATTTGGACGCGCTTTTTGAATTCTTTGCGCCACTGATGACCCAGTCCTCCCCATCGTCCGCCCCCATCGTCGCCAGCGCTCAGGAACCCTGGAGTGTCGTGCTGGCCCCGAGCCTCGCTCCAGAAGAAACCGTCCTGGCCGGGCTGCAGCTGGATTTGGACGCAAGGCTGCATTTTACCCACGGGTGGCTGGTTGTTACGAACCGCCGCCTGGTCGGCCAAGCGCCCGGTGAAAAGGATTTGCAAAGCTGGGACATCGCTCCTGGCATGACGCTTGCCCATAGCGACCACGCCGGCGTCGGCACGCTGGAGCTGTCCGACGGACAGCGCCGGCTGGCCAGCTGGCGCTACACCCTGGGCCGCAACACCGACGCGCTGCGGCTCGCCGACGCGTTTGACGTCCAGCGCAACGCCCTGCTCACCGGCGCCCAGGCCGCGCAGCCCGACGCAGAGGTCTGCCCGACCTGCAAGGCGCCCCTGCCGCCCGGCGAAGACAACTGCCCGCAATGCAGCCGTGAACTGGAGCAGCCGCCCTCGACCTGGGCGCTGCTGCGCCTGTGGCGCTTTGCCCGGCCTTATCGGTGGGAATTGCTGGCCGGCTTCGCCCTGCTGCTGATCGGCACGGGCGCCACGCTGGTGCCGCCGTATCTGACGATGCCCTTGATGGACAAGGTGCTGATTCCCTACCAGAACGGGCAACCCGTCGATTACCGGCTGGTGACGCTCTATCTGTCGGGCCTGTTTGGCGCCGCGCTGGTGGCGTGGGTGCTGGGCTGGGCGCGCACCTATCTGCTGGCGCGCGTGTCCGAGCGCATCAGCGCCGACCTGCGCACGACCACCTACGAGCACCTGCTCAAGCTGTCGCTCGAATACTTTGGCGGCAAGCGCACCGGCGACCTCATGGCGCGCATCGGTTCGGAAAGCGACCGCATCAGCGTGTTCCTGTCGTTGCACCTGCTCGATTTCGCCACCGATGTGCTGATGATCGCGATGACGGCCGTCATCCTTGTCTCGATCGATCCGTGGCTGGCGCTCGTGACGCTCGTGCCGCTGCCCTTCATCGCGTGGATGATCCACCTGGTGCGCGACCGCCTGCGCCACGGCTTCGAGAAGATCGACCGGATCTGGTCGGAAATCACGAACGTGCTGGCCGACACGATCCCGGGCATCCGCGTGGTCAAGGCCTTTGCCCAGGAAAAGCGTGAAGTGACGCGCTTTGCCGAGGCCAACAAGCACAACCTGGCGATCAACGATCGTGTCAACGCGGTGTGGTCGTTGTTTACCCCGACCGTCACGCTGCTGACCGAAGTCGGGCTGCTGGTGGTGTGGATCTTTGGCATCTGGCAGGTGAGCCACGACGCCATCACCGTCGGTGTGCTGGTGGCGTTCCTGACCTATATCAGCCGCTTCTACACGCGCCTGGATTCCATGAGCCGCATTGTGTCCGTCACGCAGAAGGCGGCGGCGGGCGCCAAGCGCATCTTCGACATCCTCGACCACGTATCGAGCGTGCCGGAGCCGGCAAAGCCCGTGCACATCGAAAAGGTGAACGGCGCGATCGAGCTGCGCGACCTGGGCTTCCGCTACGGCAACCGCGCGGTGATCCGCGGCCTGAACCTGTCGATCCAGCCGGGCGAGATGATCGGGCTGGTCGGGCACAGCGGCTCGGGCAAGAGCACGCTCGTCAACCTGATCTGCCGCTTCTACGATGTGTCGGAAGGCGCGATCCGCCTGGACGGCACCGACATCCGTTCGCTGCCCGTCTCGGAATTCCGCCGCAACATCGGCCTGGTGCTGCAGGAGCCGTTCCTGTTCTTCGGCACGATTGCCGACAACATTGCCTACGGCAAGCCCGACGCCACGCGCGAAGAGATCATCGCCGCCGCACGTGCCGCCCATGCGCACGAGTTCATCCTGCGCCTGCCGCACGGCTATGACTCGCTGGTGGGCGAACGCGGCCAGGCGCTGTCGGGCGGCGAGCGGCAGCGCATTTCGATTGCGCGCGCGCTGCTCATCAACCCGCGCATCCTGATCATGGACGAGGCCACGTCTTCCGTGGACACGACCACCGAGAAGGAAATCCAGAAGGCGCTCGACAACCTCGTGCAGGGCCGCACCACCATTGCCATCGCGCACCGTTTGTCGACGCTGCGCAAGGCGGATCGCCTGGTCGTCATGGATCGCGGCCAGATCGTCGAAGTGGGCAACCACGATGAGCTGCTCGCGCGCGAAGGGGCGTACTACAAGCTGTATCAGGCGCAGGCCCGCAATGTCGACGCCGACACCGATCTGACCAGCGACGGCGAGCGCGTGGACGCCGCCGCGCCGGCTTACGCGCAGTGATCCCCTTTTCTGAAATGACTGCGATGCAAACGCCCGATTTCAGCCTGAGCCGCAACGGCTTCGGCAAGCTTGTCATGACCCTGGCCGACGGCACCGTGCATGAAGGCGTGGTGCCCGTGCGCGCCTTTCCCATCTCCGCCGCCGACGAGGGCTTGAGCCTGATGAGCACCGACGGCCGCGAGCTGGCATGGATCCCGCAGCCGGCAGCGCTGCCCGCGCCAATGCGTGCGCTGATCGACGCCGAACTCGGCGCGCGTGAATTCATGCCCGAGATCCGCAAGATCGTCGGCGTATCGACCTACGCCACGCCGAGCACGTGGACGGTGCAGACCGACCGTGGCCAGACCGACCTGGTGCTGCGCGGCGAAGAAGACATCCGCCGCCTGACCGGCACCACGCTGCTGATTTCCGACAGCCACGGCATCCACTACCTGATCCGCGATCTGCTGTCGCTGGACAAGCACAGCCGCAAGATCCTCGACCGGTTCCTGTAGGCCCGGTTCAACCGCTCAACCGTGCAGCCGTGCAGCCATTAATGCGGCGCCGGCTGTACGGCGGTCATCACCTCGTTGAGCAGGTTTTCGGCCTGCTTCCAGATTGCGGGCTGGTTGTAATCGCCCGCCGTGATGACGACCACCATGTCGAGGCCGGGCACGATCCACAGGCGCTGGCCGCCGTTGCCGATGCCACCGATCCAGGCGTATTCCGCGCCGCCCGCCACCACCTTGCCGAGCCACCACTGATAGCCGTACTGCAAGCCCATGCCCGTGTCGATGTGGGGCGCCGTTGATTCGGCAATCCAGTCGGCGGGCACGAGTTGCCGCCCATTCCATTGGCCGTGCTGCAGCACGAGCTGGCCGATGCGTGCCAGGTCTCGGGGCCGCAGGCGGACGCCAGCAAACGCCAGCGGGCGGCCGCGGTAGTCATCGACCCACTCCCAGTCGGTGATGCCCAGCGGTTCGAACAACTGCCTGCGCGCGTATTCCGGCAACGGCATGCCGACGCGCTCGGCCAGCACCTGCGCCAGGACCGCCGTGTTGCCGCCGTTGTAATTGAACTGCGACCCCGCCGGCGCAGCCATCGGCCGGTCAAACACGTAGTGCGCCTGAGACGTGTGCCAGAACAACCCGAACTCGTCGTTGTTGAACAGGCTCGTCGCACGCCATTCGTTCCAGGCCAGGCCGCTCGACATCGACAGCATCTGGGACAGCGTGATCGCCTCACGGCCATCGCGATTCAGCTCCGCCAGCCCCGGAAACAGCGACAGCACCGGCGTGTCGAGCGGCGGCGTCTTGCCCTGCCCCTGCGCAATGCCCCACAGCAGGCTCGTCACCGATTTGCTGATCGAGCGAACGTCGTGAAGCGTGCTGGCGTCGAACGTGCGCGTGGTGCGGAACAGGTCCTTCACGCGCTCGTCCTTGCCTGCACGATAGACCTCCGCGACCAGGCGTCCATGCCGCACCACGAGCAGGCTGTGGACATTGATATCGGCGTCGGCAACCTTGTTCAGGACGGCACAGAGCTTGCGGGCGTCGAAACCCGCCGCGGCCGGTTCTGCTTCGATTTGCCAGCCGTCGTTTAACGGGGTGGGCGCGTCGCAAGGTGCCGCCTGCGCGCTGCATAACGCGCAGGCCAACGCCAAAACGATGCCGATGCTGCGAAAGCGTTGCGTCATCCCAGCCCCCAGGTCGATGTGCCGCGAAGTATCGCAACCGGCACTTCAAGGCGCAAACCCGCTGCGACGAACGGTCGATTTGGCCGCCTGGGCCGCCTCGGCCGTAACGGATCGGCCATCCGGACGACCCTTCAGCCCGCGTCGGAACCCCGGCGCGCGTTACCATGTCGGACCATTCTTATTCACCAGCTACATCACAGGCACCTATGGTCACACGTCGAACCCTTCTTGCCTCCGCCTCGGTTACCGCCACGCTGGCGGCGCTCGGTATCACGCCCGAAGCGCTGGCCGCCGATCGCGTCAAGCTCGGCGATGCGGCACCGTTCTCTTTCGATGCGCTGATCGAGCGCGCCCGCGCGATGGCCGGCAAGCCGTACGCGCCGCCTGCCACGGCGCCGGCCGACATCCTGTCCAAGATCGACTACGAAGCGCACGGCAAGATCAAGTTCGACACCGCCCACGCGCTCTTTGCCGACGGCCCCGGCCAGTTTCCGGTGACGTTCTTCCACCTGGGCACGTTCTTCCGCGCGCCGGTGCGCATGCACGTGGTGGAAAAAGGCGCCGCACGCGAAATCGTCTACGACGAGTCGTACTTCGACATGCCGGCCGACAGCCCTGCGCGCAAACTGCCGCGCGGCAGCGGCTTTGCTGGTTTCCGCTTCCAGGAGAGCCGCCTGGGCGACCAGAAAAAGCTCGACTGGAAGAAGAACGATTGGGTCGCCTTCCTGGGCGCGTCGTACTTCCGCGCCATCGGCGAGCTGTATCAGTACGGACTTTCCGCACGCGGCATCGCGCTCGACGTGGCGCAGGCCGGCAAGCCCGAGGAGTTTCCCAATTTCACGCACGTGTGGTTCGACACGCCGGCAGACAACCGCGCCGATTCCGTAACGATCTACACGCTGCTCGACGGCCCGAGCATCACTGGCGCATACCGCTTCGTGATGCACCGCACGAAGGGCGTGGTGATGGACATCGACACGGCCATCTTCCTGCGCAAGGATGTCGACCGCTTCGGCATCGCGCCGGCCACGTCGATGTACTGGTTCTCGGAAACCGCCAAGGGCACCGCCACCGACTGGCGCCCCGAGGTGCACGACTCCGACGGCCTGGCTCTCTGGACCGGCAACGGCGAACGCATCTGGCGCCCGCTGAACGATCCGCCGCGCACGATGGCGTCTGCCTTTGGCGACAACAACCCGCGCGGCTTCGGCCTGCTGCAGCGCGACCGCGATTTCAACAACTACCAGGACGGCGTGCACTACGAGCGCCGCCCGAGCCTGTGGGTGGAGCCGCTGGAAGGCTGGGGCGAAGGCGCCGTGCAGTTGATTGAAATCCCGACCGACGACGAGATCCACGACAACATCGTCGCGATGTGGGTGCCGAAGGCACCGGCGCGTGCGGGCAGCCAGTATCGTCTGCGCTATCGCCTGCACTGGCTGGCCGATGAGCCGTATCCGACGCAACTGGCGCGCTGCGTGGCCACGCGCATGGGCAACGGCGGGCAGCCTGGCCAGCCGCGGCCGCGCGGCGTGCGCAAATTCATGGTCGAGTTCAAGGGCGGCCCGCTGGAGAAGCTACCGTTCGGCACCAAGCCGGAGGCCGTGCTCAGCACCTCGCGCGGCACGTTCTCGTATGTGTTTACCGAAGCCGTGCCGAACGGCGTGCCGGGGCACTGGCGCGCGCAGTTCGACCTGACGGTCGACGGGAAGGAACCGGTCGACATGCGGCTGTTTTTGCGTGTGGATGGCAAGCCGCTGTCGGAGACGTGGCTGTACCAGTACCACCCCACCCTCAAAACGTCGCAAGTGTATGAATAGAAAGAAAAATAGCCCTATTCTTGCGTGAGAGTGGGGGAGAGAAAACGCGCTGATGCGTCGCAATAAAATCAATGACTTGCGATGATGTTTTGAACACCATCCATCGCCCAACTTGAGCGTGTTGCACAGCGCCGTCCCCCAGGCTGGAGAGGCACAGATTCGATCATGGACAGCGCCAGCAAACATATCCAGCACTGGCTCTAAACCGGTAAGGCAGAACTTCTGGCAGCAGCGGTGGCAACCCACCCGAAGAGAGACCTGCCAATCGGAACAGTTCGAAGCATCCAGAAAACCGCCGGCCTGAAGTGAGGCCGGCGGTTTTTCGCAGAGGTGCCAAACCTGTCGCGTAACAACCTAGGAAGAAAAGCCATGCAATTCCCCATCGCGATTCACAAGGACGAGGGGAGCGTCTATGGCGTCACGGTGCCGGATATTCCCGGCGTGCACTCGTGGGGCGATACCGTCGATGAAGCCATCCGCAACACGCGGGAGGCCATCGCGGGTCATCTGCAGACACTGGCAGCGCTCGGCGAAGACGTAGACGTAACCTGCTCGACAATTGAAGACCTGACCAAGCAAGACGAGTACGCGGGCGCCATCTGGGCATTCGTTGAAATCGACGACGAGGAGCTTGACCGCACCCCGGAGCGCATCAACGTGTCACTCCCTCGCTTCGTGCTCAGAAAGCTGGATCGGTTTGCCGAGAAACGGCATGAAACACGCAGCGGGCTTCTGGCTCGCGCGGCCATGGAGCTGATGGCGCATGGGTAGGACGGGCGGCCGGTTGGTCGCCTTTTTTTTCTATCGCTGCGGAACAGAAGCGCGCTTAAGCTGATTGAAGCCTGCTGAACCAACCTTTGCCCGGCTTCGAGAAGAGCAGATACAACGCATAGACTTGGAGTCCAGCTTGAACTACTGAAAGCACGCCAAGCAGAGGCAGCCTTGAGAATTCACCTAGCAAAGTGTTTGGTAGCGACATTGCGCCGATCCCGCACAAGACAAGCAGTGCTATGCGAGCCCAGTTGCTTCCCGAGGAAATTTTGAAGATAAGCAGTGCCATTACGGCGACCGTGGAAGCTACAACGAAGATAGTGAATGAGGCCGGAGCCAAGACGGAAAGATACGAAAAATCCAGAGCCGCTTTCACAGCGCCGACAGCAAGTGATGACCACAGGAGATTCACTGCCGCTCGTACGGCTTGTGGCTTTTTAGCTTGAGCTTGCGCGTCCATACTGTCCCCTGCGAGTTCCTGCAATTAGCGCACCAAGATTTTTTTTGGTGAGCTTTTATGGCCCGTGATAGAGGGAGCGTCAATAGGCATTCGCCATGGCGCCCAAGCGCCCGCGCGCTGACTGACTTCGCGCGCGCGTCGGTGCAGATTTCGGATTTGATTAAGGCGGGGATGCAGAACGGGTGGAATGGGGCTCGCATCGCTGGCCGGGTTGGCGGCGGTGCGGGTCTTGGGCGCAGTCAGGACGCGCTGGGGCGCCTGCAGCCGCAGGGGCCAGCCCCACTGAAATCGAATACGGTCGTTACCATGCTCCACCCGCTGTCGCTGTTCTGGCCCCGCTCCAACGCGGCTCTTATCCCATTCTTGCAGATCAGTTAGCAGTTCTCCAAAGATAACAAATCATCGATGGTTTGCCTGCGACGAATTAGTCTGCATTTCGTGCCCTCGCACAGAACTTCAGCAGCAAGCGGTCTACTGTTGTAGTTCGATGACATCGATGCGCCATAGGCTCCGACATCGTGGAATACCAAGAGGTCACCAACCAGTGGCTCAGGAAAATCTCGGTCTTCAATCATGCCGCGGCTGTCCTGCGTAAATACGTCGCCAGCCTCACACAGCGGCCCTGCCACCGCAAATGTACCAACCGACCGAGACACGGCCGCATCTGAGCCATCAGCGGGCAACACGGAGATTTCGTGATAGCTGCCGTACATTGACGGGCGAACCAAATCGTTGAACCCCGCATCCACCAGTACAAAGCGGTGTTCCGGTGTCTGTTTGATCGCATGAACCGAAGCAACTAGAAGACCAGCCTCAGCCACGAGAAACCGTCCCGGCTCAATTTCCAGCCGAACTGCATGGCCAAGATGCCGCTCAACCTCGTAACGTGCATCGTTCCATAGCTGGAAATAGTGCGCTGCATCTACGCCAGCATCCCCTCGGCGACACGGAACCGAGAGTCCGCCCCCAGCGGAAATTGCATGAAAATCACAGTCAACCCGCTTTGCTACTTCGACCAGAGCTCCGCAGACTTGGGCGAGATGGGCATAGTCCACCCCGGAACCGATATGCATGTGCAAGCCTTCGAGACGCAATCCATATTTTCGGATCAGTGCAATTGCGCTAGCCACATCGGCATGCCAGATACCGTGCTTACTGTGGGGGCCGCCGGTGTTCGTCTTGTTGCTGTGACCGTGTCCAAAACCAGGATTTATGCGTATCCATACCGAATGGCCCGGCGCGTTGGCGCCCAGATACTCGAGCATATGCAGGGAACCAACATTGACGCTAATGCCATGTCGCAAGACTAACGCTAGCGTTTCCTTGTCCATCACATCAGCGGTAAATACCACGCCAGGCGGATCACTTCGAGCATCGAAGCCGGCCGCCAGACTACGTTCGATCTCCCCTGCGGAAACGGCGTCTACGACCGCCCCAAGCTCACGCATGAGCTTGAGTATGTGAACGTTCGAGTTGGCTTTCTGTGCATAGCGGATGACATCAAACTGCCGCAGCAACTCGACTCGCTCGCGAATCGTCTCGCTGCTGTATATCCAAAGAGGCGAACCATATTCGTTCACCAAGTCACGTACGGGGAGGTTCAAGTCTAGCGCTGCCATATACCAGCCATGATGGTCACTGTAGGTTTGATCATGACGCGATTGGCCGCGTAGGTAAAATATCGAAATGTCGCCACTCCATTCATTTCTGATATAGCCGGCTATGTCACTCACACACAGGCACGTGGACGTCTTTCGGGCGCTGATGACGGCCGGAAGCGTGACAAAGGCTGCAGAGCTTCTTGTCACCTCGCAGCCCACGGTGAGTCGGGAGCTCGCTCGCCTCGAGCAGGTCGTCGGGTTCAAACTTTTTGACCGGAGCAACGGAAGGCTCAGGCCCACCGCTGCGGCGCTGACACTATTTGATGAGGTTAAGCAGTTCTACGTTGGCCTTGAGCGCGTAGCTTCCACGGCGGCACATTTACGAGCTTTCAAGGGTGGCGGACTTTCTGTACTGACGCTGCCGATGTTCTTGCAGACCTTGCTGCCAGGTGCATGCCAACGGCTCTTTGCCGGGCGATCGGATGCCACACTGACAATTGAAGCGCAGGAATCCCCGTTTCTCGAAGAATGGCTCTGCGCACAGCGGTTCGATCTTGGTTTAACCGAACAGAGCAAGGCCCCGCCAGGCACTCGACTGGAGCCACTTCTTGAGATTGACGAGGTTTGTGTCTTGCATGATGGACACCCCTTGTTAGCCAAACGAAAGATCGCCCTTTCCGACTTCTCTGAGACCAATTTCATCAGTCTTTCACCAACCGATCCCTATCGCTTGCTGTGGGACGAAGCATTCTCTCGACAAGGCGTCGTTCGCAACCTACTAATCGAAGCACCAACTGCAGCCGCAGTTTGCAGCTTGGTTCAGAAGCGATTGGGAATCGCGATTGTGAATCCTCTCACCGCCATGGAGTTCGTCCCACAGGGGCTTCATGTTCGGCCATTGGCGACGTCGTTCCCTTTCCGCGTCAACTTGCTGTGCGCAGAACACCGACCGGCGAACCACCTCGCTGAACCCTTCATTCGTGCGCTGCGCGAAGAGGTCGCCTTGGCTAAATCTGCGCTGAAGAAAGTCATATCAGCGCCGTCAACGCAACCTCAAGCGCGCAAGGTGTAGCTGGGTTGTCTCGGGTGGACGCAACGGCAATTCGCAAATTGGAGGAAGACGAAAAGGGTCTGCAATCAATGCAGACCCTTGGCGGACGCAATCCATGGCCGTCATCAGCGAATCCGGCATGTACACCCTCGTCCTCCGCTGCCGAGACGCCGTAAAGCCCGGCACCGTCCCGCAGCGCTTCCGCAAGTGGGTCACGTCCATCGTCCTGCCCGCCATCCGCAAGACCGGCCAGTTCACCGGACAACCGTGCATCGACGCCGCGCCCGCCACCGCCCGCACACCCGCCGACCTCGCCAGCCTCTACCCCGCCGACGTCGAGCGCGCGCTGCAACTGCTCAACAAACACATCTACCAGGCAGATCGCTACACCGGCATGCTCATCGTCCTGCAGCACGACGACGCCAAAGAACCCGTCGCCATCTCCGCCGGCAGCTATCGGCACAAGCGCGCCCGCGCGCAGACTGACTTCGCGCGCGCGTCGGTGCAGATTTCGGATTTGATTGAGGCGGGGGTGTAGAACGAGTGGATGAGGCTCGCATCGCTGGCTGGGTTGGCGGCGGTGCGGGCTATTTGCAATGACGGCTATTGGCCGGGAGCGGTCATCGATGAAGGTGGTCAATTGACTCGCGATATGACTTTGATTCCCTCTCCAACTATGACCCACCCAACCTGACCACTAGGCGTTTCAACCTTGAGCGTTTCAAAGTCCTTGCCATGCCGGACCCGAAGTACTTGAATCGATTGAGAGGGCACTAGCGTCGCAACAACCGGATTGACCGCCGGATACTCATAAGGAGGCAATGAGTATAGCGAGGCGGGTGTATCTACTTCTGCCCGATATGTTCGGTCACCTAGCACATCAGCGCCCCAATACATACCAATTAGCAAGGAGAGAATGGCAACGGGAAGTAGAACGCGTTTAATCATGATGGCAGATACCCTATTGGAGTTGTCCAGTATCTCGCAACGTCCGCTTCTGGCCGGAAGCGGACGGGAGTGATGCCTGCGGTGATCGCCCTCAGCGGTGGCTAGGGAACAACTCACAACCTACGCTAGCCTATAACACTCCGCTCATGGCTCCGACACAAGGGTATTAGACGAGTCCAGCTCAACGATAGCCTTCACCTGCCGGAAAAGCGCATCAACGTCCGGAGCAGGGTCGACTCCTCGCAGTCGACCAAACAGTGATTGTTCGGCAACCACGAAGCATGACCAAACAACATTGCTGTCGTGAGCAACGTTGTCCGAAGCCGCTGCCGCAGCGTGGTCTTGCACGCTACCACAGCCGACCCAGAGCAAGTATGGCTTTCGCTGAACGACCAGACACCATCCCCAATCTTCAGGAATAGCCTCTTCCACAAGGCGGCCTTCCGCGAACAGACGGTCACGTAGCCATCGAGCAACTTGCCGACCGTAGCATGAAGGATTCGTTTGCTCATCTTCGCCCGGCTCTATCTCGAACCGGGTTGAGCGAAACCAGAATTGCCGTGGGTTCATCGGTTTGCTCTATCGCGCTCCAGCAAAGCTTCGATAATTAGACCACTGCGGGTCCTTTTCCAGCGAAATAGTGATGGGCAAACGCGGCTTGCCCTGGAGCGTCTTGTTAAGTACCCGCATGAATTCGTCATGTGAGCGGGCGAGGAAGTGCCACTGAACCTTTCCCTCCCCCGTCACTGCCGCTGCAAGCACAGCGGTTCGCTCCCACTCTTCCGCAGCCTGCAAGGAATCTTCAAATGCGTAGTGCTGCTCTGACTCGCTCTTGGTCGGCATACCGCCGGGGCTGCCGCTAGGCCACGAAATGACGACAAGAGAGGCAAACGAGGCCTTCTGGACCCAAGTAGGCAGATCACTGCGATAGCGGACGATCCGCCGCACATTTCCAGCGGAGTCTTTTGCAGCCAGCACTTCCCACGCTTTCTCCTCCGGAGCAGCAGAGGCGGCCGTACAAGCTGCGAAAGCAAGAGTGACCGTCAGCCATTTCAAAATGCCCATTGAATTGACGCTTGGTTTGTTAGATGACGGAAGCAGTTGCCCGGGACTCCGTTTGCCAACGACTGCTGCCGCCCGCGCACGCCTTGATCGTGAGCGCATCGCGGAACCTATGGCAAAAGATCGGGATTCTCTCGCCCCCATTTACTGAGCGACGCCCACAAATCGGCAACACGCTCCATGGACCTCACGCCCTCTTCATCAAACCGGCAATGATCGCCGGTTCCGATCTGCCGGAACTCGTAGTCACCGCGCTCGCCGCGCCCGCAGTATTCGTAAGGGTGGATGAACGGGTAACGAAGGTCTTCGTCTTCGTAATAAATATCAAAATACACCCGACCTACAATCAACTCGTCTGGTTCGACCATTCACCAGCTCCTCTGAGCGGTCCGTGAAGGACAACGCACGGAATCTATCAGAGTAAAGGGATTTCTTTGCGCGCTCGTTGCCGCATATTCGGAACCGTCACATTCACATATCCTAGATACTGTCTAACCAGCTGATTTCGAGGCTCAGTTGATTTTCGTCGGATGACGGCCATGTCCAATATCAAAAAAGCACCTCGCTTGGTGCTGTTGTGTGCAGGCGCTCTTGCCATGGCGGATATCTCGCTGGCCCTCCATGCAGTGACTGGGGGCGCTGAATCGTTCCGTTTGGCAAGCGGCATCGGCGCAGGTCTGCTTCAGATAGGCTCTGTGGGCTTTGTTTGGATGTGGTCGACCTATCGACCCGAGCCGCCGGAAAGTATGACTGAATACATCTGGAGCAAAAACAAGCGCCTTTCGCTGCTTGGAACTGCCGTTTGGTGCGCTGTCATCTCGCTCTCGATGCTTTGGCCCACGTGAGCGACTGCAATTGGCCGGAAGCGGTCGCTGACCCGAACATTCAGTTCAGCGGCGCGCTTGTATGATAGCCACCCAGAAGCGGCGCGTGAGATGTCGTACAGCAGCCAATGAAGCTGCCCCCTTCAGCGAGCCCAATCGCTGTTTCTCTCGTTGCATCTGGAAACCATGCCCCTATCGTGCCCAGCAGATATTGCTCAGACCACTCCGACGGGCGGCTCTGTTGCGATTGCAATATCTGAGGGCTATGCGTTTGGCGAAGTTCTGGACTGCGTCTTGATGCGGCGTGGTTCTAATCATGTTTATGGGCTCCGATTCGCAGATGGTCGCCGAGCTGTCGCTCGGCTGTGCGCTCGCCGTCCTCGCGGCGCACCCAACACGGAGTACGAGGCGGCACTCCTTAATCATCTCAAAGCCGCCGGGGCGGCGGTAGCCGATTCATTGCTGACTCGAGATGGTGCCGCTGCAATTTCGATGGCCTTGCCAGAGGGTGCGCGCCCCATGATGCTGTTTGAGCACCTGGATGGGAACCCGCCAGGCGAAAACGTAGTAGACATCGAATCGACCGGCCGGGGCTTGCCCTACTGTACAACGCTGGTCAGGAATACAACGGCCCGGTCAGCCGCTACCAGTTGGAACTGCCGCTATTGCTCGACCAGTCGCTCCATCGATTGTGTTCTGCACCGACGGTGAGTGAGGAGCTGCGATCCACGTTTATCACTATCGCGGGCAGACTGAGCGTGTGGCTGCGATTCCAGACCTTACTTGCGTGAACTGCCATGGCGATTGCCACGGGAGCAACAATTTCATGACCGACGGCTCTGGCGGGACGCGCATCGCGTCGTTCTTCGATTTTGACGACGCAGGTCCCGGCTGGCTGGCCCACGAACTTGCTGTTTACCTTTGGGCCATGTTGCAACGTACCGCCAGTGCGGAGCCAGACACTGCAACGCGTGAACGCTGGCTTCGCTATATCGCTGGTTATCGCAGCGTCCGGAAGATTGGCGACGCGGATTTCGCCGCCATCGCACTCTTCGTCATCGTGCGCCATTTCTGGCTGATGGGTGAATATGCCGGACGCATTGATGTGTGGGGGACGCAAGCAATGCCTACGACCTGGCTACAAAAACAAGTCGATTTGCTTACAGCGTGGGAATCGATGCAAACGCCGAAATGAACCGGCTGAATTGCTGCCGCATGGAAAGTCACGCCAAGCTTGCCTGACGCGAGTTGGCCATCGTTCACGGTAGCATCTTGTCGCAAGTTGCCAACCCCTTCCCCCACTCCCGTAGCGAAGCCTCGGCAGCAAGCCCACTGCGAAGTGTCCCTCACCAGCCTAGCGAGTGAATCGCGCCATCGAAATATCAGCGACATATGACCCCTCGGGTATCCAAATTTGTCGTAGCCTTACTACTCGCGGCTGTCGCCCTGCTCGCGGTGCTATGCGTTCGGAGGTCGTCATATATGCGTCAACGCGCGTTCGTGGAGCACAGCAGTATTTCCGATGCTGAGGCACGGCACCCGGAGATGAAAACGGCATTCGACGCCATCGCCGCTTGCGAGGAACGTCGTGAGCGCGGTGCAGACCGCTCTCCAATTACGACCGCGTTTTGCATTTCGACTGTTCGGGACCGCGCGGTGGCGCTGCAGAAGCCGGATACGGTCGAAGCCTTTTGACGAGCTGACGCGCGAAATTGATAGCAAAGTGAAAGCAATCGAGGCTCCGCTTCCACTTCACATCATTCTCTGAATTCAAATGTGAAGAGTGGTGCGGGTACTAAGCCGTCCGCTTCTGGCCGGAAGCAGACGCTTATGGGTACATCGACCAGTAATTTGGTCAGCTTACACCTGCGTCCGCACACTTGAACCCGCGCAGCATACTCAGCGCTTTCCATGCTTTCCACGCACGTGAAAGGTTGAATATCGCTAAAAGCAATGCTCCGAAGAATAGTATCGACGCCCCGACATCAAAGTCCCACTCCCCAACGCCAAATAGAGGCATTACATATATCGGGTTAAGCGCGATCAGCGAGATACAAAGAGCCGCATACCAAACGCTCAACAATGGAGAGCGAATACCCGCTATCGCGCCTTTGTCGTGATCTACCCAGCCCATTAGCGTTTGCCAGTTGCCTGGCTCCCTGAGCAGAGCCGTGACGGTCATGCCCTTGTGGATGTTGACCTTGCCCCAAATGGTCACGGCATATTCATGCTTACCTTTGGCAGTGAAGTTGAACGAAGTCGTTTCGGGGACGTATCGCGAAGCGGGGCGGTACAAGATCTGCGAGACGTCGTCGAACGTCACGGTTATGAGTTGTGGATTCATAGTCCTCTCAAATTGTTTAGGCACCGCGCCCCGGCAACGTTTCCTTATCGCCACCACTGGCAAGACGCGGACGTCCGCGCTGGCCCGATCTGTTGACCCCTTAGGGCTGAACACAAACACCCGCCCCCGCAAGCGCACGCTCGCGCGCCTGAAGATACCTCAATTTCTCCCCATCCCGCTCTGCCCCGGCGAAGAGATCGACAAGATCCGCCGCATCCTCTCCAGATAGCTCACATCGGCCGGTGGCTCCATCGCCCACGCGGGCGCCGGGCTCATCTTCACCTGCGCCGGCACCGGCGTCGGGCTGGCAACGGGCGCGCACTGACATCCGTACATCACCTGCAGCAAGAGCGCGCTGCAGACGCGTGTTTTCAGCGGTGGCACGTTGCATCTCCGAGAAATGGGTACGGTCGAGCGCGTCGAGCTGGTCGGTAAGCTGCCGGTGTTTGTCGATGGCAGCCTGCAGGGCGGTCACGACGGTATCGACGGCGGCCTGGCGCTCGCTCTGGCGCCAGGGAATGAAGGCACAAGCGCAACGCGAATTGATAGATGCCTACCGCGCTGCAGCAGCCATTCCGAGCAACCAACAGATCGTCAAGGCCAGGGTGCTGACCGGCGTAGGGATAGCGCTGTCGACCTTTGCGGCGGATGCCGCGAGTACCAGCACATCGCGTAAGCGCGCCTCGTAGCACTCAAGACGCACATACCGGTCGCCTTGTGAATGTCATGGTCGCGCACTGAGCGGGGATTTCCCCGCCTTTTTCATTACTGGTAGGACAGCGTCACCACCGCCAGCGCTGGCTCCGTCCCCGGCGCGCGCGACAAGGTCAGCGTGCCGTTGTTTGCCATGAGCAGGCTGGCCTTGAAACCGCCGTATTTGGCCAGGACGTCCGCCTTGCTGCGTGCATCGCCCACCCGCAGAGGCCTGAGCGACGATGCCCCACGCGCCTCCACCGACACATCGATCGGCACGGCCCGCACCGCCGTCGAGCGAAAGTCGAGCACCACCTGATCGCCGGACGCGGATGAACGCGCCTGCAAACCCTCGCCCGCGCCCGCCGCCTGCAGCGCTGGCTGCACACGGAACCCCGCCTCGACGATGGCGCCCGTGAAATAAATCACGCCGTCCTGGCTGCCGCCCGCAAGCGCCCCACTCGCTCCGACGGCCGCCGTGATGGCGACGGCCATTGCCTTGTAGACCCTGAACATAAGACCCCCGGATGCCCGCCCCTCGGGCGATGTTTCGCGTCTGGTCGCCTTCCGACGGACCGCCGCAATAGTTTTTTACGATTTTCATCGTCCTCCGGATCCATCTCACTGTGGATTGCGGGCATCCCTAATTGCGGGTCAGATAGAGGAACCTGCAGGTGCGCATCTCACGGCGCCGGCCACACCTCGAGCGCCTGCATCAACTGCTTGCCAAGCGGAATGCGTTTGGCCATATCGCCCTTGCGCGGCATGTCGATGTTCAGCGCAAACGCATAGACGCGCCCGGCACGCTCGACCCAGCCGACCCACCAACCGATCTCGGGCTGGTATTCGGTGGCGACGCCAGTCTTGGCATACAGCGCGGCATCGCCCTGCTGCTCGACCAACAGCATGCGGTGGACCATGTCCCACGTGCGCGGCTTTACCGGCAACTGCTTGAGCGCCATGCGGCTGGTGAAGCGCGCTTCTTCAAACGCGGAAATCTCCAGCGGGCCGCGCAGCCAGAACTGGTCGATCACGCTGCCGAGCTGGCGATTGCCGTAGTCGAACGCATCGACGTAGGCCTGCATGCGCTCAAACCCAACGCGGCGCGCGACCTCTTGATAGATCGGCACGGCCGACAGGCGAATCGCCTCGGGCAACGCCATGTCGTGTTCCCACTGCTTGTAAGGCTGCGGCTTGCCGCCGTAGGGCAGCACTTCCTGATCGTCGCGCACGGCCTCGGTGTCGAAGGCGATCAGGCTGTTCGGAATCTTGAACGTCGATGCCGGATGGATACGCCGCGCGGCGCGCGCCGGATCGACGACATACGTGCGGTCGGCGCTGATGTCCATCAGCACGAAGGTGCCGGAGACGCCGGCGTCGTCGAACACGCGCTTGAGGTCATTGCGCACGACCAGCTCGGCATGAGCGGTGGCGGTGCTTATTGCCAGCGCGCAGGCCACCACGGCAAACGCGAGGGTCTTCGAGCAGCGAGACAGCATGAGACAACTCCTTTGAGGTTGTGGGCGAATGCCGGCAGGCCTCGGCAGCCGCCAGCGCTGCGCATCGTAGGGGTCGACATGCGCCGCAGCCAGCGCCCCCGCCTTGCCGCACGTCACGCGCGTAACGCCTGTAACAGGCGGCTTGGCGCACAATGACGGCCACGCTTTCGCCTTGCCCACGCTGCCCGTATGACACCGCCCACGCTGCCGCCACTTCATGTGGAACTGACCACGCCGCAAACCGTCGACGGCCGGCGTGCGCCGTTCCAGAGCCTGTGGCTACTGGTGCGGCTGGCCTACGCCCATCGTCTGTCGCCGGAACAACCGCTGGTGCGGCTGGCCGACCTGCGCGGTGCCGTATCGGACGCCAGCACGCAACGCATGATGATCAGCCGCGCCTTTCGCGACTGGCAGAACTGGGGCGTGCAAGCCGGCTGGGGCGAACAACGCGACCGCGAGCCACGCTTTCTCAACGCAGACAAGCGTAGCCAGGGCCCGTTCTGGCTTACGCCCGAAGACGCGGCGCGCGTGACCTGCCTGGTGGAAGGACGGATTGCCGATGACACCGATGTGCGCGCCTTCCTCGGTATCGCCGCGCCGGAGGGCAGCCCGGATATCGGCGCTGAATCCAACGCCAGCGCGCTGTCCGGGCCCGCACCCGGCACGCCAAATCCGGCTTTCTGGCACGCTTTTCTGACGGCGCGCCACGCCATGCGCGAAGGCCGCCTGCTGCATGCGCTGAGCACCGGCACGAGCACCGGCACAAGCGCCTCCGACACCGAGCGCGGCGGCGCCCTGCTCGCCTTGCGCCACGCCGGCGACGCCGCAGACAACGACTTTCAGCGCGCCCTCGTCACCCTGGGCGAGGCAATGGCCGCGCGCCGGCTGGGCGACTCGACACGCGCCAGCGCCTTGCTCTCGCAACTGCGCGCGCACCGTCGGCAGCGTCATGTGCTGGGCAACGATTACCTCGCGGCCATGGAGCGCATCGTCACCGCATGGTGCGCGTATGACCGGCGCGACCTCGACCTTGCCGCGGGCCTGCTGGCGCGCCTGGCCGACGCCGAGCCCGGCCGCAGCCTGCTGCGCTATCACCCGCAGATCCGTTTCGAGTGGAACAACCTCAGCGCACTCATCGAGCGCGCCCGCCTGCTCTACGCCGACGCTGACGGCATTGCATCGGACGTACGCGCCCAGACCGCGCAGCGCATCGTCGCGCAGTTCGAAACCGCGCTGGCTGCCGCGCTGGAAAGCCAAGCCTCCGACGCCGTGCAGCAGGTTGCCGCCAACCTCGGCATGACGTGCTGGCTGCTGCGCGATGTGCTTGGCAACGCGGTGCATGCCGACGGCACGGTCGATGCCGTCCGTTGGCTGGCCATGAGCGAATGGCAGGCGCTTCGCAACGGCGGGCCGCTGCAATCGGCGTGGAACGCCATCGCGCTCATGCGCATTGCACGCGCCGACACAAGCCGCACTGCGCTGACGTTGAACGACCTGCGCACGCAGGCCGGGCCGTTTGCCGAAGCCTTTGACGCGCGCTACTGGCCCCAGCGCTGGACCGACGTGGCGACGCTGCGTCTGCGCGAGCACGACAGTGGCCGTCATCGCTATGGCCACGTCCAAGTGAGTGGCTTGCTGCTGGAGCTGGCGTGGTTTGCCCACGCAGACCGCGATCACGCCACCGCGCGCACGACAATGGAGCGCCTCTCGCAAACCATGCAAGACCTGGCGCCGCACGATCGCGCGTACTTCGTCCAGGCACTGAAGCAGCTGACGCAGATGGCGGAAACGCCTCCCTGAGCCGTACACCGAGCTGCACTCCCAGCAGATCGATGGATGGATAAATTCGTTGCATCCCTAACGATCTATCGCTAGACTGCCGCACATGTTTGATCACTGCCTGTACTTCAACACCACCGCGCTGGCGCGCTCCGTCGAACGCGAATGGGCGGCAGCGTACGCGCCGTTCGGCCTGACGCCGCCGCAAGGCTTTGTGCTGCGCGTGGTGCTCAAACGGCCCGGCGTGCTCAACCGCGAACTGGCCGAGGTGCTGGGCATTGCGCGGCCCACGGCCACGCGTCTTGTCGATGGCTTGGTCGCCAAGGGGCTGGTGGAGCGGCAGCCGTCCGCAGAGGATGGCCGCGAGTGGAACCTGTTCCCCACGGAAGCGGCCCGAGCAGTGGAAGCCGCGCTGCAGGCGGCCAGCGCCAAGGTGGCGCGGCGCTTGCGCGAGCACGTCGGCGCAAGCGCGTTCGACGATACGGTGCAGGCCATCCGCGACGTTCGGAGTGCACTAAACACGTAAGACAAACGGGGGCGGCCATGGCCGCCTTTTTGATCGGCAAATAGTTGCATCGCTACGCATATCAACCAGGAGCGCGCGCATGACTACCGTTCTCGTCACGGGCATCGAGCCGTTTGAATCCGACCCCACCAACCCTTCGTGGGACATCGCGCAGGCACTCGACGGCACGCAGGTGGACGGCGCGGTTATCGTGGCGCGGCAGCTGCCGTGCGTGTTTGGTCTCGCCAACGAACAATTGGTGGACGCTATCGAGGCAACATCGCCGACCCTGGTGTTCGCGCTCGGGTTGGCCAGCGGCCGAACGGAGATCTCGGTGGAGCGCGTGGCCATCAACGTGATCGACGCACGCATTCCGGACAACGCCGGCAATCAGCCCGTCGATACGCCTGTGTTGCCCGGTGGGCCGGCGGCGTACTTTTCCACGCTGCCGATCAAAGCGATCGTGCAAACGCTGCGCGAGGCCGGCGTGCCGGCAAGCGTGTCGCAAAGTGCCGGCACCTACAACTGCAACCACCTGTTCTACGGTTTGATGCACCACATCGCAACCCGCGCGCCGCACGTGCGCGGCGGCTTCATTCACGTGCCGACCACGCCCCAACTGGCGGCCCGGCATGCGGGCCGGCCCAGTCTGTCGATCGATACGCAAATTGAAGGGATTCGTCTGGCGGTGCGTACAGCGCTGGCCACGCGCGCAGATGTGAAGGTCAGCGGCGGGGCCGTCCACTGACACGTGAACCGCCGGGCCAGGCCCGACGCAATCAGGCAACCAGCGGCATGAGCAACATCCGCGCGGCCAGCTCCTGCCGAAACCCTTCAAAGGCCTGCATGGCCGAATCGGCGCCGCGCGCGGTGTTCTGCAAGCGGATGCCGGCAACTTGATGGATGCCCACCGTGGCAAACACGTACCGCAGATACGGCATCAGGAAATCGGTCTGCGCGTGGGCACCATCGAAGTTGCCGCCGGAGGCGGACACCACCAGCACCGTGCGATCGGTCAGCGTGCCGACCTTGCCTTTTGGCGTGCGGCGGAACGTGCGCTCGGGCCGCACCACCAGATCGATCCACGCCTTCAGCGCCGAAGGCACCGTGTAGTTGTGCACCGGTGTGGAGATCAGCACCGCGTCCGCCGCCTCCAGCTCGCCGATCAGCGTTTCCGACAGCGCAAGTTGCGCGCGATGCGCTGCGGTGCGCTCGGCGTCGGGCATGAGGCTGGCCTCGATAAAACCGGCATCGGGATGCGGCAGCGGCGTCGCCGCCAGGTCGCGCTCGATGATGCGCAGGCCGCCGGCGGCTTGCGCCAGTTGCGCAATCACGAACTGCGCACCGCGCCGACTGTGCGAGCGATCGTCACGGGCGCTCACGGCCACATGCAGCAGGGTTGTCATCGCGTTGCTCCAGGTTGCGTCTTCATGCCAAACCGCAAGGCGCCCGCGAGCAGCCCGTTGCGGTAATAAAAGCGATGGCCAAGCACGTTGGACAGCGGCGTGTCGAGCACCAGCCTTGCACAGCCCAGACGCTCCGCTTCGGCCTTGAGATGGTCCATCAGGACGTTGCCGAGGCCACTGCTGCGCAGCTTGGCATCGGTCACGAGATCGTCGACATACAGGAACGGCCCGTAGACGAGGTTTTCCTGCTGGCGATAGCCCGCCAGGGCAACCGGCGCGCCGTCACGCCAGACGGCGATGAGGCGATAGCCGTCTTCCACCTGCCGGCGCCAGCGCGCGGCCAGTTCATCTGCGTCGGCAAGGTGCGGCCGCAATTGATGCATGAGGGGAAAGCACGCACGCAGCGCGGCTTCGTCTTCGATGGGGCGGATGGCGTCCATGGTCATGCACCCTCCGCTGCTGCCGGGGCCGGCACCTGCGGCGCAAAACGCATCGCAACGGCAATGCGGTTCCACGCCTGGATGTTGGCGACGGCGGCGGTGAGAAAGGCAACTTCCGTCCGGGAAAAATGCTCGAGCACGGCATCGTATTCGTGGTCTTCCACGCCGTGACCGGCGGCGCGGGCCAACGTGGTCAGCGCTTCCGTCCAGGCCAGCGCGGCGCGCTCTCGCGGGGTGAAAACGGCCGGCGTGTCGCGCCAGACCGCCACCAGATCCAGCTTGGCCGGCGCCACACGCAGCTTGCGCGCGAGGTTCAGGTGAAACTGCACGCAAAACGCGCAGCCGTTGATTTGCGAGGCGCGCAGCTTGACGAGTTCGGTCAGCGGTTTTTCCAGCCCAGAGGCGTCCACCGCCTTGCTGAGCGCCTGCAACGCCGGCGTCACGCCGACGGCAGTATCGACAAATTCCGAGTAATCCATGCGCGGGGAAAGATCTTCCATGGCTGGCTCCTGAAGGGTTTCGGGTGGGAGGAGTGGTAATATCAGTGTTCGAACATCATATTCGAACTCTTACATCATGAGCAAGCGCACCCCTGTTGCGACCCAGGAACACGACCCATCCGCCAACGCGCCCGCCATTCCGGAGCCCGGCCAAGGCAAACGCGGCGAAGAGGGCTATCTCGGCTACCTGCTGCGCCAAGCCAGCGCCGCGCAGCGGTTGCGCATGGAGCGCGCCATGGCCGACATAGGCGTCACGCTGCCGCAATTCCTGGTGCTCACGATGCTCCGCGCCTACCCGGGCATCTCGAATGCCGACCTCGCCCGGCTGGCCATGCTGACGCCCCAGACGGTGAGCGTGATCGTCACCAACCTGGAGCGCAGCGGCGCCATCACCCGCCGGCCCCACGCCGTGCACGGCCGGATCCAGCACATCGACGTCACACCGGAAGGTTCCGACCTGCTCGCCGCATGCCGAGACCGCTCAGGCGGCATCGAGCAGGATCTGGTCAACGGGTTCACGCCGGAAGAAGAAGAGGTGGTGCGGCGCTGGCTGGTACACGTCGCCAAGCTCGGCAACGACAAACCTGCCGCCTGATCCGAGGCCGGTTTTTTTCCTGCCGCCGCCACGGATGTCCTTGACTTCTGGATGGCCGCCACTATCATGCGATGTATCTTACGATATATCTGATGATGCTCTTCAGGAGAACGGCAATGCGCGGATGGTTTGGACATCACCCCAGAATGTGGATTGAGAAACACTTCATGATGGGCCGGCACGGTCATGGCGGCCATGGTTTCGGGCGCGGCATGGGCGGCTTTGGCGGCCCCGGCGGCTACGGAGAAGGCGATGACGAGGGCGGCAGCCCCTGGCGTGGCCGACGGCTCAGTTCAGCCGATCTGCAACTGGTGCTGCTGGCGCTGCTGAAGGGCACCCCGCGCCACGGCTATGAGTTGATCAAGGCGGTGGAAGAGCACTCGCTTGGTTTCTACACGCCAAGCCCGGGCATGGTCTACCCGGCCCTGTCGTACCTCGAAGATCACGGTTTTGCTTCCGTCACCGTCGAAGGCAACAAGAAGCGCTACGGCATCACGCCCGAAGGCGAAGCTTGGCTGGCGGAGCGCCAGAACAGCGCCGACGCCATCCTCGCGCAGCTGCGCGCCATGGGTGAGCGCGTCAAGCGCATGAACGAAGCCATGGCCTTCGACCGCGAAACCGACAACGCCGCCGAATGGACGGACACAGGCCACGACCCGCTGCGCACCGCGCGCTGGCGCCTCAAGTTTGCCCTCATGGAAAAACGCTTCGCTTCGCGCGAAGAACAGCAACGCGTGGCAGACATCCTGCTACGTGCCCTCAAGGAAATCACCGGCGAGCGGTAAGCGGCCAGCAGCATCTGTTCAGCCGCCCCGGGCGATGTTCGGTCGCCCGGGCCACCGCGTCAGTCCAGTCGGTCCAGTCGGTTCATTCCGCAGCCATCTATGTTTGCCTTCAATCGCACACAAGGTCTCATGTCGCAGCTGCTCAGTTCTGTCAAACCCGCCACACGCCGCGTGCGTGTGCGCGCCATCCATACGTTGTCGCCCCGCATGCGCCGCGTGGTCTTTACCGGCGTGGCCGCCACGGATCTCGAGGATCTCGCCGAGGCGCCCCCCGCCGCCGCCATCAAGTTGATGTTTCCGCACGATCGCGCGGGCAGCGGCCGAACGCTCGGTCGGGCCTACACCATCCGCCGCTATCACGCGGCGCGCGGCGAACTCGAAATCGATTTCGTCGTGCACGACGAAACGCCGGCAGCCCAGCACGGCCCTGCCGCACGCTGGCTCGAGCATGCCGCGCCCGGCGATGAAGTCGAATTTGCTGGCCCGAAGCGCGGTTTCCGTGCCGATCCAGCCGCACCTTGGACGCTGCTCATCGGCGACGAAACCGCGTTGCCTGCGATCTTCGCGATCCTGGAGACGCTGCCTGAGCACGCGCAGGTGCTCACCTACATCGCCATCGGCGACGCCCGCGCCCGGCTGCCGCTGGAAGGCGCCTTGGCCGCGCACCCGCGCAGCCGCAACATCCATTGGGTGGAAAGCGATACGGCGCACGCCGGCGCCATGATGGTTGGAGCGCTCAGCGCGCAAGCCATGCCGGCCGGCACGCCGCAGGTGTTCCTGGCCGGCGAGGCGTCGTTGCTCAAGCAGGTGCGCACGCTGCTCGAAGGCGCCTGGGCCGTCCCGCATGACGCCATCGACGCCAAGGGCTACTGGACAGCCGGCCTCTCGCGCGAAGAACGCAAGGCGAGCGAGGCGCGCTGATCTTCGCGTCGCGTCAGGTCGCGACTTCTGCCTGGGGTGTGGTGCCTGTGGTGCCCCTCACCCACTCGCGCAACAGGCGCTGCCCGTGCAGCAGCGCCGCGTCCATCGCTTCGCGCGGCGAGCCGAAGGTGCATCCGGGCCGCACCGGCTGCGAGCCCGACAACGATTGCCCTTCGGCCCCGCGAAACACGACCTCCACGCGTGCCTCCCAGCCCCGCCCGCCGGCGGGCACCACGCGCGGGACGATTTCAACGTCTCCACAGATCTTGTGCACTCGTTCCTCCATCTGCAGCGCCTGAACGGCGCATTGCCAGCAACGTAGCAACGGCCATGCCAATCTGCGCCGCGCCCGGAATTTGATCCAGATCAACTCGCGGCGCCGGCATCACCTTTAGGCCGCCCGCAGCATGCCGATGCAAAGAAGGACAGCGAGCCTTTCAGGCTCACGCCTCCTTCCGATACTCCGCGCCCACGAAGCGCGGCACCACCATGCGCAAGAACCTGCCGGTCACCCAAGCCGAAACCGCCCTCAACCCGACGGACTACCTCATCTCCCGCACCGATCTCAAAGGCCGCATCGTCTTCGCCAATCCGGCGTTCGTGCGCATCAGCGGCTACTCGCAGGAAGAGCTGGTCGGTGCGCCCCACAATCTCGTGCGCCACCCCGACATGCCCGAAGCCGCCTTCGCGGATTTGTGGGCCACGCTGCAAGCCGGCAAGGCGTGGCGCGGCTTCGTCAAGAACCGCCGCAAGGACGGCGGCTTCTACTGGGTGCTGGCCAACGTGACGCCGGTGTTTCAGAACAACGTGGTGGTCGGCTATACGTCGGTGCGCTCCATGGCGACGCCTGCGCAGATCGCGCGCGCGCAACGCGCTTATACCGCCATCAATGAAGGCGACGCGTCGTACACCGTGCGCGCGGGCCGCATTCTGCGCACGGGATGGCGGCGCGCCGTCAATCTGTTCCAGATCGACAGCCTGCGCTTCAAGGTGATCGGGCTGCAAACGCTGATTGCATCGGCCATCCTGATCGGCACGGTGTGGGCGCACATCGCCCTGGAAGCGGCCGATCTGCATGGCGCAGCGTGGCTCGTCTTCAGCCGCGACTGGCTGTGGCTCACCGGCGTGGGTTGCGCCGGGCTGGCGACGATGTCAGGCGTGCTGCTTGCACGCACGCTGATCCGACCGCTGGAAGAAGCCGCCACGCTTGCCACGCGACTGGCCGCCGGCGACCTGACCACCGTGGTCGAAGTCCGCTCCAGCGACGAGCTGGGCGAAGTCATGCGCGCCATGGGCACCATGCGCGCAAGCCTGTCGTCGATCGTGCGCGACATCCAAGACGGCGCCGCCAACGTCGCGCACAGCACGCTGCAGATTTCCGCGGGCAACCATGACCTCTCCGCCCGTACCGAGCAGCAGGCCGCCGCGCTGGAAGAAACCGCATCCAGCATGGAGGAGCTGACATCGATGGTCGCGCAGAATGCCGACCACGCCCGTGCCGCCAGCGCCCTTGCCGAAGAGGCCTCGACGATCGCGGCCGACGGCGGCCAGGTCGTGCAGCGCGTGGTGCAAACCATGGACGCCATCCGCGCCGACAGCCAGCGCGTGACCGAGATCATCGCCACCATCGAGAGCATCGCGTTCCAGACCAACATCCTTGCGCTCAACGCCGCGGTGGAAGCCGCTCGCGCGGGCGAAGAAGGCCGGGGCTTTGCAGTCGTTGCCGGCGAGGTGCGCAGCCTGGCCCAACGCAGCGCGCAGGCCGCCGCACAGAGCAAGGAGATCATCCGCGCATCCGACCAGTCCGTGCGCGACGGCGTTGATCTCGTCCACAAGGCGGGCGCCACCATGACGCAGATCGTGCAATCGGTGCAGACCGTCACGCAGCTCATGTCGGAAATCTCCGCCAGCTCGCGCGAGCAGAGCAGCGGCATTGCGCAGATCAACGCGTCGGTTTCGCAGCTCGATGGGGTCACGCAGCAGAACGCCACGCTGGTGGAAGAAGCGGCAGCCGCCACGTCGGTGCTGGCCCGCCAGTCGGAAGACCTGAAGCACGCCATCGCCGTGTTCCGCGCGTAGCGCCGCGGCGGCAGCGGCAGCGCTGCCTTACACGGTGAAGCGCGTGTCGCGTTCCAGCAAGGCCGTCACCGCCTCAGGCAACAGCGGCTCGCTGAAGTAATAGCCCTGCAGCACGTCGCACTGGTGGGAGGCCAGGAAGGCCGATTGCGCAGCATCTTCCACGCCTTCGGCACACACCTTCACGCCAAGGTTGTGGGCGAGCACCACGACGGTCGTGCAGATGGCGGCATCGTTGGAATCGCGATCGATGTCCTTGACGAAGGCGCGGTCGATCTTGATGAGGTCGATCGGCAAGCGCTTCAGATACGCCAGGCTCGAATACCCCGTGCCGAAATCGTCGATGGCAATGCGCACGCCAAGCTGGCGAATGGCCGTAAGGTCTTCGATGGTGCGTTCGGTGCCTTCCATCAGCATCGACTCGGTCACTTCCAACTCAAGGAAGCCCGAGCCGAGGCCGTACTGGCGCTGCAGCTTGAGCAGCGTCGGCAGCACGGTGCCGCGCTTGAACTGCAGCGGCGACACGTTCACTGCCAGCGTCAGGTCATCAGCCAGGCCGCGCTTGTGCCACTCGGCGCGTTGCTGCGCGGCTTCGGTCAAGACCCAGTTGCCGATCTCGACGATCAGCCCGCTCTCTTCGGCCACCGGAATGAACGCAGCCGGCGGCAGCAATCCGCGCGTGGGGTGAATCCAGCGGATCAGCGCTTCCAGCCCGCACACGCGGCCGGTTTTGGTGTCGATCTGCGGCTGGTACAGCAAGCGGAACTGGCCCTGCTCCAGCGCAGCACGAATCTGGTGCTCCAGGTTCAGCCGGTACGACACGCCGATATCCATTTCCGGCGCGAAGAATTCCAGGCGGTTGCGGCCGTTCTGCTTGGCGTAGTACATCGCCATCTCGGCATGGCGGATGAGGCTATCGGCGTCGGTGCCGTGCGCCGGGTATTCGGCCACGCCGATGCTTGCCGTCACGAACACCTCGTGCCCTTCCACGCGCACCGGCTCGGCAAACAGATCAAAGCCGAAGTCGACGCCGCGCGAACCGGCGTGCGAGATCACCAATGCAAACACGTCGCCGCCAAAGCGTGCCACGGTGTCCACCGTATCGGCGGCATCGCGCAGGCGCTCGGCCACCCGGCGCAGCACCTCGTCGCCCAGCAGGTGGCCGAGGCTGTCGTTGACGACCTTGAAACGATCGATGTTGACGAGCGCGACATAGAAGCGGCTGCGCTGGCGTGCGGCCATTTCCACCGACTGCTGCACCCGGTCGGCCAGCAGCGTGCGGTTGGGCAACCCCGTGAGGGGGTCGATGGTGGCGTGCTGGGCCAGGCGCATGCGCGTCATCTCTTGCTCGGTCACGTCGTCCTGGATGCCGACGTAGTGCGTCACCGCGCCCTTGGCGTCGCGCACCGGCGAGAGCAGGAAGTTGTTCAGGAACGCGTGGCCGTCCTTGCGGAAATTGCGCAGCAGCACGCGGATCTCGCTCTCGTCGCGCAGCGCGGTCCGCACCTCGTTCAGCGCCGGCTGCCCAGGCTCGGACGAATGCAGGAAGCGCGCGTTGCGGCCCAGCACTTCTTCTGCGCGATACCCCGTCATGCGCTCGAAGCCGGGGTTCACATACACGATCGGCAGGTCAGGCTGCTGCGCGTCGGCCACGGTAATGCCCGACGGCACCGATTCGACCACGCGGCGCAGCAGGCGCAGTTGCTCGTCGGATTCACGCCGCTCGGTGATGTCCTGCATGGTGCCGAACAGCGCGATGACCTCGTCGCGCTCGTTGCGCTCGATGTTGCCGCGCGAAAGCACCCAGCGGTGCTCACCGTCGCGGCGGATCATCTCCAGCTCCAGCGAGTACGGCTCCCCTTCGGTTACGGCGCGGCTCGCGGCATCACGCAGACGGTTGTAGCTGTCGGCGGTAAAGAACTGCGCCTGCTGGGCGAAGGCCGGCGGCGCACCCGGCGGCATGCCCGTCAACACGTACATCCCCGACGACCACGTGGTCGAGTCACGCAGCACATCCCAGCGCCAACTGCCGAGGAGCGCAATCTGCTCCGCCACGCTCAGGTTCGCTTCGCTGCTGCGCAGCTCCTGCTCGATCGCGGAGCGCTGCGAGATGTCGGTCACCCCGCCGACCATGCGCACGGCCCGGCCGTCCTGATCGCGATACAGGCTCGCGCGAATTTCCACGGTGCGCGTGGCGCGATTGGCGTCGATCACGCGGCAGACGTGCTGCCAGTTGTCACGATCCGAATTCAGCACGGCGCGCAGGTCCTGGGCGAAGGCATCGACATCGTCCGGATGTACGAACTGGTGGAAGGTCAGCGTGCGCGAGGTGCCGCCCCCGGTGCCATCGTCGTCGCCCTGGCCCAGCAGGGCATCGCTGCCCAGCAGCCGATGCAGGCTGGCGTTGGCCCAGGACTCGCCGGTCGCGATATCCCAGTCGAAGATCCAGTCGTTGGTCGCGCGGGCCACGCGCTGGAAGCGTTCGGTCAGGCGGTGGACCGTGGCGTCGTGCCGCTGGATGGCGGCGCGCATTTCGTTGAAGGTGCGCTCCAGCAGCGAGAGTTCATCGCGCGAGGCGCCGTGCTCGGGCACGCGCGCCGAAAAATCGCCCGTTGCGTAGTGGCGCGCGGCGTCGACGAGCGCGTCGATGCGCGGCATGACCATCCGCCGCAACGCCATCTGGATCAGCGCGAGCAGCATCACGACCATCAGCAGAATGGCGCCCCCGCCGGCCAGCGTCACGTTGCGCTGCTGGCGAACGATGTCGGTGGCATCTACGCCGCGCACGATGCGCAGA
This sequence comes from Ralstonia flatus, assembly GCF_958439105.1. NCBI lineage: Bacteria > Pseudomonadati > Pseudomonadota > Betaproteobacteria > Burkholderiales > Burkholderiaceae > Ralstonia > Ralstonia flatus. Next base: position 318,193 of record NZ_CAUDLI010000002.1, on the reverse strand, counting down.
TGCCCGCCGGCAGCATGCGGCACCACCATGGCGGCGTAGGCGCGGCGCACGCCGTCGGTGTCGTCCAGCAGCAGCGGCTCGCCGGGCTGCTGCCCCGCCGAAGCCAGGAGCGGCCCGCGCACGACGGCCGGCACTTGCGCCGCAGCCAAGGTGCCGTGATTCGAGAGCACGTTGCCGTCCGCATCCACCAGATAGACCGGCGCTTCCGGCACGCCTTCAATGGCGGCCGCAATCAGCGCGCTTTGCCGTACGGCCGCATACGCCACGCCGCGAATGGCGCCGTCGCCGCCTGCCATCGGCCGCGCCAAAATCAGGACCGCCTGGCTGGAGGCGCGCCCGGTCACGAACGTCGACAAGGAAGGCCGGCCCGTCGCCAGGATCTCGTTCAGGTACGGCCGGTCCGACAGATCGACGCCAAGCTTCGCCGTGTCCGGCGTGCATACCAGCTTGCGGTGCGCGTCGATGATGCCGAGGTTCGCGAGTTCGCTCTGATTATGGAAGACGCGGTTGACGAAGCTGCTGCACTCTTGCGGGTCCATGCGCAGCGCCGAATCGTCGGCAAGCACCACCGAGAGAAGCGTATTCGCGTTGGACAGCACCATGCCGACGCGCGCCGCGGCGGCCTCGGTTTCGTGGGTCAGGTGCTGGGCAAGGTGGTCATTGAGCCGGTCACGGTAAAGCGCCACACCGGCAATCGCCACGACGATGGCCGGCAAGGCGGCCACCGCGGCCAAGGCGAGCAAGCGGCCGCGCAACGTGGTGGGAAAGAGAGCGTGCTTCGGCACTTGAATGACCGGTAGAGCCTTATGTGGAGAGCGGATGCACTCTGCGGTTGCACGATGCGCGGCTCAAGGACCGTCCCTCGGCGCACGATGCAGTTGCGGCATCGTGCCGGCTGACGGCTGACGCAGTGCGCAAGCATTTTGCTTGCAATTCCTATCGCACGCAACTTGTGGATAGTCTGTAGTCGACCCGGCCGCAAATCGGCGTGGCAGGCCGCGCGAGGGGTGATGGCAGGGTATGCAGGTGGCGCGCGAACTGTCGTTGCCGCTGCCTTGGCGGAGCGCGATACACGTCCAGGGCTGCAGCATCGGCACCGCTTGGAGCAGGTGGCTGCGCGGGGCACGCGCCCATAGAAAAAGCCACCGGATAGCGGTATCCGGTGGCTTCAAGAATACGCTTTGAACGGGGAAGTTCAGCGCACTTGAAGGATAGGCAAGCCCCTCGGTCAGGCCAATACCCAGGATAGGGTAATTTGGGAAAAACCCTGCATGGGCAGCGGATTTAGTCGCCCGCTCCTTCCGCATGTGCCTTCCGCACAACGCCCGGATCCGTAACAACCCGTCCTCCGAAATATCCATCCTGGCGACCGCGTGCCGCAGCCCGTCACACGGGATGTTGCGTTATAATGAAAACGATTCGCATTTAGCTTCCTTGCTGTACCACGTTAAGTTAACGATCACGCACGATGCGGCTTTCCGAGCTTTCCCGCCGGGCGACGGCGGTGGTGGATCACGTTGAAGACCGTGAACCCGCCGATCCCATCAGCCAACGCCTGCGCGAACTCGGGTTCGTGACGGGCGAAGAGGTGCGCGTGGTGGCCGTCGGTCCTTTCGGCGGCGACCCGCTCGTCGTGCAGGTGGGCTTTACCCGCTTTGCACTGCGCCGCCAGGAGGCTGCTCGCGTGCGCGTGCGCGCCGAACCGGCCACGCAACCCGCCGCCGCCATCACCGCGCCCGAAACGGCCCCGCCCGCAAAGGTGCGCGAGGCGGCATAGCCTGCCTCCCATTGCCGCAGCTTTCGGCTCCGCTTATTCGGCTTCATGCAGATGCACGCTTCTTCCTCTTCCGCTTCCACCCCCGCATTGCGCGTTGCCCTGGTGGGCAACCCCAACTGCGGCAAGACCGCGCTGTTCAACCTGCTGACGGGCAGCCGCCAGAAGGTCGCCAACTATGCGGGCGTGACGGTCGAGCGCAAGGAAGGCCGCTTTACCGCCCCGTCGGGCCGCCATGTGCAGATTCTCGATCTGCCCGGCGCCTACAGCCTGGTCGCCACCAGCCCGGACGAGGCCATCACGCGCGATATCTGCCTTGGCATGTTCCGCGGCGAGTCGCGCCCCGACATGCTGATCTGCGTGGTCGACGCCACCAACCTTCGGCTGCACCTGCGCTTCGTGCTGGAACTGCAGCGCCTCGGCTTGCCGATGGTGCTGGCGCTGAATATGGTTGACGCGGCCGAGCGGCGCGGCATCCGCATCGACCGCGCCAAGCTGGAAGCCGCCCTGGGCGTGCCCGTGGTGCAGACCGTGGCCATCAAACGCAATGGCGCGGCCGACCTTGTCGCGCATATCGATCACGAACAGCTGCCGGCCGTGCCGGTCGGGCTGCCGGCCGATGCAGATCCGCACGTTGAAGTGAAGCGGCTGCTCGATACCGCCGTGACCATGCCACGCAGCACGGCCGAGCTGGACGACCGGCTCGACCGTATCGTCCTGCACCCGGTGCTGGGCCTGATGCTGCTGGCCGTGCTGATGTTCTTCATGTTCCAGGCGGTGTTCTCGTGGGCGCAGCCGCTCATGGACGGCATCCAGGGTGCCGTGGAAGCCGTGGGCGTGTGGGTCGGCAACGTCATGCCCGACGGCATGCTCAAGAGCCTGCTGGTCAACGGCATCATCGCCGGCACGGGCAGCGTGCTGGTGTTCCTGCCGCAGATCCTGATCCTGTTCCTCTTCATCCTGTCGCTGGAAGAATCGGGCTATTTGCCGCGCGCGGCCTTCCTGCTCGACCGGTTGATGGCGGGCGCGGGGTTGTCGGGGCGCTCGTTCATTCCGTTGTTGTCGAGTTTCGCGTGCGCGATTCCCGGCGTGATGGCCACGCGCACGATTCAGGACCCGCGCGACCGGCTGGTGACGATTCTCGTGGCACCGCTGATGACGTGCTCGGCGCGGCTGCCCGTGTATGCCTTGCTGATCGGCGCGTTCATCCCGGTGCGCCAAGTGTGGGGCCTGTTCAATCTGCAGGGGCTTGTGCTGTTCGGGCTGTACATGGCGGGCATCGTGTCGGCGCTGGTCGTGGCCTATGTGCTCAAGTACCTGAAGCGCGATCGCAACGAGCACCCGCTCATTCTCGAATTGCCGTCGTACCGTCTGCCCAGCGTGCGGAACCTGGTTGTCGGCCTCGTCGAACGGGCGCGCATTTTCCTGCGCCGCATCGGCACGGTCATCCTCAAGATGATGGTGGTGCTGTGGTTCCTCTCGACGTTCCCGGCGCCGCCGGCCAACGCCACGCTGCCGGCCATCGATTACAGCTTTGCCGGGATGATCGGCCGTGCGCTTGAAGTCGTGTTCGCGCCGATCGGCTTCACGTGGCAGATGTGTATTGCGCTGATCCCGGGCATGGCGGCACGTGAGGTAGCCGTGGGCGCGCTGGCGACGGTGTACTCGCTGTCGGCAACGCATGAAGATGCGGCGGCGCAGCTGGCGCCGATCATCTCGCAGCAATGGTCGCTGGCCACGGCATTGGCCTTTCTGGCTTGGTACGTCTACGCGCCGCAATGCATCTCGACGCTGGCCACCATCCGCCGCGAGACCAACTCGTGGAAGGTCATGGCGGGCACCGCCGGCTACCTTTTCGCGCTGGCCTACCTGGCCGCTTTCGCCACCTACCAGATCGCACGGGTGCTGACATGAGCGTGTACCACGTTGTCGAAACCGGCGTTGTCGCCACCGTCGTGGCGCTGAGCGCGTTGTCGCTGACCGGCCGCTATGCGCCGGCGATGCGCGCCCGCACGGCGGCGCGCGTGGCAGGCTGGTGTGATCGGCCGTCGCGGCCGGGCTGGATGCGCGCCTTCGGGCAGCGCTTGCTCACGCCGGGCGAGTCGCCTTCCTGCCACTCCGATCCGCTGTCGGGCAGCGCATGCGGCAGTGGTTGCAGCGGCTGCGCCTCGGGTGAATCGGCATCCGCCGCGCCGGCCGAACAGCCGATCCACTTCGTGCGGCGCAAATAACAGCCGACGCAACGCCACAACGCTCACGGGCTCGCATCACGCGGGCCCGTTTTGTTTTTGCGCAACGCAGGCGTAGACTGGTCCAAACCTGAACGGGGGACGCGTCATGACCGAAGAGTTGCTGGTCCAGTTGATTGCGGAAGTCGAGAAGGAAGACCCGGTGGATTTCGCCAACCTGCCCTTCGACGAGCAGATGTTGCGAGACCTGGTCTGCAAGCTGGTGTCGCGCCAGCTGACGCAAATGGAAGATGCCCACTTCAGCCAGGACGAGGTGATCGTCTCGCTCACCGCGAGCATCGCCAAGCTGGTCCTCGAGAATCTCGTGCTGAATGCGCGCCTGCTGGCACAGCGGGGGCACGGCGAAAGCGCACGCGCGCTGCTGGAGCGGATCTCCCGCCAGGCGAAGGGATAAGAAGCGCGGGGTTACCGGGCCGGCACCACGTTGTACTGCGTGCGGGCGCGGGTCAGCAGGCGCTTGGCGACGGACAGGCCGCGAATGGCGGCGGCATCGTCGTCCACGGGAAAATCAAACTCGGCGCTCCAATTGCAGCCGGTGTGATCGGGGCGGTGAATGCACATCGCGCGCAGTTGGCACTGTGCGCATTCGGGATGTTGCTGGACGCAGCGGGCCAGCAAGGTCTTGAGTTCATCTTCGGACTTCAGACGGCGTTGCATCGGCATCTCCTGAATAACAGGGAGTTGGAACCCCGAGCGCGCGGTGAGTTTCGCCATGATCCCGTCGATACTGTTTCAGCAAGTTACCGGGTCACATCACGCATTCAACCCAATCGCGCCGGCCACGCCCGCAGTCGCCTGACACGCAGGGCAAACGCCGTAGAGCGCCAGCGCGTGATCGCGCAGCACGAAGCCGCGCTCGTTGGCCACGCGCTCCTGCCGCGACTCGATGGCGTCGTCGTGAAACTCTTCCACGCGACCGCACGTCAGGCAGATCAGGTGATCGTGATGCGCACCCTCGTTCAGCTCATACACCGCATGGCCGGCCTCGAACGTATGGCGCAGCAGCACGCCGGCATCCACCAGCTGATTGAGCACGCGATAGACCGTCGAGATGCCGATGTCGAGTTCCGACGTGAGCAACTGGCGGTACACATCTTCCGCGCTCAGGTGACGGCCGTGTTCCGTACCGGCGGTGAGGATTTCCAGAATCTTGACGCGCGGCGACGTGGCTTTGAGCCCCGCCCGGCGCAGGTCGGTCGAGTTTGGCATGGCGTTCGTTGGGGCGAGATTTGGGTACAGCAGGCGGGGCGTTACAGCGGGCGAGAACCCAAAACGGCAACGTTGCACGCATGCACACCGGTCGCTGAGTTCTTGAAGAAAAAAAACGGCATGGCTGGCAGCCCGGAAAGTCGCAGTCGGGAAAGCGGGGTCTGAGTGCTTTCCCGACTGTCGGGCGGCTTGCTACTGCCAAACGCTCTGTGTGTCAGAGCGGTCCCCACAAAAGATCGGTTGCCGGGCGCCAGCCCATGAAGCAGCGGGCACGCAGCGAAATTCGGTTCGATGCGCCGTGCATTGGAAGATGTGCCCTGGGAGCGGATCCATCGGCTGCAGCGCTGTCGATGGACACACTATAAATGCGAATGATTCTCATTACAAGCGTTTTCTTTACGAACTGTGGAAGGCCCTATCTCGGGCGTGGTCACCCGCAGCGCGCGCGTTACACCGGCCCGATCGCGCGGGCGTAGCCGCTGGGGGCAAAGCGCAACGTCGTCACCATCGACGCGATCACGATGGCAATCAGCAGCGCCCAGGGCAGTTGAAAACCGCCCGTCAGCTCGCGCAGCCAGCCGACTGCGTAGGGAATGATCCCCGTGATGATGAAGCCGATGCCTTGCACAAACGCCGCCAAGTAACCGGCAGCGCGCGCATCGGGCAGGTGATCCAGCGTGAGGGTCAGGCACAGCGAGAACATCGACCCCAGCCCACCGCCAATAAGTGCCACCCACAGCGTGGTGCCGGTTTGCGGCGCGAGCAGCAAGCCGACCATGCCGATGAGCTGCAAGACCAGCACGACCACCAACCACGGGCGCCGATCGGGCCAGCGGCGCGCGAGCAGCGGTGCAGCCAATGCGCCGATCACCTGGAAGATCGTCATCAGGCCGATCAGGCTGCCTTCGTCCTGCGCGCTCCAGCCGAGCTGACGGTAGAACATCGGGAGCCACGCGATCATGCTGGTGTAGCCGCCGTTGGCCGCCCCAAAGTAGATGGCCAGCAGCCATGCGCGCCGGTTGCCGAAGAAATTGAGCACTGGCCCGCGCTGCGCGGGTGCGGCGGCTTCACGCGGGCGGGCCGTCGTCCACAACACGAGGGCTGCCAGCGCCGGCAGCGCCCACACGCCGAGACCGACATGCCAATCTGCGATGTGTGTAATGCGCGGGCTGAGCGTCGCCGCGATACCACCGCCGGCCATCAGCGAGGCGGAATACAAACCCAGCGCCATCGGCACACGCTGCGGAAACCACCGCTTGACGAGGCCCGGTACCAGCGCCTGGACAATCGCCACGCCGGTGCCGGCCAGCGCGGCGCTTGCGATCAACGCGGCGCCGTGCCCGGCCCACAGTCGCCACAGGCACGCGCCCGCAATGGCCAGCAGGCTGCATGCCACACCGCGATGCTCGGGCAGCCAGCGCGCAAGCCAGGGCAGGAACAGCGCCACGCTGCCCATGCACAGCACGGGAATCACGGTCAGCAGCGAAGCGCCCTGCAAGCCGAGCCCCGTGCCCGCGCGAATTTCTGCCAGCAGCGGCCTGATGGTCGTGAGAATCGGCCGCAGGTTCATCCCAAGCGCAACCACGACCACCACGCCGAGCCAACCGGCATCAGCGTGCATCGACGGAGCCGCGGCTTGAGGTGACACGTCGGCGGCGGTGCCCTGTGCGGCCACGTCGTTCACGATTGACGTGCCTGCCATGCTTCGTAGAGGCCCTGCTCGCCCGTCGGCCGGCACGCATGCAGTTGCAGCTCGCCGCGCTCCGGTGCTCCGCGCATCTCGGCATACAGGGCGGCGGTCGACATGCCGAAGGGCGCGCCATCTTCGTTCGAATACGCGAAGTACGCCGTGCGAATGCCGCAGCGGTGCATCGCCGCAAAGCACATCGGGCACGGATGGCCGCTCGCGTACATCACCGCGCCGCGCAAGTCCGGCGTGGCCAGCGCACGGCTTGCCTGGCGGATCGCCTGCATTTCGGCATGGGCGGTCGGGTCGTGGGTGGCGCGCACCTCGTTCACGGCACGCGCAACGATCTTGCCGTCGCGCACGAGCACCGCGCCAAACGGCAGCCCGCCGGCGTCGACGTTGCCGCGCGCCAGCTCCACCGCCTCACGCATGTACTGCTCATCGGACATCGGGCTTCTCCACAGACGAAATTGCGGGTCGATTATTGTTGCGCCCCTAAACATGTTCAAATTAAATAGTGAAATGATGTTCAGTGGATTTTCAAATGATTGATCTCGTCTTGCTACGCAGCTTTGTCACGGTGGTGGATACCGGCAACTTCACCCGGGCGGCGGAGCATCTGCATCTGACGCAGTCGACGGTCAGCCAGCAGATCCTGCGGCTGGAGCAGCAGTTGGACTGCCGCCTGCTCGACCGCAGCCAGCGCCAGGTGCTGCCCACGGAAGAAGGCGACCGCCTGCTCGGCTACGCCCGCCGCCTGCTGCGCCTGGCCAACGAAGCAAGCGAGGCGCTCAGCCCCGAACACACCGGGGGCGTGCTGCGGCTGGGCGTGCCGGAAGACCTCGGCAGCGGCGCGCTGATGCCGCTCATCGCCAGCTTTGCGCGCGAGCGCCCCCGGCTGCGGCTGGAAGTGGAAAGCGGCCTCTCTCACCACCTCCTGCGTCTGTATCGCAATGGCGATCTCGACATGCTGCTGGTCAAGCAATGGGGGACGGACAGCGACTGCCATGCGCGCTGGGCGGAGCCGGTTTGCTGGATCGACAGCGCCGAGCGGCCGCACACGCTGCCGCTCGGGCCATCGCAACCGTCCTTGCCGCTGGTGGTGTTTCCGGTGGGCGCGCTGTATCGACAAGAGATGCTGCATGCGCTGGAATCAATCGGCCAGCCGTGGCGCATCACGTATTCGAGCCCGAGCCTGGCGAGCCTGTGTGCGGCAGTCAGCGCGGGGCTGGGCGTGAGCCTGCTGCCGGCCAGCACCGTGCAGGCCGGGCATCGCGTGCTCGGCGCTGCGGATGGTTTTCCGGAGATCGGGGGGCTGGAGTTGGCGCTGTTTGCGCGACCGGATCTCGACAGCGCGGGGCGTGCGCTGCGCGATCGTCTTGTCGAGATGTGCGCGGCGCGTGCGCAGGCGCTGCAATCTGCCGCCGGCTGAGCGCCGAAGCACCAAAGAAAAAGCCGGACCCGCTTGTCGCGAAGTCCGGCTCGGTACAGGTACGGCTGCGTTCAGCTTCAGGCAGCTTCGGCCAGCGGCACGCGGATCAGATGGTCGAACGCCGACAGTGCGGCCTTCGCGCCATCGCCGGTGGCGATGATGATCTGCTTGTACGGCGTCGTGGTCGCATCGCCTGCAGCGAACACGCCTTCCGCGCTGGTCTGGCCGCGTGCGTCGACGACGATCTCGCCAAAGCGGTTGCGTTCGAGCGCGCCGTCCAGCCATTCGGTGTTGGGCACCAGGCCGATCTGCACGAACACGCCTTCCAGCGCGACCGTGTGCTCGACGCCATCGACGCGGCTCTTGTAGCGCAGGCCATTGACCTTCTGGCCGTCACCGGTGATCTCGGTGGTCTGCGCGTTGGTGACGATGGTCGCATTCGGCAGGCTTTGCAGCTTGCGCACCAGCACGGCATCGGCCTTCAGCTCGCTGGCGAATTCCAGCAGCGTGACGTGGCTCACCAGGCCGGCCAGGTCGATGGCCGCTTCCACGCCCGAGTTGCCGCCGCCGATGACGGCCACGCGCTTGCCCTTGAACAGCGGGCCATCGCAGTGCGGGCAGTACGCCACGCCCTTGTTCTTGTATTCCTGCTCACCCGGCACGTTGACGTTGCGCCAGCGCGCGCCGGTCGACAGGATGACCGAGCGACCCTTGAGCACCGCGCCGTTGGCCAGCGTCACCTCGGCAAAGCCGCCCGGCTTGTCTGCCGGCGTGAGCTTCACCGCGCGCTGCGTGTTCATGATGTCGACGTCGTACTGGCGCACGTGCTGCTCCAGCGCGGCGGCAAACTTCGGCCCTTCGGTCTCCTGCACGGAGATGAAGTTCTCGATGCCCAGCGTGTCGAGCACCTGCCCGCCAAAACGTTCGGCCACCACGCCGGTGCGCACGCCCTTGCGGGCCGCGTACACGGCAGCCGCCGCGCCGGCCGGGCCACCGCCGACGATCAGCACATCGAACGCTTCCTTGGCGGCGAGCTTTTCAGCGTCACGCGCGGCAGCGCCGGTGTCGATCTTGGCGAGAATTTCTTCCACGCCCATGCGGCCCGTGCCGAACGTCTCGCCGTTCAGGAACACGGTCGGCACGGCCATGATCTGGCGTGCCTCGATTTCGCCCTGATACAGCGCGCCGTCGATGGCGACGTGCTGGATGCGCGGGTTGATCACGGACATCACGTTCAGCGCCTGAACCACGTCCGGGCAGTTCTGGCACGTGAGCGACATGTAGGTCTCGAAGCGGAAATCCCCTTCGATATTGCGAATCTGCTCGATGACGTCGGCTTCGAGCTTGGGCGCATAGCCGCCCACTTGCAGCAGCGCCAGCACGAGCGAGGTGAACTCGTGGCCGGTCGGGATGGCGGCAAAACGCACGCTCACATCCGCGCCGGTGCGGCGGATCAGGAACGACGGTGCGCGCTCGGCGGCATCGCGTTGTTCGGTCAGCACGATCATGCTGGACTGCTCGGCCACGTCGCGCAGCAGGTCCATCATGTCGCGGGAGCCCTCGCTGTCATCGACGTTGGCGACCAGCTCAATGGGCTGCACGAGGCGTTCGAGGTAGCCCTTCAGTTGGGCCTTGACATCAGCATCCAGCATGACGACTTCCTTTAATCGTTGAGTCTGTAAAAAGGCGGCGACATATGCCGCCTACCCTTAAGCAAACGGCCGGCAGTGCCGGCCGTTGCGGTCAAGCGGCAAAGCCGCTTGGAACCTGTTCACGGTCCGTAGCGAGCGACCTGAGGTTGGCGCGAGAAGCGCAGCCGTACATGGGTACGGCGAGCATCGCAGAGCCAAGATCAGGCCGCGCAGTAGGACCGTGAGCAGGTTCGCTTAGATCTTGCCGACCAGGTCCAGCGACGGCTTGATCGTCTTGGCGCCTTCGTTCCACTTGGCCGGGCACACGTTGCCCGGGTTGTTGGCGACGAACTGGGCAGCCTTGAGCTTGCGCAGGGTTTCCTTCACGTCACGGGCGATGGCGTTGTCATGCACTTCCATCGTCTTGATCACGCCTTGCGGGTCGATCACGAACGTGCCGCGCAGTGCCAGGCCTTCTTCCGGAATGTGCACGCCGAATGCGTTGGTCAGCGCGTGCGTCGGGTCACCCACCAGCGGGAACTGTGCCTTGCCCACGGCCGGCGACGTTTCGTGCCACACCTTGTGCGAGAAATGCGTGTCGGTCGTGACGATGTAGACCTCGGCGCCAGCCTTCTGGAATTCAGCGTAGTTGTCCGCTGCGTCTTCCACTTCGGTCGGGCAGTTGAAGGTGAACGCGGCCGGCATGAAGATCAGCACGGACCACTTGCCCTTGAGCGACTCATCCGTGACTTCGATGAACTTGCCGTTGTGGAACGCTTGGGCCTTGAACGGTTGGACTTGAGTATTGATCAGCGACATAGTGGTTTTCGGTTGGGTTGCTTGGTTGACAACGGAGTGGATCGTATCGTCGATCGGTGCATTGCACAAGTTGATTGATATGATTTTACCGATTGTTTTTTTCTATTGCCCGGGCAATCGAGCGCCGCCAGCCCGAAGCGCCGCACGCGAGCAACGTGCGCCTGCGCGCATAGACGAAATTACACAGCGCACCCGCAGGTTGCACACGCTGCACGTGTTATCGCAGCGCACACATCACGTCCGGCCTAGGCGGCGTGAGCGACGAGCCACCGTCTTGTCAGCGTCTGTCTGACTGGCATAGGTCTTGCGCGAGGAGGTCCATCGCAAACCTCCGCCGCGCATCGGCGCCCTCCACTGTTCATCAGCTGGATGACGGCCCGGCAGGCGAATTCCCCCGGGAGCATGACCTTGTCGCTGAACGTTCTCTTCGTCGCTTCTGAAGCAGTGCCGCTGGCCAAGACCGGCGGACTCGGAGATATGGTCGGAGCATGCGCGAGCGCGCTTCGACGCGCCGGCATGAAAGTCACCGTGATGCTGCCGGGCTATCCCGACGCCATCACGCAGTTGCAGCACACGCGCACGGTGTGCGAATGGACCGACCTGCCCGGCGGCCCCGCGCGTCTGTTGAGCGGGCACATGGGCGCCCAAGGCATTCCGGTCCTGCTGTTCGACGCGCCGGCCCTGTTTGCGCGGCCGGGCAATCCGTATCTGGATGCACATGGCGAGCCGTATGCAGACAACGCGCTGCGCTTTGCGGCGTTCAGCCAGGCCGCTGCGCGCGTCGCCGCCGGGCTGCCGGGTGTGCATCGCTCCGACATCGTGCAGGCGCACGACTGGCACGCGGGGCTGGTGCCGCTGTTCGTCAAGCGGGCGCAGGTGCCGGTGAAGACGGTCTTTACCGTCCATAACCTCGCGTTCCAGGGCAATTTCCCGATGCACGTGGTGCTGGACATTGGCGTGCCGCCCGATGCGGCGCACGAAGCCGAATTCTGGGGCCAGTTCAGCTTCCTGAAGGCGGGCCTCCTGTGGGCCGATCGCATCACCACGGTGAGCCACGCCTATGCGCGCGAAATCCTGACCGACACGGCGGGTTGCGGCATGCAGGACCTGCTGCGCGCGCGACAGCAAGACCTGGTCGCCATCCTCAACGGCATCGACAACGATGTGTGGAACCCGTCGAAGGATCCGCTGTTGCCGCAGCCGTTTATGGCGTCCAACCTGAGCGGCAAGCACACCGCCAAGCGCGTGCTGCAGCAGCGCTTCGGCCTGCCGGAAGACGCCAAGGCACCGTTGCTGGCCCTGGGCAGCCGCCTGACGCATCAAAAGATGGCCGACGTGACGTTGCAGGCGCTGCCGCAACTGCTCGAATCGAACCCGCAATTGCAGGTGGCCGTGCTCGGCTGCGGTGAACACGCATACGAGACCGGCATGGCGGAACTGGCTGCGCGCTATCCGCGTCAGGTGGCCGCCAAGATCGGCTACACCGAGGCCTATGCCCACCTGCTGCACGCCGGCGCCGATATCCTGCTGCATGGCAGCCGCTTCGAACCGTGCGGCCTGACGCCGCTCTACTCGATGCGCTACGGCACCGTGCCGATCGCCTCGCGCGTGGGCGGCCTGATGGACACCATCACCGACCACGGCTCGCCCGAAGCCGCCATGCACGGCGCCACAGGTTTCCTGTTCGACGGCGACACCGCCGACGCCATGGTCGCCGCAGTGGAGCGCGCGTTGCACGTCTTCGCCCAGCCGCAGGCGTGGCGCATCCTCCAATACAACGGCATGACGACCGACTTCGGCTGGTCGCAACCTGCCCGCGAATACGTCGCGCTGTACCGCACGCTGGTGCCGGCCGCCACGCCCATGCCCGCTGTGGCACTGGTGCAGACGCCCGTCGCACCGGACGTCGTGCACACGCCCCGCCCCGACCAACCTGTGCGTACGCCGGCGCGGCGACGCTCGACGGCGCTGTCCGACGAGATCCGAGCGCACGCGGTGGCGCGCGCCGCCAGTGCCGAAAAAATCCGTGCCTGACCGCGCCTGACGCCCTGCCCCGCTTTCACGCATGCCAGAGACCAAGTCGCCCAAGCCCGCTACGCCCCGTAAAACCACTGCCGCACTGAAGGCGGCCAAGCCGCCCGGCAGCAACGCCAAATCCGTCACGAAGCCGGCCGCGCTGCCCGCCGAAGGGCCGCCGGCTGCCGTGGAAGCTCCGTATGCGCCCGCCATCTGCTACGTCCATCCACTGCAACTGGGCAGGCTCGACCGGTGGGACGGCGTGCTCGATCGCATCGCCGCACTGGGTTTTGACCATGTGTTGATGGCGCCGCCGTTTGCCGTGGGTGCGGCCGGCAACGTATTCGTCACGCGCGACCACGCGCAACTGCATGCAGCATTGGGCGGCGGGCCGGCCGACGCCGCGCTCGCCACGCTGGCCGAAAGCTGCCGCGCACGCGGGCTGACGTTGTTGCTCGACCTCGTGATCGACCGCGTTGCTGTCGACGCGCCCCTGCGTGCCGACCACCCAGACTGGTTCGCCAGCCACGCCGAAGACGGCGACGCACTCGACCCGCGCCTGCCGCCGTCGCATTTGGAGGTCGCCTCCTTCCGGCACGACGACCCGCGCACCGCCGACGCCATCCTCACGTGGTGGACGCAGCAGTTGCGCAACTGGGCCGCATCGGGCATCGGCGGATTCCGCTGCGAAGCGCCGGGCCGCCTGCCTGCCGAACGTTGGCGCACGCTGATCGCCGACGTGCGCAAGGAGGCCGCTGCCGTCCGCTTCCTAGCGTGGACGCCCGGCATGGACGGCGCGGCCATCGACGCACTGGCGGGCGCCGGCTTTGACGCGACGTTTTCGTCGCTGCGCTGGTGGGATTTCCGCGCCGGCTGGATGGTGGAAGAGCACGCCCGCCTGGCCGCCGTGGCACCACCCATCGCCGCAGTGGAAGCACCGTTCGGCACGCGCTACGGCCAGGCATTCGGCGACGCGATGATCCGCGAACGCGCCTACCGCCGTCTCCTGCACGTGGCGGACACGCTCGATGCCGGCTGGCTGATGCCGCTGGGCTTCGAACGCGGCGCACTGCTGCCGATGCTGGCCGAGCGCGGTGACCCCTCCGACCAGCAATGGATCGACGCGCATGCCGCATTCGACCTGAGCGACGCGGTGCGTGATGTGAACGCAACCATCCGGGCCGCACGCCAGACGAATACCGTCGCGCCGCACGCCGAACTGCGCATGCTGACTGGCCCCGACGCGCCCGCCACCGCGCTCTTGCGCGCCGATGGCCCGGACCTGCGCGCAGGCGATGCCGCCACACTGACGGTCATCAATCCCGATCTGCACATGGGCGTGTCGGTGCATGCCGACCACTTCCTGCCCGGCGTGGCCGGCGGCTTTACGCGCGGCGTGGCGCTCGATCTGCTGACGGAGCCGGTCGGCAGTTGCGACGACACGCTGCGTGCCAATGCCCGGCCCTTGGCCGAAATCGATCTGCTGCCCGGCGATGTGCAGGTCTGGCGCGTCTTCCGCAATGCCCCGGTGCGCGCTCCTGCGGCCGCCAAGCCCGCCAAGAGCCCGCGCGCCAAGGCCGGCGAAGCGAAGGACCCTGTCAACGCAGCCATCGCCTCGCCGCGCATCGGTATCGAACAGGTGCAGCCCTCCGTTGAAGACGGACGCTTTGCCGTCAAGCGCCTGGTGGGGGACGACATCGTCGTCGAGGCCGACGTGCTGATGGACGGGCACGACAAATTGGCCGTCCACCTGCTGTGGCGTGCACAGGATGAAGAGGCCTGGCAGCACGTGCCGATGGTGGCCCTGGGCAACGACCGCTGGCGCGGCGCATTCCGGCCGGAACGGCTGGGACGGCACGTGTACGCCGTTGCTGCGTGGCGCGATGCCTTCGGCACCTACCGCTCTGAGCTGGAGAAGAAGCACACGGCCGGCGTTGACGTGACGCTGGAGCTGGAAGAAGGCGCGCGGCTGGTCGCACAGGCAGCCGAGCACGCCCCGCAGGACGCAGCCGCCGACGCGCTGCACAAGCTGGCTCGGCTGCTGGCGGATGCCGACCATGCGCACCGTCTCAAGTTGCTGCTGGACCCGGTGACTGCACAGGTGATGGCGCAGGCCTCGCACTACCGGCCGTTCTATGTCGAAAGCGTGGCGTACCCGCTCGACGTAGAGCGCGCCGGCGCAGCGTTCGCAAGCTGGTACGAACTGTTCCCACGCTCGGCATCGGATGACGAACAGCGGCACGGCACCTTCGACGACGTGATTCGCCGCCTGGGTGCCATCCGCGGCATGGGCTTCGACGTGCTGTACTTCCCGCCCATCCACCCCATTGGCCGCACCAACCGCAAGGGCCGCAACAACAGCCTGCGTGCGGAGCCCGACGACCCCGGCAGCCCGTACGCGATCGGCGCTGCCGAAGGCGGACACGACGCCATCCATCCGCAGCTCGGTACGTTGGAGGATTTCCGCCGCCTGATGCGCGCGGCGCGTGAGAAGGGCCTGGAGCTGGCGCTGGACTTCGCCATTCAATGCTCGCCCGATCACCCCTGGCTGCGCGAGCACCCCGGCTGGTTTGCATGGCGCCCCGACGGCAGCATCAAATACGCCGAGAACCCGCCCAAGAAGTACGAAGACATCGTCAACGTCGACTTCTATGCCGACGATGCCAAGCCCAGCCTGTGGACGGCGCTGCGCGACGTGGTGATGTTCTGGGCCGACGAAGGCGTGCGCCTGTTCCGCGTCGATAACCCGCACACCAAGCCGCTGCCGTTCTGGGAATGGATGATCGGCGAGGTGCGTGCGCGCTATCCGGATACGGTGTTCCTGTCGGAAGCCTTTACGCGGCCCAAGGTGATGTACCGGCTGGCGAAGGTCGGCTTCTCGCAGTCGTACACGTACTTCACGTGGCGGCACACCAAGCAGGAATTCATCGATTACCTGACCGAGCTGACGCGCACGCCGGTGCGTGAATATTTCCGCCCGCACTTCTTCGTCAACACGCCGGACATCAACCCGGTGTTCCTGCAGACCTCGGGCCGGCCGGGCTTCCTGATTCGTGCGGCGCTGGCGGCCACGCTGTCGGGCCTGTGGGGCGTCTATAACGGCTTCGAGCTGTGCGAAGGCGCCGCGGTGCCGGGCAAGGAGGAGTACCTCGACTCCGAGAAATACCAGTTGCGTGCGTGGGACCACAACCGCCCCGGCAACATCGTCAAGGAAATCGCCCTGCTCAACCGCATCCGCCGGGCCAACCCAGCGCTGCACTCGCATCTGGGCGTGACCTTCCAGCCGGCCTCGGGCGACCAGATCCTGTTCTTCAGCAAATCGACGCCGCCCGTGCTGCCCGCGCGGTTGGAAACCTCGCAGGCCGAACTGGCCAATGCCCTGTCACCGGACCGCTTTGGTGACAACACGGTGTTCGTCGCCATCAACCTCGACCCGCACCACGCGCACGAATCCGACATCGAACTGCCACTGTGGCAATGGGGCCTGCCCGACCACGGCGCACTGATGGCCGAAAACCTGGTCAACGGCCAGCGCACGGTCTGGCGCGGCAAGTGGCAGCACATCCGCCTTGAACCCGAGCAGCCGTTTGCCATCTGGCGCGTGCGCCCGGCCCTGCCTTCGGAGGAAAACCCGTCATGACGCGCAATCCGACCGCGCTGCTGGTGGACGACGCGCTCTGGTACAAGGACGCCGTCATCTATCAGCTGCATGTCAAATCGTTCTGCGATTCCGACAACGACGGCGTCGGAGACTTTCCCGGTTTGATCTCCAAGCTCGACTACATCGCCGAGCTGGGCGTGGACGTCATCTGGCTGCTGCCGTTTTACCCGTCGCCGCGCCGTGACGACGGCTACGACATCGCCGAATACCGCGGCGTCCACCCCGATTACGGCACCATGGCCGACGTGCGCCGCTTCATCGCCGAAGCGCATGCGCGGGGCCTGCGCGTGATCACGGAGTTGGTCATCAACCACACGTCGGATCAGCACCCGTGGTTCCAGCGTGCGCGGCGTGCCAAGCCGGGTTCTGCGCTGCGCGACTTCTACGTGTGGTCCGACAACGACAAGAAATACGCCGGCACGCGCATCATCTTCATCGATACCGAGCCGTCCAACTGGACGTGGGACCCGGTCGCCAACGCGTACTACTGGCACCGCTTCTACTCGCACCAGCCCGATCTCAACTTCGACAACCCGCGCGTGCTCAAGGCCGTGATCGGCGTGATGAAGTTCTGGCTCAACCTCGGCGTGGATGGTCTGCGGTTGGATGCCGTGCCGTATCTCGTGGAACGCGAAGGCACGTCGAACGAGAACCTGCCCGAGACGCACGAAGTGCTGCGCAAGATTCGCGCGGCCATGGACGGCGAATTCAAGAACCGCCTGCTGCTGGCCGAGGCCAACCAGTGGCCGGAAGACACGCAGGAATACTTCGGTGCCGGCGACGAATGCCACATGGCGTTCCACTTCCCGCTGATGCCGCGCATGTACATGGCGATCGCGCGTGAAGACCGTTTCCCGATCACCGACATCATGCGCCAGACGCCGGAGGTGCCGCCCGGCTGCCAATGGGCCATCTTCCTGCGCAATCACGACGAATTGACGCTCGAAATGGTGACCGACGCCGAGCGCGACTACCTCTGGGAGGTCTACGCCAGCGACCGCCGTGCGCGCCTGAACCTGGGCATCCGCCGCCGGCTCGCACCACTGCTCGAACGCGACCGCCGCCGCGTCGAGCTGATGAACAGCCTGCTCTTCTCCATGCCCGGCACGCCCGTCATGTACTACGGCGACGAAATCGGCATGGGCGACAACATCCACCTGGGCGACCGCGACGGCGTGCGCACGCCGATGCAGTGGTCCCCCGACCGCAACGGCGGCTTCTCGCGCGCCGACCCTGAACAGCTCGTGCTGCCGGCCATCATGGGCTCGCTGTACGGCTATGAATCGGTGAATGTGGAGGCGCAGAGCCGCGACGCACATTCGCTGCTGAACTGGACGCGCCGGCTGCTGGCCACGCGCAAGCGGCATCGCGTGTTCGGCCGGGGTTCCATCCAGTTCCTGCAGCCCTCGAACCGCAAGGTGCTGGCGTATATCCGCGCGCTGGAAGGCGAAGCGCCCATCCTATGCGTGGCCAATCTCTCCCGCGCCTCGCAGGCTGTGGAGCTGGACCTGTCCGCCTTTGCGCAGCGGGTGCCGGTGGAGCTGGTTGGTGGGACGGCGTTTCCGCCCATCGGGCAGTTGTCGTATCTGCTCACGCTGCCGCCGTACGCCTTCTACTGGCTGGAGCTGCGCGAGAACGAGCCGGGGCCGACCTGGGCGCAACCGGCTGCAGAGCAGTTGCCCGAGTTCACGACGCTGGTGCTGCGCGCCGGCCTCGATGCGGTGGCCGACACGCGGCAGCGCGAGGCACACCGTCAGTTGATCGAACGCGAAATCCTGCCGACGTATCTACCCAAACGCCGCTGGTTTGCCGCCAAGGACAGCGTGCTGCGTAGCGCGAAATTTGCATGGGGTGCGACCGTGCCGGTAGATGCCGCATCCACCAACCGCCCGCTCGCCGGGGCGACGCGGCCTGAAGTGTTCCTCAACGAAGTGGCCGTCACGCTGGGCAGCCCCGACGGCACCGAACGCGTCGAGCGCTACCTGCTGCCGCTGTCCATCGCCTGGGAATCGTCCACGCTGCCGGCCCTGCCCATTCAGCTGGCGCTGGCGCGCGTGCGGCGCGGCCGCCATGTCGGCTACCTCACCGACGCCTTCACCACCGAAACCTTCGCCCGCGCGCTGCTCACCAACCTCGTGCGCGGCACCACGCTGGAAGCCAATGACGGCACCGTGCATTTCGAGCCCGAGCCGAACCTCGCGGAGCTGGCCCAACCTGCCGAGGCGCCCGAAGCCGGCAGCACGCGGCCTGCGCCGCTGCCGCTGGCGCCCGACACGCCCATCCAGTGGCTGGCGGCCGAGCAATCGAACAGTTCGCTGGTGATTGGCGAGTCCGTCATCGTCAAGCTGATCCGCCGTATCGCGCCGGGCATCCACCCTGAAGTGGAGATGACGCGCCACCTCACGCGCGTGGGCTATGCGAACACGGCGGCGCTGATCGGCGAGGTGTCTCACCACGCTGCCGACGGCGAACGCGCCACGCTGGCCGTCATGCAGAGCTTCGTTCCCAACCAGGGCGATGCGTGGACGTGGGCGCTCGACTACCTGCGGCGCACCATCGACGAACTGGCCGTGCAGATGGAAGGCGTGACCACGGGCGATGGCGAATCGTCTCCGGTGGCCGTCTCGGAAGCGCGCGTGGATACGGACGAGGCGTTGGCCGGCTACGTCAACTTCATCGGCGTGATCGGCACGCGGCTGGGCGAACTGCATGCCGCACTGGCGGCGCCCACCGAAGACCCGAACTTCGGCGCGCGCATTGCCGACACCGACGATGCCGCCTACTGGATCGCCCGCGTGAGCGAACAGCTCACTCGCGCGCACGACAACCTGACGGCATGGCAGCGGCAAAACCCCGACAGCCCGTTGCAAGCCGACGTGCAATGGCTGCTGTCGCAACATCAGGCGCTGCTCGACGCCGCCCGCACGCATGCCGAAGACGGCCTGGGCGCCACGCTGTCGCGCATCCATGGCGATTTCCACCTCGGCCAGGTGCTGGTGGCGCAGGGCGATGCCTTCCTGATCGACTTTGAAGGCGAGCCCTCGCGCCCCGTGGAAGAACGCCGGCGCAAGACCAGCCCCCTGCGCGACGTGGCCGGGCTGATGCGCTCGCTCGACTACGTGGTGGGTGCCATGCGGCAAAGCCCCGAACACGTGGCGGGGCCCGCGCAGGAACGCCGCAACATCCTGCTGGAACGCTTCCGCGCTGCGTCCACTGAACGCTTCCTGGAGGCGTACGCAGCCGCCATTCGCGGCCCCGATCTGAGCGCGCTGGATCAGCCCGTGGTCGACCTGCGCCTGCTGGATCTGTTCCTGCTGGAAAAGGCCGCGTACGAGGTCAACTACGAAGCGTCCAACCGCCCGACCTGGCTGCCGATTCCGCTGGAAGGTTTCACGCGGGTGGCACGTCGCCTGCTGCATGCAGAGCCACCACCGCCCGCTGCGGAAGACTCGACCGGAGGCCCACCGTGACCGCGCTCGACTTTGCCACCCCAACCCAAACCGCCACCGAACCCGAGGCGCCAATCGTCCTGCCGCCGGGCGTCGACCAGATGCACGTGGATGCGCTGACGCATGGCCGTCTGGGCGATCCGTTTGCCGTGCTGGGCCCCCATCGCCTGGACACGGAGGACGGCACGCGCTGGGTCGTGCGCGCTTTCTACCCCGGCGCGCGCCGCGTGCAGGCCATCGACTCGCGCGGCCAGATCATTACGGAGATGACGCCGGTGGGCCGCACGGGACTATTCCACGGCCCGCTGCGTGCCGATGCGCAAGACGTGTATGGCCACCCGGAGCTTTATCGCCTGCGCATCATCTGGCCTGCGGGCACCGGCCATGAAGCCGTGCAGGAAACCGAAGACCCATACGCCTTCGGACTACTGCTGGGCGACCTGGACCTGCATCTGCTCAACGAGGGCACGCACTGGGCGCTGGCAAGCTGCTTGGGCGCGCAGGCGATGCGCATCGACGGCATCAGCGGCGTGCGCTTTGCGGTGTGGGCGCCGAATGCGCAGCGCGTGTCGGTGGTGGGCGAGTTCAACCAGTGGGACGGCCGTCGCCACCCGATGCGCCTGCGCCATCAGGCCGGCGTGTGGGAACTGTTTTTGCCGAGCGGCCTGGGCGTCGGCCCCGGTGCGCGCTACAAGTTCGAGCTGATCGGCGCCGACGGCCGGCTGATGGTCAAGGCCGACCCCGCCGCCCGCCAGACCGAACCGCCGCCCGCCACCGCCTCCGTCGTGGCCGACCCGGCGCCGCTGCGCTGGAACGACGACGCGTGGATGCAAACGCGCGCCGAACGCCAGAAGCCCGACGCGCCCATCAGCATCTATGAAGTGCATGCCGGTTCGTGGCTCCGCGATCTGGAAGACGGCGGCCGCAACTTGCAATGGGACGAGCTGGCCGACCGGCTGATTCCGTACGTCACGGCGCTCGGCTTTACGCACATTGAACTGCTGCCGGTGGCGGAGCACCCGTTTGGTGGCAGTTGGGGCTACCAGCCGCTGGGGCTGTTCGCACCGTCTGCGCGCTTTGGGGCGCCCGAGGCGTTTGCACGCTTTGTCGACCGCTGCCATCAGGCGGGCCTGGGCGTCATCGTCGACTGGGTGCCCGCGCACTTCCCGACCGACGCGCACGGGCTGGCGCAGTTTGACGGCACCGCGCTGTACGAACACCAGGACCCGCGCGAAGGCTTCCATCAGGACTGGAACACGCTCATCTACAACTTCGGCCGCAACGAAGTGCGCGGCTTTTTGATCGCCAGCGGGCTGGAATGGCTGGAGCGCTTCCATATCGACGGCCTGCGCGTGGATGCCGTGGCGTCGATGCTGTATCGCGACTACTCGCGCCGCGCCGGCGAATGGGTGCCCAACCGCTACGGCGGCCGCGAAAACCTGGAGGCCGTAGCGTTCATCCAGCAGATGAACACGGTCGTGCACGAACGCTGCCCTGGCGCCATCACCATCGCCGAAGAATCGACCGCGTGGCCCGGCGTGACCGCGCCCGTGGAATTCAACGGCCTGGGCTTCGACTACAAGTGGAATATGGGCTGGATGCACGACACGCTGCACTACATGCAGCGCGACCCGGTGTACCGCCAGCACCATCACGACGGCATGACGTTCGGGCTGGTGTACGCGTTCTCCGAGCACTTCATCCTGCCGATCTCGCACGACGAAGTGGTCCACGGCAAGGGCTCGCTGCTGGGCAAGATGCCCGGCGATGAATGGCAACGGCTGGCGAACCTGCGCGCGTACCTCGCGTTCATGTGGACGCATCCGGGCAAGAAGCTGCTGTTCATGGGCAGCGAGTTCGGGCAAGTGGGCGAATGGAACCACGATGCCTCGCCCGAATGGCATCTGCTGGACGACCCGCGGCACCGTGGCGTGCAGCGGCTGGTGCATGACCTCAATGCGCTGTACCGGAGTGAACCGTCATTGCATGCGCGGGACACCGCGCCGGAAGGGTTCAACTGGGTGATTGGCGATGACCGCACCAACAGCGTGTTTGCGTTCCTGCGGCTGGATGGCGAAGGGCGGCCGATGCTCGTGGTGGCGAATATGACGCCGGTGCCGCGGGAGGGGTATCGCATTGGCGTGCCGCCGGCGGACGGGGCCACGCAGTGGCGCGAGGTGCTGAACACGGATGCTGCCGTGTATGGCGGCAGCGATTTCGGGAACGGTGGGGCGGTGGATGTGGACCACGTGGCGGCGCATGGGCAGGGGCAGTCGTTGGTGTTGCGGCTGCCGCCGTTGGGGGTTGTGGTTTTGAAGGTTTGATTTTTGTTTTGGGTTTTTGTTTTGGTGTTGGTGGTTTGCCTTTCTTTCATCCCCTGCCGGGGCTGACTCACTTTCTTTGTCTTGCCAAAGAAAGTAAGCAAAGAAAGGCGCGCCCGAGATGGCGACCCCCTCCTTGAATTTATGTCGCAGAGAGGGGAAGGGAAAAACTCGCTTCGCTCAGACAGTTTCCCTTCCTTTTTCCTCTCTGCAACAGAAATTCAAGGCGCCATCTAGGGCAGGGTACGGCCACACCGTCGTGGCACTGGCGTTGGCGTGGGAGCACACCGCCTCGTGCGCCGTGCTCTTGCTGCGACTTGGGGGTCCGCGCTTCAACTTCGAAGTTCAGAACGCGTACATCGAGGTTGTGAACGGGTGCTTTGGAGTTCAGAGACTTCGACTTTGAGGTTCGGAACCGGGACTTTCAGGTTCTGAACTCCGACTTCGGGGTTCCGAACTTGAGCTTTGGGGTTCTGAACTCGGACGTTGGGGTTCTGGACTCCGACTCTGAGGTTCTGAACCTGAATTTTGAGGTTCTGAACCTCAGCTTTGCGGTTCGGAGACTTCGACATCAAGGTTCTGAACGCCAGCTTTCAGGTTCTGAACGCCGACGTTGAAGTACTCGAACGCCAACGTTGAGGTTCTGAACTTCAGCGTTGAGGTTCTGAACGCCAACGTTGACGTTCAGAAACCCCAATCCCGGGGCTTCGAGCCTCGACAGAAAGAAGCACCCAGCGCCACGGGCGGTGCCCAGCCGGTTTGGCCGTCCCTGCCCTAGATGGCGCCTTGAATTTTCGTAAGCGGGCGGAAAAAAGAACGGGAACTGTCTGAGCGCAGCGAGTTTTCCCGTTCTCCGCCCGGTTACGAAAATTCAAGGAGGGGGTCGCCATCTCGGGCGCGCCTTTCTTTTGCTTACTTTTCTTTGGCAAGACAAAGAAAAGTAAGTCGTGCCCGGCAGGGTACGAAACAGGGATGCACCACCAAGCCAAAAAGACGCACAACGAAACAGCCTCTAATGCTCCGCTTCCCCAAAACCCTCTCCCCCGGCAAACCCTTCCCCCTAGGCGCCCAGTGGGACGGCCTAGGCATCAACTTCGCCGTCTTCTCAGCCAACGCCACCAAGATCGAACTCTGCATCTTCGACCCCACCGGCCGCAAGGAACTGACCCGCTTCGCCCTGCCCGAATGCACCGACGAGGTCTGGCACGGCTACCTGCCCGGCGTGGAAGCCGGCCTCGTCTACGGCTACCGTGCCTACGGCCCGTGGGAGCCGCAGCACGGCCACCGCTTCAACCCGCACAAGCTCTTGCTCGACCCCTACGCCCGCCGGCTGGTGGGCTCGCTGCGGTGGTCGGATGCGCTGTTCGGCTATCGGCTCAATTCCAACCGTGGTGATCTTTCATTCGACCGCCGCGACAGCGCCCCGGCCATGCCCAAGGCCGTCGTCACCGACGAGTCGTTCAACTGGGGCAACGACGTCCGCCCGAACACGCCGTGGTCACGCACGGTGATCTACGAAGGGCACGTGCGGGGGATGTCGATGCTGCGCGAAGACCTGCTGCCCCCGGAGCGCGGCACGTTCAGCGCGCTCGGCGACAGCGTCTTCATCGACCACCTGCAGCGGCTGGGCATCACCGCCATCGAACTGCTGCCCATTCACGCCTTCCTGCAGGATCAGTTTCTGGTCGAGCGCGGCTTGCGCAACTACTGGGGCTACAACACGCTGTGCTTCTTTGCGCCCGAGCCGTCGTACCTGTCTGCGCCATCGCTGCATGAGCTGAAGGTGGCGATCCGGCGGCTGCATGCGGCGGGCATCGAGGTGCTGCTAGACGTGGTCTACAACCACACGTGCGAAGGCAGCGAGCTGGGGCCGACGCTGTCGTTCCGCGGGCTGGACAACGCGAGCTACTACCGCCTCGTGCCGGGCCAGGAGCGCTACTACATCAACGACACGGGCTGTGGCAACACGCTGAACCTGTCGCACCCGCGCGTGCTGCAGATGGTGATGGATTCGCTGCGCTACTGGGTCAACGCATTCCACGTGGATGGCTTCCGCTTTGACCTGGGCGTCACGCTCGGGCGCGAGGGCAACGGCTTCGATCAGGGCTCGGGCTTCTTCGACGCCATCCGCCAGGACCCTGTGCTTTCCACCGTCAAGCTGATCTCCGAACCTTGGGACGTGGGCCCTGACGGCTACCAGGTCGGCAACCACCCGCCCGGTTTTGCAGAGTGGAACGACCGCTTTCGCGATGGCATCCGCCGCTTCTGGCGCGGTGACTCGGGCCAGCGCCCGGACCTGGCCGCGCGCCTGACGGGCAGTGGCGATTTGTTCGACCGCCGCCACCGCCGGCCGTGGGCGTCGGTCAATTACGTGGCCTCGCACGACGGTTTCACGCTGCACGATCTGGTCAGTTACGCCGACAAGCACAACGATGCCAACGGCGAAGACAACCGCGACGGCCACAACGACAACTGCAGCGCCAACTGGGGCGCGGAAGGCCCGACCGATGACCCCGCCATCCAAGCCCTGCGCGAACGCGTGACGCGAGCGCTGCTGGCCACGGTGTTCTTCTCCAACGGCACGCCGATGCTGTTGGCGGGCGATGAATTCGGCCGCACGCAAGACGGCAACAACAACGCCTATTGCCAGGACAACGCCCTATCGTGGCTCGATTGGTCGTTGCTGCAGAAAGACCCCGGGCAGGCGCTCGCCCGCTACACCGCGCGGCTGATCGCGCTGCGCAAGGCAAGCCCCGCGCTGCGCTGGCCGCATTACGTGCACGGCAACACCGAGATCCTGCCGGGCGTGCCCGACATCGCCTGGTTCGACGAGCGCGGCCAGGTGCTCTCGCCCGACGCGTGGAACGACAGCGAGGCGCGGGCGTTGGCCCTGCGCCGCGCCTGTGTCGAGACCATCGACGCGGAGGCGCGCCCGCATGTGGCGCTGCTGCTCATCAACGGTGCGGCGACGGACTTGACGTTCACGCTGCCCGAGCCGGCCATGGACTGGCTGCTCGCCATCGACAGCGCAGCGCCCGAGGAAGACGCTCGGCCGCACAGCGACGGCACGCTGAAAGTGGCGGGGCGCAGCGTTGTGCTGCTGCTTGCCACGCAGCTCGCCACGATCGCGCAGATTGCGGGGCAGCCGGATGCAGACGCCAGCGGCGAAACGCTCGGGCAGGTTCCTGACACACACAACGCACCGCAGAACGCACCACAGAACGACAGGCCCGAACAACCCGCGACCGACGACGAGCGCGCCGCACCGACCGCCGGCGAAGCCGCCAGCGATGACAATGGAGACGCCACGCGATGACCGCACCCGCCCCCCGGTTTGCACACGACATGCCGTTCGGCGCCACTGTCCTGGCTGACGGCAACACTCGCTTCCGGCTGTGGGCACCGGACGCGACCGCCGCCTGGATCGACATCGATGACGTGCGGGGCAACGAGGCCATCCGCATGGATGCCGAACCCGACGGCTGGTATGCAGCCGTGGCGCCCGTGGGCGCCGGCACCTGCTACCGGTATCGCCTCACCAATCAGGACGGCGTAACGCTGTCGGTGCCCGACCCTGCAGCCCGCGCGCAGTGGCAGGACATACCGGGCCCGAGCCTCGTCGTCGATCCGCAGCGCTACCGTTGGCAGCATGCCGAGTGGCAGGGCCGGCCCTGGCACGAGACGGTGCTGTACGAAGTGCACGTCGGCGCGCTGGGCGGCTTCAAGGGTGTGCGCGGGCGGCTGCCCGAACTGGCGCGGCTGGGCATCACGGCCATCGAGCTGATGCCGGTGGCGGAGTTTCCGGGCGCGCGCAACTGGGGCTATGACGGCGTACTGCCCTTTGCGCCCGACGCCAGCTACGGCACGCCAGACGACCTCAAGGCGTTGATCGACACCGCGCACGGGCTTGGCATGATGGTGTTTCTCGATGTGGTCTACAACCACTTCGGGCCCGACGGCAACTACCTGCACCACTACGCGCGCAGCTTCTTCCGCGACGATGTGCATACGCCCTGGGGCGCCGCCATCGATTTCCGCATGCCGCAGGTGCGCGAGTTCTTCATCCAGAACGCGCTGATGTGGCTGATGGAATATCGCTTTGACGGCCTGCGGCTCGACGCCGTGCACGCCATCACCGAGCGCGACTGGCTGGGCGAACTCGCCGCCCGCGTACGGCTGTCGGCCGAGCCCGGCCGGCATGTGCATCTGGTGCTGGAGAACGAGCAGAACGCCGCATCGCTGCTGCGCGATGGCGCCACCCATGGCGACTTCGATGCGCAGTGGAACGACGACGGCCACAACGTGCTGCACGTGCTGCTGACCGGCGAACGTGAAGCGTATTACGCCGCCTATGCGGACGCGCCCGCGCAGCGCCTGGCGCGCGTGCTGCAAGACGGCTTCTGCTACCAGGGCGAGCCGTCGCCCATCCACGAAAATGCGCCGCGCGGCGAACAGAGTGCGCACTTGCCGCCCACCGCGTTCGTGCTGTTCCTGCAGAACCACGACCAGATCGGCAACCGCGCCTTTGGCGAACGGCTGACGCAGCTCGCGCACCCCGATGCGTTGCATGCCGCGCAGGTGCTGTTGCTGCTGAGCCCGCAGATTCCGATGCTGTTCATGGGCGAGGAATGGGGCAGCACATGCCCGTTCCAATACTTCACCAGCCACCACGGCATGCTGGCCGAAGCCGTGCGGGAAGGCCGGCGCAGGGAGTTTGCCAAGTTCGCGGCGTTTGCCGACCCGCACCAGCGCGAGCGCATTCCCGACCCGAACGACGAACTGACCTACCTCGCCTCCTGCCCCGGCGAGGCCAACCTGGCCGAACCGGGACAGCTCAACACACTGAACCGCATGCACCGCCTGCTGGCGCTGCGTCACGCAGAGATCATCCCGCGCCTGCCCCAGGCACGCGCGCTCGATGCGGTAGCACTCGGCAACGCGGGAGCCCTGGCCCGCTGGCGCATGGGCGATGGCAGCGTGCTCACGCTGATGGTGAATCTGTCCGATCAGGCCGTGGCGGTGCCGACGGTGCTGGCGGGCAGCCCCGCCGATCTGCTGCACGAATCGCGCGAGGGCGCCGCCGCTGCGCTCATCGCACATCGCCTGCCGGAGCGCGCGTGCGTGGCATTGCTGCACACACCATCGCCCACCTGACCGCTGACAACCGCAACGCGCCAACGTATCAACGCACCCGCACACCATCCATGGATCGCACGACCAACTTATCCGGCATGCAACGCACCCCGCTCCAGCAACTGGCCACCGATGCCGGCCTGCTGGTCGACTGGGAAGACGCGGCGAGCCAGCCCAAGCAGGTGGCCGACGACGTGCTGCGGGCCGTGCTGCACACGCTGGGGCTGCCCGCCGGCACGCCGGCCCAGGTGTCGGAAAGCCAGGCGCGCCTGCGCGCCGAAGCCGAAGAGGTCGCCATACCGCCGCTCGTGACCGGCGTGGTCGGACAGCCCATCGTGCTGCAGACCGCGGCGCCGCAGGCAGCCTTGCTGGACGGACAAACCTATCGCGTCGATCTGGAGCCAGGCGGCAGCACCGACGGCAACATCAGCGTCAGCGCAAGCGAGCACCATGCAACGCTGCGCCTGGGGCGCGTGCACGCCGTGGGTTACCACCGTCTGACCATCGACGGGGGGCCGGGCACGGTGATCCAGGCCACGCTCGCGATTGCGCCCGCGCGTTGCTATGGCGTGGCCGACGCCCTGCGCCAGCACGATCGCCCCGCCGACACCCGCGTGTGGGGCGCTTCCGCGCAGCTCTATGGCTTGCGATGCGGGGCTGAACGCGCCGCCAGCAGCGCCGGCCTGGGCGACTACACCGCGGCCGGCACGCTGGCGCGGCACCTCGCGCAGCACGGTGCGGACGCACTGGCGCTCAGCCCCGTGCATGCCATGTTCACGGCCGACGCGCGTCGCTACTCGCCGTACTCGCCATCGAGCCGCCTGTTCCTGAACGCATGGATGATCGACCCCACCGCGCTCTTCGGGGAGGAAGCCGTGCGGCAAGCCGTGGTCGACTGCAACCTCGTCGCAGACTATGCCCGGCTGGAGGCTGCACCGCTCATCGACTGGCCGGCCAGCGGGAACGCGCGCATGACGGTGCTGCGCGCGTTGCATCACCGCCTGCTGCAGTCGCCGCTTGGGGACACCACCGCGCAGAGACTGCTGGATGATTTTCGTGCGTACTGCATCGATGGCGGCGTCAGCCTGCGCGACCACGCACACTTTGAAGCGCTGACCGCGCACCTTGGACCCGCGCACTGGAAGCAATGGCCCGAGCAGTATCAGGACCCGAGCTACCTGGCGGTGCAGGCGTTCGCACGCGAGCATGAAGACGCGGTCAATTTCCACCTGTTCCTGCAGTGGGCGGCAGCGCGCCAGTGGGCCCTCGTGCAGCGCACCGCGGAAAGCGCCGGCATGGCCATCGGCCTCATTGCCGACTTGGCGGTGGGCACCGACAGCGCAGGCAGCCACGCGTGGGCCCGGCAGCGGGACTTGCTGATCGGCGTCACGGTAGGCGCGCCGCCCGACCTGTTCAACGCACAGGGGCAGGGCTGGGGGCTGACCACCTTCAGCCCGCGCGCCATGCGCACGCAGGGCTTCTCGGCCTTCATCGAGATGCTGCGCGCGGTGATGGCGGTGCCCGGCGGCGTGCGCATCGACCACGTGCTCGGGCTCATGCGGCTGTGGGTCATTCCGGATGGTGCGCGGCCGCTCGACGGCGTGTACCTGCGCTACCCGATGCAGGATCTGCTGCGGCTGGTGGCGCTGGAATCGTGGCGCAACCGCTGCATCGTCATCGGCGAAGATCTTGGCACCGTGCCGCCAGGGCTGCGAGACAAGCTCGCCGAGGACGGCCTGCTTGGCATGCGCATCCTCTGGTTCGAGCGCGAATACACGCGCGACGAGGCGCCCTTCAAGGCCCCGCGCACGTGGGCGCCGGCGTCAGTCGCGATGACCAGCACCCACGATCTGCCCACGCTTGTCGGCTGGTGGATCGGCAACGATCTGCGCTGGCAAGCGCAACTCGGCCTGCTGCCCGCCGGCATGAGCGAGAGTGAGGCGCACGCGCGCCGCATGGACGATCGCGCCGCGCTCGTCGCCGCCTTTGCCGAGCACAACCGGCTGGTGCTGGCCGATGGCGGTGTGCCGATGATCGGCGTGGCGCCGCTGCAGGCTGCGCTGGAACAGGCGCGTGCCGCCAATGCCGCGCAAGCCGACGTCATCCTGCAAGCCAGCGCGCAGGACTTTGCCACGGCGGCCACGGTGTTTACGGGCGCCGCCAACACGCCGCTTGCGCTGGTGCCGCTGGAAGACCTGCTGGGGCTTGTCGAGCAGCCGAACCTGCCGAGCACGATCGACACGCACCCGAACTGGCGCCGCCGCCTGCCGGCGCCCGCCCCGACGCTGCTCGACGCGCCCACGGTTCAGGCGCGCCTGTCAGCGCTGACCAACGCGCGCATCAGCCTGTCATGAGCGAACCGACCACCCCCCTCACGCCCCTCACATCCCCCGCGCCCGTCACCCTCCAGCGCGTGCCGAGTGCCACGGTGCGGCTGCAACTGCACCGCGAATTCACGTTCGACCATGCGCGCGCATTGCTGGACGACTTCGCCGCGCTCGGCATCTCGCATCTCTACACGTCGCCCATCACCACGGCACAGCCGGGCTCCACGCACGGCTACGACGTTGTCGACCCGACACGCGTGAACCCCGAACTGGGCGGCGAACCTGCGCTCGAACGGCTGGTGGATGCGCTGCACGCGCGCGGCATGGGCCTCATCGTCGATATCGTGCCGAACCACATGGGCGTGGGCGGCGCACACAACGCGTGGTGGCTGGACGTGCTCGAATCTGGCCCTGACAGCGCCTACGCCAACTTCTTCGATATCGAATGGCAGCCCTCCAACCCGGCGCTGCGCAACAAGGTGCTCGCGCCGTTCCTGGGTGAAAGCTACGCCGACGCGCTGGCCGGCGGCCGACTGCAACTGGCCTACGACGATGCGGCCGCGCGACTGGCCATTGCGTACTACGACCACCGCTTTCCGATTGCGCTGGCCGACTACTCCGCGCTGCTTCGCGCTGGCAACAACGACACCGCCACGCATGCGGTGGCTGATCGCTTTGCCGCGCTCGGCACGATCCGCTCACTGCGCACCCGCCGCGAGCGTGCAGACGAAGCACGCAACGCGCTGCGCGACCTTGCCACCACCGAAGCCGGCGCCGCACATATCGCTGAAGCCGTGCGCACGCTCAACGCACAGCCCGATCAACTCGATGCGCTGATGGCGCGCCAGCATTGGCGTCTGGCTCACTGGTGCACGGCCAACGACGAGATCAACTGGCGCCGCTTCTTCGACATCGGCTCGCTGGCCGGCCTGCGCATGGAGCGCGCCGAAGTCTTTGAAGCGACGCACGCCCTGCTGTTCCGGCTCTACCGCCTGGGCTGGATCGACGGTGTGCGCATCGACCACGTTGATGGCCTGGCCGACCCGGCCGCCTACTGCCGCCAGCTACGCCGCCGTCTGCAAGCGGAGCACGCTGCGCGTCCTGCTGACCGGCTCACGAGTCATCCGTGGATCGTCGTCGAGAAGATCCTCGCCCACGATGAAGCGATGCGCAGCGACTGGGGCGTCGACGGCACCAGCGGCTACGACTTCATGAACCAGGTGGGCGCACTGCTGCACGACGCGCATGGCGAGACGGCGCTCACGCAGGGGTGGCTGGAATGGATCGGCGCGCCGGCGGCCGAAGCGCCGTTTTCGGCCACCGCCGTAGCGGCACGCCGTCAGATCCTGCATGCGCACTTTGCGGCAGAACTCGATGCAGCCGCGTCGGCGTTGCATGCGGTGGCACAGCAGGAGCGCAGCAGCCACGACGTGACGTGGCACGCCATCCGGCGCGCGCTGGCCGAGGTGATCGTCCACTTTCCGGTGTATCGCACCTATGCGAGCACGCAGCAACGTGATGCCCAGGACACGGCCATCCTGCAATCCGCGATGTCGGGCGCGGCTGCCTGCCTGCGACGCATCGACCAACCTGTGCTCGGCTGGCTCGACACCTGGCTGGGCGGGCAACCCGCCGGGCAGGACAAGCTGCGCCAGCTCGCATTGCGGCGGTGCCAGCAGTTGTCGTCGCCGGTGGCGGCCAAGGCGGTGGAAGACACGGCGTGCTACCGCTACGGGCGGCTGCTGTCGCGCAACGAGGTCGGCGCGGATCCGGGCGAGTTCTCGATGAGCGCCAACGCGTTCCATCACGCCATGCAGAAGCGCGCCCTCACATGGCCGCACGCCATGCTGACGACCGCCACGCACGACCACAAGCGCGGCGAAGACGTGCGCGCGCGGTTGGCCGTGCTGTCGGAACGGCCCGCGCAATGGCTGGCCGCCGCACACCAATGGCGTACGGAGCACGCTGGGTGGGTCCGTCATCTGCCGACCGGCCCCGCGCCCTCGCCCGCCGCGCAGTGGATGCTGTATCAAACGCTGGTCGGCATCTGGCCGGCGGGCCTCGACTGGCATGACACCGATGCCGTGCGCGAGCTGGCCGAGCGTGTCGCGCAGTGGCAGGAAAAGGCGCAGCGCGAAGCCAAGCTGCGCACCGACTGGTTCGCACCCGATGCAGAGTACGAAGCCGCCAGCCGCGATTTTGTCTTGACGCTGCTGACGGGCGAGGCCGCTCAGACATTCCTGCCGTCTCTCTCGGCTTTCGTGCAAAGCGTGGCCCCGGCCGCGGCCATCAACGGCCTCGCCCAGACCTTGCTGCGCACCACGCTGCCCGGTGTGCCCGACCTCTACCAGGGCGCCGATTTCTGGGACCCCAGCCTCGTCGACCCCGACAACCGTCGGCCCGTCGACTATGCCGCACGGCACCGAGCACTGCGTGCATTGCAGACGCATGCAGACAACACCCTGGCGCCGCTGCTTGCGCATTGGACCGACGGCCGCATCAAGCAAGCCGTGCTGGCACGTGCGCTGGCCCTCCGGGCGGCACTGCCAGCGGTATTCGAATCGGGCGATTACCAGCCGCTGGCCGTAACCGGCAGCGGCGCGCAGCACGTGTTTGCGTTTGCGCGTACGCATGGCGCCGATGCGATCGTCGTGATCGTGCCCCTGCACGCCTCCGCCCTGCTCGGCCATACCGCCACACCAGCGTTTGCGACGGGCGTATGGCGAGACACCACGGTTTGCCTGCCGTCCGCGCTCTCGCAGATTCCCCTGCATAGCGCGTTCGACGGCCAGGCACTCCAGAGTCCGCGCCTTGCGCTGGGCCAGGTGCTGGCGCATCTGCCGGTCGCCCTGCTGCATACCTGATCCGCGCTTCACCCCTCCGCACGGGTTAACACCGACTGCATCGCCTTGGGTCTCGCCCTAAAATTCCTCTATTCATATAGATGACTAGAGCAATGTGTACCGCACATGTCGCTCACGTCACCCGGAGGAGACGGCATGTTCGGCTGGTTCAAAGAGATTTCGAAAGGGGAAAAGCGCACGTTCTGGGCCTGTTTTGGAGGCTGGGCGCTCGACGCGCTGGACGTGCAGATGTTCAGCCTCGTCATCCCGACCATCATCGCGGCGTGGCACATCGGCAAGGCCGAGGCTGGGCTGGTGTCGGGCGTCACGCTGGTGGCGTCGGCGCTGGGTGGCTGGATTGCCGGCGCGCTGACCGACCGCTTCGGCCGTGTGCGTACGCTGCAGATCACGGTGCTGTGGTTCTCGCTGGCCACATTCGCCTCGGCCTTCGCGCAGAACTTCGAGCAGTTCCTGGTGCTGAAGGCCATTCAAGGCTTCGGCTTTGGCGGCGAATGGGCGGCGGGCGCCGTGCTGATGGCCGAGAGCATTCGCGCCAGCCACCGCGGCAAGGCCATGGGCACCGTGCAGAGTGCATGGGCCGTGGGCTGGGGCGCCGCGGTGCTGCTGTATGCGCTCACGTATTCCTTCATCGAGCCCGACCTCGCCTGGCGCGTGATGTTTGCTGCGGGGTTGCTGCCGGCGCTGCTCATCATCTATATCCGCCGTGGCGTGAAGGAACCGGTGCCGGCCGCCAAGCCGGATGCGAACGCCAATGCGATGCCGATCTCGCGCTTTCCGCTGCTCGACATCTTCCGCCCGCAGGTGCTGCGCATGACGCTGATCGGCGGCCTGCTCGGCGTGGGCGCGCACGGCGGTTACTACGCACTGATGACCTGGCTGCCGACGTATCTCAAGACTGAGCGCCACCTGTCGGTGCTCGGCACGGGCGGCTACCTGGCGGTGATCATCTTCGCCTTCTGGTGCGGCTGCGTGGCCAGTGCGTGGCTGCTGGACGTGCTCGGCCGCCGCGGCAACATCCTGCTGTTCTCGTGCTGCTGCGTGGTGACGGTGCTGGTGTATCTGCTGGTGCCGCTGTCGGACGGCGCGATGCTGGTGCTGGGCTTTCCGCTGGGCTTCTTTGCGGCGGGCATTCCGGCCAGCATGGGCGCGCTGTTCAACGAGCTGTATCCGCAGGGCGTGCGCGGCACGGGCGTGGGCTTTTGCTACAACTTCGGCCGCGTGGTGTCTGCCGCGTTCCCGGTGCTGGTGGGCAAGATGAGCGCCTCGATGTCGCTGGGCACGGCCATCGGCATCGACGCGGCCATCGCGTATTCGATCGTCGCAGTGGCGGTGCTGATGCTGCCCGAGACGAAGGGCCGCGATCTCGCTGCCGTTACGGTCTGAACGTCCATCACAACATCATGACGACGCACTCGATCCGTCGCCGCCAGGAGACCCCATGCCCACTCGCCGCGCCTTCAACACCGGATTGCTTGCCATGCTAGGTTCCACCGCCCTTGCCGGCTGCGCCGCCACCGGCAGCAGCGACGCCACGCGCGGCACCTCTGGCCGCATCACTGCGATCGACACGCATGCGCATGTATTCGAGCGCGGCTTGCCGCTGGCGGATGCGCGCCGCTATGCGCCCACGTATGACGCGCCGCTGCCGGCCTACCTGGCGCAGCTGGACGCGCATGGCGTGTCGCACGGTGTGCTGGTCCAGCCGAGCTTCCTGGGCGTCGACAACAGCTACCTGCTGGCTGCGCTCAAACAGGCGCCGCAGCGCTTGCGCGGCGTGGCCGTCATCGACCCGGCCGCGCCCGAAACCCTGCTCGCGCAGATGAACGCCGAGGGCATCGTCGGTATCCGCCTGAACCTGATCGGTGCGGCGGACCCGCAATTGAAATCGCCCGTGTGGCAAGCCGCGCTGGCACGCCTGCATGCGCTCGGCTGGCACGTGGAACTACACGTCGAGGCACGCCGCCTGCCCGCGCTGCTGCAGCCGCTGCTGGAAGCGCAGGTGAACGTGGTGGTCGATCATTTCGGCCGCCCCGACCCGGCGCTCGGCGTGGACGACCCCGGCTTTGCCGCCTTGCTCGCCGCCGGCCGCTCGCGCCGCGTGTGGGTGAAGATTTCCGGCGCATACCGAAACGGCGCCAACGGACGCGGCGAAGCCATCGCCCAGGCCGCCATGCCTCGCTTGAAAGATGCGCTCGGCCTGGACCGCCTGGTCTGGGGCAGCGACTGGCCGCACACGCAGTTCGAATCGCAGATCAACTACGACAAGATGTGGACCTTCGCTGGCGTGCTCCTGCCCAGCGCAGCGGACCGCAAGCAGGTGCTGGTCGACACGCCTGCGCAGCTGTTCCGCTTCGTCTGAAGACGCCAGCGCCGCAACGCGTCTGCGCGATACCCCGTTTCGCGAATCACGAATTTCGCCGCGCGGGCCGCGCTCCTACACTGGCCGCTCCTCGTCCCCACACGCCGTAAGGAGCAGCCATGCAGCAGCATCGACTCGTCGACCAGCAATTCGGCCAGGTCGCCCAGGCCTACCTGACCAGCGCCGTGCACGCGCAGGGCGCCGATCTGGACGCGCTGGCCGCGCTGGCGCAATCGGTGCCGCACGCCAAGGTGCTCGATCTGGGCTGCGGCGGCGGGCACGTGAGCTTTGCCATGGCGCCGCACGTGGCCGCCATGGTGGCGTACGACCTGTCGGAAGACATGCTGAGCGTGGTGGCCGCCGAAGCCGCGCGCCGCGGCCTCGCGCAATTGCACACGCAAGCCGGCCGCGCCGAGCGCCTGCCATTTGACGATGCCGCGTTCGACATCGTTGCCACGCGTTTTTCCGCTCACCACTGGTATGACGTCCGCAAAGGCCTGGCCGAAGCGCGCCGCGTGCTCAAACCCGGCGGCAAGCTCGTCGTCGTGGATATCGTCGCGCCGGATGTCCCGCTGCTCGACACGCTGCTGCAAACCGCCGAGGTGCTGCGCGATGCGTCGCACGTACGCGACTACCGTGTGTCCGAATGGCAGGCCATGCTGGCCGAGGCCGGTTTCCAGCCCGGCACGCCACGCACCTGGAAGCTGACGATGGCCTTCGACAGCTGGATCGCCCGCATTCGCACCCCGCAGGTCCGGGCCGATGCCATCCGCGACCTGTTCGACCGCGCCGCCGACGAAGCGCGCGCCTACTTTGCCGTGGCGCCCGACCATTCGTTTGCGATCGACGCGATGCTCATCGAGGCGACCTGAATCGTTTGAGCGGACCGGGCGCCTTCATCCTCCCTCATCCTTTTTGTCACACCCATTGGAGGGGTGGCCTGATGCGGCGCCATTTTCAGGGTTTCGCTTAATCCTGAATGAAAAAAATGTGATATCGGAACACGTGTACGAACGCGGGGTTGCCGGTAGCCTTCCGGATTACCGTCGACTCCGGTCGCCATTCGCGCGCGGCCATCGCGCCGATTCCGATTTCCATGTACGCCCTGTTTCCAGCCTTCGTCTCGTCGCTCTTCCTGTTCTACGGCGTCTACGTCGTGACCACGCGCGGCCGCACGCGCGCGAGCCTGGCGTTTCTCGGCATGACCACGCTCACGTGCCTGTGGCAAGGCATCTGGGCGTTTCTCTTCCAGACGCATGACATCGGCACGGCCCAGGTGCTCGCCAAGCTCGGCTGGATCGCCATCCTCGTCATGCCGACCATGCTGTATCACTTTGCCGTGGAGGTGGCCGAAGCGCCGAGCGAGCGGCACTGGCTCCTGGCCTCCTATGCGCTGGATGCCGCCCTGATCGCGCTCCTGCTGACCACCAACCTCGTCATCGATGGCGTGCACGCGTTCCACTTCGGTTTCTATCCGAAGGCGGGCGTGCTGGAAGCCGTGCATATCGCGCAGACTTCGGCGCTGGTCACGCGCGGCATGTGGGTGCTGTACCGCGCGCAGCGGCATGCCACCGCCGAAAAGCGCAAACGGTTGCTGACGTGCTTGTTCGGCGTCGGGCTGATTTCGCTGGCCGCGGCCGACTACGCGGTCAACTACGGCGTTGCGTTCTACCCGCCGGGCGTGCTGCCGCTGGCCATTGCGCTGGGCATCATCGCCGTGGGCGTGGTCAAGTTCGACCTGATGCGCCCGTATGCACTGGCCGCCACCGTTGCCCATGAAGTGCGTACGCCGCTGACGACCATCCGCCTGCAGGCCGCCGAAATCGCCCGCGCGTGGCCCGACGTCTACCGCGGCTATCAGCTCGCCATCGACAACGGCCTGTGCCAGCCGCCGCAACATCCGGCCATGCTGGATCGCCTGTCCAAACTGGCGGGGGCCATCACGTCGGAAGTCGCATCCGCGCACAGCGTGATCGAAATGGCGTTGGCGTCCGTCACGCTGGAGCGCCTCGACCGGCGCACCTTTGCGGCCCACTCGCTGCGCGAATGCGTGGAGACGGCCGTGGCGCAGTATCCGTTTCAGGCCGGCGAGCGCGAACGCGTGCACGTGGAGGCCTTCAACGCCGACTGGCGCTTCGTGGGCTCCGACACGCTGCTCGTCTATGTGCTGTTCAACCTGTTGAAGAACGCGCTGCATGCCATCCAGATCGCGCGCAAGGGGCACATCGAAATCTCCGCGCGGCAGGATGGCGACAGCTACGTCCTCGTCGTGCGCGACAGCGCCACTGGCATTCCGCCCAGCGTGCAGCGCCGCATGTTCGACCCGTTCTTCTCGACCAAGCATGTCGGCAAGGGCTCGGGCGTGGGGCTGACATTCTGCCGCCGCGTGATGCAGGCATTCGGCGGGCGCATCCAGTGCGAATCCGTGGTTGGGGAATACACGCTGTTCTCCATGCGGTTTCCCCAACCTCCTGCTATCTGACGTTCACACCTTCAGAACGTCAGGACACCTGCGCCAGTTCCGGCAGCGTGTCCAGCTCATACGCCTTCACGCGCGTGCGCACGTGTTCCGGCAACCGCTGAATCACGCGCTCGGCGTTGGCGCACACCACCTGCTGATACCCCAGCGACACCAGCCGCCCGCCTGAAACAAACCGGAACACCATGTAGAACGAGCACGGCTGCACCCGGAAGGTGTTCAGGTGGCATTCCACGCGCTGAAACGGAAATGTCTCTTCAACGAATTCCTGATGCGCCAGCTTGGTCACGAAGATCACGCGTCCGCTCATAAGCAGATCTGCGTCAATGCATTCGTGGAACCAGCGCTCGCGCACCACGCCCTGCCACTCGAAATACCGGGCGAAATACGTATTGGCGTAGGCGTTGGAATCCTTCAGATAGACATCGAAGGCGTGCTGAAACGTCTGCTGCGCAGAAATGGCTTCAGGCAACGCGGCGTTGCGCAGATAGTGGTCGACAACTGTGGCAATGGATTGGCCCGTCGGCATCGCATACTCCAAGAATGGATTTGGCTGCTGGCGGCAGCCGCGCATGTGCGGTGGTCCCGCGCATGTGTCCATTCTTCCGATGCGTTTGCCGTTGCGTAACAAGGCAATGCCGTAGCCCTACGAACGGGCGGTCTACTCCCGGCCCGCGACACTCCGCAGCCCCGGTGGCTCCTGATGAAAGCGGAAGGTATTGCGCCCGCCGCGCTTGGCATCGTAGAGCGCCGCATCGGCCCATTCGAAGAGCACGTCGAGGCGTTCGTCGCCAGGCGTGAGCGTGACGGCGCCGGCTGACAGCGTGACGTACGGCGCAGCAACGGATGCCGCGTGCGGTTCGGCAAGTTCGGCCACCATGGCCACGGCGCGGGCCACGGCCTGGCGGGCGTCATCGCGGTTCAGGTCGAACAGCATGGCGACGAATTCTTCGCCGCCCACGCGCGCGATGAAGTCATCGGGGTGACGGCACGCCATGCCCAGCGTGTCGGCCACCATGCGCAAGCATTCGTCGCCTTGCAGGTGGCCATAGGTGTCGTTGTATTGCTTGAAGCAATCGATGTCGAACAGCGCCAGCGTGACGGGGCGATGCTCCCGGCGGGCATGGTCGAACAGGCGCGGGGCCTGTGTCTCAAAAAAGCGGCGATTGAACAGTTGCGTAAGCGCGTCGCGATTGACATCGTTCTCGAGCACGCTGAGCTTCGCTTGCGTACGCTGCAGCTCGCCGCGCAGTGCATCCTGGGCGCTGGCCATGCCGGCACGCTGCATCTGCTCGACCGTCACGTCGCGCAACAACAGGAACACACCCGCATGGCGTCCGCGCGCATCGCTCAGGCCTTCGAGCGTGACTTCCAGCGTGCGGCCCGTTTCGGGCAGCCAGACCTGGTGGCGGTTGGGCAGACGCGTGCGCTCGAATTCGCGCAGGATGCCCGCCACGTTCAGCACGGCGGGCGGCATTGCATGCATCTGGGCGCTGGGCAGCAAATAGCGCGCGGCGGCGTTGATGCTGGCAATGGAACCATCGCGGGCCAGCACGATGCAGCCGTCCCGCATGGCTTCGACGATCTTGCCGCGGGCATAGGCGGCGGTATCGCGCAGGCGCGGCCGCAGGACGACCCAGCCCAGCAGTGCGGTGCTGACCGCAAACGTGGCCGGTGTGAGATCGCCGCCGATGGCCGTCGTCCAGCGTTGCAGATACGCCAGATGCGCCACCAGCGGCAGCAGTTGCCCGATGACAAGCGCCAGCCGCACCTGCGTGCGCGACGACACATAAAGCGCCGAGGCCGCCTCGTCGATGGGAAGCACCAGCAGCACGAGGCTGATGGCGAGCAGCACGTAGTTGTAGGCCGTGCCGATCCAGAAGGCCCGCCCGTGATCGAACACGGCGCGCTGCATGCCGTCGATGACGACAAAGCGCGCATCGAGCCATACCAGGTGATGCAGTTCATTGGTGGCGACCAGCCCGATGAACCCGGCGGCCACCAGCAGCGCAAGCACCCAGCCCGCGCGCACCAGCGGCAGTGCATTGAGTTCGGGCCGGATGAGGCCGATCACCATGCGCAGCCACGCGGCCGGCACCATCATGATCCCCAGGTACGCGACCTTGGCCCAGCCCACGCGCACGGGCATGTCGAAAGTCACGACCTCCATCAGACGTGCACCGCTCCACAGCGCGGTGCCGAGCGCGAGCAGCATGAAGGCAGAGACCTCCGTGTCGTCACGGCGCGGCCATGACAGGCCGATCAGCGCGATCGAGACGAGCGCGGCGCAAGCCAGTGCGGCGATCAGCATGATGGGCACGCCCCGCGCGCATGGCGGTGCCGGCGAACGACGACGCAAGCCGGTTGGTCCACGTGTATTCCCCGTTCGTTTGTTGTTCTTGCAGTGTATCGGGCACTGTTGTCGGGTGGATGACTGCGCGATGCGTCTCCATGACCCGCCACTCCTATCGGCAGGAATTGTAAAAACTGAAGGCCAGCGCCGCTTTGCAGCGCATGGCGGCACCGGTGCGTGTCGGCATGCGTATATCGATCTGCCAATGAATTCGTTTGCGCGGCGCAGCAATCACCCTACGCTTGGACCCCTAAAAATCATCAGGGGGTTGTCATGCAAGCAAGCGTTTCGGGCGCATTCTCGTTGTCGGGTCTGGCGCTGGCGTTGGCAAAGTCGTCGCGCCAGGCGGTGGGTGTGGTCATCGGGGCGGCGCTCGCGGTGGCGGTGCTCCACGCGCCGCAAGCTCATGCCGACAAGCTGGACGACATCAAGAAGGCGGGTGTCCTGCGGGTGGGCGTGTTCGACGCCAATCCGCCGTTCGGTTACGCCGATGCCAAGACCGGTCAGCCTGTTGGCTTGGACGTGGACTACGCGCAGGAAATCGCCAACAAGCTGGGCGTCAAGCTGGAACTGCGCGCCACCAATCCGGCCAACCGCGTGCCGCTGCTCACGTCCGGCAAGGTGGACATCGTGGCCGCCAACTTCACCATCACCGACGAGCGCAAGAAGCAGATTGAATTCAGCACGCCGTACTTTGCCAGCGGCCTGCAGTTCATCGCCAAGAAGGGTGTGCTCAAGCAGCCGGACGATTTGAAGAAAGACGGCATCCGCCTGGGCGTCGACAAGGGCACCACGCAGGAAACCACGCTGCGCGACGGCTATCCCAACGCCCGCGTGATTGCCTATGACGATTCGCCGCTCGCGCTCACCGCACTGCGCACCGGCGCCATCCAGGCTTTTGCGCAGGACGGTGCCAAGCTGGGCGCGCTGCTGGCCACGCTGCCCAATCGCAGTGAACTGGAAATCTCGCCTTTCGTGCTGACGCGCGAGTACATGGGCATCGGTGTGCCGAAGGGTGAAACGAAGCTGACGGCGACCATCGACCAGATCCTGCAAGGTCTCGAGAAGGACGGTACCGCCGGCCGCATCTATGACCGCTGGTTCGGTCCGAAGAGCGCCGCTCCGCTGCCGCGCGACTTCATCATCGGCAGCACCAAGTGAGCTTGAGCCTGCCAGCCCTCCTCCAGCCCCTGCCGCCGCGTTATCTCGGCTGGATGCTGGACGGCTTCGGGATGACGCTGCTGGTGTCGGCGGCTGCCATCGCGGGCGGGCTGGCCATTGGCCTGCTCCTGACGGCGCTGCGCGCGAGTGCTCAGCCGTGGCTGCACTTGCCGGCCCGCGCGCTGGTGGCCTTCCTGCGCAAGACGCCGTTATTGGTACAACTGTTCTTCTGGTATTTCGGCGCGGCGCAATTGCTGGGCGAAGACGTGGTCGGGGCCATCACCGGCTGGGGCGGCATCGCCGTGGGTGCCTGGCGATGGCCTGCGCCGTCGTTCGAATTTCTGGCGGCGGCGTTCGGCATTGCGCTGTATGCCGGCGCGTTCTTTTCGGAAGAGCTGCGCGCCGGCATTCGGGCGGTGCCGGGCGGGCAGCGCGAAGCCGCGCTGTCGCTGGGCTTCACGCCGCGTGCCGCCTTCCTGCGTGTGGTGCTGCCGCAGGCGCTGCGCGTGTCGGCGCTGCCGCTGCTGGGGCAATGTGCCAACACCATCAAGAACACCTCGCTCGCCATGGGCATCGGGCTGGCCGAGCTTGCGTATAGCGCGCGACAGGTGGAAACCGACACGTTGCTCGCCTTCCAGGCCTTTGCCGTGGCAACCGTGCTGTATGCAGGGCTGATCCTGTTGCTGCAATGGGCCGCGCCCCAGTTGCTGCGGCGGCTCGGCTGGGCATCGACATCGACGCTGCCGAACGGAGCGCCCTCGTGACGACGGAAGCCGTGCTCCTGCACCTGCGTTACCTGCTGATCGGTCCGTATCCGAATGGCCCGCTGGCCGGCGCGGCGCTCACCTTGTGGATGGCGCTGTGGGCGTGCGTGCTCGCCACGGCAGCGGGTGTCGGTGCGGCACTGTTGCTCGACCGGCTCGACGCCATGCCAAGGCTGCGCCGACTGGCGCGTCTGCTGCGCGGGCTGCTGGCCACGCTGCGGGCCATCCCGGTACTGATGCTGATGTTCTGGGCGTACTTTCTGATCCCGATGGCGCTGGGCGTGGCGGTGCCGGAAACCGCCACGGTCGTCGCCGCGCTTGCCGCCGTGGGCGCTGCCTACATCACCCAGAGCATGGAGGCCGGCTTGCGCGCCGTCGGTGCCGGGCAGCGCAACGCGGCGCTGGCGCTGGGCATGTCGCCCACCCAGGCGTTGCTGACCGTGGTGCTGCCGCAGGCGTGGCGCATCATGCTGCCGTCGCTGGCCAATCAATGGGTCTCGACGGTCAAGGACACATCGCTGGCCTACATCGTGGGCGTGGTTGAATTGTCCACGGCCGCCAGCCAGGTCAACAGCCGCACCGTGGCCTACCCGGCGGAGGTATTCGGCGCGGTGGCCGTGCTGTATTTCCTGCTGTGCACCGGCATCGAGGCCTTGCCCAACTGGTTGCGCGCGGGCCCCGGCACGCCCCTGGCGCAACCAGCCCACATGTCGACCTGGCAACGCTTTTTGCGCTGGCGTGAACGCCCTGTTTCAGATGCCGTGACATAGGTCACATCGCTATCTTGGGTTCACAAAACGTCGGTATCATCGAGAACATGACCGATACCCGCGCCTCTACCCATCTCTATCCCGCGCACGACCTGGCGATCTGCACCGACGCCAACACTGCCGTCGAGCGCATCACCGCCATCTACGAGCGCTCCGCGCAGGCGATCCGCGATCGCTTCCACGCCTTTGCGCGCGGACAGGACTGCAGCGAAGACCTCGCCGCCTGCTATCCGTATCTCGGCATCACCGTCGACCCGAAAACGCTGGTAAGCGACGCGCGGCCGGCGTGGGGCACGGTGGCGTATCCGGGCGTGTACGGCACCACGCTCACGCGGCCGGACTTGTTCCGTGACTACTACCGCGTGCAGATCGAACGCCTGCTGCACTATCACAACAGCCCCGTCGTGGTGGGCGTAAGCAACCGGCCGATTCCGCTGCCGTTCGTGGTGGAAGCGTCGACGGTGGACATCACGCCGGAACAGGCGCGCGCGCTTGGCGGCGCGTTTACGCTGCCCGACCTTGCGCAGATCGACGATTCCATCGCCAACGGAACATACCGCCCGATTGGCGACGAACCGCAGCCGCTGTCGATGTTCACGGCCGAGCGCGTCGACCTGGCCCTGCAGCGCCTGTACCACTACACCGCCACGCACCCGAAGCACTTCCAGCGCTTCGTGCTGTTCACCAATTACCAGCGCTATGTCGATGAGTTTGCCGCCCTCGGCCGCAAGCTGATGGAAGACGGCAACGACGAGGGCTACATCCGCTTTGTCGAGCCCGGCGACACCGAACACGAACTCGGCACGCCCGCGCCGGACGACTCCCACCGCATCAAGGGCCTCCCGCAGATGCCCG
Organism: Ralstonia flatus; assembly: GCF_958439105.1. NCBI lineage: Bacteria > Pseudomonadati > Pseudomonadota > Betaproteobacteria > Burkholderiales > Burkholderiaceae > Ralstonia > Ralstonia flatus. The sequence continues at coordinate 274,880 of NZ_CAUDLI010000002.1, read as the reverse complement.
CCTACCACCTGGTGCGCGAAGATCGTCTGGGCGTGACGCTGGTGAACATCGGCGTGGGCCCGTCCAACGCCAAGACCATCACCGATCACCTGGCCGTGCTGCGTCCGCACTGCTGGATGATGATCGGCCACTGCGGCGGCCTGCGCCGCTCACAGCAGCTGGGCGACTACGTGCTCGCCCACGCCTATGTCCGCGACGACCACGTGCTCGACCAGGACCTGCCCCCTTGGGTGCCCGTGCCGCCCATCGCCGAGATCCAGGTGGCGCTGCAGGAGGCGGTGGCGCGCATCACGGGGCTCTCGGGCGCCGACATGAAGTCGCGCATGCGCACCGGCACGGTGGTCTCCACCGACGACCGCAACTGGGAGTTGAAGTACCAGGCGCTGTACAGCCGCTTCAACCAGTCGCGCGCGATTGCGATCGACATGGAAAGCGCGACCATTGCCGCCAACGGCTTCCGCCTGCGCGTGCCCTACGGCACCCTGCTGTGCGTGTCGGACAAGCCGCTGCACGGCGAACTGAAGCTGCGCGGCATGGCCAACCTGTTCTACCGCCAGCGTGTCAGCCAGCATTTGGACATCGGCATGGAAGCCGTGCGCCTGTTGCGCGAAAGCGGCGTCGAGGCGCTGCACTCGCGCAAACTGCGCAGCTTTGACGAACCCGCGTTCCGATAGCGCGGGTGAGCACCGACTAGCGCCGGTTAGCGCGGGGGCGGCTCCGGCAGCGCCTCGCGCAGGAAGTCCAGAAATACCCGCACCACCTCGGGCAAGGTGCGGCCCGCCAGGGTCTGCAGTTCCACGGTCCGCCCACGCATGCCGCGCTCGCGGATCTCCGCGGCATGCAATTCACCGCGCTGCACGCGCTCGCGCACGGTGATTTCCCCGGCAATGCCCAAGCCGCCGCCTTGCAGCACGAAACTCAACAGCCCGTCGAAGCGGTTGCTGACCAGCACCGGCTCGAACACGAGCCCGCGTTGACTGCAGCCCATGTCGAACAACTGGCGCACCGTGTTGTCGGGCCCGGAAAGCGCAATCGGGAATGGGTGCATCTGGGCCAGCGTCACGCTGCTGAACTTCGCCAGCGGGTGGTCGGGCCGCATGATGGCAAACACCGAGCCACGCTGCTGATACGCCACGCGAATGCCGTGCACGGCGGCGCGGCTGTAGGTCAGGCCGATGTCCACGTCGCCACGCAAGACGGCCTCGGTCACGCGCATGGGCTCTTCGGCGCGCAGGTCGAACTGAATGCCGGGATGCCGCTCGCGAAACGCCACGATGGCGCGTGGCACAAACTCGATCGCAAAGCCATCGGAACACGCAATGCGCACGCGGCCGCGCTGCAGCCCTTGCAGGCGTTGGATATCCGACACCACGCGCTCTGCTTCCAGCGCCCCGCGCAGGGCATGCGCGGCAAGCAGCTCGCCGGCTGCGCTGGGTCGCATACCGCGCGGTTGACGCTCGAACAGCGGCACGCCGAGCAGCTCTTCAAGCATCGCCACCTGCCGGCTGATGGCCGAGGCGCTGACATGCAGGCGCGCGGCCGCTTCAGTCAACGAGCCCGTGCGCACGACCTCCAGAAAATAGCGGAGGGACGTCTCCTGCAGGCGATGAGATGACATAGGCGACGTAGGCGCAAGGCCCTTCTGCTTTGCATGAAACGCAAAGATATCCCAAGAAAATTCTAATGGTCAAAAAGGTGTGGGTTGCGCAGACTCACCCGGAACTGTTCGACCAGCGGAGTGTCCTGATGTCCCTTCAGCAAGCAGCACGTCCATCTGCCGCCCCCCGCGCTTGCCATCGCCTCCTGGCGCTGGTGCCGACCCTCATGCTCGGAACTGCCGGCCTCGCTTGTGCCGCCGAGCTGTCTTCGGCAGACGCCGAGCGCCACGCGCAGGCAACCTACCGCGAATACTTCGAGCTGCTCTCCCTGCCCAACGACGCCATCGTGCCGGAGGATGTCCGCAAGAATGCCGACTGGCTGGAGCAGGCGTTCCGCAAGCGTGGTTTCACGACGCAACAGTTGGCGAACAACGGCAAACCGATGCTCTACGCCGAGCTGCCGAACCCGGATGCCGCGCGCAAGACGGTGCTGTTCTACATGCACCTCGACGGCCAGCCGGTGATTCCCGCGCAGTGGGCACAGAAGAGTCCGTGGACGCCGGTGCTCAAGCACAAGACCGCACAAGGCAACTGGGAAGAGATCGACTCCGCGCAGCTGTTCAGCGGCCCGCTCGATCCGGAATGGCGCGTCTTCGGCCGTTCGTCCGCCGACGACAAAGGCCCGATCATGATGATGCTGGCCGCCATCGATGCGCTGAAGGCCAGCGGCGGCCAGCCCGCCGTCAACGTCAAGATCATTCTCGACAGCGAGGAAGAGAAAGGCTCGCCGTCGATCAGCAAGGTCATGCAGGCAAACCGCGAGCTGCTGCGCTGCGACGCCATCGTCATCCACGACGGCCCCATGCATGCGAGCAACCTCCCCACGCTGGTCTTTGGCAACCGGGGTGCGGCCGAAGCCCGGCTCACCGTCTACGGCGCCAAGGTGCCGCTGCATAGCGGGCACTACGGCAACTACGCGCGCAATCCGGCCCAGCAGTTGGCCAACTTGCTGGCATCGATGAAGAACGACGCGGGCCGGGTGACGGTGCCCGGCTATTACGACCATGTGAAGATCAGCGCGGCCGACCGCAAGATCATGGCCGCCGTGCCCGACGACCAGGCAGCGCTCAACAAGCGCCTGGGCATTGCGCATGCCGACAAGGTCGGCGCCAATTACCAGGAGGCGATGCAGTATCCGTCATTGAACGTGCGCGGCATGGCGTCTGCGGCGGTGGGCGACAAGGTGGCGAACATCGTGCCCGACAAGGCCGTCGCCGAACTGGACCTGCGCACCACGCCCGACTCCACCGCGGGCTACCTCGGCAAGCTGATCGAGCAGCACATCGAGCGCCAGGGCTACCACCTCGTCAAGAACGCCCCGACCGACGAAGAGCGCAGCCGCTACGACAAGCTGGCCACGTTCACGTATCAGAGCGAGGGCGCGGATGCCGCGGGTTCACCCATCGACTCGGCAGTGGGCACATGGGCCTACAAGTCGCTGACCGACACCTTTGGTGCGAACCCGGCGCCGGTCCGCATCCGCATGATGGGCGGGACGGTGCCCACCGCGGAAATCGTTGGCGTGCTGCAGGTGCCGTTCGCGATCATTCCTCTGGTCAATGCCGATAACAACCAGCATGCCGCGAACGAGAACCTGCGGATGGGCAACTACGTGAGCGGCGTGCGCACGCTCTACGGCCTGCTGACGCACCCGCTCTGACAAGCGGGCGCTTTAAGCCCTTTAAGCCCTTTAAGCCGCACGAAACAAGCCATGCAGCCCGAGCGGCGCGACGCCGCTCAGGCTCGCCGTGGCGATGGGCCCTGCAGCAACATGCTGTGCATCGAAGGCCGTCAGCTTCGTCCAGCCGGCGTCCACATCGAAGACCGTACCGATCAGCCAGCCCTCGCCTTCGCGGGCGCTGGCCGATGCCGGCACGAACACGTGTTCTTCCACCAAGGTGCGGTGGCCGAAGCGGTATTGCTCGGTCTGCCCTGAATCGATGTCGACGCGCATGACGGTGTCAAAGCCGTGCAGCGCCTGCGGGCCGCCATCCGACGATGACGCCGTGTGGGCCACCATGAACAACGCGCGATGACGTTGTGCGGTGCGCCGCGTGTCGATCTTCGGGAATTCAGCAATGTGGTCGGTGCTGAACTGCTCGGCGCGGCCCGTTCGCAGATTCAGTTGCACTTGCGTCAGACGCGCGCCGGGCGATGGGCAAATCTGCCCGCGCATCAATTCACGCAGCGACGTGGTGACGACCGAGGCATCGTCCGAGCGGATGTAATCGAGATGGATCTCCTGTCCATCCGGCGACGACCACGCATTACCCAGATGGAAGACAAAGCCCGCCGGCAACTGCAGCCAGCGCATGCGCGTGACGTCGTCCTTATCCAGCACCAGCACGCGCATGCCCAGCTCCGGCCGCCAGACATGGGAATCGAGAAACGACATGCCGGCGTGCGAGCGTTCAACGTCGTACACGAACGGCGGCAGCAGAAACACCAGATGGCGCTGCGTCACGGCAAAGTCGTGCACCATCGCCACGTCCGGCACCTTGATGGACTCCACGCGCTTGAGCGCGCCGTCTGCGCCCACACAGTAGACGGTCAGCAGACCGGCCGCGCTGCTCACGCCAAAATTCCACAGCGTGCCGTCGGGCTCGGCCCTGGGGTGGGCGGAAAACGGCATGCCCTTGTAGTCGTCGCGCCAGGTCTGCATGCCCAGTGTGCGCAGCGAATCCGGATCGACACGCGTGGCCGAGCCGCCTTCCCACAGCGCGAGCATCTCGTCGCCGTGCATCACCAGGCTGGTATTGGCAACGTTGATGCTGTCGGGCGAGGCCACCGGCTCCATCTCGGGGTTGGCGGTACCGAACGTCGCGCGCAACGGCCGGCCGGCGGTGGTGTCGGCGATGAACTTTTCGGTGCGCACGAACACGCCGCGGTGCGTCACGCCCTGCTCGCTGATGTCGTAGCGCTGGATCATGCCGTCGCCATCAAATAGATGGTGATAACGCACGCCGCCGATCTCATGCCGCGCCGGGCCGTTTCGATAAAAGGCGCCGCGCAACGCAGGCGGGAAGACGCCCTCCACCTTCAGCGCGCGGGTCGGCATGTCGGCGCCGACGCCCTGGTAACCGGCCAGCCATGGAGTTTGCGCACGCGCTGCGGCAAACCCTGCAGCCCATGGGTCGGGGGTGGCGGCCATCACGTCGGTCAAGGTCAAACCAAAGGGTGCGGCGCCCAAGGCCGCAAGAAAGGATCGGCGTTGCATGACGGGCCCTCGCTCAAGATCAGTGCAAGTGAATCGTCACGCGCTGGTCGCCCTGCACGTCGATGGCGGCATCGTCAAATGCGGGCGGCCCGAAACGGCCACGAGCATCACGGCTGAAGCCGTAGGGCTCGATGGGAATGCCGGCCGGGTTGGTGCCAAGTTTGCCGTCGTTGTTGGCGTCATGGAAGACCGACAACGCGTAGCGCCCCGCCGGCAGATCCGGATAGACGAAGGTGACGGCGCTGCCAGACACGCTTTCGAGCGCGGCAATGTCAGCGCGGACGGCCGAATCGGGCTTCAGCCAACCGGCGGTGTCGCGGAACATCGCCGCGCGCATCGCGCCTTGGCGCCCTTGTGCGCCCTCCACCACCACAGTCAGCGTCGCGGCGGATGCGCTCGCGGCAAGCGTCGTCGCAAACAGGGCCAGCGCAATGCGCGGCAGAGAAAGCATCGCAGTCATGAACGTCTCCTGAGAGACCGGCGATGCGTTGATCGGCCGGCGGGTCAGGAGGCAATGTAGGCGGGTGCCGCGCGGTAGTCAGCGAGCATGCGACGAAGTGCGGATGCGGGGGCGCAAACGGTCGCTTGCGGGCGATGAACGCATCACAGAACTCACCGGGCATTCACGCCTGACGTGCCAACGAAAACGCCCGCCGGAGGGGCGGGCGCTTATGGCGTGGGAGGCTAGTGCGGCAAGCTGGACAAACGATGCTCGGCCAGCAGCACGCTGGCACTCAGCGCCAGTTGCGGCGAGATGAAGCCCTCGGGCATCTCGATGTCTTCCCAATCGCACACGATGTGACCGGCACGACAGATCTGAAAACGGGCCGTCCAGCGATGATCGTCGCGTTGCAGCGGATCAACGAAGATGACATGCGCGCCATGTGTCACTTCCTGAATCGCCATTGTGATTCCCCGTTGTTGGTCGTTGGAGGTCCACCTTAGCAAAGCCCTGTGACACAAATCTGTCCGCCGCTCACCTACAAATGGGGGAGGGCGCACATCAACCGACCAGCGGATCAGGCCGCGCCGACGAGCGCGTTCCCGGCAGGGGATGGTTATTCGGGCCGTAATACGTAAACACCGCCGAGAATTTGACCGCGCCCGTTTGGTTGGCACGTGCGGCGTGGAAGGTGTTGCAGTGGAAAAGCAGGACATCGCCGGGCAGCAGCGGCACGGGGCGCGCGGTATCGATCAATGCGCGGTTCTCCGGCAGCTCCTGGCGCAGGAACAGCTTGGCGTCGAACCGGTCGGCAGGCAGGTCAAGCTTGTGGCTGCCTGGAATGACCCACAGACAGCCGTTATCGACGGTCTCTTCCACCAGGGCCAGCCACGACGACACCAGTTCGTTCCGTTCGAACGACCAATAGCGGCTGTCGCGGTGCCAATGTGTGGCGGTGCCGAACGCGGGATGCTTGGTCATCACGCAATTGTGGTGCGCGAGCGAAAGGTGCACGGGGCCACCGATCAGTTGCGCAATCGCGCCGGCCACGCGTGGGTCGCGGGCCCATTCGGTATACGGCGTGCCGCGTGAATCGGCGTCGAGCAGGCGGCGCACCGTCTGGCCGCCCTCGGCGTCGCGCGAAAGGGGTGCGCCTGCATAGCCGACGTCGGTCTCCAGCTCCACCGGCGCCGCAGCGCGGGCCAGCCCATCCTGCGCAGCCGCAAGCAACGCGGCGGTCACCTGCTGGCTGACGAAGCCGCGCAACACGACGTAGCCGTGCTCCTTGAAGAAGGCTTGTTGCTCGTCGGAAAGCGGGTGTGCGTGGGTGGTGGTGGGGGCAGACGCGGACATGGCGAAAGAGCGTACGGAGACGGCGAAAGACAACGAGTGTAACGCGCCGCCGTAAGCGTTGCAGGCCCGACATTCGGCGGGCCTGCTCAGGATCAAACGTGGGGAGTGCTGTCCTGCTGGAGCCTTACCAAAACGCCTGCTGGCCGGACAACCGGAAGTACTTTGCGATGACCATCAAACCGAGCAGGCGCTCCTGGTCGCGATCCATGAACTGTGCGACCCATCGGTTGGCGTTGCGGACAATCGCCAACGCATCGCCCGGGTATTTCCGGTAATGCTCCATTTTCTCCTGAAGATCGGAATAATCGTCCTTCAGCAGAACATAATGCACATCTGGAATCAGCCTCCCCTCCATGAACCACGTCTCATATCGGGGCCGCCTCATAAAGCACAGCGAATTGGATGCCATGATCCATTTCAAATTCGTTGCAACGTCATTTCCTTCGACACTCACAATGAACTTATATTGCAATTGCTCTGCAATCGTCGTGGGCGATTTGTAAGTCGCCTTCCCAATTTCCGATTTTCTGGTATCGCCGATGTTGACGTGCGGCAGATCATGGCATCGCTCCACAAAGGCTTGGCGGTGTTCCTGATGGCAAGGGCCACGGAACACCGCCATGGGCTTCTTGTCGTGAAAGTCGATCGTGTCGCGCGCCAGCGAAAAGTGCCGGATGGCGTCGAGCTTCAAGAGAATCCCATTATGGGCGCTGCTCTTGATCGGCCGGCTTTTTACGAATGCGGGGTGGGTAGGCTCGGCCGTCACGTCCCCGCAGTCATAGTCAAAACTGTAGCCCGGCCCGAAATAGTCCATTAGATCGACAAGATCATAGAAATAGGTGCTCCCGATTTCACAATCTTTGTCGACAATGGTGCTTGTTGAGGATTTCAGCAGGAACTTCGAATACTCCACGGCATTGCGGCTCGGGTCGAATGTCTCCGAAACCGAATTGTAATAGCTCAACCGATCGAAGACGTCCTGCATACGCCGCTGGCCGGTTCTGCTTTTCAGAATTCTCTCGGCCTTTCCATTTTTTGTAGCCGGCGCGAGAAAATGGCTTGAGGCATTCGAAAAGTAATACCAGAATTTTCTTGCAGAGACCCTGCTCAAGCGGTATTTGAGATGACGCATGAACCAAAAAGATGCCGCGGAAATTAAACTCAGGGGCGTCGCTTTTTCAGGTGAAAGTTCCGAGCCCACATATAGAATAGAGTGGCGCATGGCCCACTTTTCTTTGCATGCCGCTGATGTGGGTGCAGCCAATCACGCTTCCCCCTTTTAGACAGCGCGTCGGCCGATGATGCCTCGCATCTGCGGCGGCCCTCACTTTACCGTAAGAGTCTCGCGGCTCATTCCTATTCTGGCCGCTAAGCGGCTGGCTTTCGTACGGTGCCCAGTGCCCGCCGCATGACCGTTGTCATGGCGTCACACTTTTCCGCCGCCCCAGGCCGGAGCGTTTCTCCACCCCGCCCACGGCACTGAAGACACGGGCAGGCGAGCGCCCGCCCGCCTTCGTGTTACTGCGGCACGTCCAAAGCCGTGACGGTCAATGCACCGTTCACTTTCTCGGCGATAAATCGCACTTTGCTGCCGACCTCCACCTTGGAAAGCATGGCCGGATCCTTGACGCGGAAAACCATCGTCATGGGCTCCATGCCCAGGTTGTCGAGCGGGCCATGTTTGATGGTCAGCTTGCCGGCAGCGGTGTCGATCTTCTTGATCTCGCCTTCGGACATGGGGGCGGCAGTGGTGGCCGCAGGTGCGGAAGCAGCATCCTCAGCTGCGTGGACGAACGGTGCGCCGGCCAGCAGCGCAGTCAGTATCAGGGCGTGACGAAACATGTTGGGCTCCTTGTCGAACGAGGTGATTGGGCAGGGGTCAGGACTTGTTGCCGCGGACCTGCACGGCGCCGCGCATGCCGGCCTCGAAATGGCCGGGCTGCAGACAGGCAAATTCCACGGCGCCCGCGCGCGTGAAGCGCCAGACGATCTCGCCGCGCTGGCCTGGGTCTACGGTGACGGCATTGGCGTCGGCATGCTCCATCTCGGGGTGCTGGCGCATCTGCTCGGCGTGGGCGACGAGGTCGGCCGGCGTGCCCAGCGTCATCTCATGCCGTAGCTGGCCGCTGTTGACGAGTTCGAAGCGGATGGTCTCGCCGCGCTGAACGCTGATCTGCGCGGGCGTGAAGCGCATGGTGTCGGTCATGTCGACGCGCACCGTGCGCGTGATCCGGGCGGCGTCGCCGGGTTCACCGATGGTGGCATCGCCATGGTCATGCCCGCCGGCGTGATCGCCGGATGCGTGCGCGATGGCGGCCATCGACATCAGCGCGGCCAGGAAGGGGGAACGGATCAGATTGCGTTGCATGTTTGGTCTCGGTCTACGTTTCGTATGGGATGTGGATTCAGGATCGATCAGTCGTCGATGCCGGTGCCGGTGTATTCGTAGGCGACGGTGCCCTTCGGGTGCTTGTACCAACCGGGGTCGGCATAGCTATTGCGCGGCAGATCGCGGCGCACTTTCATCACGGTGAACATGCCGCCCATTTCGATGGCGCCGAACGGGCCCTGCCCCGTCATCATGGGGAGCGTGTTGTCGGGCAGCGGCATTTCCATCTCGCCCATGTCGGCCATGCCGGCCTGGCCCATGCCCATGTAGTCGGGCACCAGCGCGTTCATCTTCTTGGCGAGGTCTTTCTGCTGCACGCCGATCATGGTCGGCACGTTGTGCCCCATGGCGTTCATCGTGTGGTGCGACTTGTGGCAGTGGAAGGCCCAGTCGCCGGGGTTGTCGGCAATGAACTCGATGGCGCGCATCTGGCCCACGGCAATGTCGGTCGTCACCTCCGGCCAGCGCGCGCTTGGCTGGACCCAGCCGCCATCGGTGCCCGCCACTTCGAACGTATGGCCGTGCAGATGCATCGGGTGGTTCGTCATGGTGAGGTTGCCCATGCGGATGCGCACGCGGTCGCCCAGACGCACGGGCAACGGGTCGATGCCGGGAAAGACGCGGCTGTTCCACGTCCACATGTTGAAGTCGGTCATCTCGGCCACGCGCGGCGTGTAGGAGCCGGGGTCGATGTCGTACGCGGCGAGCAGGAAGACGAAATCGCGGTCGACGCGATGCTGCGCCGGGTCTTTCGGGTGCACGACGATAAAGCCCATCATGCCCATCGCCATCTGCACCATCTCGTCGGAATGCGGGTGGTACATGAAGGTGCCGGACTTCTTCATCTCGAACTCGTAGACGAAGGTCTTGCCGGTTGGAATGTGCGGCTGCGACAAGCCGCCCACGCCGTCCATGCCGGCGGGCAGGATCATGCCGTGCCAGTGCACCGTGGTGTGCTCGGGCAGCTTGTTGGTCACGAAGATGCGCACGCGATCGCCTTCTACGCATTCGATCGTCGGGCCGGGGCTCTGGCCGTTGTAGCCCCAGAGATGGCCCGTCATGCCGGGTGCGAATTCGCGCTCGACGGGCTCGGCCACGAGGTGGAACTCCTTCCAGCCGCCGCGCATGCGCCACGGCAGCGTCCAGCCGTTGAGCGTGACGACGGGGTTGTAGGGCCGGCCGTTGGGCGGCGCAAGCGGCGGCTGCGTGGCGGGCTTCGATTGCAGCGGTGCTTCGGGCAGCGAGGCCGCGCCGGCGCGCGCGACCATCGCTGCGCCCAGCATGGCCGCGCCCGTGCCACCGAGAAATTGACGTCGGGAAACCATGTTCAATGTCCTTGGGGAGAGGTCGGCGCAGGGGCTGCCGCATTCGCTTCAGCCGGCGGCAGCTTGCCGCCCAGCGCCATCTGCAAGTCGGTCTGTGCAATCCAGTACCCGCGCAGCGCGTCGATGTAGCCGTTCACGGCATTCACCTGCTCGCGCGCATCGGCCAGCAGTTCGAACACGCTCACGAGCATGCCGTTGTAGCGCAGCAGCATCTCGTCGGAGATGCGCTTGCGCACGGGCACGACCTCGTCGCGGTAGTGGCGCGTGAGGTCATATGCGGTCTGGTAGCGCACGTACGATTCGCGCACTTCCGAACGCGCGCGCACGGCGGTGTCGGCAAGCTGGTCGGCCGCCTGCATGTAGATCGCCTGCGCGCGCGCCACGCGGGCGCCGCCCCAGTCGAACAGCGGGATCTCGATGCTGATCTCGTAGCCCGTTTCACGGGGCTCGTTGGACTTGCTGTTGCGCACGTAGCCGAGATCCAGCACGTTGATGAAGCGCGTGGCTTGCGTGAGCCCCAGCGACGATGCCAACCCCTCGACCTGCAACTTGCCCGCCTGGATATCGAGCCGGTTGCGCAACGCATAGGCCTCGATCTGCTGCAGTTCAGGGCGATCCTTCGGCAGGTCGGGCAGCCGTTCCGGCAGCTTGAAGTCGGTATCTGCGCCCCACACACCCAGCAGGCGGATCAACGCCTCGCGCTCGGCCTGCGCCTGCTGGCGAGCGCGCGCCAAGGTGGCGGTGGCCTCTGCATAGAAAGCATGTTCACGCGCGCGATCCAGCTTGCTGAAGTTGCCCGCAGACGCCAGGCGCTTGGCGAACTCGGCCCCGGCTTCGGCAGCCTGCTGAACCTGCTCTGCATAGCGTGCAGATTGCTCCGCAGCGACGGCATTGACGTATGCGCGGCGTGTCTCTGCGGCCACCTGCAGCATCTGGTTGGCGACCAGCAGCTTGGTCTGCTCGAAGTAACGGCCTTCGATGCGCGTGGCCATCGGCAGCGTCAGCAGGTTCAGGAACGACAGCGAGAACGTGCGCTCGATCGACACGTCGTCGCCGCTGCGCGTGCGCTTGAAACTGAAGCCGGGATTCGGCAGGCGGCTGGCCTGCACGAGCGCGGCTTCCGATAGCCCCAGCTCCGCATACGAAGCCTGCAGGCCACGGTTGTTCAGCAGTGCGATCTGCACGGCGCTGTCCATCGTCAGCGGCTGGGCCAGCAGCTCGCGCGTGCGTTGCGCGGCGCTGTCGCGTGCTTCCGGTGAACGCTGCCAGGTGGCGTCCTTGCCCAGCCGGTCGCGCGACACATCGGCAACGGTCTTGAAGCCGCTGTCTTGCGTGATGGTGCCGCAGCCGCTCAGCAGCAGCGTGCCCGCCAGCGCGCACAGGGCGACTCGGCGGTTGGAGAGTTTGAGCATGGCGCCTCCTCAGTGGTGGTGCATGCCGGGCATGGGCTCGCCGGCAAGCTTGTTGGAGGAGGCGGCCGGCGCGCTCGCGGGCATGCTGTGCGCTGCGTGGCCGCCATGCGCGGCGCCGCCCGGCTTAGGGCCCACGGCTGCGTTGGTCTCGCGCCAGGGCGCAGGGCCGGTATCGCGATACGCGTGGTAACTGTCGAATGTGCGCGGCGCGGCGACAGCCGGCACAGCGGCGTCCGCGTTCAGCGGATCAGGCGGAGATGCCGCCGGCGCAGATGCGGCGCCCTGCGCGACTACCCATGGCGGCACCAGCGCCAGCAGCGCGGCGGCCACGAACCATCGTGTGAAAAGCATGAGAAACCTCGATCAGGCGTGATGACGTACGGCCGCATGCAGTGCATGGAGCCGTCAAACCAGAGGCCAGCCCGTTCTATGGACGGACTGGTGGCGTCAAACGCGAATCAAGGGTGGACGTTGGAGCGCTTCAGGAATGAAGCTGCGGAAGGAAACAGCGAGGCCGCGCGGCGCAGCGGCCGGCAGCTTGATCAGCGGCACGCCAAGGCTGGCGGCCAGGGGAACGACCGAGCCGAGCGAACACGTCGCGCAGATCGGGCAGGTCTTGCAGTGCGACTGTGCCGGCGCTTTCGACTCGGCACCGGCGGCCATGGCGTCTTCGTGCTCGTGGCAGGCATCGGACAGGACGGCGGCGTCATCCGGCGTTGCCAGGGCAACCATCGCATCGTCCATGGCACCGCCGCGCGCCATCATGGCCGTCGCGGCAAACCCTTGCAGGGGCAGTGCCAGGACGACCAGCCAGAGCAGGAGGCGGGTCAGCAATCGGTGCATGGAAAACAGGAAGACCGTGAAAATCGTTCGCGGCGGAAACCGGTAGTGTAGCGCGATGCCATCAAATTTCACGCAATGCAGCACAACATGCGTCGCGCACGGCACAATGGCTGCCTGCTGCGTACCCATTTCTGCGCGCCCTGCTTTCCCCATCATTCCTGCTTCAACGCCCCATGAATACGCAATCCCACCAGCTCAGCATGACCGTGCTGATGACGCCCGACATGGCCAATTTTTCCGGCAACGTACACGGCGGCCACATCCTCAAGTTTCTCGATCAGGTGGCGTATGCGTGCGCGAGCCGCTATGCCGGCCGCTATGTCGTGACGCTCTCGGTGGATCAGGTGGTGTTCCGCCAGCCGATTCACGTGGGTGAACTGGTGACGTTCCTCGCGTCGGTCAACTACACCGGCCGCACGTCGATGGAAATCGGCATCAAGGTGGTGACGGAGAACATCCGCAACCAGGTCGTGCGCCATACCAACAGCTGCTACTTCACGATGGTGGCCGTGGACGACGACGGGAAGCCCGCCGACGTGCCGCCGCTGGTGCCCGCCAACGCCGAAGAACAGGAACGCTTCGAAGCCGCGCAGCAGCGCCGCGCCCTGCGCCAGGAAATGGAAGCCCGGCACAAGGCGATCAAGGCAACCTACGGCCCGTCCGGCACGCGCAACTAAGCGCACGTTGAAATCGGCAGTGCCGCGACACCCCCGCGTCGCGCCTGCCTGCCTACGCAGTCAGCAAGGAACTGCGAGCCGCGTGGTATCGCGGTCGCGCATTGTTATCCACAGGCTTACCCACTGTTTCTGTGGATAACGCGCGCGTCCCCGACGCGGCTTACTGTTGCAGCAGCCCGTGCAGAAATGCGAGCACGGCCGCATTGAACAACGCGGGGCGCTGCAACGGAGCGAAATGGCTCACGCCCGGCAGCAACACAAACTGCGCATCAGGAAGGGTCCTCGCCAGATAGTGTGCGTGCTCGGGCCGGATGAACTCGTCGTGTTCGCTCTGCACGATCGTCACCGGCACGCGCGTCGCGGCAAGCTCCGCGGCCGTGGCGTTGGGTTGCGTCTGCATCATTTCGGTGACGGCCGCGACGAATGCATCGAAATCGTCAGGCGTGGATGAGAGCGCGGTGTAATCCTTTCGATGGCGCTCGAAGCAGCGATCGATGACGGGCGTGGGCGAAAAGGGCCTGGCGCCGGTCGGGTCCATGTTGCAGCCGAAAAAGAACACGCCCGTGGCGCGTTCCGGCGTCTGCATGGCGAGGATCAGCGCAACGCAAGCGCCGTCGCTCCAGCCGATGAAGGCGGCGCGGTCGATGTGCAGCGCATCCATGACGGCCCGCACGTCGGAAGCCATGCGCGTGTAGGCGTAAGGCTGCGCATCGCGCGTGCTGCGGCCGTGCCCACGGCTGTCGATGACGATGGGCCGGTAGCCCGCGCTCATGAGTGCCGGCACCTGATTGCCCCAATTGCCGCTATGGCCGAGCCCGCCATGCAGCAGGATCACAGGCGTGCCGGCACCGAACGCGGCATACCAGATGCGGGCGCCATCATGCTCGACATGGCCGTCCTCAACCGCGGCCGGCAGCGGTTCAGCACCGTGGGCCGCAAACCGGGTCAGATCGTCGTCGAAGGGGCCCATGTCAATCAGGTATCACGCCGTGTAGCCAAGCGCCGCAAACTGCTGCTTGAACCACCAGTAACAGAGCGCCGCAGCCGCCGCAAACATGGCCACGCGCACCCAGGGTCTTGAGGTCTTGAGACATGGGCGTTCCGCGGAAGGGTTTCGCCATCGCTGCGCACCGGCGGCCAGCACGATCCCGCGAGAATAGAGAAGCCCCATCGGCCATGCAACTTGTGTTAAGCCGGTTAGCACAAGCCGCCATCCCGCGTCGGACTAGCGCGCCGCTTCGTCTTCGACTTGGATGCCCAGTTCATTGAGCACTTCGCGCGCGGATCGAAAGGCTTCGATGGCCGCTGGCGCGCCGGCATAGATGGCGCTATGCAGCAGCACTTCGCGGATCTCCACCGCCGTTGCACCGTTGTTGATGGCCCCGCGCACATGGCCCTTCAGTTCAGTGCTGCGGCCCAGGGCGGCCAGCATCGCGCAGGTGCACAGGCTGCGCGTCTTGAGGTCGATGCCGTCCCGCTGCCACGTGCTGCCCCAGGCGTGCTCGTTGAGCCAATCCTGCAGCGGCGCCGAGAACGCATCCAGCCCGCTCATCGCGCGTTCCACGAACGCGTCGCCCATCACCTGCGCGCGGCGTGCGCGTCCGGCCTGCTTGTCTTGTTCCGACACGATGCCCTCCTCCGTTCTGAAAAAAATCAGTCAATCAGGCTGGCTTGACCAGCAGCATCATCAGCGCGGTACCCAGCAGCACTGCGCAGAAGGCCAACCGCAGACGCCGCGCTGAAAACCGATACGCCAACGCCACACCCCACGACACGCTGGCAATACCACCGGCGGCCAGCGGAATGCCCGTTCCCCAATCCACATGGCCGGCATGCGCATACGTTGCGAGTGCGATGAGCGAGCCGGGCACCACCAGCGCGAGCGCCATGCCCTGGGCGCGTGTCTGCGGCATACCGAAGAACGTCACGAGCGCCGGCACCACCACGAGCCCGCCGCCCACCGTGAAGATGCCCGACATCGCCCCGCTGGCAACGCCCATCAATGGCAGGGCTGCGGCCGGCATTGCGCGTGGGGCAGCGTGCGTGGCGTCACCGGCATTCGGCTTCTCTTTGAGCTGCGAGGCAAAGTACACCGCCAGCGCGATCAGGAATACGGCAAATGCCGTATGCAGCAGATGGGCATCGAGCCCCGCTGCAAAACGCGCGGCAACGTAGGTCGCCGCCATCGAGAACACGCAGATCAGCGCGACGGAACGCAGATGCACCGGATGCCGCTGGTGATACCGCCAGAAACCGATCAGCACATTGGGCGCAATCATTACCAGGGCGGTGCCCTGCGCAAGGTGCTGGTCCATTCCGTACAGGTAGCCGAGCACAGGAATGGCGATCAGCCCGCCGCCAATGCCGAGCAAACCGCCTGCAACGCCAAGGCCCATGCCGAGCAGCAAATTGACCAGACCCGTGAGAACCGCGTGAGACGCCATGCCGACAAGAAAGGAGGGACGAGAACAAACGCGGCGGCGCGCTGTATCTGCTACAGCGCGCCGCCGGAAGTGAAGCTCAGATTGTAGCGCCCGCCGTTACGCCGGGGTCTCGGCAAGGTGCGCAGCGAAGCCCGATTTTCCGGGTGCGATTCCGGCGCGCAGCGTGAGCGCCGGGATTTCGTAGTCTCCGGCGTTCTGCCGCCGGAACGGGATCGGCGCGGTGGTGAACAAGGTGTCGAGTCGCTCGCCCAGCGCGCGCGTCGTCTGAGCAAAGCGCGCCTCGTCCATGCGGCCGGTGCGGTAGCTCACGAACGGCGGCACCACATCGAAACCGGGGTAGTACAGGATGCCGTGCTGGATGGGGAACAGGATGTCGTCGATCGGGCCGTTGATGCCGCGCGGGCTGTAGTGCGACGCCCACCCGCCCGTCGTCACGATCAGCATGGCGCGTTTGCCGGCGAGTGTGCCTTCGCCGTAGCGGTCGCCCCAGTGGGTGTCGGAGTGCTCGCCAACGCCATAGGCGAAGCCATACGCATAGACGCGCTCGACCCAGCCCTTGAGGATGGCCGGCATCGAAAACCACCACAGCGGAAACTGCAGGATCACAGCGTCGGCCCAGCGCAGCTTGGCTTGCTCCGCGGCGATGTCCGGGGACTGCAGACCGTTCTCGAAGGCGTACTTGGAATCCAGCGACGGGTCGAAACGCGAGCCCACCGGCGCGACAGTGCTGTCGCTGGCATCAAGCACGGCCTTCCATTGCATGGCGTACAGATCCGATACCTGCACGGTGTGGCCGGCGGCCTGCAGACGCTCGACGGCAAAGTCCTTGAGGGCACCGTTGAGCGACTTGGGTTCAGGATGGGCGTAGACGATCAGGACATTCATGGTGGCAGCTCCAAATGAGGAATTGGCTCCAGAATGCGGTCCACCCAGGTATATTGGAAATGAATTGTTCATATTCCAGGCATAGCCATGAATAATCTCAGACGGTTGGACCTGAACCTGCTGGTGACACTGGATGTGCTGCTGACCGAGCACAACGTCACCCGTGCGGCGGAGCGGTTGAACTTCTCGCAGCCTTCCGTGAGCGTGCATCTGGCCAAGTTGCGCGCCATCTTCGGCGACCCGCTTTTGCTGCCGGGCCCGCGTGGCATGCGCCCCACTGCCCGCGCTGAAAGCCTGCGCGAACCCCTGCGGCTGGCGCTGGAAGCACTGGAGCAGGCCGTCGCGCCCGCCAGCCCGTTCGACCCGGCACACGCCACCAACACGTGGCGCGTGGCCGCCACGGATTACGGCGAATCCACCATCGCGCTGCCGGCGCTGAATACGCTGCGCACAAGCGCGCCGGGCACGCGGCTCGCCATACTGGAGCTGGTCCCTACTCGTCTGGAAAAGCAAGCCGAGCAAGGGGAGATCGATCTCGCGTTCCACACCACAGACGGCGCACCACCGGGCCTGCGCCGCCGTACGCTGTTCACTGAACGCTATGTGCTGATCGGCCGCGCGGGGCATCCGCGCCTGAAGCGCAAGCCCACACTGGCGCAGTTCTGCACGCTCGATCACGTGATCGTGTCGCCCGATGGCGGTGGTTTCTTCGGCGTGACCGACGAAGCCCTGGCGGCAGCCGGTGCCACGCGGCGCGTCGTGCTGTCGGTGCCGCACTTCCTGTTTGTGATGACAGCGGTGGCGAGCACTGACATGGTCGCCATGCTGCCCGAGCGGCTCGTGCGCGGCGCCAGCGCGCTGCAGGTGGTCGAACCGCCGGTGGAGGTGCCCGGCTATGAGATGTCGATGCTGTGGCATGAGCGCGTGCATCGAGACCCCGGACATCAGTGGTTGCGGGATGTGATTGCAGGCGCGGTCTGAAGAACCGCGCCGCCGCCGTTCCCCTACTTGCACTGCTGCTTCTTGATGGACACCTCATTCAAATCGGCGGCGGTGTAGAGCGCCGGCACGTTCGGGTCGCCGGCAACCGTCATCGCCGCGTTCAGGTTCGCCAGTGCCTGGAGGTGGCCGGCCTCGCCGCTGGCAAAGCGCTGCTGCTCCGGTTTCGATGCGCCGTACATGCCGTTGCACAGCAGCGCCTTGCGGAAGATTTCCAACACCTCGATCCGCGCAACGTACGTCTCGCGCCGCTCCGAAGCAGTGGCGGGCGCGTGGTTGATCTTGGCGTAGTGGTTGGCGCACTGCGTGCCGAGAATCGGGTACGCCTCCTTGATGCCGTCACAGGAGGCGACTGTCGCGGGCGGTGCAGCCAATGCGACCGCGGCCGCCAGCGACGCGATCAGGGACACCAACGCCAACAGCGCGACGCGGATGACGGGCACATTCGAGCGGATGTTCATTGCAGGTTCTCCTCAGTCAGATACGTGAACAAGAAACACAGCGGCAACCGGTAGCGCTGCGTGAACCGACGATACGGGGGAGGTCTGTGGCGCGGAATGCACCAGACGTTCTGGCCCAGGCCAGGGGAAACGCGGCATGGGAGCAATGGCCAAGCCGCCCCCAGTGCATTCGGCGGCGATGGTTGATTGCCATGGCAAGGCGCAACGTGGGCTGCCCACAACGCTTCATGCGGCGGCCAGCCCGTTTGCGCAATCTCCGTTTGCCGGGCTGGCGCGGCCCCGGTAGAGTCTTCCCCCAATGGGTTCACACCCAGAGGTCTGGGCAAAACCGGAGTGATCCGGCGACGCAAAGCTATAGGGACTTCGTTGGACGAAGTCAGCCAGTTGCCCGCCAACCCGCAACGGGAGCGGGCCTGATGACACACGCAAAGAATGGCGTGGTCGGGGGCACACAATGAAAACGATACAAACGGGGGGGCGTTCGCCCGCATCCGCCACGCAGGCCGTGGCATCGCAAATGGGCAACGCAAAGCGCAGGTTCGCCCGCGCCGCATATGCCGCATTCGCACTGGTGTCGGGCGCGCTGATGGGCGCATCGCATGCCAGCGCTGAAGGGCTGCTGGTGCCGTCGTACATCTATCCATCAGGCACAGGCGCAACGCAGTGGAGTGCGCTGGCCACAGCGGCAACGTCGGTACCCACCACGGTCATCCTCAACCCGAACAGCGGCCCGGGCACCACGCAGGATGCCAACTACGTTGCCGCCGTCGCCAAGGTCCGTGCCGCAGGCGGCAAGGTGATCGGGTACGTGTCCAGCTCGTACGCCAACCGGTCGTTGTCGGCCGTGGTGCAGGACATCAACACCTACCAGGCGCTGTACCAGGTCGACGGCTTCTTCATCGACGAGATGACCGCCGACAGCACGACCGCGCACATCCAGTTCTATCAGTCGGTCTACAACTACATCAAGGGGTTGTCGCCCAACTACACGGTCACCGGCAACCCGGGCACCAATGTGCCGGAGATCTACGCCAGCCTGCCAGTGGCAGACCAGCTCGTCGTGTTCGAAGACAGCGCCCGGCACTACGCCAGCTATGCGCCGCTGGCGTGGCAGGCCAACTATCCGAAGGCGCGCTTTGCGCACATCGTCTACGCGGCGTCGGCCACGCAGATGCAAACTTTCGTTCGCAACGCGTCAGGCAAGGGCGCTGCTGCGGTGTTCATCACGAACAAGACGCTGCCGAACCCGTATGGCGCGCTGCCGAGTTACTGGAGCCAGGAGGTGTCCGCCACGGCCGTTGCCCCGTGACCGCGCGGGCATGACGCACGCCGCATGGGCGGGCTGATGCTCCGCACATGCTTTATATTCGGGCCACACTGCATCCCCCCTTCGCCGCCTGCCGGCGTCGAGGCAACAACAAGGAGAACCCCGTGGCCCTTTCTTCCAACAAGCTGCCCCCCTGGACTGTCGCCGCCCCGCTGCTCGCGTGGGTGGTGCTGGTCGGCGGCTCGTTCATGACGCCCCCCGGCTGGCTCATCGCACTGATGGCGCTGGCACTGGCGGGGGCCGTCTTCGCTGCCGTCCACCATGCCGAAGTCGTCGCGCACAAGGTGGGCGAGCCTTTCGGCACGCTCGTCCTGGCAATCGCCGTGACCGTGATCGAAGTGGCGCTGATCGTGTCGGTGATGCTCTCTTCCGGACCGGAGAAAGCAGGCTTGGCGCGCGACACCGTGTTTGCGGCGGTCATGCTCATCTGCAACGGCATCGTGGGCGTGTGCCTGTTCGTGGGCGGCCTGCGCCACCGCGAGCAAGCCTTCCAGGCGCCGGGGGCCACCGCCGCGCTGGCCGTGCTGGCTGCACTGGTCACGCTGACCATGGTGCTGCCCAATTACACGAGTTCCACGCCGGGGCCGGTCATGACCTCGTCGCAGTTGGCCTTTGCCGGCGTCACATCGCTGGTGCTGTACGGCTGCTTCGTCATCGTGCAGACCATCCGCCACCGCGATTACTTCCTCGTCGACAGCGCCAACGAAGACGTGCACGCCCCGCCGCCGCCAGCACGCGTGGCGGCGCTCAGCGCGGTGTTGCTGATGGCGTCGCTGGTGGCCGTCGTGGGGCTGGCGAAGGTGCTGTCGCCTTCGGTGGAAGCCGCCATCCTGAATGCCGGCGCTCCGCCCGCCACGGTCGGCATCGTCATCGCCGCGCTGGTGCTGCTGCCGGAATGCCTGGCCGCCCTGCGCGCTGCCAATGCAGACCGCATTCAGACCAGCCTGAACCTCGCGCTGGGCTCGGCGCTGGCGAGTATCGGCCTGACCATCCCGACCGTGGCCGCCGTGTTCATCTGGATCGGCCGCCCGCTCGAACTGGGCCTGGGGCCCAAGGAAATGGTCCTGCTGTTCCTCACGCTGATCGTGTCGTCGCTCACGCTGGGCAAGGGCCGCACGACCATCCTGCAAGGCGTCGTGCACCTGGCGATCTTTGCGGCGTACCTGTTTCTCTCGATCGTGCCCTGAGCGACGCGCACGATCGCGGGTCGATGTATGGGGCGCCGGATAGGCGCCCTTTTTTTGGCGCCACATCAGGCGCTACTGCACCGGCTCCATGCTTTGCAGCAACGTGGGAATCAACTCCGACACCGTCGGGTGAATGTGCATGGCGCGGCTGATGGTCGTGTACGGCGCCTTGGCATACATCACGTCCAGAATCGAATGCACGGCCTCGTCGCCCCCCACACCGAGGATCGACGCGCCCAGGATGTCGTGCGTCTGCGCATCGACCACGACGCGCATGAAACCCTGGCTCTCGCCCTTCTCCACCGCACGGCCAACTCGCGTCATCGGGCGGTTGCCGACCAGCAGCTTGCGCCCTGATTGCTTCGCTTCCGAGAGCGACATGCCGACGCGCGCAAGCGGCGGGTCGATGTACATGGCGTACGCCTGAATGCGGTCCGACACCTTGCGCGGATCGTCGTCGAGCAGATTGGCCGCCACGATCTCGTAATCGTTGTAGGCCGTGTGCGTGAAGGCGCCGCGGCCGTTGCAATCGCCCAGGGCCCAGATGCCGGGCACGTTGGTGCGCAACTGATCGTCAACGACAATATTGCCGCGCTTGTCGATTTCCACGCCGGCCTTGTCGAGACCGAGATCATCGGTATTGGGCACACGCCCCACGGCCATCAGCAGATGCGAGCCCGACAACTCGCGCGCGCCGCTGCCGCACTCCAGGCCGACCACGACGTTGGCGCCGTCGCGTCGCACGCTCAGGCAGTCGGCGTTGACCTGCACGTCGATGCCTTCCGCTTCCAGAATCTCGCGCACCGCCTGCGATACGTCTTCGTCTTCGCGCGCGATCAGGCGCGGTCCTTTCTCGACAATCGTCACCCGCGATCCGAAGCGGCGGAACATCTGGCCGAACTCCAGCCCGACGTAGCTCCCGCCGATCACGACGAGGTGCTCGGGCAGAAAATCCACGTCCATCATGGTGGAGTTGGTGAGGAACGGCACCTGATCGAGCCCGGGCATGGGCGGCACCAACGCCCGACCGCCGACGTTGATGAAGATGCGCTCGGCTTCAAGCAGCTCGTCGCCAACGCGCACGGTGCGCGCGCTTTCGAAGCGGGCATGGCCCTGCAAGACCGTGCAGTGCTCCAGACCGCGCACCCATTGCTCCACGCCGTGGCTGGAGCGGCCGGAAATCTCATCCTTACGGGACTTCACGCGCTGCATGTCGACGGTGACACCGCCGTCGATCATCACGCCGTATTCGGCCGCACGCTGGGCCATGCGCGCTGCATAGGCGCTGGCCACCATGGCTTTCGTGGGGATGCAGCCCGTGTTGACGCACGTACCGCCAAAGCGGCCGCGCTCGACGATGGCGACCTTCATGCCGGCGCCCGACAGGCGCGCCGCCAGCGGAGGGCCGGCCTGGCCGGTGCCGATGATGATGGCGTCGAAGCGTTGCGTCATGGCGCTCTCCTTCGTGTGGTTGCCGACGGCAGCCGTCTCGCTATGGTAGGCGGCGCACGTGGCAACGGCGAGTCGCGACGACAGGTTTTGCCGACCGCGCCGTCGCCGGAAGGAAAGCAAGAAAGCGGCCGGTGCGCTCAATAGCGAGCGCACCGGCGCATCAGATCAGTGGTGGTGATGGTGCTTGCCGTGGCGACGGTAGCCGCGGTCGTCACGGTCGGAGTACGAATTGCGCTGCACGTTGCCGCCCAGTGCTGCACCCGCGCCGCCACCCAGGCCGGCGCCCACGATGCCGCCCGTGTGGCCGCCCATGGCGTTGCCTGCAGCCGCGCCCACGCCGCCGCCCAATGCGCCGCCCACGATGGCGCCCTTGCGCTCGCGGCCGTTGGCCGTCAATGCGCCGCCCGCGCCGCCGCCGATCGCCCCGCCGATCACCGAGCCGGTCTGCCCGCCGAGTGCGCCGCCCACGGCTGCGCCGCCTGCGCCACCCAGCGCGCCGCCGAGGGCATTGCGCAGGTCATCCGCCGCTGCGGGCAAAGCCGTCAGGCCGGCGAGCGTTGCCACAATCAGGGCCGGTGCAATTTTCTTCAACATGGTGTTCTCCTTATGCGCAAATGCAGGATGCGGCACTCGCCTCAATGAGGGCCGATCCGGGCTCGATGAGTTCGGAGCGGAGAATACAAGCCGCCCAACGGGCCGGGTTAAACACATTCGTCAATCTCGTAACAGAATGTTGCCGGTTTGAGCCCATCCGTAAGCCGTTGATAAGACAGACAGAACAGGAGAACCCATGCCCAGCTACATCGCCTTCCTCCGCGCCGTGAACGTGGGCGGCACCGGCAAACTGCCCATGGCCGAGTTACGCGCAATGTGTGAATCGATCGGCTTGACCGGCGTACGCACCTACATTGCCAGCGGCAACGTGGTTTTTCAGAGCCGGCTGGCGGAAGCGACCATCAAGGCGAAGCTGGAACGCTGCCTGGAGGACTACGCCGGCAAACCCGTGGGCGTACTTGTGCGCACGGGCGCCGAGCTGGCGGCGGTGCTGGAAGGCAATCCGTTCAAGACGGCGGCGCCCAACCGGACAGTCGCGATCTTCCTGGATACCCCACCGCCCCCCGATGCATTGGCCGCCGCCACCGGCCTTCGGACGGAAGAGATGGCCCTGGGCACCCGCGAAATCTACGTGCACTACGGCGACGGCATGGCCGATTCCAAACTGAAGATCCCCGCCGCCAAGACGGGGACGGCGCGCAACATGAACACCATCGCCACGCTGGTCGACTGGGCCGCCGAATAGCGGCCCTCAGCGCCCGTCATTGCGCTGCCGACTTGCGCTTCGTCATGTGATGAAAATACGCCAGCAGATCGTTGAGCTGCGCATCGGACAGCGTCTTCTCGTCGATGGCCGACATGCGTGCGTTGGGCCACCAGCGCAGGGATTGCGGATCGCGGATCAGGTGGCGCAATTTCTCGTCGCCGAGGTATTCCACCGGGCTGTACGGCACGTTCAGATCGGGGCCCAGGTTGGCATCGCCGGCGCGATTGAGGGTGTGGCACGAAAAGCAGACGCGCTGGAACGTGGCGAAACCGCGCATGACCGGGCCGTCTGCGGGCAGCCCCGCGGCGGGCCGGATGGCCGCGAAGCGCTCGCCCGGCAGCGCGGCCACGTCGATGCGCACGATGCTGTACGTCCACAGGCTTTCATTGACGACCGACGCCTTGGCCGGCGGCGCCGTCCAGATCAGCCGGAACGGGCCAATGTCCTGGCCCTTGAGCGTCGGCCACGGCGCGGCGGGGTCTTCCACGGCCAGCCAGGCGCGCGGGCCGTCGGCGCGATCGCCCAGCAGCAGGCGCATCGGCAGGTGCGAAACGTAGCCGTCGCTGGCGGCGGTGGTGGCACTGGCTTCGGCGCTGACCGTCTGCCCTTGGAACAGCGCCGTCACCGGGATCGCCTTGAAGGTCAGGCGGCGCTTCAGGTTCTGGTCTTCCACGGTCACGCTGGTCAGGCGGGGATCGTGCAGCAATGCGTCGCGCGACAACGTGCGGTGCTCGGTGCCGATGTTGACGGTCAGCGTCGCGCCGTCATCGGGGGCATCGGCTGCATGGGCGGCGCTGCCGAACGCCACGCATGCGCAGAGCGTCCATCCAGCGATCGTCGCAAGCCAGTTCTTCATGGGGTCTCCTGTCGGCAAATCGGGCCGGAAATCGGGTCATTTCGTTGCGACGAGAGTGTAGGCAAGCGCACGAGGTTTGGCACGGTTTTCGTTATCGATCCACCTGTGCCTGCACGTGCTGCCTGACGGTCTGCAACGCGGCGTCGAGCCGGTCGAGCGCGACGGAGCCCAGCGCCAGCCGCAACGCATGCGGTACCTGCTTCGATGTCGCAAACGGCTCTGCGGTGGACACCGAGATGCCGTCCTGCTGCAGCGCCACGGCAACGCGGTCGGCGCGCACCTCGGGCGGCAGCGCAAGCCAGACAAAGTACGACGCAGGATGCGTGACCAACGTCAGGCCGGCCAGCGCCTTGCGGGCAATCGCCTGACGGGCTGCCGCATCGCGCCGTTTCTCGGCCTCCAGGCGCTCGACCGTGCCGTCGTCCAGCCATGTGCAGGCGAGGCTCGTGACAATGGCCGGGGTGTTCCACGTCGTGGCGCGGATGGCGCGTTCCAGCTGCGGCACCCACGCTGCGGGCGCGGCAACGAAGCCGAAACGCAGGCCGGTGGCCACACTTTTCGACAGGCCGGAGATGTAGACCGTCGATTCCGGCGCCAGCGCGGCCAGCGGCGCGGGCGGGTTGTCTTCCAGAAAGGCGTAGGCCGCGTCTTCCACGGCGAGCAGGCCGTGGCGACGCACGATGGCCGCCAGTTGGCGCCGCCAGCCGATGCCGCTCACCCAGCCGAGCGGGTTGTGCAGTGTCGGCATGACGTAGACGGCGCGCACACGGCGGCGTGCGCACAGCCGCTGCAGTGCATCCAGGTCCAACCCTTGCCCGGCGGCCGGCAGCGGCGCCAGTTCCAGATGCAGCATCTCGGCGACGACCTTGAAACCGGGATACGTCAGCGCGTCCACCGCCACCACATCGCCGGGCTTGAGCAGCGCCATCGCGGTCACGGCCAGGCCGTGCTGCGCGCCGTCGACCACAAGCACGTTGTCCGGCGGGACAGGCAAACCGCGCTGTGCCAGATGGCGCGCCACGCAGGCGCGTTCATGCGCGCGGCCGCCATGCGGTGCATAGCGCAACAGCGCCTCCAGATCGCCTCCGGCAGCGAGCTTGCGCAATGCGCGGCTCAGCAGCCGGGCTTGGCCGGGCAGCGACGGGTAGTTGAAGTTCAGATCCACCACGCCGGCAGCCACGGCCTGCTGGTCGATACCGAGGCCGCGCGGCAGCGTGTTTTCGCGCACGAACGTGCCGCGCCCCACTTCGCCGCTCACCAGGCCCATCGCTTCGAGTTCGGCATATACGCGCGTGGCCGTGACCAGCGCAACGCCGTGGCGCTGCGCCAGTTGCCGGTGCGTGGGCAGGCGTGTGCCGGGCGGCAGATGGCCGCTGCGGATCTGCGTGGCCAGTTCGTCGACGAGCGGCTGGTAGCGGGCCTGGGTCATTTCCGGGGTGTACTAAGGACAATTTTTTGATTGTATTGCCCCGTGCGCCTAGCATCCGATCTATTCCGACGCTGCAGCACACCACTCATGCACATCGCCATCCTGACCTTCGACGGCTTCAACGAGCTGGATTCGCTCATCGCCTTTGGCGTGCTTCACCGCATCAAGAAGCCGGACTGGCGCGTGAGCCTGTGTTGCCCGCACACCGAAGTCACGTCGATGAACGGCGTGACGATGCATGCGCAATCGATGCTGGAAGACGCCCGCACCGCAGATGCCGTGCTTGTCGGCAGCGGCATCCGCACGCGCGATGTGGTGGCCGATCCGGCGTTGATGGCGCGGCTGGCGCTCGATCCGTCACGCCAGTTGATCGGCGCGCAGTGCTCCGGCACGTTGATATTGGCCAAGCTGGGGCTGCTCGGCAGCGTGCCGGCCTGTACGGACCTGACCACCAAACCCTGGGTGCAGGAAGCCGGCGTGGAAGTGCTGAACCAGCCGTTCTACGCCAACGGCAATGTGGCGACGGCAGGCGGCTGCTTTGCTTCGCCGTACCTGGCGGCATGGGTGATCGCGCGCACGGAAGGCATTGACGCCGCCGCAGAAGCCCTGCACTACGTCGCGCCCGTCGGCGAGAAAGAGGCCTACGTAGAAAACGCCCTGCGCAACGTGCGGCCTCACCTGCCTGGCTGATCGCGGTGGCGCGAGCAGGCCGATAGACTGGTTGGCCCTTCACGCATCGCAGATACGCGATCAGGAGTCACTTCTTGAACACGCTGACGACACTGAAGACGCTGGCCCTTCCCGTTGCCCTGCCCGTTGCCGTGGTGCTGCTGGCCCACAGCGCCGGCGCGGTTGCCGCCGAGAGCCTCGCCAACGGCGTCAAGCGCCGTGCGCCGCAGGGCATTTCCACCAGGCTGTATGCCTGCGTCGACAAGGCGCCGGACAACGCCGACGCGATCGGCGCATGCCTCGCTGCAGAAAAGGCCGCGCAGGGCGAGCGCCTGGACCGTACGTACAAGACACTGCTCGGCGCATTGAACGGCAAGGCGAAAGACGCACTGGTGAGTTCTCAGCAGGCGTGGCAGGACTTCCACGCCAGAACGGCGGCCTTCGAGACTGCCATCTATGGCAAGGGCAAGCTCGACGATCTGCAGCGCCTGGAGAATGAAATCTTCCGCCTGAGCGAGCGCGCGAACGCACTCGACAAGTACCTGGCCGCGAAGGGACAGTAAACCGTTCAGGCGTCGGCCGTCGCCGACAACCAGTTGCGCAAGATCGCCACGCTGTAGCGTGAATCCACCTGCGCGATGAACTGCGCGAAATCCACGCTGGCCGCGTCATCCGCGCGGTCGGAAATCGTCCGGATGGCGGCAAACGGCACGCCCCACTCGTGGCACACCTGCGCGACGGCGGCGCCTTCCATCTCGACGGCCAGGGCGTCGGGCAACGCCGTACGCAGCACCGCGCTTTCTGCCGAGGTGCAGACAAAGCGGTCTCCGCTGACGATCAGGCCGCGATGCACCTGCGGCGCCGCAATCCCGAACGCGCGCATGACATCCGGGCCGAGCAGCGCATGCGGGTCGGCCAGCACGGCGCCGGCGCTTTCCAGTAAGCCGTTGGCGAGCGACGTGTCAGCGGGGAAGCGCGCCATGCCGGTCAGCGGAATCTCCCAGCGTTGGAACAGCGGCGACGCGTCCACATCGTGTTGCAGCAGTTCTTCCGACACCACGACGTCGCCCACTGCCACGCCGGGCGCCAGCGCGCCGGCCACGCCGGCAAACACCACCGCGCGCACGTTGAACTGCGTGATCAGCACCGCCGTGGTGGAGGCGGCTGCCACCTTGCCGACACGCGACAGCACCACGACCACTGCGTGGCCATCCAGCCGGCCCGTCCAGAAATCACGGCTGCCGATGTGGATGCACTGCGCATCGGACAGGCACGTCAGCAGTTCGTTGATCTCTTCATGCAGGGCGGCAACGATGCCGATCGGGCCACAGGCGTTGGGCTGGGAAGACGGTGGGTTCATGCGGGATGCGGCGCCGGCTTGGGGCGTGGATACGTCGAAAGACGCCATTGTCGCCGCAATCGGCCTTGGCCCGGCACCTGAACTCAGAGGCGCTGCGCCGCGCGTTGCACGGCGTCGTGGCGATCCGCGCGCAAGCGGTCCAGCCGCGACGTCACCGCTTCGAGAATCTCCGGTGCTGCGCGCTCAGGCCGGCCGCAATCGAACGGCGGCGCAGGGGCGTATTCGATACCGAGCTGCACAGCCTGCGCATGTTCGGCACCGGCAATGTCCGCCATGACCGTCAGCGCCATGTCGATGCCGGCCGTCACGCCGCCGCCGGTGATGAGGTTGCCGTCACGCACCACGCGGGCTTCGTCCACGGTGGCGCCAAACGCGGGCAGCAAGTTGCGCCATGCCCAGTGGCAGGCCGCGCGCTTGCCCTGCAGCAACCCCGCCGCGCCCAGCACCAGCGAGCCACTGCAGACGGACGTGACATAGCGTGCGCCGTCGGCCAGACGCCGCACCTGGCGCACAAACTCTGCGTCTTCCATGGCTTCGATCACGCCAAACCCGCCGGGCACACAGATCAGGTCTGCGTGCGGAATATCGGCCAGCCGCTGCACGTTCGAGATGGTGAGACCACCATCGGCATGGATGTCGCCTCCGGTTGCGGAAGCCACCACGCATTGCGCGCCGGGCAGCCGCCAGAACACTTCGTGCGGACCGGTGAAATCGAGCTGGGTGACGCGGTTGTACACCGCAAAGACAACGATGAATGGGGAAGTCGTCATGGTTTGGCTCTCCTGAAAGTGATGTGATGGCGGGTTGACGCTTCACAGGATCGCGCTCTATCGTGTTGGCAGCAATGACCAGTCTCCCACTTTTTCTGCCATGGCCCATCGCATCGCTGTGCTGATCTTTCCGGACTTCCAACTGCTCGACGCCGCAGGCCCGGTGGCAGCGTTTGAAGTCGCCAGCCGTTATCGGGACGACCACTACGCGCTGCGCACGATTGCCGCGCAGGCCGGCCTTGTCCGCAGTTCTTCCGGGGCGCGCTGGGACGCCGACGCCCTGCCCCCGGCCAGCCAGGTCGACACGCTGCTCATTGCCGGCGGCGACGGCGTGGATGCGGCCATGGCCGATGCGCGCACGCGCCGCTTTGTGCAGCGCTGCGCGGCCCGCGGCGCGCGCGTCGCCAGCGTGTGCTCGGGCAGCCTGCTGCTGGCCGCCACAGGTTTGCTGAACGGCCGGCGTGCCACCACCCACTGGAGCCGCAGCGAGCAGTTCGCGCGCACGTTTCCGCAGGTGCAGCTCGAACCCGATCACATCTACGTGAACGACGGCCCGATCTGGACCAGCGCCGGCATCAGCGCCGGCATCGACCTGGCGCTCGCGCTCATCGCCGACGACCTGGGCGAGCGCCTGGCACGCGCGGTCGCAAGGCAGCTGGTCGTGTACTACCGCCGGCCCGGCGGACAGTCGCAGTTTTCAGCGCTGAATGAGATGGATTCGGCACGTGGCCGCTTCAAACCGCTGCTGGACCACGTGCGCCGCAACCTGGGCGCGCCGCATCGCGTGGGCGATCTGGCCGAGCACGCCTGCATGAGCCCGCGCCATTTCGCGCGCGCGTTCCAGGTCGAAACCGGTCTCACTCCTGCAAAAGCCGTGGAAAAATTGCGCGTGGAGGCGGCCCGCGCCGCGCTGGAAAGCGGGGCTGTCTCCATGCAGCGGGTGGCCGCCGAATGCGGTTTTGGCGATACCGAGCGCATGCGGCGCAGCTTTCAGCGCTTGCTGGGCGTGCCTCCATCATCGTTGCGCGCACGCTGACACCGCTAAAACCCGCACCACTCCGCCATCTGGCCTCCTCAGGTCCGAACTTTGCGTCCAAGCCCCGCGCCGCCCGATATCGACAAGAAAGGGCGGGAGCCACGGACACACGCAACGTAAGGAGCCAAGGAGGAGATGCACATGGACACTCGGGAAATGCTGGCCATCGTGGGGGTCACGCTGGCCGTGATTACGGCGTATTCGCTGGCCCGTGACCTGACCGACGAACCGCTGGGGCTGCGGGCGCCGCAAACCGGCCTCGTGCACGTGCAAGCGCAGGTGAGTGCGCCGCATCAGTGACGCGCATGGGGCGCAAAGGGCAACCGGCATCCCTGATCGAATGGCCGCCGCGCCTGGTAGAAGACATCGCCCGGCGCCGCGCGGTGCTCTTCTTCGGGTCGGGCATTTCGGCCAACGCCCGTTCTGCCGATGGCACGCGGCGTCCGCCCACTTGGGCGGAGCTGCTGTGCCTGGCCGCAGACGCCATTGCCCCCGCCGCATCAAGACTGGCGGAAGAGGTGCGCGCCTTTGTCGCGCGCGGCGATGTCCTGACCGCTGCAGAAATCGTGCGCCGCGTCCTGGGCCAGCGTCGGCTGACCGCGCTGTTGCGCCGGGCGCTGGTCACGCCGCGCTTTGAAGCGGCACCCATCCACGACGCGTTGCTCGCGCTCGATTTCCGCATCACGCTCACCCCCAATTTCGACACGCTGTACGAAGCGCGTGCCCACTCGCACGGCACAGCGCCGGTCGTGGTGTGCGACTACAGCAACCCCGCGGTGGCGGCACGCGTGCGTGAAGACTGCAACCTGATCATCAAGACCCACGGCTCGATGAGCCACCCGGCCTCGCTGATCTTTTCTCGCTGCGACTATGTCCGGGCGCGGGCGCACTACCGGGCCTTCTACGACCTGGTGGAGGCATTGCTGCGCACGCACACCTTCCTGTTTCTCGGCTGCGGCATCGACGACTCCGACATGCGCGCGCTTCTCGAAGCCTACGGCGCCGAACACCCCGGGGCCGAACGCCATTACTTCGTGACCGCCGCCGACACGTTCTCCGACGTCACCGCCGCCGTGCTGGAAGACGCGCTCAACCTGCACGTGCTCCGCTATCAGGCGCAGGCATCGGACCATTCAGCGCTGCTTGCGGCTGTCCGTGCACTCGGCACGGCGGTCCAGCGCGAGCGCACGGCCATGCGCGGCCATCGCCCGCGCGGCGCCAAGCGATGACCATCCGTATCGGCATCTCGGGTTGGCGCTACGAAGGGTGGCGCGGCGTGTTCTATCCGGAAGATCTGGCGCAGCGCCGGGAACTGGAATATGCGTCGCGCCAGTTCGACACCATCGAGATCAACGGGTCGCACTACTCGCTGCAATCGATCACCAGCTGGCAGGCCTGGCATGACACCGCGCCCGACGGTTTTGTTTTTGCCGTCAAGGGACCACGCTACCTGACCCACATGCTGCGCTTTCGGGACGAGACCGCAGTGCCGGCGCTGGCCAACTTCTTCGCTTCAGGCGTGTTGGCGCTGCGGCGCAAGCTCGGCCCGTTCCTGTGGCAATTTCCGCCCAGCTACCGGTTCGATGCAGAACGGTTCGAGCGCTTTCTTTCGCTGTTGCCCCAGGATACGTCAGCTGCGCGTGCGTTGGCGCGGCAGCACGACGGACGCGTCAAGGCTCCGTGGTTTGCCACGCGCGATCGGCAGCCCCTGCGCCATGCGGTGGAAGTGCGCCACGACAGCTTCTGCACGCCGGAATTTGCGGCGCTCCTGCGCCGGCATCATGCTGCGCTGGTGGTCTCGCACGCGGTTGCGGATTGGCCGTACTTTGAAGACGTGACAAGCGATTTCGTCTACCTGCGCCTGCACGGCGCCGATGCGCTCTACACCGGCGCCTATGCCGATGCCGCGCTGGACCGCTGGGCCGATCGCATCCGCCAATGGGCCGCAGGCCGTGAGCCGCCCGATGCGCAACGCGTTGGCGCACCCGCCAAACAGCGGCGCGGCGGACGCGACATCTATTGCTACTTCGATAACGATAAAAAGGTCGAAGCGCCGTCCGATGCGCGGCGCTTGCTCGAACGGTTGCGTACCGAATGACGACAACGGCTCGCGGCGGAGCGCTAACGTTCTGCCGCCTTCGCGCGTTGCCGCTTCGTCTGCTTGACGGCCGTGGGGTGGACGACCGCCGTATCCTCGGGTGCCAGCGTGCGCCCGTCCTGCGCACGGAGTTCAAGGCGAGGCACCGGCTTACCCGTTGCCTTGTCGACGAGTACAACGTGCGCCTCGTCCGGCGCAAAGCAGAACGCTTCGCCCCACTGCCGCAGCGCAACCAGCAGGGGAAACAGCGCGCGCCCTTTCTCGGTCAGCACGTAGTCCTGATACGCGCTGCCGTCCGAGGCAGGCACCGTTTCTAGAATGTCGTGGGCCACCAAGTTGCGCAGGCGTACCGCCAGGATGTTCTTCGACAGCCCGAGACTGCGCTGAAACTCACCAAAGCGGCGCAGGCCATCAAGCGCGTCCCGGACGATCAGCAGCGACCACCAGTCGCCAATGGCATCCAGCGGCCTGGCGACGCCGCAAAGAGAGTCTGCGTGGCTCGTACGTTTGACCATCTGTATCGCGCATACCGTGCGCGTCCTCACATCCAATGTGGTTGCAATATAAAACCTCGACTGCTATAACGCAACGGTTTCATATTGAAACCACATGGGATACGGAGGAAACACGGCATGCGCGTTGATACGTTCAATGGGATGTACCCCTATACCGCCCGCTTTACCGATGCACCGGGCTTCTCGATGCATTTTGTGGACGAGGGCCCAGCCGATGGCGAAGTCGTGCTGTGCCTGCATGGCGAGCCCACTTGGGGTTTCCTCTTCCGGCATCTGATCGCGGCGCTGCGCGGCACGCACCGCGTGGTGGTGCCCGACCATATGGGCTTCGGCAGAAGCGAAACACCGCCATCACGCAGCTACTGGCTGCAAGACCATATCGACAACCTCGAGCGCTTCGTGCTCACGCTAGATCTGCGCGATATCACGCTCGTCATGCACGACTTTGGCGGCCCGGTTGGCATGGGGTTCGCGGCACGCCATCCCGATCGCGTACGGCGCATCGTCAGCATCAATGGGCCGACGCCGTTCGGGCAGGCTGCGCTGGGTGAACGCCTGGCGGCCAATGCCGCGGTGTCGCCGTGGTTTCAGTGGATCGTGCGGGCCGAATCGGAGGGGCGCCTAGAAGCCGTACTCAGTGAGCTCGGCTTCAATATTCTCAGCACCTTGAAGCTCAACGGCTTTGAAGACCACGGGGTCATCAACGATGCGTGGCTGCAGGCGTACGGCGCGCGCTTCGCAACGCCGGCTGACTGCGCCGGCGCCATCGGCTGGGCCAAAGGCTTTGCCACCGGCGCCCATCGATTCGAAATACCGGACGCTGCCACGCGCCGTGCCATCGCTAGCAAGCCCGCCATGGCGGTCTGGGGCATGGCAGATCGCACCCTGCATGCTGAGCATTTTCTGCCGCTCTTCAGCGAGCTGTTTCCGGACGCGCCGGTGCATCGGTTGCCCGGCGTTGGACATTACAGTTTGGAAGATGCGCCCGATGCGATTGCGCACCGTATTGCGACGTTTCTCATGCAAACGTGAGGCGTAGCATCAGCCGACCTGACCAAGCCGCACCTGCGCCACCAGACCGCCGCCTTCGCGATTGCGCAACGTGAGCCCACCGCCTGCAGCCTCCGCCAACTGCTGTGCGATCGCCAGGCCCAACCCCGTGCCGCCCGTTTCGCGGCTGCGCGAATTCTCCAGCCGTACAAACGGCTGCAACACCGCCTCAAGCTTGTCTTCGGGAATGCCGGGCCCGCGGTCGCGCACCTCGATCACCACGGCGTCGCCGTCGCGACGCACATCCATTTCCGCCGCGCCGCCAAACTTGATGGCGTTGTCGGTCAGGTTGGTCAACACGCGGCGCAATGCATGCGGGCGCGTGACGATCGCGCCGGCAGCGTGCTGCTCCAGCGTGACGGGCTTGCCGGTGTCCTGGTAGTCGTACACCAGGCTTTCGACAAACGATCCGACATCGATGCGCGACGGCTTTTCACCGTCGCCATGCGCGCTGCGCGCATAGGCCAGGCCCTCGCGCACGAGCGTTTCGATCTCGGCCAGATCGTTCAACAGCTTGCGCTTCTCTTCGGAGTCTTCGGCCAGTTCGGCGCGCAGCTTCATGCGCGTGATGGGCGTCTGCAAGTCATGCGAAATGGCAGCCAGAATCTGCACGCGCTCTTCGACAAAGCGGGCAATGCGCTGGCGCATGGCGTTGAACGCGTGCGCCGCGCGCGCCAGTTCGGTCGGGCCGTTCTCGTCCAGCGGCGGCGTCTGCGCGTTGGGGTTGAGTGCATCGGCGGCATCGGCCAATGCCACCAGCGGCCGGATCGACAGCCGTACCGCAAACCAGCAGCAGACGATCAGCAACAGCAATTGCACCACCAGCACATACGGCAGCCACTGCGCGATGGGCGTCATGCGCGGATGCACGTCAATGGTGAGCGTGCTGCCGTCGCTGAGCGTGAGGTGTGCCTGCAGCTGCTTGCCGTCGCCGGGAATCGACTCCACCGTCACCGGAAAGCGGCCGCCGCTGGCCTCGCTGATGCGCGCGGCGATGTCCTTGCCACGCTGCGTCATCTCCGGCACGCCGGGCAACCCCGGGCCGAGGATGTACTGATAGTTGCCGCGGTTCAGCCGCGGCAGCCACTGCGGGCGCTCGTCAGCAGGCAGGCGGTCGAGGATGGCGATAGCGGTGGACACATCGGTTTCCAGCGTGCCGAGCATCACCTCGCGCGCGCTCATGTAGCGCTCGGAAAACAGCACGGCAAACGACAGCGCATACGCCACCACCAGACCCGCCAGCAGGATCACAAAGAGGCGCGAGCCGAGCGTCCGCGGCCATGCCCAGGCGCGCATGCTCGTGGTTGCGGTCATTGCCGGGCCTCCTTGATCTCCACCGGCTTGGCAAAGACATAGCCCTCGCTGCGCACGGTCTTGATGTACGCCGGATCGCGCGCATCGTCATTCAGGCGCTGGCGCAGGCGGCTGACGAGCAGATCGACCGATCGCTCGAACATCTCGGCCTCGCGGCCCTGCGTGAGGTTGAGCAGTTGATCGCGGTTGAACACGCGCATCGGGTGGTCGACAAACACGCGCAGCAGCCGGTATTCCGCGCCGCTCAGCGCAACGATGGTGCCCTCGGCATCGATCAGGTGACGTGCGGTGGTGTCGAGCTGCCAATCACCAAAGGCCAGCATCTGGCCCGCTTCGGAAATCTGCAGGTTGGGCGGCAGCATGCGCGTGCGGCGCAGCACGGCCTTGATGCGGGCAAGCAACTCACGCGCGGCAAACGGCTTGGCCAGGTAATCGTCGGCGCCCATTTCCAGGCCGATGATGCGATCGGTCTCGTCGTCGCGCGCGGTCAGCATCAGTACGGGCGTCGCCTTGTGCTTGCCGGCGCGCAGTTCGCGGCACAGCACCAGGCCGTCGTCGCCGGGCAGCATCAGGTCAAGCACGATCAGGTCGACGGTGTTGGCCTCCAGGAACGCACGCATGTGGCGCCCATCGGGCGAGGCGGTCACACGCAGGCCGTTCTTGGTGAGATAGGTCGAAACGAGTTCGCGGATCTCGCGGTCATCATCGACGATCAGGATGTGGTCGACGTGGGCGTCCATGGGAGTGACCTCGGCACGATGGAAGGTGGAAGGAAGGCGCCATTTTGCGCTTCTCCGAGTGACGCAGCGAGCCCGTGTTGTATCGCAATGCATCGGGCGGATGCGTTTGTACAGTTCGATACAAAGTCGCCCCTGCAGCGATACATGCCAGCTACGCGCGCGGCGTCTGATGGAGGCCATCCCGATCCCTTGCGGAGGAATGTCCACCATGAGCCTGCTGATACTCGCCTACCTGGGCGGCGCGCTGACCATCCTAAGCCCGTGCATCCTGCCCGTTCTGCCGTTCGTGCTGAGCCGTACCAATCAGCCGTTTGTGCGCGGCAAGCTGCCGATGCTCGCCGGCATGGCCCTCACCTTTGCCGGCTTTGCGACACTGCTCTCGGCTGGCGGTGCGTGGGCGGTGCGGGCCAATGAAGTCGGCCGGTTTGCCGCGCTCGCGCTGCTGGCCGTGTTCGGGCTGTCGCTGCTGTGGCCCAGGCTGGCCGATCTGATGGCCCGGCCGGCAGTAGCCCTGGGCAACCGGCTGGCGGGGCAGGCGTCAATGAGTGGTGCCTCGGCAGAACCTTCGGTGGCGGGCTCGCTGCTGCTGGGCGTCGCCACGGGGATGCTGTGGGCGCCGTGCGCAGGCCCGATCCTTGGTTTGGTACTGACCGGCGTGGCGCTCAATGGCGCAAGCGTATCCAGCGCACTGGCGCTGGCGGCCTATGCAGCGGGCGCGGCCACGTCGTTGGGGGCAGCGCTGGGGCTGGGCGGCCGCGTGTTCACCGCCATGAAGCGCTCCATGGGGCTGGGCGAGTGGGCGCGTCGCATCATGGGCGCAAGCGTGCTGGGCGGCGTGGCGCTCATCGGCCTCGGGGCAGATACGGGCCTGCTGGCGCGCCTGTCTACCGGCGGCACCACGCAGCTTGAGCAGGCACTGGTCAACGGGCTGGGCGTCAACCGGCCGGCGCCGCAAGGCAGCCTCAACGTGGTGTCCGAAGCCAACGCCGCGCCCGCGGCCAAACCCAGCGGCTTGCCCGTGGAGGGCCGCCTGGCTTCGTTCGACGGCGCGGTGCAGTGGCTCAACTCCCCGCCGCTCACGGGCGACCAGTTGCGCGGCAAGGTCACGCTGGTCTATTTCTGGACGTACTCCTGCATCAACTGCATCCGCACGCTGCCGTACCTGCGCGCGTGGGCCGACAAGTACAAGGACCAGGGCCTGACCGTGGTGGGCGTGCACACGCCTGAATTCGCCTTCGAGAAGTCGCCAGAGAACGTCGCCCGCGCCGTCAGCGGCTTCCGCGTCAATTTTCCGGTCGCCATCGACAGCAACTACCGCATCTGGAACGCCTTCCACAACAGCTACTGGCCCGCTGCGTACTTTGTCGATGCGCAAGGCAACATCCGGCACCACCAGTTTGGCGAAGGCGATTACGCCGCCTCTGAACGCGTCATCCAGGCCTTGCTGGCCGAGGCAGGCAACCAGCAGGTGGCGGGCGGCGTGGTCGTGCCCGATGCCCCTGGGGCGCAAGCGGCACCGGACCTGAACAACATCCGCTCGCCGGAAACGTACGTCGGTTACGCGCAAGCCACCGGCTTCGCATCGCCCGGCGGTGCGCAGATCGGCACGTCGCAGGCATACAGCGTCGGCAAGCTCGGCCTCAACGATTGGGGCTTGTCGGGCCAATGGACCATCGACGCCGAGCAGGCCACGCTCGACCGCGCAGGCGGCAGCATCGTCTACCGATTCCACGCGCGTGACCTGCACCTCGTGCTCGGGCCCGCCGCCGATGGGCGCGCCGTGCGCTTCACCGTCACGATCGACGGCAAGGCCCCCGGCGACAGCCACGGCGCCGATACCGATGCGCACGGCAACGGCGCCGTCACGCAAACGCGCCTCTACCAGCTCGGCCGGCAAGCCGGCACGGTGGGCGAGCACACGTTCGAGATCCGCTTTCTCGATGCCGGGGCGCATGCCTACGCCTTCACCTTCGGCTGACGGCGCGCCACCGCTTTGTACGCGTTTGTATCCGGCGCCAACACAGATACGTACCCAGACAAAACGGCCCTGCCGCGCTACTTCAGGGATACGTCGGCCTTCTTTAATACGTCTCGTGGCCCCGGCAACCAGCGAACCCCCAGCCGCTGACGCCGGGACGCAAATCCAACCCTCAAGCCTTTCCCTTTCATCAAAAAGGAGATCACCATGACCCGCATCGAAAACGTTCTGTACACCGCCAAGGTCAACGTCACCGGCGGCCGCGACGGCCAGGCGCACAGCGATGACGACCGCCTGAACCTGAAGCTCTCGCCGCCGGGCAGTAGCGGCCGCGGCACGAACCCCGAGCAACTGTTTGCCGCAGGCTGGTCGGCCTGCTTTATCGGCGCGATGGGCCGGGCGGCCAGCCAGATGAAGATCAAGCTGCCGGCCGATCTGGCCTTGAACACCGAAGTCGACCTGGGCACCACCGACGATGCGTTCTTCCTGCAGGCACGGCTGAACGTGAGCCTGCCCGGCCTGGACCGCGACGTGGCCCAAGCCGTGGTGGAAGCGGCCCACCAGCTCTGCCCGTATTCGAAGGCTACGCGCGGCAACATCCACGTCGAGCTGAACCTGGTCTGACGCACCACACCTGACGCACCACACGACCCGCCGCCCGCCGCACGCTGCCTGCGGCCGGCGGGCCTTCGCCCTCAACCTTTTACGGAGTCCACATCATGCGCACAACGTTCCGCGCCGCCCTCGCGGCACTGGCCATCGGCGCCGTCTACTTTGTCGGGACGGGCGCGCCCGCCTTCAGCCAGACCGCAGCCACCGGCGCCGCGGCGCCCGAATTCACGGGTATCAACCAATGGCTGAACTCGCCGCCGCTGTCCATGAAAGACCTGCGCGGCAAGGTCGTGCTGGTGGATTTCTGGACGTACTCGTGCATCAACTGCCTCAACACGCTGCCGCACGTGAAGCAGTGGTACGACAAGTACAAGGATCAAGGCCTAGTGGTGGTGGGCGTGCACACACCGGAATACGCGTTCGAAAAATCGACCGCCAACGTGCAGGAAGCGCTCAAGCGCCTGGACGTCCGCTACCCGGTCGCGCAGGACAACAGCTACGCCACGTGGTCGGCCTTCCACAACCAGTTCTGGCCGGCGCTGTACCTGATCGATGCCGATGGACGCATCGTCTACCAGCACTTTGGCGAAGGCCGCTACGCCGAGACGGAAGCGGCCATCCAGAAGCTGCTGGCCAATCAAAAACCCCAGAAGCCCGCGTGACGGTGCCGCGCGAGACAACCCGCCCCAACCGTGCTTACGAGCGCCAGCGGGCGGGGCGTTTTTCCAGGAAGGCGTCGATGCCCTCGCCGGCGTCTTCTTCCATCATGTTGCGGGCCATGACGTCGCCTGCGTACGCATAGGCATCGGCAAGCGGCATCTGCCGTTGCCGGTAGAACATCGCCTTGCCGTAGCGGATGGCGGTGGGGCTTTTCGAGACGATGTCCGCCACCTTGCGGGCAACCGCGTCATCCAACTCTGCGGCCGGCACGGCCTCGTTGATCAGGCCCCAGTCGGCCGCCGTGGCCGCATCAATAAAGCGGCCCGTCACGAGCATGTCGAATGCGCGCTTGGCAAGCACGTTGCGCGACAACGCCACTGCCGGCGTCGAACAGAACAGGCCGACGTTGATGCCCGACACCGCAAACCGCGCCGCATCCGAAGCGATGGCGAGATCGCAACTGCCGACCAACTGGCAACCCGCCGCAGTCGCCACGCCATGCACGCGCGCAATGACCGGCACCGGCAGCGCCTGAATCGCCTGCATCACCACGCTGCACCTCGCAAACAACGCTTGGTAATACGCAAGCTCCGGCGTGCCGCGCATTTCACGCAGGTCGTGCCCGGCACAGAAGGCCTTGCCCTCGGCGCCCAGCACCACGCAGCGCACCGTCGCATCTTGGGCAATGTCGTCCAACACGCGCTGCAGCGCATCGAGCATGGCTTCAGACAACGCGTTGAACTGCAGGGGCCGATTCAGCCGCAGCGTGACGACGCCGTCGCGGTCATCGCGTAAGACAGGCGCTTCGACGGCAGTCTGGGTGGTGGGTTGAGGTTGCATGCGCACTCCTTTGCGGGGTGGTGCCCTGGCGTGGGCACCAGTCTATTCCCGCACAGCGCGGGCTGCACTCGGGCGTTCCCCGTAACCCTGCTGGCCGGCAGCGGCAGCCGGCCCAAACGTTCTACCCCTTTGGCCGCGTTGACATCGGGCAGGCCACTGACTATCACGCGTC
The DNA here is from genome assembly GCF_958439105.1 of Ralstonia flatus. NCBI lineage: Bacteria > Pseudomonadati > Pseudomonadota > Betaproteobacteria > Burkholderiales > Burkholderiaceae > Ralstonia > Ralstonia flatus. Next base: position 235,389 of record NZ_CAUDLI010000002.1, on the reverse strand, counting down.
TATAGTGAGGGTTGCCCAGGCAACGCAATCGCAGCGCAGTCGCAGGGCAAGTCACACCACAAGCGAATGCGTGACACAGTGACCGCAAGGGGGCCAACGTGATGTCGGAAACGCTGGACATGCAGCGCGGCTTGTTGCTGAGCCTCTCCCCAGGACGCCGGACGTACTGGATGGCGCAAGCCGTGGCCGTACTGTCGCTCGTGGTGCTACTGTCGGCCGTGCCGTTTGCCAAGGTGCAGTTGGCGCAACTTCCATTGTTCGTGCCGATTTACGAATCGGCCCTCATCCTCAACGACCTGGTGACTGCCGCGCTGCTCTTCGGGCAGTTCGCCATCACACGGTCGCGGGCGATGTTGGCACTCGCCAGCGGCTACCTGTTCACGGCCGCCACCGCGTTGGGGCATCTGCTGTCGTTTCCGGGGCTGTTCGCCCCTGGCGGGCTGCTTGGGGCGGGGCCGCAGAGCACGGCCTGGATCTACATGTTCTGGCACGCGGGCTTTCCGCTGTTTGTCATCGCTTACGCCGTGCTCAAGGGGCGCGAGGAGCGGGAGCCCGATCGCTTCCCCGCCTACACGCTGACACGGAAAACAGCGCTGTGCACCGTGGCCGCCGTGCTCGGCGCATCGGCTGCGTGCGTGGCACTGGCCACCGCCGGCGCGCACCTGCTGCCACCCATCATGGCCGCCAACCGCTACACGCCCAACATGGCGATCGTGGCAGGCAGCACGTGGGGCATTTCCGTGGCCGCGCTGATCGTGCTGTGGCGCACCCGCCCGCACCTGACGCTCGATGTCTGGCTCATGGTGGTGCTGTGCGTGTGGATCTGCGATGTCGCGCTCAGCACCGTGTTCAACGGTGGGCGGTATGACCTCGGCTTCTATGCCGGCCGCGTGTTCGGGCTGCTGGGCGCGAGCTTTGTGCTGCTGTCGTTGTTGATCGAGAACACCGTGCTGCATTCCCGGCTGGCAGCAGCGCGGGCGGAACTCAAGCAGCTTGCCGCGGGCGACGTTGGGGATCGGCAAGGCTGACAGCTGGGTCTCTGCTTGACATGCTGCTATGCCCGCTCGAACGGAGCCGGCCGCACCGGCATCGACATCGCTGCCACCCCCACCACTACGCACGCCAGCCCGATCCACGCCAACGCCGGCAACGATTCGTTCAGGAAAACCACGCCGATCGCCACCCCAATCGGCACGCGCAGATAGGCCTGCGCGGTCGTCCCAATTGCACCGAGCGTTTGAATGAGCCGGAAGTAGATGGCAAACGCCAGGGCCGTGGAAAATGCCGCCAGCGCCACCAACGCCGAGAGGGAACGTGCAGATGGCTGAAGCGCCCACGGGTGATCCACAAGCAGGCTGGCGGGTGTCAACACCAGCGCGCCCATCAGCAACGAACCGGTCGCAGGCGCCGCAGGGTGCAGCCCCTTGAACGACCGGCCGTAGATGGCCGCACCCGCATAGCAAGCCGTGGCCGCCACGATGGCCAGTTGCGGAACAAGCTGGCCACCCAGCCCGTCGAGCGCGTTCGGCCCAATCACCAGACACGTGCCGACAAACCCTGCAATGACGCCGACCAGCTTGCGAATCGACACCGGCTCGTGCCGCGTGATAAGCGCCGTCGCCACAAACACCATGACCGGTGACGTCGAATTGAGGATGGTCGCCAGACTCGCTCCAACGGAGCGCTCCGCCCACGCGATGAGCGTGAACGGCACGACGCTATTCAGCAGCGCCTGCACGCCGAACCGCATCCAGACTTGCCTGTCTCGCGGCATGCGGATATTGCGGCTGCGCATCCACGCCAACAGCAACGTCGCTGCTATCAGCGTTCTCGCAGCAATGAACGTGAGTGGGGGAATGGTCTCTACGCCGATCCGGATGAAGGTGTACGACGCGCCCCACAAGGTCGACAGCGTGAGGAGCAGCGCCAGATCGGTGACGTGGCGGGATGCGGGCGTGTCGGTGTGCGGCACGGAATGTCCTCCTGTTTGGCGGCTGATGCCGCAACTCGATGCAGGAGGATCGTAGCGGGACTCGGTGTTCGCTGCGCGGGAAACGGTTTGTTGTGGGCCGAAGTGTGGCCGCGACTGGTCACTTGCGCAGCGTGGATGTCGCCTGCCGCCACAACCGCACCAACTCCTCCGCCTGCTCGGGATACGTCTCAAACTGCGCCACCCCAGGCGGAATGAGAAACCACGGCTGCTTGCTGCGCGTGTACACGTGCGCCACTGGCGTGAAGGCTTGCTGGTTCTCCAGCGTGCCTGGCCGGAGCAACGCGATGTTTGGCCGGTTCAGCGGCTCCGCCCACAGGCGCGTGTCGCAGCGCGGGCAGATGCGGGCTCTGCGAGTGTGCCCGTTGCCAAGGTTGAATTCGGCAAGCGGCGCCTCGCCTTCCAGAATCTGCAAGTCCGTGCGGTGAACCCACATCACCGGCAACGCCGCGCCGCCGGAGCGCCGTTGGCACATGGTGCAGTGGCAAACGTAGAAGGTGAGCGGATCAGAGAGAAGCTGGAACTTGACGCTGCCACAGAGGCAGGAGCCTGGGTACGGAGCGGGCATAAGGTTCACCGGCAAGGCGTGACACCAACGCGGTCTGGCAGGAGAATCCGGCTCGACGCTTTGAAACAGCAAACTGAGGGGAGACGAACTTGCAAACGGGTCATTGCGCGATGGACACCACAACCACATTGCCGGCCATGATAGAGGACATCCCGGGGCTCGGCCGTCTCTACGCACCCGCCGGCAACGCCACCGTGCCGCATGTGCTCGTACTGCATGGCTCAGAGGGCGCATGGTCTGGATTCGCCCATCTGCAAGCCGCCATCTTCGCGGCGTGCGGCATCGCTGCTCTACCGTTCGGATATAGCGTTGGCGGCAATCTTTGGAATGCAGGCCAAATTGAGAACGTCCCGCTGGAACGCACCGCCTCTGCGCTCGAAGCATTGCGAAGCCGCCCTCGATCGACAGGCAAAGTCGGCGTCTACGGCGTGTCGCGCGGCGCCGAGCATGCATTGCTGCTGGCGGTCATGATGGCGACCGACATCACCCTGCATGCACCGGATGCCATTGCAGTGCACGCACCTCCAGACGTCATATGCGGTGCGTTCGATGCCCGCGAGTGGAGAGACCCCGGCGACCCGGGCTGGCAGGCTTGGGACCCCGCGCGGCGGGCCTGGACCTGGAAAGGCAGTTCAGAAGCACTCCTCCCTACTCAACCCATTGAAATTGAGCGCTACCCCGGCGCCTTACTGATCAGCGCGGGCGAGAAGGACACTACATGGTCATCGGTCATGAGCAAGCGGCTGGCCGACCGATTTGCGGCCGGTGGAAGAACTGCAGAGCAGCTCCTGTTTCCCGAAGAAGGGCATGTTTTATCTGCTAAAGCTACGATGCTTCGGGATAAACACGTCTCCGCATTTTTTGCGCAACATCTCGCAAAGCAATAAACGCCGTATCGGGTGCAGAACTTGAAAGCGTAACGGCCAGGGGCATCCCGTCGCGCCAGCGCGGCACCGCCCTTCGACAGTCAGGAAAATTGAGGGCTCACAAGGCTGCAATATCTCGCCACGGCAGGACAGCGGGCCACGCAGCCGCCCCTCCCCAATCACTCAACAATCCTCGCCTCAGGGTAATCCGCCATTTCGGCCGGCGCCCACCTTTTCGACACTCCTGCCACACCACCAAAAAAACAAGGGGCGGAGACAGGTATGGACCGGAGGCAATTCGTACGGAGTTCAGTAGCACTGGGCGGCGCAATGATGCTCACGCCCCTGGCGCGCGCGGCGGAAGCCGGCGTGTTTGCAGACAAGATCGTCTTTGGGCAGACGGTCGGGTTCGACAGCGTATGGGGCGGGCTGTACAAGAACTACACCAACGGCCTGCTGGCCGGGTTCGAGCAGGTCAACGCCCAGGGCGGGGTGGCCGGCCGCAAGCTGGTCGTCAAGCGGCTGGAAGACAACTACCTGCCTGACAAGGCGGTAGCCAACGTCAAGGCGCTGGTGCAGGAAGGCGTGTTCGGCCTCGTGTGCATGGGCGGCACCGGCAACACCATCGCCGCCTTGCCGCTGCTGGAGCAATACCGCCTGCCGATGGTGGGCGCCATGACGGGCGCAGGCGCCGCGCGCAAAGCCAGCGCGCCCCTCTTCCACACGCGCGCCAGCTACGCAGACGAAGTCGCGAAGATGGTGCAGCACGCCACCACCATCGGCCTGAAGCGCGTGGCCGTGGTCTATCAGGACAACCCCTTCGGCTCCGGCAATGCCGACGCTGCCAAGGCCGCTGCGGCCAAGTTCGGTGCGCAGATCGTCGCGCTCATCCCGCACAACGCCAAGGGCGACGACATCGACATGGTGGTCGACAAGATTGCCGCCGCCAACCCGCAGACCACGCTGCTGTTTACATCGCCGGCATCCGTGGCCGACATGCTCACGCGCTATCAGGCCAAGCACGGCCCCGTGCCGCTGCCGCAGCCGTGGATCCTGTCCGTCACCACGCCCAAGACCGTGTTCGAGAAAGCCGGCCCGCTGGCCCACGGCGTGGCCGTCACGCAGGTCATGCCCGGGCCCAATGCACGCACCCAGCCGCTGGTGCGGGCGTTTCGCGAAGCCAACGACAAGTTTGGCGACCACAACAACCAGACCTACGAAGCGGTGGAAGGCTTTCTCACCGCCCGCGTCATCGTGGAGGGCCTGCGCGCCTGCGGCAGCAACCCCACGCGCGACGGCTTCATCCAGGCGCTGGAAGGCTTCGGCACACGCGACTTTGGCGGCGTGCGCGTCCACTACGACCGCTCCAACCACGCCGGGCTGGACTACGTAGACGTCACGATGATCGGCAGCAACGGCCACCTCGTCGGTTGAGCGGGCTGCCGCTTGCTGCCGACAAGCGAGCCAATGCGCGCCCTAGCAGTGCGGTTTTTCTTGGCCAGCCCGCCATCAGATCAACGTGAGTCGTGACGAACCCCGAGGCTCAGGGAGCCTCGGAGCACCATGGCCCATTCGCCCTTACGGCGAAACCCGCAACGACACGCCAGCGGACCGCTGAATGCCCTGCGTTCCGTCTTGCGCCACAGCGTTGAGGTCGATGGAGTCGATGGACGCATTCGCGGGTCTTACCAACGTGGCCTTCCAATCCGTGCTTGTCGCCGAGGGGTTCACCGTCACTCCGATAAAGCCCGGGCCGGAGGAATACTGCCACTGCACCGGGACGTTGCTACGAAACTCAACGGTGCTGTTGTTTGGAAGCGCCGATTGCAAGGACAGGGTGGGGCCAGACAACGTCGTACCGACAAACGTGGAATTGACGTAGACGTCCACCGACAGCCTGGGCGAAATGGTGACGGTATAGGGCAACGTTGCACCCGCCGTCGTGTATTGGCTCGCGCAGCCAGCGTCCTTGCACAACTGCAGCGTCAGGCTGCCTGTATAGGTGCCCGGCACGAGCGTCATGTTTGGCCGCAGGGTGGCGCTATAGCGCCCTGAGCCCAGTGACGAGACGTTCAACGCGCCTCCCCCGAAGCCCTGGCCTGAATCCACGACGCGGGCGTACACAGTACCGCTGGCCGTGCCGGACACAGCGGCCTGGACGGTGACTGTGGAATCCTGAAATGCATTCACATTGGCCTGTTGGCCCTGGAACCCCTTTGCCGACAGCGCTGACGGATTAAAACTAACGGTCATGTCAGGACTACTGCTGTCGCCGCCGCCACACGCAGACAGCGTCATGGCAGCGAATACCATCGCGGCAATTGAAAAGGGTCGGGTAAGGCGATTAAGCACTGCAGCCTCCTAGGCTAAGTTGTTGATGTTCTTTCCAGTGTTCGCGGATCAATCTGCCAGGCAGTGATCGCCTGGTAGCCATCGGATCCCCCTGATGGTTTTGGCCCGGGCAAATTAAAATCCACCGTCATAGAACTGGCAAACCCCCCATAGGGGGCGGTTGCGTTGATACCCACGATCCGACTTGAAGAATGACGCGCGCAAGAAACGAGATCGAGGACAGGCGGCATGCGAATGCCGTGGCTACGTGGCGAGGGCGCAATCGAGGTCTATCGCTGTGGTCATCTCGTACTGCTATCGTCACCTACCGGCAGACCTCGCTGATGCTGTTCTCGCCCGTACTGGCCCGATGCTGGCGACACTGCCTACGGACCGGCTTAACATCCAGAACACAACGCAACACAACAACGCACGTTTCAAAGGGGTAGGAGTTGTCGAAAAAGATCATCTCTCTGGTCTTGGCCTGCGCTTGCAGCATGAGCATGAGCCAAGTGGCCTTCGGACAAATCTCGATGGAGGCACCGCTGACGGACGCGCCGCCAACCGAAGCGCTGCAGACGGAAATCCTTCAGGCCGGCACACCGCAGGCAGACGCACCCAAGGTGGAAGCAGCGCCGCAAGCAGAAGCGCCCATCCCCGAGCCCGTGCCTACGGCAGCGCCCGTCGTGAAGGCCGAACAAAGCTATTGGGCGGCCGAAGGCCTGAGCGCGCGGATGCGCAAGGCGCGTGCGATCACGCTGTATTTGATGGACCCCGCCCTGGCGTCGCTCAAGGCCGTGGATGAAGCGCACCTGAAAGACACCGGCTGCGAATACCGCACCGAAGACCCCGCGCTCATCGCCAACTTTGCCGATACCGTGGAAAGCGCCAGCGTGCGCAGCAGCTCGTTCTCATTGCAGTTCGAACCGCGCGAAGCCGTCTACCTGGCACTGGGCGGCGGTAGCGAGATAAAGCTGCTGTTCGAGAAGCCCTACCCGAATCAATCGGAAGTGCTGGGACAGATCAACGGCCAACCGGTCTCGGCCAGCAAGAGCCTGGTGGAAAGCCTCTATCGATGGGCCGCGAAGGTCGGGCGCGTTCGGCGGTGCGAGGGCTTTGTGGGCCGGTACCGCTAAGCCGCCATCGCCCCTCAAAGCGCAGGCGCAAACGCCCGCAGATCGGCCTCCAGCACAAACTGCTGGCACACGCTCGGCGCCAGCGGGCGGCTGAAGAAATACCCCTGAAACCGGTCGCAGCCCAGCGCCGACAGGCGCTTGAGCTGCTGCTCCGTCTCCACGCCTTCCACCACGGTCGACAGGTTCAGCGTGCGGCTCAGGCTGGCAATGCTGCGCACGATGTGTTCGTTGACGCTGCCCGCGCTCACGTCGGCCAGCGAGCGGTCGATCTTTACGGTGTCCAGCGGCAGTTCGCGCAGGTAGTGCAGCGACGTATGGCCCATCCCGAAATCGTCGAGTGCGACTTTCACGCCGGCCTCGCGCAGCTGCTTCAGGTTGCCGATGGCGTTGATGTCCGGCAGCAGCATCGTCGATTCGGTGATCTCCAGTTCAAGCTGCGTGGGCAACAACCCCTCCCGATGCAGGATGTCGAGCACGTTCCGATACAGCTTGCAGTCCAGCAGCTGCCGTGGCGACAGATTCACGGCGATCACGAAGTCGTCCGGCAGCACGCCGCGCCAGGCCGCGCGCTGCTGGCACGCGAGCGACAGAATCCGTAGGCCCAGCTGATCGATCTTGCCAATGTCATCGGCCAGCGCAACGACGATCGGCGGGGCCACGCGCCCCAGCACCGGATGCTGCCAGCGCAGCAGCGCCTCGGCGCCGAACACGCGCCCGGTGGCGCAATCCACCTGCGGCTGAAACTCCAGGAAGATCTGCCCTTCTTTCTTGATGGCGTCTTCCAGATCGCTGGCCAGCGCCACCGCCATGCGGCCTTCGTCGCCAGGCAGGTCCAGACAGCGCTTGCCCTTCAGGCTCACCTCGGCCGACTCGGCAATCTGCAGCAAAGACGCCAGCACATCCTGACTGCGCCGTGCGGACAGCACATCCGCCATGCGGACAAACGGCAGGTAAATCGCGGCCCCCACCACCAAGCCGACGAGCTGCACCACCGCGCCCGACACCGAGCCCGTGGCCGCGTAGCCGCTGAACAGCGCCGGCGTGGTCCACGCCACGGGGTAGCTGGTCTTGGGCATCAGGTCGGCCATGGTGGCCGCATAGGCGATCAGGATCTGCACCAGCGGCGTGATCAGGAACGGAATCGCATAGACCGGGTTGAGCACCAGCGGCAGCCCGAACAGCAGGGGCTCGTTCACGTTGAACAGCGCCGGCAGCATGACGACCAGCGCCATCTTGCGGCCGCGCTGCGTGCGCCTGGACATGAGCAGCGCCATCATCAGGCTGAGCGTGCCGCCCGAGCCGCCCATGCGCGCAAACACCGCGAAGAAGTGATAGGTAAAGATGAACTGCGGCTGGCCGCCCCCGGCCACGGCCGCCGCATTGGCCTGCGTGGCCGGCTCCAGGATGTGCTGATGCACCGCGTACAGCGCGTTCGGCCCATGGATGCCGAAGAGCCAGAGCACCTGCGCCACGGTTTCGTAGCCCAGGCCAAACAGCAGGCTGTTGGCCACGTCCGAATAGGGCGCTGCCAGCAGCGTGTCGAATGCCGTCATGAGCTGCGGCCAGCCCGCCCACGCCATGCACGCCTTGAGCACCGCAAACGTACCGATCGTCAGCATGCCGGCCGGTACGACGGTCAGCACGTCGCCCACCAGCAGATCGTTGCTTGCGTGATGCGACGGAATGCGCAAACGGCGGATGCGGCACAGCTTCAAGAACAGCGTGCCGCCCAGCGACGCCACCACCAGCGCCCCAAACAGCCCCTGCCCAAGCGAGAGCGACGCCATCAACGAGCCGTCCGCCCCCGGCGCGACGAGCGTAAAGAAGCAGGACACCACCACCACGGCCGCCACCGTCGGGTTGACCAGGCGATGCCCGGCGCGCTGGTTGTGCAGCTGCGCCAACACATCGGCAAACCCGAACAGCGCGACCAGCGCGCCGATGCCGATCGTGCCGGCCAGCACGCTGGCGCACACCGCATCCAGCCTCGGGCCAAAGGCCTCCAGCAGCAGATGGCGCATGCCGGGGGTGGGCGGGTTGCGCAACAGCAGCGCAAGCGCGGCCACCATGATGAGCGGCAGCGAGAGGGCAAGCCCGCGCCGGATGGCTATGAAATACGGCCCGCGGTCGAAGCGCTCCGCAGCGCTCAGCAACCTCAGCCAGGGCGATAGCGCCTGCGTCGTCATAGGACTGGATCGTGTTCAAGGTGGATCGGCAAATCCCGGGGCAGCCCGAAGTGTTGCCTATGGGGCTACGAATCCTAATCGACATGACCCGGCATGCACTTAAGTGCGCGTTTGTGCAATACGCAAAAAGGTCATCCGCCCATGGCAAGCTTTGTGCAATACCTAGGGGAAACCCGGAGTCTTGCCGTGCCCATCGCCCCTAAAGCGCACCACGGCAAGGCACCGGCACCAACGTGGCGCCCATCCTGTGTACGGCGCGCCCCAGAATCTGCAACGATCTTGCTTATGTCGATTTCCCTTCGTGCGCCCCGCACTGTGAAACTGCCTGCACCCTTTTTGTCCCTGCTCCGCCTCGTGCGCGATCCGCACCGGCGCTATCGGCATGCGCGGTACATCCATGCCACGCGCGTCGGCCTGGGCGTGCTGCTCTCCATTGCCGTCACGGCGGGCTTTGGTTGGCCGCATGGGGAGTGGGCGACCATCTCGCTGCTGATTGTCATTGCCGGCCTGCAGCATCACGGCAACATCCGCAAGCGCGCAGCGGAGCGCGCCTGGGGCACGCTCATCGGCGCGGTGGCGGGGCTGTTGATCATCGTTCAGCAGACGTGGCTGGGGCACCTGCCGCTCACGTATGCGCTCACGGCCATCGCGTGCGGCATCTGCGCGTATCACGCCATCGGCAAGGGCGGCTATATCGCGCTGCTGGCCGCCATCACGCTCGTCATCGTGGTCGGCCATGGCGACAACAACCTGCTCGACGGCGCGTGGCGCACGCTCAACGTGCTGGTGGGGATTGCGATTGCGCTGCTGTTCTCGTTTGCGCTGCCGCTGTATGCCACGTATTCGTGGCGCTACCGGCTGGCCGATGCGCTGCGCGAATGCGCCCGGGCGTATGCCAACCTCGGCCAGGCAGGAGAAGCGTCCAACGAGCGCAGCAAGCAGCTCGGCAAGCTCAATACGCTGCTGGTGCAGCTGCGCTCGCTCATGCCATCGGTATCGAAAGAAATTGATGTGCCCCTTGAGCGCCTGGAGAACATCCAGCGCAGCCTGCGCATCTGCATCAGCACGCTGGAACTGCTCAACGCGACGCGCGGCGCGCCGGGCCAACCGAGCCCAGCCGCACTGCCCGCCGCCGGTGCCGGCGCCCGACGCATTCGCGACACGCTGATCGGCATGTCGCGCGCGTTGCGGTATGGCACGTTGGCGCGTCTGGCACGGCCGCGCGCCGCCGACTCCGCCGACGTCAGCCACGCCCCCGGCACGCCCACCGTGGAAAGCGCGCTGGCCGACGGCTTTGCCAGCGAGATCGAGAACCTGCGGCGGCAACTGCTGGCGATTGCGCCGCAGTGGAATATCGGTTGAAGCGCGGGCGCCCGGCTCGGCGCCCTCGCTGACAACGTATCTTGGCGGCGGCTGAGACCTCCGCCAAGCACTGCGGCCTCACCTCATCTCAACTCGCATCACATGGCGGCCAGCGCCGCCACCTCCGCCGCGCGCAATGCGCCCGCTTGCACGCGGAAATCCTGAATGCGGCCATTGAACGACGGGTGCGCCCAATTGCGGCCCAGGAAGGTGACCTGATCGCCCACCTGGCGCGGCGACAGCCAGATCTCGTCGGACCGCCCCACCTCGGTGCCGTCAACGTACAGGCGGCAAGTGTTGCCGCGCAGCGTGACCGCCACGTGGACCCAGCGGCGAGTCGGCATGGGCCACGGTGCCGCCACCACCTGCGCATCCTTGAAGGTCGCGCCGAAGATCGAGAAGGTCAGATTGCCGGCCTGCGGTGCGATGCACATGGCTGCGTTCGCGTCCAGCCCCGCATAGAACACGCAGCTGTCCCAGTGCAACGCATTCGCGTAGGCCCAGAAAGACAGGCTGAAGTCGTCCAGGTCGCTGAAGATGCCCGACGGCAACTGCAGGCCGGCCTTCAGGCCGTCGAACGCGATGGCCTTGTCGTTGTTGCGCCCGTCGCCCCAGGTTGCGCCGTCCAGCAGCGTGCCCTGTATCGACGTCGACGTGCCGGCCGCAGTCAACAGCGTGCCGACGGTGCCCGTGCCGTTCGGGGCGTTCAGCGGCATGACCAGGCGCTGCTCGCCGGGCACGGCGATGCGGACGACGTTGGAGCCCGCGCTCGGCGCACCGTTACCTTGGGCGGTGACCTGGTAGAACCAGACGCCGCTGGGCGGTGTATCGCTGTAGGTGAGCAGCTCGCTGGCCGACACCGTGCCCAGCTGCGTGAACGGGCCGCTGGCCTGGCTGGCGCGCTTGACCGCATACGAGGTCGTGCCAACACCGCCCCACCACGACAACACAACGTTGTCGCCGCGCAAATTGGCCGTGAGGCCGGATGGCGGCTTCACCGGCCCGGCATAGTCCGGGCGGCGATGAATCAGCGTCGGCCACCAGACGTCGTCGCTGCTGCCGCCGTACTTCGGCTCGCGCAACTTCACGTTGCGCGCCACGTTGGGCGCCGCCAGCCCCATGCGGTTGACGTAGTGGTTGTAGATCGGCTCCCAGCAGTTGCGATCCTGGTTGCCGTAGTTCACCTGCGTCCAGAAAGACGGGTGCGGCTGCGACGGATTGTTCTCGCGCACATAGGGCAGCACGTAGTTCTTGCCGTTCTCGTCGAGCAGGTTGGAGCGCGCCACATACTCCGCCGCCGCCAGAAAGCGGTTGTTGTACATCCCGTACAGATCGTCGCCCTGGTTCCAGGCGATCTCCAGCAGGTCGCCGCCCAGCGACATGCCTAGCGTCGAGTGTCCCTGGTCGCGGCCGCTCTCCTCCCACTGCCCGAAATGGCCGGGGTGCATGAAGTACACGCCATGCCCGATGGCGCCGTTGCCGAAGTTCCGGAGCTTGCCGCGGTTGTTGCCTGCGTAGCAATCGTAGGCAAGGCGGTACAGGTCGGGGCGGTCGCAGAACACGCCAATGGCCATGGCGCCCACCATCGAGGCCATGTCCCAGTTCGCATGCGACCCGATGCGCCCGTCGCTGAGGAAGCTCGACGAGATCGGCACGAACACGTTGAGCAGCATGTCCTGAAAGCGCTTCAGGCTGGCCGGCGCCCAGCCCGGGTACGTGCGCAGGACTTCGCCAATCTGCGCCAACTGGTGGCCCTGGATGCCGGCCAGGATGATGAAGGTGTGATCGTCATGCGCGGTCGAGCCCGGGGGCACCGTGCCGACCTCCTTCAAGGTGGTGGCCCACGCGTCCAGGAACTCCACCGCCTTGTCGGCATAGCGGTTGTCCTGCGGGTCAGACAGCTTCCAGCGCAACGTCAGAGACCACGCGCGCCAGATATCAACGTAGAGATTGTTCTTGCTGCCATCTGCGCGGTAGACCGCGGGCAGCGGGAAGGGCTTGGCGTCCAGCGAGGACATGCGCTCGGCGCACAGCATGCTCCACCAGTGCGCCCACGGCTCCTGCCCGGCCTTGATGAGCGCGCGGATGCGGGTGAAATCGTCTTCGGTGGCGAGCAGCCCCGGGTGGCCGAAGACGCCGCTTTCCGAAGCCGGCACAGGCGCCGGCGCCGGTGCGGGGGCGGGCGTTGCGGGTGCAGGCGCGGTCGGCGCTTGCCCTCCTCCGGTCTTCTCCTGTGTCTGGCCGACCCCCGTTGCGGAGGCATCGTCCACTCCCCCGCCGCACCCCGGCAGCAGCGGCAACATGGGGAACAGACCCAGACCGAATGACAACGCCCGACGGACGGGATTGGGTAAATCGTTGAGGCGCGCGTGCTCGACTGACTTTTTGGACATCTTATTGACCCGACTGTTTTTTATAGGTGGCGCAACCGTAGGCCACGCAGCGAATGCGCGTCAACGCAATCGCCCAGTCGGTGAGTATTTTTGAGTCTTCGTCGGCAGGTGCACTGTGCAAGGCATCACAGGGATCAGGGCCCACCCAGCAAAAGAAAGCCAGCGCCGCCTTGCGAGCCGTTCACTCCACCACTTCGGCAATCTCGTCCACTTCGAGTGTCCGGCCGAACTTGTTCTTCAAGCCCTGCCCCCACGCATGCACGTGCGCACCGGGTGTGAGGTAAGACGCCAGCTCTGCTGCCGCATGGGGTGGCATGCGCAACGAGGTGCCGTCGTCCAGCAACGCGCCGCGCAGTTCGCCCTTCGGGCCAAAGAGCGACAGCTTCACCTGCCCCGTGGCTTCCATCGGCCGGCGCGCACCGGTGCGTTTGGCGGGCTTATCACCCTTGGCCGGCGGGCCTTCATCGAGGATGACCTTGCCGCTCTCTGTGGTGAGCGAGATCGCGGCGATCATGTCGGCGCCGCGCGGCTTCACCCCGCGTATGCGGACTTTGTCGCCCGGCGCGACATGCCGGGCCAGATGACGCGACAGATGCGGCGGCACGTGAACCTGCCGAAGTGTGCGGCCACCCAGCACAAAACCGTCGACATCGCCCTCAGGGTTGAGAAGGAAGTTGCGGACCGTGCCGCGGACTTCCGGAAGACTTTCAGGATCGATCCAATGCATTGCGTATCCTCCTGTGCTCGCTTTGCTTGCTGTGAGAAGCGCTGGAGGTGCCGCAACCATCATGCCCATGCGCTGCAGCGCGCCGGTGCGTGAGGCGCTGACTGCCACGCTGCGCGGCGATACGCATTCCTCAATTATTCTCACCAACGCATGCCGGCTTGAGGCACATCGGTAGACTCGCCCGTAGCCATCTGTTCACGAGCCTCCGTGAAGAAAGTGGTCGGGAGCCCCGGGGATTGACCACCTCGGGGCTTTTTCTTTTCTTGTTTGGGGGTTGCCGGACATCAGCGGCGGGCAATGCTCGGCGCCACCCCGGCACCGGCCGGCCTTTGAGGATGGTTGAATTTCCGGCCAACACACTGTTGCCTGCGCGGCACACCTTGCCGCCACCTTGCAGACACCTTGCTGCATGCGCGCCGATTACTTGGGTGTGTCGCTTGCGTTGGCGTTGAGCGCGGCAAGGCCGATGGCGCAGCGCGAGTCCACGCCCACCTTTCTCATGATGTGGCCCACGTGCGTGCGCACCGTCCAGTAGCTGATGTTCAGCGCCAGGGCGATCTGCTTGTCTGACATGCCCTTGAGCATCAGGTGGCAGACCTCGCCTTCGCGCGCAGTCACGCCAAACCGCTGCTGGAACCACGCAGACGAGCCCACCACGCGCGCGAGCAGATGCACCCGAACCACCGGCGCGGCGTTGCCGTCCTCGGCCGGGCGTTCCACACACAAGCCGAAGCCGTTCCACTGCCCGCCGCGCGCCCCGTTGGCCACTGCGGCCAATTCGGCATAAAGCGCGTCACGCTCCTCACTGCTGACGCCGGCCATGATGGCGCGCGCCTTGGTGTTGGGCTGCGGTGGCGACGTGCCGTCCAGCACAAACGTCGGCATGTGCATCTCGGCATCGGCAACAACGTCCGCCTCTTCCTGGATCACGCGCAGCTGCTGGGCATTCAGCAGATGCGGCTTCAACAGGTTGAGCAGCAAGGTCTCTCGGTCGCCAAACTGCTTCTTCGGGTCGCTGGTGCTGAATCGATAGTCGAGCAGCATGCCGTTGGCATCGGGCAGGCGCAGGCTGATGCCCGGATACGCCTGATGCCGGCAGAGATAGTCGGTGAAGTACTCCGAGCGGCCCCATTCCGAGCGGGCGATCTTCCGTTCGATCACCACCGGTTCAACGCTGTCTTGCAGCAGCTCCGCAATGCAATCGACCGCGTGAAAGTAGTGCCGATATTCCACGCGCATCCCCTGGTCCCGGCCCCACAAGGCGCTGGAATGCGGGTGATGTGCGCCGCCCGGCCACCAGAACAACTGCGCCATCAGATCCACATGCAGCAGCGCCCCGAGCTTTTGGGCCAGTTCGGGGCGTTCAACAAGGCTGCGGCTCGAGGGCTCGTGAAGACGCCCCGTGATATCGAGCAGCGCGCGCAATTCTGCTGTGGAGAGATCCATCAATCGCTGGGCCGGCTTGCTGCCGGGTCTTGAGTCTGCGAATTCGTTGTGCTGATCCGGTCACGCATGTCCGTGCAAAACCAAACCGCTCTATCGGAGCTCTATCGGCATGACGGCGCGGGGCTATAGCCGATGCACTGACGTGGTGCCAAGCGCGGCCGGTTTCAGCCCAAAGCAGGATCTGGCCCACCCACGTAGCGCACCGGCACCCCGCTGACCATCGCTAAGGATAGCGATGGTTGCCCGCCGCCGGGTTTTGCGATAGTGCGCCTGCGGAGGAATGCATGCGGCTACGAGCCGGCACCCCGCCGCTTTAACTGTTGAAGTTGCATTGTGTTTTTCCGGGGGACCCACATGCCAGCGCCACTACTCACGTCGACCAGTCCGCCGGACTTATGCCGCCCCGGCCTTGCATCGACTGCCATGGTTGCGCGTTGGGACTCGGTTCCCTCCTCATCGCTGGCCGTCATCTTCCTGGACACATCGCTCCTCAACGACTGCACCTGGAACTGGCTGCCTTCACAGCCCAAGCTGCAGCCGATGGCGCTGGAAGACGTCCAGCAGATGCTGAGCGGCGCATTGCAAGGGCCGATGCTGGCAAGCGGCATGGCAGCCAGCACATCGCCCGCCGCGCGGGAGCCCAAGCCTCAGTCCAGGCCCCTCACCCGCCGCCAGTGCGACGTGCTTCAAGAGGTGGTGTGCGGCCGGTCGAACTCCGAGATTGCGGAACGGCTGCACATCAGCGTGGAAACCGTCAAAAGCCACATGCGCCAACTGCTCGTGCGCATGGGGGCGCGAAACCGCACTGAGCTGGCGACGATTTATCAGCGGAGCCGGTAGGCGAGGTAAGCCACGCGGACGCACGGATCGCGCATCCAAAAAAAAAGCTCGCGACGTTGGCGAGCGGAAGGTCCACACCGGTGGGGCCGAGCGGACCGCGGGAAAATTCTGAAAACGGATCAGGCACTCACTACGCCGCCACGGCCGACGCGCTGGCGTCCGCATCCGACGTGATGATGTGCGAGCAGAAGTGGGCGAGGTCTTGAAGGACAGCAATCTGTGCGGCGTCGATGCGCCTGGGCACGACATCGAGCACGCACAACGTGCCCAGCGCGTAGCCAGATCGATCGAACAACGGTGCGCCCGCGTAAAAGCGGATGAACGGGTGGCCCGTCACCAATGGGTTGTTCGCAAACAGCGGATCAGCTGCCGCGTCTTCCACGATGAACGGCTCCGTGCCCTGGATGGCGTAGTTGCAGAACGCCCATTGGCGGGGTGTCTCCCGTGCGTCCAATCCGTGGCGGGATTTGAACCACTGGCGCCGGTCGTCAACAATCGAAACCAGCGCCATCGGTACGCCCAACGCATGGCAGGCAAGCCGCGTAAGCCGGTCGAATTTGGGGTCGTCTGCGGTGTCGAGAATGCCGCAGGCCAACACCGCTTCTACGCGCGCGCTTTCACGTGCGTCTGCTGAATGGTCAGTCATTCGTGTCTCCTTGGGGCGGTCTCTTATGCGACCTGGAAGCTCTGCACCGATTGGGCGAGCGCCTTACCCTGTTCTTCAAGCGCTTGCGACGCGGCCGCAGCCTCCTCAACAAGCGCGGCGTTGCGCTGTGTCATTTCATCCATCTCTGACACGGCAATGTGAACCTGTGCGATGCCTTGGCTTTGCTCCGTGCACGCCGCTGCAATTTCTTCGATCAGCGTGGTCACAGAGGCGACGGAAGTCGTGACCGATTCCATCGTCTTGCCGGCGCGGTCGGCCACGATGGCGCCTTCCTTGACGTGCGCGCGCGACGATTCAATGAGTTCCTTGATTTCCTTGGCCGCCGTGGAAGAGCGCTGCGCCAACGCGCGCACCTCGCTTGCCACCACGGCAAAGCCGCGCCCTTGTTCGCCGGCGCGCGCTGCTTCCACCGCTGCGTTCAAGGCCAGGATGTTGGTCTGGAAGGCAATGCCCTCGATGAGGCCCGTGATCTCGCCGATGCGGGCAGAGCCGTCGCTGATCTTGTTGATGACGCTGACCACATCGCCCACGTCTGCGCTGCCCTGTTGCGCGATGCTCGACGCGTTGGTTGCCAGCGCTGCCGCCTGCTGCGCGTGGGCCGCATTCTGTTGCACGGTGGTGGTCAGTTCTTCCATGCTAGAAGCCATCTCTTCAAGCGCGGAGGCCTGCTCTTCCGTTCGGCCTGACAGATCAACATTGCCGCTGGCAATTTGCGTGGAGCCTGCCGAAACGGAGTGCGCCGCTTCGCCAATCTGGCCGATGAGCGTGCCTAGACCATCGCAGATCGTCTTCATGGAGGCCAGCACACTGCCCGGATGCGCATCTTCAAAGCCCGCCTTTGCGCGGAAATCACCGCCCGCGATGCGCGTTGCAGCGTCCGCCAGCGCCACCGGTTCTGCGCCGAGCTGGCGGAGCAGGCTGCGGGCAATCGCGAACCCCAGCACACTGGCCAACACCAGGCCAAACAGCCCCGCGCCAATGCCGACCCGCACACCAGCCACCGCATAGGACCGCGCGTTCTCCACGGCTTCGCTTGACCGCTTGACCACGAACTCGTCGAAAGCGCGAACGGCCTCGCCGAGCGCGGCGAGCAGCGGCACGCAATCGCGATTGATCTTGTCGATAGCGGCGTCGCGCTGCCCGGCACGGCCGAGTTTCACGATGTCTACGGCAACCGGGCCGTACTTGTTTTCCACCGCGCGGATGCCTTCGACAAAGCGTCGGGTCTCATCCGTTGAGGTGGTGCTGGTCTTGGCTTCGTACTCCAGCTGCGCGAGCCGTTGCTGCACGTCGGCATGCGCTTTTTCAGCGGCGTCCGCTTCCTTCAGCCGATCTTGTTCGTTAGACGCCAAGACCAAGTTGCGCACCGCAACGGCACGGGCCTCCACCGCCGCCCTGACCGAATGCGCGAGCATTGTTCTGCGGTACACGCCGCTTTCAAAATCTCCGAACTGCCCGCCAAGGGCATTCAGCTGATAACAACTGATGCCGGCCACCACGGCCACCAGGAGTGCCAGCGCACCGAATGCGCTGATGAGTTTTGCCTTTACCGTCATGGAGCTCCCCGCTCAAAAGTGCTTCTGTATGAAGCTTGTTTTGCTGGAGCGTAAAGGGCTTCCGTGATGGTTGTTCGGGCAAAGTTGTCTACTCCGAAATAGTTAATCCTTGCGGAAAGCGAGCACGACCAGAACACGTACGCGCGTTTTGTTGCGGTCTATAACGATCTGCGGCGGGCGCTACGGCCGGGCGGTCGTTTCCTGCACCCCCCTGGCGCGGGGGTTAGCCTGGGTTTTTTGGCACAAAGCCGGTGCAGCGGGCAGCGGCGAGGGACTCCACCTACTCCATTTAAGGTAGAGGCCGGCGATGAATTCTGCGTATCGGGTCCATAGAGAACGTTTTCGCGGCGCAACGCTGGGCTGCCTGGCGCACTTTCGGGCCGTCATAACAAATAGCGCGCTATATAACATTACGCGACGCTTACACGGCAGCTGCGGCTGTGTCTTCCGGGGAACTACGCCGACCGCTGTTGGCGCGGGGGCTTGCGGCGGCTTTTTCGGCGTTCAGAACTGCAGGCGCGGGGTTCTGGGCTTCATGTTCGGAGCTCTGAGCTCCATCCTCCGAGCTCTGAGCTTCACGTTCCGAGCTCTGAGCTCCACCTTCCGAGCTCTGAGCTCCACGTTCCGAGCTCTGAGCTCCACGTTCCGAGCTCTGAGCTCCACGTTCCGAGCTCTGAGCTCGGCGTTCGGGTCTCAAAGCTCCGATGTATCGGGCCTCGGACAGCGGCGCATGGCCTTCTGACCTCGGCGTTCGACTGTTTGAGGTCGGCACGCGGGTGTCTACGCTCGGCGCGCGCGTGTTTGAGGTCGAAAATTTGGATGTCTGCGAGCGGCGCTTGGATGTTGGCGCTCGGCGTTTGGGCCTCAGACCTCGGCGGTCGGGCCTTGGAGAGTCACGTTCGGCCCTTTGGGCTCGGTACGCGAAGGGTTGGGCGTTGTGCCCCGACATAGCGCCCCCGCCCGTCTCGGGGTCGCGTTACTGCTGTTTTAGTTATTTCTTACGGTTTGCGCGCTGAAGCACGCTCAGAACATCCCACCGGAACAGATCCACCGTGATGCCATCCAGCGAGCTGAGAATGAACGCCCCGATCGCGTCCATAAAGCCGGCCTGGAATTCGAGGGCCTTGTCCTTCAAGTAGAACTGCTGATGAAGGCGCAACGTCGGTGGCTGAAACCTGCGGTGCATCTTCATATCCATCTGCGCTTTGTGCAGATATTCCTTGGCGGCCAAGGCGCCCTGTGCGTACAGGAGGTTCTCATTGATGTTCACTTTCATCGGACACCTCCGGACGGAGGCCGCTGCGCGATGCTGGTGAACTGACAGTGTGCGGGGCGATGCCCGCGTGGGATGGGTACAGCTTGGGTCGGTTGATCCATTGTCTTGCCCTCTGGTTTGAGTGAGGAGCCACCCACCTGTGAGGGTGGGCGGGCACACGACAAGGTCTGCAATACCGACGATCCATCAAGACGGCAGGGCCTAAGCCCTCCCTGCCGAGGCCCGCCCGTAGGGGCGAACGACAGCAGCGGTAGAAACTTGATGTTTCTTCCGGACGGATCGATCGAGATTGCAGTCTCGACTGCGGTTGTTGCCGCAGCGGGGGGGAGTTTAGCGGGCAAGCAATAATCGGGCAACATCCGCCCGACTATGGTGACAAGCCCTCTTAAACCAAAGTAGATTTACTTGTTTCTTCCTGCGTTCTTTACCTTAAATCTGCTCGCGAGCCTTTGTTCCACACTCCTCCCGTCTGGACGGTTTGAGGCCGGCTGAACCGGCTTTTTGGAAACCTGCTGCATATAGTTCAAAAACTCCAAATCTCTCTCCAGATACTCGCGCTCGGTGCCACTAGCAAACTCCATCGCAGCATGAAAATCCCTTTCTGCCTGCGAAAGATAATCTCTACACAAATCCCAAGCACGGGATTTAAGATTTTTTGGAGCATCACGGTCCCTTGCTTTTTCTATGCACTTTTTAGCCAGATCAATTTTTGCCTTTCCACACAACTGCAAAAGCATAGCGTCTCGCCTGAGAGAGGGCTCTTTCTGAAACATCCTTTCTATCAAATCAATCGCCTTATCGTCATCTTTTAGCTTTCGAAGATTTATTGCCGCCCTACGCACCTCATTAGCCTCAAGACTTCTGCTACCAGCGATGGAGTTCAAAAGCTCAGCGACCTTGTGAGCATCCGAATCGCCATCCAATGCAATCAGAGCTTCCGAGATAGTTAGAAGAGTAGACGCATTACTTGTGTTCTTGATAGTTTCAAGATGCTTCTTTATGAAAACTAGAAAACGGCGGCTACTCCCCTCCGCAATCGATGCCTGGCTGAACAATTCCAGCGCTCTAAAGTTGCTTGGATCAGCATCCAACAAGGCCTCTAACTGATTCATTGCCTCGTCGTTTCTACCAATAATTATCTTATTCTCGATGGCCTTCAATTCTCGAAGAATCGCATGCCGTGGATGCGCCGGAAGAACACAAGTTACCCTCCCCGGCTCTATTACAAATGATGGCGGAGGGCACCCTTCTTCGTGCATTGTCCGAATAATTGTCGGAATACCCTGGCCTTCCGCCTGCGCAAATTGCAACTTAGAGAAGAAATAAGCAAGCGCTTGATTCTGCCAAAATGGCGCTGCGCGTCCGCTCCTAAACCGTTCCTCGTCTATAGCTCTTGGCAATGCCCCTGGAGAAGCGATCTCGACACGATCCGAAAATACCGTGACTCTAACCGGCTGATCGACTTCATAATCTCTATGAACAATTGCGTTCACAACCGCTTCTTGCAACGCCCGAATTGGGTACTTGCTTTGATTTGGAACAGCGCTTTCTTTGTCATATGCTACATAAGCCTCGGCATTCAATTGCTCAATAACTTTTCTAGTTTGGTCTACGACATTACCGATCATCTCGTATCTTTCTGCCGTGGGTTCACTCCTATCCTTTCCCCTATAAACAGAGAAAACGATATGTGCGCCAGGAATATACTTAAGAATGTTTCTACCAAATAATAAAAGAGAAAAGTTTCTCGGCCTCTCTCCTCTACCTTCATCCGGAGTCAGCAACGGAGGGACGAAGGGGGACACCGCTTCTTTCGAGGATAGAAAGTCCTCAATTGATCTTTGCGGATCCCATAACCCCATTCTCTGAAACGTGTCTCGGAGAGCAACCAAGTCAATTTCTTCTTTATCAGCATCTCGCGCAGCTCTGCGATCCCAAGGGGGCAACTGGCCTTTACTGACCAGCAATTCCCTTAATAGCGCGTCTCGTGCCTCACGAGTCTCGCGCCCAATACGGACCCAATAGCGTGACGAGTCCTTTCCATCAGATCGATAGGAATGGGCATGACCCGTTGAAGGAATGACGAAAATCAGTACCCGCCGATCTTCAGCACCATCGATTCGCTCTTCGCGTACGACCGGCGTAACAGGTGGGTCAATTTTCTCGCGGCAATGTGCCATTAATTGGCCTTCGATTTCTCGCAGCCTAGAGGAAGTCAATCCGACAAGATCGACCGATTGGAATCCATGTTCATCTTTTTTTCTGCCGCACCGCAAACAATGTATCCGCCACCAAGATTGGAGTAATCATTTGCAAATGCACAGGCAGTCCTAACGAGATCCGGTATATCGGCTACGTTTTCCTTCCATTCAACACGCTCGCTTTCACGTGTGGCTAGTTCTTTGAGATCAATTAGATTCACATTCGCTCCAATTTCCTGACTTGCTTCTCACGCAGAGTACATTACCTCAGCAATTCTGTTTGCGGCATCTGCAACGTATACCGACACCCCGTCCGGTAATTGCTGCACCCCCAAAACGCCCCACTCTTCCCATTCCGCACCACAAGCTTCACGCCGCAAGCGGGGCACGAGGGCGTCCGGTAATCCCCCTCAAACGCCTTGGCCAGCAGCGCAGCCTGCTTGTCTTCGGCCAGCGCGCGGATGCGCTCCAGCACCGCCGGCCCGTCCAATAGCTGGATGCCGGCAAGCTCGGAAAACTCCTGCACCGGGTTGCCGATATAACCGGACAAAGACCAGAACACGCCCCGCTTGACCTTGTGCGCCAGCATGGAGCCGCCCAGCGCCCGAACCTGCTCCACCTTCACGGGCTTGGACCACGCCTTGCACTGGACCACCGCCACGGGCGCGTCAAGGCCAGCCTTGTACAGCGTGGCGTCAATGCCGCCGTCTGGGCCGTGCGGCACCGTCTTCACCGTGAACCCCATCTGCTCGTAGTACTGCACGCACAGCAGCTCGAACCGCTTCCACTCGAGCGACTGGATGGCCTCCAGCGTCCAGCTTTGGGGCGCGGCGGGTTCTGCCGGCGTGGCGGCTTGTGAGGGCGTGGGGGGATTGCGAGTGGGATTGGGCGGATGAGGCGGGTTGGGCGTGTTGCTGCCCGCAACGTTGCGCGCGGCCTGGGGTGGCGCCTTTGGCGGGCGGATTCGCCCGGTGGGCTCCGTGCGCGGGGGGCCGAGCCGGGCATCGGCCTGCTGGCTGCGCTCCCGCAGGTACGACAGCACGGCAAAGAAGCCGAGCAGCAACGCAGGCATCCAGGCCAGCCCGTGCGCCAGCATGCCGACGCCGCTCAATATCGGGTTGGCCGCAAACGCGCCCGGAAGGATGTTGTGAAAAATCAGGTAACTGGCGCCCGCGCCAATCGCCAGCACCCACCATGGCAGCGACAGGAGTACGTCGCTGGTGGATGGTTGTTTTCTCCTCCGCCCCATGCACTGCCCCCGGCCTAATGCTTTTAGATATTTAGGACTAGGCGCTTTCTCTGATAATCCGCTTCAAATCGGAGCGCCGTTTTTTATTGGGAAACAGCATAAGCGATGCACCGGGATTGTGCTGCCCCCGTTTGGTTGGGGTTTTTGGTGGATTTTGAGGTGGGGGCCGATCAATATCGAAGCCCGGAGCCAGATTTATATTTGGTAAAAATCTGAATTAAAAATTGCGCATATGGATGGGCGAGCGGAGGCCCTTGGTCGCGATGGTTTGCACTTACTCCCGCAAATACTCTCGGGTACGATGCGGCACCGCATTTGCACACAACGACCGGACACAGGCAGGTAATCCGGCGCATCAACCAACCCACCAATAAAAAGACGGCCCAAACGTTGATGAACCTCTACAAGAAATCTGTCCTGGCGCTGGTCTGCGCCCTCTCTGTTTCAGCTTATGCAGCTGACAACGCACCATCCGCCCCGAACAAACCATCGCCCAGCCCAGTAAAAAAGCGGAGCAAATGCGATTGCTCCGCCGTTCAGGAGAAGGTGGTCTCTTCGCTGGGCTTCGACCCAGCATCCGAGCAAGGTCAAATCATGCTGCGGTTCGTGAAGAGAGCAATGTCGAGCAACTCCAAGCTGAGCGAGCGGATACAGAGCTTCAGTGAGCCGTCCATGGCGGAGGAAAAGCTGTCAGCCGCCGAGCGGTTGCGCACCTTGGCGTTGATGAGAACCATGGTCACGGCCACACCCACCGACTGCAAGGTGTATTTGGACGCGATGAAGGAAGACGGCTCCATGGAGTTCATGCACAAGATGTCGCCCCAAGCGCTGCAGGCCATGCTCGACACAATTGAGATCAGGGCGCTACACGAGGCGTCCGATGACGAAACGGACACCGGGGGCACGATCGAAGAAAAGCTGGAAACCCACAAGTATTTGCGTACGGCGTTCAAGCTCGACGAAAACGGGGTGCGCACGCCTCCCCCGACGCTATGCGAGCAGATTCCGCTGATGATCGACCACGTGCTGGCCACGCCCAAGCCGAAGCAAGACCGGGCATCGCTAGCCTTGCTTCGCGTGTTGGACCTGCACCCTTCTGCCCCACGAATGGTGCTCCGGCAACCCGAGACGTATTTGAACGAAGCCTTTGACGAGCGCGTTCTGCCTGAGTCAATTCGCAGCAGCCTGCCAGCGGATGGCAGCCGGCCGCTTCCGTTCAAACGTGCGGTGTTTGATTTGGAAGTCATCAGCAAGGGAGAGACAACAACCTCGCAACGATTGACCAGCACGGTCATCAACCGGCGAAACAATGGCGTCTTGGCTGCATTTACGGCTCCCACTGTGGCGTCAGGTGACGTCGACTGGACCGAGCTTGGGCTCGGTTATGGCCTGGCAACACTGCGGTCGCACTTCGTGGAGTCGAGAATCAACGCATCTCAGGCTAACCAGCTGGAGCAAGCCGCGGTCGTGGCGGCAAACACGCCGCTCAAGGAAGGCATGACGCTGCGCGTCCCATTTCCTCAGCCGGACTTCCGGGGCGAAAAAGAGCGTGTCTGCACCGTCGGGGGAGAGAGACAAGCCTCGACCGTTTTTGCAAAGCTGACTGGCGCGGCCATTGACCTGCATTGCAAGATGACCTCCGCTAAAGGTGGGGTCACAGAACTCCATACCGTCTGGTTGACGGACTATCAGCTGGAATCCGTCCTTTCCGTTCAGAACCAATATGGCAAGAACGAAATCGTCATTCATGATGTGAAGTTCGAGTAGGGCATCCCATGAGAATCGCCGCCCTCTCCGATATTCA
Organism: Ralstonia flatus; assembly: GCF_958439105.1. Taxonomy (NCBI): domain Bacteria; kingdom Pseudomonadati; phylum Pseudomonadota; class Betaproteobacteria; order Burkholderiales; family Burkholderiaceae; genus Ralstonia; species Ralstonia flatus. The sequence goes on along the minus strand of NZ_CAUDLI010000002.1, from coordinate 210,791 downwards.
CGGCAACCTCGCTGCGCTGGACGCAGTGCTGGAAGACATTCAGGCCCAGGGCGTCGATCTGATCGTGAACTTGGGCGATATTGCGTCTGGCCCGCTGCAACCGCGCGAAACGGTGGATCGGTTGATGGCGCTGAATCTGCCGACCATTCGCGGCAATCATGAAAGGCAGGTTCTGGCGGGCGACCCATCACGCATGGGCGCGTCCGACCGATACGCATTTGAGCAGTTGAGGCCCGACCAGCTCGCGTGGTTTGCACGCCTGCCGGTGCTCCGGTACATCGAAGACGATGTTCTCCTCGTTCACGGGTCGGCCCAGGACGACCAGACCTACTTTCTCGAATCGCTTTCTGAGAAAGATTGCCGCGCGGCAACGCACGATGAAGTGCTCTTTCGCGCCGAAGATGTCGACGCAAAGCTCGTGCTGTGTGGGCACACCCATATGCCACGCGCGATGAAGCTGGCGGACGGCCGCTTTATCGTCAACCCGGGCAGCGTCGGCCTGCAGGCCTACAGCGATGCCTATCCGTTTGCCCACACGATTGAAACCGGCAGCCCGCATGCGCGCTATGCCATCGTGACTGAACAGGCAGGTGAATGGACGGCCGAGTTCCGTGCGGTTGAATACGCGTGGGACGACGCGGCGGCAATTGCGGAGCAGCGGGGCCGGCCGGATTGGGCGGTTGCGTTGCGCACGGGCAGGGTAAAGGGCTAAGGAAACTTGATATGCGTCTCTACAAAAAACTCTTGCTCGTACTCATTGTGCTCGCGCTGTTTGCAGGCTGCAACCAGCAAGCCATGATTGAGAAGTTCGCTCCAAAAGAGGAATCCGCCATCGCTCAACGCGCGCTTTCTGAGCTGATTGCCAAAAACTTCGGCTGGCTCGATAGCCAACTTGATCCCGGCCTCAAAACGCCGGACACGCGAGACACGCTAGAAAAGATGGCCAATGCGTTTCCATCGGCCCAGCCCAAGAGCGTCAGCCTCGTGGGCACACAGACCAACACGCGCAACGGCGTTACGACCTACAACCTGACTTACGAATACGAGTACCCCAACGCGTGGCTGCTCACGAACGTCATGCTGCAAAGGAAGGATGCGCAACTCCGCATTGTTGGCATGCACGCCTATCTCGAAAAGCAGTCACTGCGCGAAACCAATGCCTTCAAGTTCGCTGGCAAAGGCTTTGCGCACTACTTCGTGCTCGGGCTGGTGATTGGCATCGCGTTGTTCGAGCTTTACGTGCTAGTGCTTTGCTTCCGCACACCGATTGCCAAGCGTAAGTGGCTTTGGCTGCTGTTCGTTGCGCTCGGCATTACGCGGTTCTTCTTCAACTGGACAACCGGCGACCTCAGCTTCCAACTCTTTAGCTTCGCCATACCGGGCGCCGGCGCCTATACCGCGGGTCCGTACGCACCGCTCATCTTGAGCTTCGGTATTCCGGTCGGGGCCATCGTGTTCTTGCTGCGGCGGCGGGCGTTGGTTGCGGGTCCTGCGAGTTCAACAGACGGAGACCAAACACCGGTTGCTCCCTCTGCGTAATAGCGGGGAATCACCGTTTGAATCAGCAGTGGTGCGGAGGCAACCATGCTCAAAGCCCTGATGGAGAAGTTGCCACCGACGTCCAAGATGAGGCGCGAGCAATACACGGCGTATCGATGGCGCCTCGTGTGGATGCTGGTAGCGTGGGTCGTGTTTGCGATCGCGTCCTACATGATCTGGCAACACACGGGCAATATCGGCCGATGCATCTTGGGCGTGATCGGCTATGTCTTCGTACCGAACCTTTCCATGATCGAAGACGTTTTTACGTCGTATGAGAAGTACGTAGCGCCGTACGAGAAATACGAGAAGAAGTAAGCCGCCACCAACAACGTCCCACACACGCCCACCCAATCTCCCACGCCATGCCCGAGCACATGAATGTCGCCATCGTGCTGGAGCGCGCGACATCGCCCGCAGATCGGCTGACGACCGTCTCCGCATTGGCGACGGCCTTCGCCCGGTTCTTTGGCGAGCCGCAGGAGGTCTTCCGCATCAACTACGCGACCGGGGCATCGGAATGCGAAGCGTGGTCCGCAGCGCCGCGCCTGCTTGAAGAACAGGCCGGCAAGCACGAACTGCTCTTCGTGTATGGCGACCGGGTGGCAGTGCTCGACGGCACCCGCAGCAGCATCCATACGGAAAGCAACGGCCTGCGGGCGAGCTATGTGGTGTCGCTGCCTGTGCCACTGAATTTGCCGCTCGCACAACTGGAGCCCCACCTAGTGGACGCAGCCAAAGCCGTCAGCCGTGCGGCTGACAGGTTCGCCATTGCCGCAGGCTGGGAGCTTGAACTGGACGTGGACTTGCAGCCGCAAGACGTGGTGCGGGGCAGCTTCACAGACTTTCCGCTGTGCCGCTGGCTGGCCGGGCCAACGCCGTTGTTCTCTAGTGTGCCAATGGGTTTTGCGGGGGTGAGCCGGTTGGAGGGGATGACGCTGCTCCGGCGTGTTTGAGGAACGTCATTTGCTCCGGCCATCGCTTGCAAATGCGGCGAGGTGTCACCCGACAAACTTATAATGACGCCCGGCCACCCGCCCACGCCACCGCCTGCCGCGCATGAAACTTGCGCCGCACCTGCAGTGGCGCCACCGGCCCGCTCCACCATCCGGCCGAGCCCCTTTTGCCCAACGCCATGCCCTACCGCTTCCGTCCGTTGTCCGTTTTGTGTGCTGCTACCAGCATCGCTGCCGCGCTGGCGGCGTGCAGCTCTGCGCCCACGCCGCTCTATCAGCAGGAGCAGTTCGATGCGGCGGCAAGCCCCTATGCGCGCACCTTCCACGCCAAGTCCGATGCGACGTGCGAGGCGGCACGCCGCGCGCTGCTGAGCCAGGGCTATGTGTCGACTTCGCCGCGCCCGGACACGATCGACGGCAGCAAGAACTTCCAGCCGAGCAACGATTCGCACGTGGTGATCTCGTTCCACGTGGTGTGCGCAGAGGCCAATGCAGACGGCACCTCCAGCACGGCCTATGTGAACGCGGTGCAAGACCGCTACGCGCTCAAGAAGACGAGCACGTCGGCCAGCGTGGGCCTGAGCATCCTGGGCTCGGTGTCGCTGCCCATCGGCTCGGGGGACGATTCGATGGTCAAGGTGGCCAGCGAGACGATTCCGGCCGGGGTGTTTTACGAGCGCTATTTCAACCTGGTCGACCACTTCCTGAAGGTCGACCCGGCGCGCAAGGATCAGAAGGTCGCCAAGGCGGCGGAGAAGGAACACGTGGCCCCGCTGCCCGAGCCCGCCCCCACCCCGCAAGGCGAGCCGATGAAGATGACGACGCCCGTGGTGCCCACCCCGGCCGCGCCGCCTGTGCCGGTAGCGGCCCCTGCGCCAGCTTCGGCTCCGGCGGCTGCGCCGGCACCGAAGGCGCCTGCTGAGGCTGCACCGGCATCGGCGCCTGCGGTGACCGCGCCGCCAGCACCCGCGCCCGCAGCGGCACCTGCGTCTGAACCCGCCAGTTCGACGACGGGTGGGGCGAGCTGAGGGGCTCCATCAAAAAACAAAGCCGCCTTTGGGGCGGCTTTTTTGTTGGGCGTCGTATTAAAGCGCTTCGAGCATCTGCAGGGTTTCCGGATGCTTCTCTACCAGCTTGATCAGTACCGCCGCTTGTGTATTCGGTTTGGCGGTGCCCTGCTCCCAGTTCTGATACGTCCGCACGTTCACGCGCAAGCGCCGCGCCATCACAGCCTGCGAGGCATGTGCAGCCGCGCGGACTGCCTTGATCTCTTCGGCGCTCACGTCCACAGGCTCTGGCGCAATTGCTTTGACTTTGCGCAGGGTCGCCTTGCCTTCGCGTTCTGCGGCAAGCGCGTCCATACCCTCTTTCAGTTCAGCAAACAGGTTTCGTTTCATCGCCGACTCCTTGCTTTGACTTCTCGTTCCAGCAACTGCGCGAGGCTTTTGCGCTCTTCGCTGGAAAGGTCGCTCGCTTCGTCTTTGTCGTAGACGGCGAACATCCAAAACTGCCCGCCCGCATCCCAGTAGTAATAGATAACGCGCAGACCGCCGCGTTTGCCCTTGCCGCGTCGCTTGTCTGAAAACCGCATCTTGCGCAAACCCCCAGTTCCCTTGATCACATCGCCGACATCCGGCTGGGCAAGCAGGGTGTATTGCAGTGCTCTGTACTCGTCATCCGAGAGGTAGTGCTCTCGTAGCCGCTGAAACGGCGGCAACTCTATGAAGGTGGCTTCCATGATGCCACAAACTATACGTTCCTTGCGTATAGTTTCAATTGGGTGGATTCTGATTGTTTAGTGTGCACAAGCCTTAGCGGCCGGAATCAACCCACCAACGGCGCATGACGCGCCATCAACGCATCCACCCAGCCCATGAACGCCCGCAGCTTGGCGCTGACATGCCGGTTGGGCGGAAACACCAGATACATCGGCATGGGGGTGAGGTGCCAATCGGCAAACAGCGGTACCAGTTCACCGCGCGCCACGTGCGGCTCGCCCATGTAGTGCGGCAACCAGACCACGCCCATCCCGGCCACGCCGGCCGCCAGGTAGGCATTGCCGTCATCCAGCGCCACCACATAGCGCGCCCTCACGTTGAAGGTTTCGTCGTCACGCTGCAGCGTGAGCGGCCGGAGCTTGCCGCTAAGCGTGCTCAGAAAACCAACGACGCGGTGGCGCGGGTCTTCCAGCTCGCTGGGGTGCAGGGGCGTGCCGGCCTGTTCCAGATAGCCCGGTGCCGCATACACGCCAAGCTGCAACGCGCCCACGCGGCGGGCCTGTAGGGAAGAGTCGGCAAGGTCGCCGCCGCGCAGTACGCAATCGACGTTGTCGCCAATCACGTCGACCATGCGGTCGCTCGCGCCAATGTGAAGTTGGATGTCGGGATACCGCGCGTGGAATTCGGGCAAGGCGGGCGCGAGGATCAACCTTGCAAACGGGGTGGGCACATCCACACGCAGGCGCCCGCGCGGGGCGGCGGATGCGGTGGACAGGCTGGTGTCGGCGTCTTCAAGGTCGGCCAGCAGGCGCACGGCGCGCTCGTAGTAGGCAGCGCCATCGGCGGTGACATTGACCTGGCGCGTGGTGCGGTTCAGCAGCTTCACGCGCAAGCGGGCCTCCAACTGCTGGACGAGTTGGGTGACGGTGGTCTTGCTGATCTCCAGCGTCTGCGCAGCCTTGGTAAAGCTGCCGGCCTCCACCACACGGACGAAGGCCTGCAGTGCATCGAAACGGTCCACGTCGGCTCCTGACTCGGAAGATTGTTTGGCAACGGCAAACAGTGATTGTAGGCATGGGTGGTTTATTCGCGGGGTGCGAATGCATACAGTGCCCTGGCTGCGCAGCCCATTAGCCCAACCCTTTTTACCCAGCAAGGAAGCGATTCATGTCTGCACGCGATGTTGTGTTTCCGGCCGCGCGCCAAGCGCTGTATGAGCAAAACCGCTATTCACCGGCCATCCGCTCCAACGGTTTTCTGTTTGTGTCGGGCCAGGTCGGCAGCCGGCCGGATGGCTCGCCCGAGCCCGATCTGCAGAAGCAGGTGCGGCTGGCTTTCGACAACCTGAATGCGATCCTGTCCGCCGCCGGTTGCACGTTCCAAGACGTGATCGATGTGACGGTTTTTATCGTGAACCCCGAAACGCAGTTCGAGCCGATCTGGAAGGTGGTCGGGGAGCATTGGGGCGAGGCGCCCTACCCCACGCTCACAGGCATTGGCGTGACGTGGCTGTACGGCTTCCAGTTCGAGATCAAGGTGATTGCCAAGCTGCCCGAGCCGGCATGACGCGGGCGCCAAACCTACGAGAATCAGTACCCGGCGCACCCGTAGGAATGTGAGAGAGTGCAAGCCACGGCAATCGCAACGGCAATGGTATCCACGTCACATCAGGGGCGCGCGCAACCTGTGGAATGCCTCGACCGCACATGCCGGCGCCCGCCCCTTGAGGAGACATGCATGGTCAGCAAGAACACGATCTGTCTGTGGTACGACCGCGATGCGCTGGACGCGGCCAACTTCTACGCCAAGACCTTCCCAGACAGCAAGGTCACCGCCGTGCACCGCGCGCCGGGCGACTACCCCGCCGGCCAGGAGGGCGACGTGCTGACGGTGGAGTTCACCGTGGCGGGCATTCCGTGCCTGGGGTTGAACGGCGGCCCGCAGTTCAAGCACAGCGAGGCGTTCTCGTTCCAGATTGCCACGGACGACCAGGCCGAGACCGATCGGCTGTGGAACGCCATCGTCAGCAACGGCGGGCAGGAAAGCGCCTGCGGCTGGTGCAAGGACAAGTGGGGCCTGTCGTGGCAGATCACGCCGCGCGCGCTCACCGCGGCCTTTACCGACCCGGACCGCGCAGCGGCCAAGCGCGCCTTCGACGCCATGATGACGATGCGCAAGATTGACATCGCCACGATTGAGGCGGCGCGGCGGGGGTGACGTTGCCGGGTGCCGAAGGCCGTGCAGGGACACTGCGCGGCGCCTCTCCGGCTCGGGTTTCCTACGCCGCCGGGCGCGGCACCGCCGCACGAAACCGATGCGCCAGCGTGTGATAGAACGACGGCGTCAACGCCTTGGAAACCTGGCTGGACAACAACGCCACGGCCATGAGCGGCAAGACCATCTCGTGGCCGTCGATCATCTCCATCACGATCACAAACGATGTGATGGGCGACTGCGTAACCGCCGCCAGGTAGCCGACCATGCAGAGCGCCGCCAGACTCGGCAGCGGGATCGCCGATGTCACGAGCGACATGACGTTGCCCAGCCCCGCCCCAATCGCCAGCGACGGCGCGAAGATGCCGCCCGGAATGCCGGACAGGTACGACGCAATGAGCGCCCCGAACTTGAGCACCGCATAGAACGGTGAAAGGGCTTGATGCGTTTCGAGCAGGCCCCGCGCTTCGGCATAACCGCTGCCGAACGTGGTGCCGCCTGACACCAGGCCAATCAGCGCGATGACGACACCGCACAGGAAGGCAAACCAGACCGGCTGCCTTTGCCGGATGTCCACCAGCCGCGCAGGCATCCAGCGGGGTATGTTGAGCAACAGCCAGCAGAACACGCCGCCCACCACGCCGCAGAGGGCGCTGGCGCCAATCACCACGGGCACCAACGCCAGATGAAACTGCCCGATCGCCTGGATGCGCCCGAAATACAGGTAGTTGCCTTGCAGGCCCAGCGCGACCACGCCAGAAAAAATAATGGCGGTGATGAGCGTGCCGCTGTTGCGCGCCACAAAACTGCGCGTCAGCTCTTCAATGGCAAACACGACACCCGCCAGCGGCGTATTGAACGCAGCCGCAAGCCCGGCCGCTGCTCCGGCCAGTGCAAGTTGCCGCTCGATGTGCTGGCTGCTTCGGCGATAGCCCCGCCGCATGGCGTACATGAGCGAGGCGCCGATCTGCACCGTGGGGCCTTCTCGCCCGATCGTGAAGCCACACAGGATGCCCAGAAACGAGACGACGATCTTGCCCAACATGATCCGCAGCGAAAGCAGCGAACTGGATAGCCGCCCATCTTCCAACGCCGCAATGACTTGCGGAATGCCACTGCCCTCGGCACCGCGAAAGAACCGGCGCGTCAGCCAGATGGCGAGTGCCGCACCCAGGGGGGTGATGACGATGGGCAGCCAGAACGCGTGCGAGACGATGCCGCGAAACAGCTCGAACCCAAGATCGATGACCTTTGCATAAGCGACGGACACCAGACCCACCAGAACGGCACCGAGCCAGAAGATGCCGTAGTTTGCCCAGAGTCTCCTGGCCCGACGCACGGATTGATCTGCGATGTGGAGAGGAGAAAACATGGGGCTGAAGGGGGGATTTGGGGGAAGCGGAGATTATAGGACCGGGGTTGAGCCAGCCTTCGGCGGGGTGACTACGAACGTCCGCCAAACCCGCGCATTCCGGCCTGCGGCTGCGGCGCATCCACACAGGTGCGCGTGATAGAGTCGACCGCCCTCCCTTCCCTCACCGCGTAGCCCTATGTCGACATTCGCGCTGGTTCCCAAACAAACGGCGTTGTTGGTCATGCACTACCAGACCGACATCATGGCGTTGTTTCCGTCGGTCGCGCCCACGCTGCTCGCCAACACCCGCACGCTGTGCGACGCGGCGCGGGCAAAGGGCATCAGCGTCTACTTTGCGAAGTTCCACTTCAGCCCCGGCTATCCGGAAGTCAGCCCGTTGAACAAGAACGGGCAAGGCGTCAAGCAACTGGGGCTGTTCGTTGAAGACCGCATATCACCGGAACTCGGCCCGCAGCCCGATGAGCCGATCATCATCGCGCACCGCGCCAGCGTGTTCTACGGCACCGATCTGCAGGTGCGGTTATCCGCCAAGGGCATCGACACGTTGATCATGGTGGGGGTGGCATCAACGGGCGTGATGCTGTCGTCCATTGCACATGCGAGCGATGCGGACTACCGCCTGTTCACCGTGAAGGACTGCTGCTACGACCCGGACCCGGTCGTGCACGACCATCTGTTTGCCACGGCGTTTGAGTCGCGCACGACGGTGCTGTCGCTGGCCGATGCGCTATCGATGCTGGAGTAAATGGCGAAGGGCGGTCGGCGCGCTCAGGCGCTGACCACCTTGTTCTTGCCGGCCCGCTTGGCCTGATACATGCCACGGTCGGCGCGATGGATGGCCGCCATGGGCGGTTCGTCCTTGCCGACTTCCGCCACGCCGGCAGAGAAGGTGATGAACAGGCGCGTGTCGCCCGAGGCAAAGAACCGCTGCGTGAGCGCGCGCTGCAGGCGAACGATGGTCTGCACGCCTTCTTCCAGCGGCGTGTCGGGCATCAGGATCACGAATTCCTCGCCGCCAAAGCGGGCAAGCGTGTCTTGCGGGCGCATCGATTCGCGGGCCACCTGGGCCAGGTGCGACAGCGCATCGTCGCCAAAGCCATGGCCATGCGTGTCGTTGATCGACTTGAAGTCGTCGATGTCCAGAAAGGCGATGGAGAGCGCGCTGTTCTGGCGCGCCGCGCGGGCGACTTCGCGTTCCAGCGCTTCTTCCAGCCCCTTGCGGTTGAGCGCGCCCGTCAGCAGGTCGTGACGCGCCGACGCCGATGCCATGTCGAGCGCCTTGCGCAGGTGCGCCACTTCGGCAGCCGCCTCTTCGGCCTTGACCTTCATTGCCGACAGCACATCGCGATTGCGCGCCGACTCCAGCGACATCCAGCGCGTGGCCGACAGCGCGTCTTGAATAGCCGGGGCGATGTCGGCGATGCTGTTGGCCGATTCGATCTTCTTGGCGCAGGCTTCCATCTGGCGGTGATGCTCGCCGGAGGTTTCGGCGGCGGCCGACAGGCGCTCCATGAAGGCCGCCAGCAGCCGCTTCATTTCCTCCTGGGCTTCGAGCGACTTGCTCTTCAGGGAGCTTTGCTTCTGGATCACCTCCATGAGGCGACGCCGCAGGTCATCCAGCCGGCGCAGGCTCACGGGCGCTTCGCTGGCCTTCATCAAAACTTCGATCTGGCCGCGCAGCCAGCGGTCGTCCAATGACAGCTCGGCGATGTTTTCGAACACCAGTTGCAGCAGACTCAGCAACGCCCGGCGGATCTCGCTCTGGTCTTCCGCCGCCAGCGACAACCGGTGGTTGAACGTGGAGAGCTTGCTGTTCAGGCTGCCGAGGCCTTCAAATTCGGACCGGCAGGCCCGGATCAACGCCCAGGCGGCGGGGCCGACGCTGGCGTCGTCTTCGCCGAGCACCGGCAGGCAGCATTCGACCGTGCGCGCCAGCTGCTCGCGCAACTCACGCACGAGCGCCGCCCGCTCGGCATCCTGTGCGTCTGCGTCGGGCTTGCCGCCAGCGATTTCGTAATAGATCGAGGCGAAGTTGTCTGGCGTGGGCGCCAACCTGCGTGAGGCCAGCAGCTTGAGGGCGTGCCGGGCGGTCTCCGAGGGATTGTTTTCTGTCATTCCGAACTACAGGTTGGCGAGCGGGGTTGGAGCGCGATTTTCCACGGTTCCGGGCCGACCGGAAAGCCGTCCGAAGGGTTATGTGGGCATTGCGCTGCAGGGTTGACGCCCGCCAAATTGGGTGTTGCGGCAAGCATCTGCCCGAAGAGCCCGATCCTGTTTGAAATGACCGTTCGAAAAGGCCTTTTGTGGGCCTTGTGCGTGTCGCCGTGTCCGGGCAATGCGCCGCACGGCCGTCGCTATCAAAGCGCCTGGATATGCCGGAAAAATCCGGGGGATTGGCCCCGCCCGCCATAAAACCGGATGACACCCGATACGTCGCCGTACTGCTGTACCAGGTCTTCCGTCGCGGCACGAATGCGCCGCACCCGGGATACGTTCTTCAGGAAGCAATCCACCACCGCAGGGTCGAAGTAGCGGCCGCTCTGGTCTGCCAGTGCCTGGAGTGCGTTGTCTTCCGGCATGCCGGGGCGGTAAACGCGCGGCTCCAGCATGGCGTCGAATGCGTCGGCCACGGCGACGATGCGCGCGGCAAGCGGAACACCTTCCCCCGCAAGGCCATCCGGATAGCCGCTGCCGTCGAAATGCTCGTGATGATGGCGCGCAACGCTGGCTGCCATTTGCAGCAGCGGATCGGCTGTCCCGGCAAGCAGGTCGGCGCCGATATTCGAGTGCCGCTGCATGATCTCGTGCTCTGCGTCGGTCAGCGAGGCGGGCTTGAACAGCACGTCGTCGGGAATGCCCAGCTTGCCGATGTCATGCACAGGCGCCACCAGGTAGATGCGCTCCTGCTCGGCGTCGTCCAGTTCCAAAACGTTTGCCAGGTAGGCCGCAAGGGCCGCTGTCCGGACGAGGTGCCCAAGCGCCGAGGGATAACGCGATGCGCCAGCAAGCGTCAGGCTGGCGAGCATGATGTGGGGGCGGTTTTGTTGTGCCATGGTGTTGACCTTCTTGGTCGCGCGCCTGTCGGCACGCAGTGAGGCTCGATGGAGGACTGCACGATAGTCATCACGCCGGTCGACCGCAACCGCCCGCGGCGCTCATGTTTGATCTACCCCATCTGCAACCGCCGCCACAACGTCGTCTTGCTGATTCCCAAGGCTGCGCAGACGGCATCCCGATCGCCGCCGTGGGCTGCCAGCGCTGCGCGGATCTCTTCCGCCTCAACACCCCGGCTGCGCTCGCGCAGCGTCTGGGCTGCCGGTTTGCCGGCCGTGGCGTGGGCAAACACTTCGGGTGCAATCAACCGCAGCACATCTTGCGTGATGGTGTCGGTGTCATCGGTGTAAGCCAGCTCCACGGCAATCCGTTCAACCACGCTCTGTAGTTCGCGCACGTTGCCGGCCCAGGTGTAACGCCGCAGCGGCCCGGCAATGTCGGCCAGCACGCGGGCGGCGTCTTCGGTGTCGGCAATGCGCAGCAGCAAACGTGGCTCGCGGCGCGCCGCCTGCACGAGCAGTTCCGCGGCCAGGGGCATCACGTCGTCAGGCCGTTCGCGCAGGGGGGGCAGCGCAATGCTGAGGATGTTGAGGCGGTAGTACAGATCTGCGCGGAAGGTGCCGGCTTCCACCGCATCCGTCAGCGCGCGGTGCGTGGCGGCCACCACGCGGATATCGACGCGCGTGGGCTCGGTGGAGCCCAGCCGCACCACCTCGCGCTCCTGCAACACGCGCAGCAGGCGGCTTTGCAGCGGCAGCGGCATCTCGCCGATTTCATCGAGGAACAGCGTGCCGCGGTGCGCCGCTTCAATCAGCCCGGTCTTGCCGCCCTTGCGCGCACCGGTGAAAGCGCCCTCTTCGTAGCCGAACAGTTCGCTTTCCAGCAGCGCTTCGGGAAACGCGCCGCAGTTGATGGCGACGAATGGAAAATCGCGCCGCGCGCTGAGCTGATGCATCCCCTGCGCGACCATCTCCTTGCCCGTGCCCGATTCACCCAGCACGAGCACGGTGGCGTCGGATCTGGCATAGCGGCGGACCAGCGTACGCACACGCTCCATCGGCAGCGATTCGCCCACCAGGTCTTCCAGACGGTAGCGCGCGCTGAACTGCTGCGGGCGCTGGCGTGAGCGCAGCGTGCGGTCCAGCCGCTCCACCGCGCGGGATTCCTGGAAGGTGAAGACCGTGCCTTCAGCGGCGCCCGCGCCAGCGCTCGCCAGCGGGCCGCGGTGGATGACGTAGTTCACGCCCTGCACGGTGCCCAGCGTGTCGCCATCGCTATCGGGCAGCAAGCCCAGCAGGTTGGGGGCGATGCTGAGCAGCGGTTGCCCGATGGCCTGCTTGGCCTCGATACCCAACGCCGTAGCCAGCCGCTGGTTGATGGCTTCTACGCGGCCCTGCGCATCCAGTGCGACCACACCGTCGCGCAGGTGCTGCAGCAGGTTGTCAAGCCGCTGGCGGCGCAGCGTTTCGCGGCGCGTGGCCTGTACGACTTCCAGCGCGGTATCGAACGCAGCCCGCACCGAATCGCGCGAATACAGGAACACGGCGTTCATGCCGGCCTGCGTTGCCAGGTCCGTCACCAGGCCGGGGCCGACCACCACGCCCACGCCGCGGTCGCGCAGGTCCAACACGCAGCTCTCCGCACCCTGGCGCGAGGTGTACGAGGCAAACACCACGTCCATGCCATAGGCGGCGACAAAGCGGCGCACCTCCTCGGGCGTGTCGCCATGGGTGACGAGCGCCACCGATTCCGCATCGCGGCGGGCGCGGGCCAGCGCGTGCATCACGTCAAAACCCGTCGGGTTGATAACGACCACGGGCAACGACAGACGCGGCTTCAGATAGGCGCCGTTGGAGCCGCCCGCCACCACCACGTCGGGTCGGTCGGTGCCGGCGGCGTCGATCTCGCGCACGATGTCTTCAAAGCCGCGTGTGATGACGCGCAGCTCGGCGCGGTCGTTGTACTCGGCGGCAATGTCGAGGAATAGATCGCTCAGGCGGCTGATGCCGCAGGCCCAGATGCGGGGGCGGTCGGTCAGGTCGGTTGCAGTGGGGCTCATGGTGCGGCGCGGCAGGGAACAACAGCAGTCCGGGCATTATGCGCCGCGCGTTTCCATATTGAAATCGCAAGTTTCATTTCTGAAATCGAGTGCGCGCGGGCGGCAACGTCACACCCATACAAATCAACGGGTTACGTCGGCCTGCAAGGGTGGCCCGCTTCCTGCTCTCCTAGGCCGTTCTTTCTGGAGCCACACATGAGCACAACGCAACGACACCCCACCAGCGCCGGCGCCAAATTCCGTGCTGCGGTGGCTGAATCTCAACCGCTGCAAGTGGTGGGCGCCATCACTGCCTACGCCGCCAAGATGGCCGAGCAGACCGGCTTCAAGGCCGTGTACCTGTCGGGCGGCGGCGTGGCGGCCAACTCGCTGGGCATTCCGGACCTGGGCATCAGCACGATGGAAGACGTGCTGATCGACGCCCGCCGCATCACCGACGCCGTGCAGATCCCGCTGATGGTCGACATCGACACGGGCTGGGGCGGCGCCTTCAACATCGCCCGCACCATCCGCTCGTTCATCAAGGCCGGTGTGGCCGCGGTGCATCTGGAAGACCAGGTCGGCCAGAAGCGTTGCGGCCATCGCCCGGGCAAGGAAGTCGTTTCCACCGATGAAATGGTCGACCGCGTAAAGGCCGCCGTGGACGCCCGCACCGATGACGACTTCGTCATCATGGCCCGCACCGACGCAGCCGCCTCCGAAGGCATCGACGCCGCCATCGAGCGCGCCGTCGCCTACGTGGAAGCGGGCGCCGACATGATCTTTCCGGAAGCCATGAAGACGCTGGACGACTACCGCCGCTTCAAGGCCGCCGTGAAGGTGCCCATCCTCGCCAACCTGACGGAGTTTGGCAGCACGCCGCTCTTTACCACCGACGAGCTGCGTAGCGCCAACGTCGACATCGCGCTGTACTGCTGCGGCGCCTACCGCGCCATGAACGCAGCGGCGCTCAACTTCTATCAAACGGTGATGCGTGACGGCACGCAGAAGGCGGCCGTGGAAACCATGCAGTCGCGCGCCGATCTGTATCAATATCTCGGCTACCACGCGTACGAAGACAAGCTCGACGCGCTGTTTGCCGCACAGAAATAACGCCTCCGCATCCAAACCAATTCAACGCATCCAAGGAGACCACACCATGAGCGAAGCCGATAACAGCACGCCGAACGCAGGCGCCTTCAAGCCGAAAAAATCCGTGGCCCTGTCGGGCGTGACGGCCGGCAACACCGCGCTGTGTACCGTTGGCCGCACCGGCAATGACCTGCACTACCGCGGCTACGACATCCTCGACCTGGCCGGCGCGTGCGAGTTTGAAGAAGTCGCCCACCTGCTGGTGCACGGCAAGCTGCCGAACAAGGCCGAGCTGGCTGCCTACAAGGCCAAGCTGAAGGCCCTGCGCGGCCTGCCCGCCAATGTGAAGGCCGCCCTGGAATGGGTGCCCGCCTCCGCGCACCCGATGGACGTGATGCGCACCGGCGTGTCGGTGCTGGGCACGGTGCTGCCCGAAAAGGACGACCACGCCACCCCCGGCGCACGCGACATCGCCGACCGCCTGATGGCCTCGCTCGGCTCGATGCTGCTGTATTGGTATCACTACAGCCACAACGGCAAGCGCATCGAAGTCGAAACGGACGACGACTCCATCGGCGGCCACTTCCTGCACCTGCTGCACGGCGTGGAGCCGCCCAAGTCGTGGGTCGATGCCATGCACGTCTCGCTCAACCTGTATGCCGAGCACGAATTCAACGCATCGACGTTTACCGGCCGCGTGATTGCCGGCACGGGCTCGGACATCTACTCCGCCATCACCGGCGCGATCGGCGCACTGCGCGGCCCGAAGCACGGCGGCGCCAATGAAGTCGCCTTCGAGATCCAGAAGCGCTACGACACCCCGGACGAGGCCGAAGCCGACATCCGCCGCCGCGTGGAAGCCAAGGAAGTCGTGATCGGTTTCGGCCACCCGGTGTACACCGTGTCCGACCCGCGCAACAAGGTCATCAAGGAAGTGGCGCGCAAGCTGTCGAAGGAAGCCGGCAACACCAAGATGTTCGACATTGCCGAGCGCCTGGAAACCGTGATGTGGGACATCAAGAAGATGTTCCCCAACCTGGACTGGTTCAGCGCCGTGTCGTACCACATGATGGGCGTACCGACCGCGATGTTCACCCCGCTGTTCGTGATCGCACGGACGTCCGGCTGGGCCGCGCACATCATCGAGCAACGCATCGACAACAAGATCATCCGCCCGAGCGCCAACTACACCGGCCCGGATGACCTGAAGTTCGTACCGATCGGCAAGCGCCCGTAAGAAGTAGGAAAGAAGAAAGGAACGTCAACACAAACCCACCGACGGTGTGGCCGTTGACGTTCCTGCCCTAGATGGCGCCTTGAATTTCTGTAAGCGGGCGGAAAAAAGAAGGAGGCTTGTTTGAGCGAAGCGAGTTTGCCTCCTTCTCCGCACGGTTACATAAATTCAAGGGGAAGTCGCCATCTCGGGCGCGCCTTTCTTTGCTTACTTTCTTTGGCAAGACAAAGAAAGTGAGTCAGCCCCGGCAGGGGATGAAACAAGGGATGTACCACTACCATGAACACCACCCACCGCAAACCGCTCCCCGGCACAAAGCTCGATTACTTCGACGCACGTGAGGCTGTGGAAGCCATCCAACCGGGCGCCTACGACAAGCTCCCCTACACCTCCCGCGTCCTCGCCGAGAATTTGGTACGCCGCTGCGATCCAGCCACCCTCACCGACTCGCTCAAGCAACTCATCGAACGCAAGCGCGACCTGGATTTCCCCTGGTTCCCAGCGCGCGTGGTGTGCCACGACATCCTGGGCCAGACCGCGCTGGTCGACCTCGCCGGCCTGCGCGACGCCATTGCCGACCAGGGCGGCGACCCCGCCAAGGTCAACCCTGTCGTGCCGGTGCAGCTGATCGTCGACCACTCGCTGGCCGTGGAATGCGGCGGCTTCGACCCCGATGCCTTCGCCAAGAACCGCGCCATTGAAGACCGCCGCAACGAAGACCGCTTCCACTTCATCGACTGGACCAAGCTCGCGTTCAAGAACGTCGACGTGATCCCGGCGGGCAACGGCATCATGCACCAGATCAACCTGGAGAAAATGTCGCCCGTTGTCCAGGCGCACGACGGCGTGGCCTACCCCGACACCTGCGTCGGCACCGACAGCCACACGCCGCATGTCGACGCACTCGGCGTGATCGCCATCGGCGTGGGCGGCCTGGAAGCCGAAAACGTGATGCTCGGCCGCGCCTCGTGGATGCGCCTGCCGGACATCGTCGGCGTGGAACTGACCGGCCAGCGCCAGCCCGGCATCACCGCCACCGACATCGTGCTGGCGCTGACCGAATTCCTGCGCAAGCAGAAGGTGGTGGGCGCCTACCTCGAGTTTTACGGCGAAGGTGCATCCAAGCTGACGCTGGGCGACCGCGCCACCATTTCGAACATGGCCCCCGAGTACGGCGCCACCGCGGCAATGTTCTCGATTGACGACAACACGCTCGACTACCTGCGCCTGACCGGCCGCAGCGACGAGCAGGTCAAGCTGGTCGAGACGTATGCCAAGACCGCCGGCCTGTGGTCCGACACGCTCAAGCACGCCGAATACGAACGCGTGCTGCGCTTCGACCTGTCCAGCGTGGTGCGCAACATGGCCGGCCCGTCCAACCCGCACGCACGTGTGGCAACAACCGACCTGGCCGCCAAGGGCATCGCCGCCAAGTGGGAAGAAACGCCGGGCCAGATGCCCGATGGTGCGGTCATCATCGCGGCCATCACGAGCTGCACGAACACCAGCAACCCGCGCAACGTGATTGCCGCGGCGCTGCTGGCACGCAATGCCAACCGCCTGGGGTTGACCCGCAAGCCGTGGGTGAAAAGCTCGCTGGCGCCGGGCTCCAAGGCCGTTGAGCTGTATCTGGAAGAAGCCGGCCTCAAGCACGAACTGGAAAAGCTCGGTTTCGGCATCGTCGCGTTTGCCTGCACCACCTGCAACGGCATGAGCGGCGCGCTGGACCCGAAGATCCAGCAAGAGATCATCGACCGCGACCTGTACGCCACGGCCGTGCTGTCGGGCAACCGCAACTTTGACGGCCGCATCCACCCGTATGCCAAGCAGGCGTTCCTCGCATCGCCGCCACTGGTGGTGGCCTATGCGATTGCGGGCACCGTGCGTTTCGATATCGAGCGCGACAGCTTCGGCACCGATGCCAACGGCAAGCCGATCCTGCTGAAAGACCTGTGGCCGACCGACGAAGAAATCGATGCCATCGTGCGTGCATCGGTCAAGCCCGAGCAGTTCCGCAAGGTGTACATCCCGATGTTCGAGCAGCGCAGCGCGTCGGTTGCCAACGTGAGCCCGCTGTACGACTGGCGCCCGCAGAGCACGTACATCCGCCGCCCGCCCTATTGGGAAGGCGCGCTGGCCGGCGAGCGCACGCTCAAGGGCCTGCGCCCGCTGGCGGTGCTGGGGGACAACATCACGACCGATCACCTCTCGCCGTCCAACGCCATCCTGGCCAGCAGTGCCGCCGGTGAATATCTCGCCAAGATGGGCCTGCCGGAAGAGGACTTCAACTCGTACGCCACGCACCGCGGCGATCACTTGACCGCGCAGCGCGCGACGTTTGCCAACCCGACGCTCATCAACGAGATGGCTGTGGTGGACGGCGTGGTGAAGAAGGGATCGCTGGCGCGCATCGAGCCGGAAGGCAAGGTCACGCGCATGTGGGAAGCGATCGAAACCTACATGGACCGGAAACAACCGCTGATCGTGATTGCCGGCGCCGACTACGGCCAGGGCAGCTCGCGCGACTGGGCCGCCAAGGGCGTGCGCCTGGCCGGCGTTGAGGCCATCGTGGCCGAAGGCTTCGAGCGCATTCACCGCACGAACCTGATCGGCATGGGCGTGCTGCCGCTGGAGTTCAAGCCGGGCACCACGCGCCTCACGCTCGGCATTGACGGCACCGAAACCTTTGACGTGATCGGCGAGCGCAAACCGCGCACCGACCTCACGCTCGTCATCCACCGCAAGAACGGCGAACGCGTGGAAGTGCCCGTCACGTGCCGCCTGGACAGCGACGAGGAAGTATCGATCTACGAAGCCGGCGGTGTGCTGCAGCGCTTTGCGCAGGACTTTTTGGAATCGAACAAGGAAGCAGCATGAGCCACCCCGCGCAAGTGAAGATTCCCGCCACCTACATGCGTGGCGGCACCAGCAAAGGCGTGTTCTTCCGTCTGCAGGACTTGCCGCCGGCCGCGCAACAGCCCGGCGCTGCGCGTGACGCGTTGCTCATGCGCGTGATCGGCAGCCCCGACCCGTATGGCAAGCAGATCGACGGCATGGGCGGCGCCACGTCGAGCACCAGCAAGACGGTCATCCTCGCCAAGAGCACGCGCCCCGACCATGACGTGGATTACCTCTTCGGCCAGGTCTCCATCGACAAGCCGTTTGTCGACTGGTCGGGCAACTGCGGCAACCTCTCTGCGGCGGTCGGGCCGTTCGCCATCAGCAATGGGCTGGTCGATGCGAGCCGGGTGCCGCAAGACGGTGTCGCCATCATCCGCATCTGGCAGGCCAACATCGGCAAGACCATCATTGCGCACGTGCCCATCACCAACGGCGCGGTGCAGGAGACGGGCGACTTTGAACTGGACGGCGTGACCTTTCCGGCGGCGGAAGTGCAGCTCGAATTTCTGGACCCGGCTGCCGAAGAGGAAGGCGACGGCGGCGGCGCGATGTTCCCCACCGGCAACCTCGTCGACGACCTGGAGGTGCCCGGCGTGGGCACGCTCAAGGCGACGATGATCAACGCGGGCATCCCGACGATCTTCATCAACGCAGAGGCCATCGGCTACACCGGCACCGAGCTGCAGGACGCCATCAACGGCGATGCGAAGGCGCTGGCGATGTTCGAGACCATCCGCGCGCACGGCGCGGTGCGCATGGGCCTGATCAAGAGCATTGAAGAAGCCGCCACGCGGCAGCACACGCCGAAGGTGGCGTTCGTCGCGCCGCCGAAGGACTACGTGGCATCCAGCGGCAAGAAGGTCGGCGCAGGCGATGTGGACTTGCTGGTGCGCGCGCTCTCGATGGGCAAGCTGCACCACGCGATGATGGGCACGGCAGCGGTCGCCATCGGCACGGCGGCGGCCATTCCGGGCACGCTGGTCAACCTGGCAGCGGGCGGTGGAGAACGTGGCGCGGTGCGCTTCGGGCATCCGTCCGGCACGCTGCGCGTGGGCGCGGAGGCCAAGCGCGTGGACGGCGAATGGACGGTCACCAAGGCCATCATGAGCCGCAGCGCGCGCGTGTTGATGGAAGGCTGGGTGCGCGTGCCGGGCTGAAACGGCGGACCGCACATGCAAAGCAAAACCGCCGCATCCGGCTGAGGGCTGGATGCGGCGGTTTCTTTTTTTCTCTCGGAATCAGCTTGCGCCGGTGTTCTTCATGCCGAGCACCTCGATCGGCGCGATCTCGGGCGGTGAGGCCAGCAACTCGGCCGCATTTGCCATGAGCGCCTTGGCAATCGGGCCGTCGAGATGTGCCTGGCGATCCTGCTCGCTGGCAAAGGCATCGAAGATGCCGAAGACATTGGGCGCAATGCGCAGCGCAAACCAGATGGGTGTGGTTGCTTCCTGGTTGGCCATTTGCAGACCCGCCGAAAGAAAATCGGCGACGGCCTGTTCCTTGCCCGGTTTGGCAATCAGCCGGGCAAACAATGCGTGCTGGATCATTGAAGTCTCCTGATACGCGCGGGGGGCTGCGCGGTCAGGCTTACTGTATGCGCAAAGCGGCAGGCCGCGTCATACGAACACGCGTACGCGCCGTTCCGCACGCAGCGGAAACGGCTCGAAGACGGGCCAGGCGCACAGGCCGGCCCGCCGTGTTGCCTGCGCTCAGTGGTGCAACGCGCCGCCCACCGTGGTCAGTGCGCCACCCACCGCACCCGTGACAGGCGCCAGCGGCGTCGCAGCCCCAGTGGACGTGAGCGACGTGCCGACGGTGGTGACAAGCGAGCCGACCGGCGCAGTCGCACCCCCGGCCGTCGTGCCGCCGCCGGCTGCACCGCCCAGGGCGCCCGTCACGCTCCCCAGCGGATTGCTGCCGCCGCCCACGCTTCCCACGCCGCCGAGCGCACCGGTAATCGGTGCCAGCGGGTTGGCCGACGTTGCGCCGCCCGGCGTGGAGGTCACGCCGCCCAACGCAGCCACCGTGTTGCCCGTGGCCGTAACCACACCGCCCAAACCGGAGACGACCGGCGCGTTGGTCGCCGTCAATGACGTACCGACATTCGCCACGCCGCCGCCCACCGTCTGCAGCAGATTGGTTGCCGGAGCGCCCAGGCCCGTCGCGTTACCCAGCGTCTGCGTGGCGGTCGTCACCTGCGAGGTGAGCGGCACCACGGTCGAACTGAGCTGCTGCGTGACCTGTTCCACCGGCCCGGTCGACAAGGCCGTGCCGAGCGTGCCGCCCGCGCCGGCCACCGCCTGCCCCACCTGCGAAACCGCACCGCCGACCGGTGCCGTGACCGGCGACAGCGGCTGCAGCGGTCCGGTGCCGAGACTGCTGACGAGGCCGCCCGTGGCATCGACGGTGTTGCCCACTTGCGTCACCACGTTGCCGGTGCTCGATACCGTCGTTCCGATCGGGTTCGGGTTGGTACCGATGCTGCCCAGGCCCGACTGCACGCCGGTGCCCAGCGCCGACACCGTCTTGCCTGCGTTGTCGACCACGTTGCCCAACCCCGATGCCCCGGGCAGATTGCTGCCGCCGATGGTCGAACCGAGCCCGCTGACCGCACCGCCCGTGGCCGTCAGCACGCCGCCGCCCTTGTTGGCCACGTCGCCGGTGGGTGTGGTCGATGCGGTGGTCGTCGTGCCGCCCGAGCCGTTGGAACCTGAGCCGCCACCGTTATTGGCCGAACTGCCGCCGCTGCCGGTGGTGCCGCTCATGTCGCCCGAGCCGGAGCTGGCGCAACCGCCCAGCACAAGCAGCCCGGCCAAGGCCGCCGAAACCAGGGTCCCTCGTTGAATTGTCTTCATGTCTGTCTCCCGTTTCAAATATGCGCTTGATAATGCGCCGCCCCGCCCGACTCGGTGTTTTATCGGTGCATTTCCGGATTAAATGGATAGCACGTTGAAATTAAGTCTATTCACCGATGCCGTGTCAATTGCAAACATTGTCAAACGCCGGAAACCCGCGTCATTACAACGATTTACGTCAGAAGATGACCACCGGGATGCAGTCCTCCCGGTGCGCAAACGTTCGCGCGCTTTCGTAATGCGCAGATTATGTTTGGAGGTCGCGCTCTAAATTACCCAAAATGAGTTAAATCCCAGCCTTACGTTATCGGGCAGCCGTTCGCAAAAATGGCAAGCGCGGCATTGAAAGCCCCTGGGTGCGCTGCGGCACGGTCGCATCAAAGTGATGGCGTTCGATGACGATGCCGCGTGCGGGCGCTGCCTCGATGAAGTGCTCGACCATCTCGCGCACGTCAGGGTCGATGTAATCCGCGCGGGCGGCGTCGACGATGAGCGTGGCGTGATCGGGCACCTGGGCCAGATAGCGCTTGAGCGGCACCTTACCCATGAACGACACATCCTTGCGGAATGTCAGCAGGAAGTGGTCGTGATGGCGCGCCATGACAATCGTGCGGCGCAGGTTGGCGCGAATCGCCAGCGCGATGCTCAGCGCAATGCCGATCACGATGCCGATCAGCAAGTCCGTCAGCAGCACGCCGACGATGGTGGCAATGAACGGCCCAAAGCGGTCCCAGCCCTGCCGCGCCACCGCCACGAAGAGCGACGGCTTGGCCAGCTTGTAGCCGGTGAAGATGAGGATGGTGGCCAGGCACGCCAGCGGAATCAGGTTGACGATGGCGGTCAGCGCAAACACGCTCGCCAGCAGCAGCGCGCCATGCACGACGGCCGACCAGCGGCTCTGCGCGCCGGCGTGCACGTTGGCGGAACTGCGCACGATGACGGACGTGATAGGGAGCCCGCCCAGCAGGCCGGCCACCAGGTTGCCCACGCCTTGCGCCTTCAGCTCGCGGTCCGGCGACGCGGCCCGCTTCTTCGGGTCGATCTGCTCAACGGCTTCCAGGCACAGCAGCGTCTCCAGACTGGCCACGATGGCCAGCGCCACGGCCACGCGCCAGACATCCGGATTACCCAGCGCCCCGAGCGTGGGCGACTCCAGCGCATCGAGAAACGCCCCGAACGACGCGAGCGACGGCAGATCGACACGATGTTCGGCCGGCACTGCGATGCCCGGCGCCACGCCTTCCAGGAGCAATGTCACGCCAATGCCTAGTGCCACCACGACGAGCGGCGAAGGCAGTGCGCGGACCACTGTGAAACGCCGCAGCATCGGAGTGTCCCAACCGATGAGCACGGCTGCCGACAACAGCGTCACCAAGAGTGCGGCCACGGACATCGGCCCCACCGGCGTGGCGACCATGCCCGCACCGGCCGCGCTGACCGCGCCGTCGGCCCCTGCCAGCCCAAGCGCGAGCGGCACCTGCTTGATGATCAGCAGCAGCCCGATCGCCGCCAGCATGCCCTTGATGACCGACGACGGCACATACGCCGCAAAGCGCCCGGCGCGCAGCATGCCGAACACAAACTGCAGCGCGCCCGCCAGCGCCACGGCCACCAGAAACGCCGAAAAGCCGCCCAGCTTGGCAATGCCATCCACGACGATCACGACGAGGCCAGCAGCCGGGCCGCTCACGCTCAGCTGCGAGCCGCTGAACAACGCCACCACCAGGCCGCCGATCATGCCGGAAAGCAGCCCCGCGAGCGGGTCGACGCCCGACGCATTGGCAATGCCCAGGCACAGCGGCAGGGCGACAAAGAACACGATGAGCCCGGCGAGCATGTCGCGCGGGAAGAAAGCCGGTGAAGTTGGTGTCTGCATGGTCATTGGAGATGTATGCACTGCGCACGCGCGAACGCCTGCCTGCGGGCGGGGGCACCGCCGGCATGCGTGAGGAGAGAAAACGTCGGGAAACGGCGGCGGCCGGAAGGGCTACCGCCGATTGGGTTAAGCGATGGCCTCGGCGGGCATCAGGATGTCGCCGCGGGGGGCATGTTCCGCATCGGGGTCGCCCGAAGCCAGTACGCGGATATGCCCGTCGGCCAGACCGAAGATCCAGCCGTGCACGCGCGGCGGTCGCTCGGCCTCGCGCACGATGGGGCTCTCGCGCAGACAGCGCACCTGTTCGAGCACGTTGAGTTCGGCCAAGCGATTGACGCGCGCGTCCAGATCGGGAACGGCATCGAGTTCTGCACGGTGGTGACCCGCCAGCGCACACAGCGGCGCAATGCGGCGCGCCACGTGCGGCAGTCCGTCGGGCGGCGGCAGCAGCGATGCACGGACGCCGCCGCAGCCGTCATGCCCGCATACGATCACGTGCGCGACCTTCAGCACCCGCACCGCATATTCCAGCACGCTCATCGTGTTGTCGTCCGCCGGGCAAACGAGATTGGCGATATTGCGATGAACGAATAAATCGCCCGGATTGGAATAGGTAATGGTTTCAGCGGGCACGCGGCTATCTGCGCAGCCGATCCATAACACTTGCGGTTGCTGGCCTTGGGCCAAACGCGAAAAGAATTCAGGGTCGCGCGCAGCGGTTTCATGCGCCCACGCGACATTCTCGACAAGCATGCGTTTCGGTCGATGCATTGGTATGGCTCCTGCGGAATCTGCGAAGCCGCTGCAAGCCGGAAACCCAGTCGGGGTTGGCGTTTTCGGCAACGTTGCAGTGCAGCGGAAACGTTACGAAAACCATCGTATGAGAAAGGTTCCCGCAGTGCCAGTGCGGGCATCCACGTTAAACCGGATCGAATATGCACCGATAATGCGCATGCCCTGCATAATTGTGGCGCACCGATTATCTTCAATCGGGAAAGTGCGTGCAGTTATTGCACGGGCCGAGTTATCTATCCGAAATATTTAAACTAGGGACCGGAAAATATTCCATCACAGGTGAATGACCGCACGCTCGATAAACCGCCGAGGCGCCCGCTTTTGGGGCACGTTCTTTAAGCCGATTAACAGCTTGGGCGTTCAGCTCAGGCGAACTTGCGCAACGGCTTCGCGCCATTGCGTGAAGCGGCGGGCACGCGCCTGTGCGTCGCCGTCGTCGCGGCCGTAACGCAGGGCGACGTAGCCGGCGGCGGCATTGCGCAATGCCTGCGCCGCTTGCGGAAACTGCGCGGCAGCGCGCTCGGCGTAGGCCATCGGGCCCTCCGCCGGCCCACGCGTGCAGCCATGCCGCGCCAGCCGATCACACAGGCGCTGCCACTGGGCCTGCACGGGGTCCGGCTTGGGCTTGCGCTGCTGCCACAGAAGCGGCAGCGCAGCGAGCAGGAAGAGGCCTGACACGCCCCACAGCACCGCGCGGGGGTCCGCTGCGTCCAGCCCCAGCCAGGCGAACAGGCGTGCCTGGCGGTTGCGGTCGTAGCCGAGCACCCAGCTGTTCCAGCCGCTGACAAGGCCATCCAGCCCCCAGCGCACGCTGCGCAGCCAGCTGGGTTCTTCGGCACGGCGCGAACGGAATTCACTGGCAGGCACCGCGGCGGCCAGGCCGCGTTCAACGCGTTGCGGCGCGACGGCTGCAGTCGGGTCTACACGCACCCAGCCGCGCCCGTCGAGCCACACCTCGGCCCAGGCATGCGCATCGGACTGGCGCACGATGATGTCGCCGCTGACGGCATTCACCTCGCCGCCGAGATAGCCCACCACCACACGCGCCGGCACGCCCGCCGCGCGCATCAAGAAGACGAAGCTGCCCGCGTAGTGCTCGCAGAAGCCGCGGTGCGTGCGGAAGAGGAAATCGTCGATCTGCTGATCCCGCAGCGGCTCGGGTTCAAGCGTGTAGGCAAACGGAGCGCGACCGAACAGCTTGAGCGCGGCCGATACGCGCTCGGCCGGCGGCAGCTCTGCCCATTGCGCCGCCAGTGCGCGCGCCTGAGGGTTGCCCGCCGGCAATGCCAGCGCCATCTGCTGCGTCAGCGGGTCAAGCGCGGCCGCGTCTTCCGCGCGATTGCGCCCGGGCAGCCGCGAGCGCGCGTGATAGCGCACGCGCTGGTCGAGCGGTTGCGTGCTGATGAACTCGCCGTCGACGCTGCGGCCGGTGCCGTCGCGTGCCTCGATCGACTGGCCGCGATCGAGCGCAAACAGCCAGCGCTGGCGCGTCGGTTCGAGCGTGATGTTGTAGTCGAACACGCCCGGCGCACCGCGGATTGCGTCCGCAGAATTGGGTACGCTTTCCGGCGCGGGACGCTGCCGCATCGACGCAGCCGTCCACGTCTGGCCATCGAAACGCCACAGCACCATGCCGCGCCAGTAGAGCGTGTCGACCGGTGGCGGCGCACCGACAAAATCAACGCGGAAGGCCAGATCGTCCGAGAGGATCAACTGGCCGACGGAGCCGGGCGCCATGCGGTCGGACAGGCCGCTGACGGCGGTGTCGGCCGTTTGCGGCAGGCGCCATAGCGGATGATCGAGCCGCGGAAACAACAGGAACAGCACCGCCGCGCACGGCAAACCCATGAGCACCAGGCGTGCCAGCACGCGCGCCGGCGAGACCCGCGCACGCGCCTGCGGATGCAGCAGCAACAGCCAGTTGCGCAACAGCAGCGCCACGGTCCCCAGCATGGTCGCGGCCAGCCACGGCGGCTGGTCGAACAGCACTTGCGAGAGCAGCAGGAAACAGCACAGCTGCGTAACCAACACACCGTTGCGCACCGTGTGCGATTCCATCAGCTTGAGCACGAGAAACGCGCCCAGCAGCGCCACCGACAAGTCCCGCCCGATGTTCCCGCCGGTACGCATGGCGAGCGCCAGCGTCACGACAAGCGTGGCCACGCCCGTCAGCCCCAACACCCACTTGCCGGGCAACGGCGCACGCCGCACCCACAACAGCGCGCGCCAGAGCAGCAGCACGCCGAACACGGCACACGTGACAAGCGGCAGCGCACGCAGCAGCGGCGCGAGCACGACGGCAAGCTGCGCAATCAGCCAGCCGTGTTCGCGATGAGTCAGCGCGCGGGCGGAGCCGAAGGCGGCTGCTTCGGTGCCGATGGTGGCAGTGGTCGTCATGCGGCTTCGCCTTCCGGCATCGCAGGCTTGCCCCACAACGCCAATGCACGCAGACACGCATCCCGATGCGCAGCACCCCGCGCCGGGCCCATGACAACGCCTGGCAGGCTCAGCGTGTATTCGGGCTCATCGCCGGCGGGCGCGTGCTCGGCGGCCAGCACCCAGGCACACAGCCGCGACAGGCGTTGTTCCACGTTCATCGACGGCGGCAGCGCCTCCCAGGCGAGCACGCATTGCGCGTGACGCACTTGCTGGCCGGTGCGGCTCATCCAGGTGTCCAGCCGTGCGCTGTGTTTCCACGCAATGCTGCGCAGTGCGTCGCCGGGGCGATAGGTGCGCAACTGGTCTGCAGCTTCTTCGACATGGGTGCGCGCGGCGCGCGTGTCGTCTTCGTCGCCAGGGTCGGGCGCAAAGCTCGCGGGCAGCGGCGGTGCTGACGGTTCCGGCGCGGGATAGACGAGCACGGTCAGCGGCGCATCCGCATAGCTCCACGCGCGAAACAGGCCGAGCGGAAAACGCGTCGACACCGTCAGGCGCGGCAGCTTGAACCAGCCGCGCGGCTGATCGGCGAAAGACAGCGCGGCCACGATGGCGTCCTGCGCGTCGAGCGAGGTTTCCACGGCAGCGGCTTGCGCGGCGCTCACATCCACCCCCACGCGCGCCCACGGGGTGACGTTGGCCAACGCCACACCCACATTCAATGCATGCCCGGCAAACACGGCTTCGCCCGCCGCGCCGCGCACTTCCAGATCGACGAGGTTGCGATGCGTCTGCCACATGGCGGACGCCGCCACGCCGGCCAGCACGAAGGTCAGCAGAAAGCCCAGGCTCACGTTGTAGTTGAGCGACGTGAGCAGCATCACGACCAGCAACAGCGCAAAGCCGCCGCCGGCCGCGGTGGGGAGGATGTAGACGTGATTGCGGTCCAGGCGGATGCGGCCTTCGCGTGGCGTGCGCGGCCGCTGCAGAAAGCGTTGCACGCGCGCCCGCACAAAGCTGATGCCGGGCAGCATCGCCAGGCCCGTACCGAGCAGACGCAACGGCGCGAGCAGCAGAGAACGCAATCGCGCCATGGCGCAGCCTACTTAGGGAATGGCGACCGTATCGAGCAGCCGCTGCGCCAGCGCGGTCGCCGACAGCGTGCCGCCCGTTGGGAGCAGGCGATGCGCCGCCACGGCCTTGAAGACGGCTTGCACATCTTCGGGCAACACGGCGTCGCGGCCATCAATGAGCGCCCACGCGCGCGCCGCGGCCAGCAATGCCAGCCCCGCACGCGGCGACAGGCCCATCTGCACCTGCGCATCGGTGCGCGTGGCGTTCACGAGCGCGAGCACGTAGTCGACCAGCGCCGGCGCCACGTGGACGGCATCGGCGGCCGTCTGCAGCGCCACGACTTGCGCAGCCGTCAGCACGGCTTCGATGTCCTGCGGCGCACCGCCGCCCAGGTACAGCGCACGCTCCGAGCTTTGATCGGGATAGCCCAGCGACAGCCGCATCGTGAAGCGGTCCAGCTGCGACTCCGGCAGCGGATGCGTGCCGATCTGGTTGAGCGGGTTCTGCGTGGCGATTACGAAGAACGGCTCGGGCAGCGGATACGTCGCCCCGTCATGCGTGACCTGCCCTTCGGCCATCGCTTCGAGCAGCGCGCTTTGCGCCTTGGGCGTCGCGCGGTTGATCTCGTCCGCCAACACCACCTGCGCGAACAGCGGCCCCGGGTGGAATTCGAAAGCGCCCTTTTCTTTCACGTAGATCGACACGCCGATCAGGTCAGTCGGCAGCAAGTCGCTCGTGAACTGCACGCGCTGATATTGCAGGCCGAGCGTGCGGGCCAGCGCATGCGCGAGCGTCGTCTTGCCCACGCCCGGCAGGTCTTCCAGCAGCAGATGCCCGCGTGCCAGCAGACACGCCAGCGCCAAACGGATCTGCAGCGGCTTGCCCAGCACGATGCGATCGAGCGCGCGCTGCGCCTGCGACAAAGCGGCGGGCAAGGTCAGCGGCGTGGAGGGCGCCGTACGAACGGGAGAAAGCGGGACTTGGTTGGGCGTCATCGGGGTGCAGCCGAGGCAACAATGCCAGCGAGTGTAGCGGCATCGCACGACACCCGCGCGCCCATGTCTTGTCTGCGTGAGCGCGCTACAACATCAGTCCGGTTTGCGCGCGGGGATAGCCGCATCGAGCAACACGCGTGCCGTGCGCGGCAGGCTCTTGATCAGGCGCGGTGCATCGGCGCCGAAGGTCTGGCTGGCGGTATAGCCGCCTTCGATCAGGAAAGCGAGGTCGTCGGCCAGCGCATCGGGGTCGGTCGCGCCGGCGGCCTGGGCGCGGTCCCGCAGGCGGGCGAGCAGCAGCGCCTTGTTGCGCTGAACAAACTGCCGCGCCGGATGCGTCATGTCCGGAAACTCCGCCGCCACATTCACGAACGGGCAGCCCCGGTAGCCGGGGCGTGAGGCGCGTTCGGATACGTCGATGAAGAACTGCAGCAATTGCGCGCGCGCATCGTCGGGATGCTTGGCCACGCTGGCGTTGAAGTAACCCCAGAAGCTCTCTTCGCTGCGCTCGAGGTACGCGATGACGAGATCGTCCTTCGACTTGAACTGCCGGTAGAGGCTCATCTTGTTGACGCCGGCCTTCTCCACCACGGCTTCTACGCCAACAGCCCGCACGCCTTCGTAGTAAAACAGTTGACGCGCCGCCTCGAGCAGGCTGGCGTGCGCGTCCTCACCGCTGATGCGGCGCGGCGTCGGCTTGGGTTGATCAACGGTGTCGGCGGTGGAAACGGTGGAAAGTGCGCGGGGTCCGCGACGGGCAGCGGTGGCCATGGTGATACTCCTGCAGGCGCGGCGGGAGGCAAACCCCCAGCCACGCCGGTGTCATTCGAATGCTGCTTGACATGTTACCGAGCGGTACCTACTATCGCAACCACGTTGTTACCGACCGGTAACGAATGCGATATTGTTGCCCCCACAAGAATCGAATCGAACGAATCGAACGAATCGGACACCTCATGCAGCGACTTGCCCGCCTCATCGCCCCACGTTTCCACTACAGCTGGCTTGCGCTCGCAGTGGTGTTCCTGATCCTGCTGTGCGCCGCCGGCACGCGCGCCACGCCCAGCGTGATGATGCTGCCGCTCGAGCACGAATTCGGCTGGAGCCGCAGCACGATCTCGCTGGCCATCTCGATCGGTATTGCGCTGTACGGGCTGACCGGGCCGTTCGCGGCGGCATCGATGCAGTATTTCGGCATCCGCCCGACGGTGCTCGGTGCGCTGGCGGTGCTGGTGGCGGGCACGGCACTCTCGGCGATGATGCATGAGCCCTGGCAGATGGTGCTGCTGTGGGGCGTGATGGTGGGCGGCGGCACGGGCGTGGCGGCCATCACGCTGGGCGCCACGGTGGTCAACCGCTGGTTCACTTCGCATCGCGGCCTGGCCATGGGCATCCTGACGGCCAGCTCGGCCACGGGGCAACTCGTGTTCCTGCCGATGATGGCGGCGGTGGTCGAGCATTACGGCTGGCGCCCGGTGGTGCTGATCGTGGCCAGCGTACTCGCGCTGCTGTTGCCGGTCGTATGGCTGCTGCTGCCGGAATCGCCCAAGAGCGTAGGCCTGCGCACGTATGGCGAACCCGCCGATGCGCCGGAAGCCGATCACGGCCCGCGCGCCAACCCGATCACGCTAGCCATGCAGACGCTTGTGCAGGCGGCCCGCAAGCGCGATTTCTGGCTGCTGTTTGCGAGCTTCTTCATCTGCGGCGCGAGCACCAACGGCTACATCGGCACGCACTTCATCGCCATGTGCGCAGACCACGGGTTCTCCGAAGTGAAGGGCGCAAGCCTGCTCGCTGCGATGGGGATCTTCGATCTGGTCGGCACCACGCTGTCGGGCTGGTTGTCCGACCGCTACAACAGCCGTGTGCTGCTGTTCTGGTACTACGGCCTGCGCGGGCTGTCGCTCATCTACCTGCCGTATGCGTTCGGCTTTGAGTTCTTCGGCCTGCCGGTGTTCGCCGTCTTCTACGGCCTGGATTGGATTGCCACCGTGCCGCCCACCGTGCGCCTGACCAACGACGTGTTCGGCAAGGCCGCCGCGCCCATCGTGTTTGGATGGATCGTCGCGGGGCACCAATTGGGCGCGGCATTCGCCACGCTGGGTGCAGGCATGATGCGCGCCTCGCTGGGCAACTACACGCTTGCCTCGATGATCTCTGGTGGGCTGTGCGTGGCGGGCGCCTTCCTGGTGCTGCGCATTCACCGCACGCCCAAGAAAGACGCCGAGCGCGCAGGCCAACCCGCCACGGCGTGAGTGATTACGGCTTCAAGAAACCGTATTGACCCAGCACCGCCTGGCCCGCCGGCGACAGCACGTAGGCCACAAAGTCGGCCGCCTGCTGTGGCTGCTTCGTGCCGGATGTCACAGCGATCGGGTAGGTGAGCGGCACATTCAGCGGCACGGGGCTCGCCACCTTCACCTTGTCGGCGGCGATGGCGGCATCGGTGGAGAACACCAGGCCGGCCTCGACCTCGCCGCGCGACACATAATCCAGCGCCTGGCGCACGTTCTGCGCCAGCACCGCCTTGGCCTCCACCGGCTCCCACAGCTTGGCCGCTTCCAGCGCACGCTTGGCATAGCGGCCCACCGGCACCGACGCCGGATTGCCGATTGCCACGCGCTTCACCTCGGGCCTCGTCAGATCGGCCAGCGCGTGCACGGGCACCGTGGCCGCGGCCGGCACGATCAGAACCAACTGGTTGGCGACAAAGTCGTGGCGCGTCTCCGTCTTGATGACTTTCTCCGCTGCGGCCTTGTTCATCGCTTCCTGGTCGGCGGAGGCAAACACGTCAGCCGGGGCGCCCTTCACGATCTGCTGCATCAGCACGTCCGACGCGCCGAAGTTGAGCACGACCTTGGTGTCCGGATGCAGCGCTTCGTACTGCTGGGCGATCGTCTTGAAGGCGTTGGTCAGGCTGGCGGCGGCAGAGACAACGAGGTCCGCCGCCCGTGCTGGCGCAGCAAAACCCATCGACAGTGCAGCGACCAGGCCAATGGCGCGCACGTGCGCACGAACCGAGAAACGTTGCATGAAAGACCCGGAAGTGGATGAATGACCGGGCGTAATATACGAGCCGATATAACGCTTGGTCAACGCGCGATCTGAATGCCGGATATCACGCGCTCACCATGGAGACTTCAGGTGCGTTCGGCGCGTGCGGCTTCGTCAATGCAGTCGGCAAGCCGCCCCGCAATGGGCTGGCGGCTATGGCGCGGGCGCTCGATCAGGCCGATCTCGCGGTAGAACGTGGCGTCGCCCAGGCTGACGGCGCGCGTGCCGGGTGGCCAGGCGGCTTGCGCAGCGGTCTGCGGGGCCAGTGCCACGCCCTGCCCGCGCGCCACGAGTTGCGTCATGCCTTGCAGCTCGTCGAGTTCGATTACGTCGTGCGGGGTGATGCGCTGGTCGCGCAGGAACTGATCGACGCGGCGGCCGCCGAACGAGCGGCGGTCATAGCGGATGAACGGTTGATGGGCGAGCAGCGCGCGCCAGTCGTCGCCGGGCACGGCGGCAGGCACCAGCAGCACGAAGGGCTCGGCCACCAGCGTGCGCCATTCCAGATCGGCCGGTACCGCAAACGGCGGGCGGATCAGCACCGCGAGGTCGATCTCGCCGGCATCCACCAGGCCGAGCAGATCCAGCGAGACACCCGGCACGATGCGCGCACGGCAATGCGGGAATTCGCTGCGAAACTGCACCAGCGCATCCACCAGGAACGACGTCTGCACTGAGGCAATCGCGCCGATGCGCACGAGGCCGCGCTGCTCGTTGCCGCCAGCCTGGTCGCCCAGGCGCTCATACAGCGTGACGATGTGTTCGGCCAAGGCCAACGTATCGCGCCCGGCGGCATTGAGCGTGGCCGAGCGGCCCGTGCGATCGAAGAGTTGAAAGCCGAGCGATTCTTCCAGCCGCTGGATCTGCGCGCTCACCGCCGACTGCGTGAGGCCGATGCGCTCGCCCGCACCCGCAAACGTGCCATGCCGGGCGACGGCAATGAAAGTCTTGAGTTCTCGAAGCATGGGGCACGCGGATCAGTGAAGAAGCGCAAGGATACGCGCGCCGCGCCGCATCACTTGGCAAACAGCGATGCCATGTTGGCAAACGCCTTGATCTCCATCGCATTGCCCGACGGATCGAGGAAGAACATCGTGGCCTGCTCGCCCACTTCGCCCTTGAAGCGGATATGCGGCTCGATGATGAACTCGATGCCGGCGGCGCGCAGCTTATCGGCGGCGGCTTCCCACTCGGCCATGGAAAGCACCACGCCGAAGTGGCGCACGGGCACGTTGTCGCCGTCGACGGCGCTGGTCTTGCGGTGGCCGACTTCATCCGGCGCGAGATGGGCGACGATCTGGTGGCCGTAGAAATTGAAATCCACCCAGTCCGGCGAGCTGCGGCCTTCCGGGCAGCCGAGGATGCCGCCGTAAAAGGCGCGGGCCGCGGCAATGTCGTGCACGGGAAAGGCGAGGTGGAATGGGGCAAGCACAGGCGTGACGTTGCTCATGTGGGGGCGCAGGTCGCGAAGAGTTGGAATCAGGCAGCACCGGCACGCAGCGGGGGGGCCGCTTACGCACCGGGCCACGCGAACGAGTCTATGCGCATCCACTGATGCACAAAAGCGATGTTTTTTTGCGCTGAGCAACATTAGATTTGATGAATCAGGCAAAAAAGAAGCCGCCCAACGGCGGCGAAAGAGACACACGGTAAGCCCACCTGCATCGCGTGCAGGCGCGCGAAGACGAATATCAGGCGAAGGCGAACGGCGTCACGGCCATTTCGGCCTGGGCGAGCGGCAGGCGCACGGTGCAGACCGTGGCGTCGCCCGGCACATTGGCCACGCGGAAACCCGCATCGCGCGCCAGGCTGATCATGCGGCGGTTGATGGACAACACCTCGCCGAAGACTTCCCGCGCGCCGGACACCCGCGCTGCGCGGATCAGCGTGGCAAACAGGCGTCGCCCGACGCCCTTGCCCTGCCACGCGTCCGCCACCAGGATGGCGAACTCGGCCACGCCGTCTTCTACGACGAAGCGGCCGTCGGCGATCAGGTCTTCGCCGGTGCCATCAGGGCGCGCAACGCTCACGACCAGCGCCATGTGGTTCACGTAATCGATCTGGGTATAGGCGGCGAGCATCTCGTCGGTCAGCCGGCCGCCGCCCACGAGGAAGCGCGCATAGCGCGACTCGGACGACAGTCCCTCGACCAGGGCGGCCTCACGCGGGGCGTCTTGCGGCAGAATCGGGCGCACGGTGGCGATGGAGCCGTCGTGCATGGTCCAGCGGTCGATCCATTCGGCGGGGTAACGGTGGATGGTGTAAAGCATGGGGATCTCCTCACGCGATGGATCGTTGTTATTGACCGCCAGTACGGGATCGCCGTCTGACTTTCTAATTTGAAGCTAGATTAGCAGAAACCCTGACTTTTGCAAGTAAAGTCAGAATTGACTATGCTTTTGCCATGAGAATTCCGGAACCCTTCCCCGTCCCAGCAGCCTCCGAGGTCGTGACATCGATGGAAGAGCCCTGCTCGATTGCGGCGGCCGTTTCGATCGTCGGCGAGAAATGGACGCTGCTCGTGCTGCGGGAGGCGTTTTCGGGCGTGACGCGGTTTGATGAGTTTTTGCGCCGCACGGGGTGCTCGTCGGCGATCCTGTCGTCGCGGCTCAAGGCGCTGGTGGCGTACGGCATCCTGCGGCGCGTGCCGTACCAGGAGCCGGGCGACCGCGTGCGCGATGCCTACCGGCTGACACGGGCGGGCGTCGACCTGCTGCCCGCCATCGTCGCGCTCATGCAATGGGGCGACCGCTACCTCACGCCCGATGGCGAGGGCCCCATGTTGTTGCGCGACCGGGAAAGCGGCACGCCGATCCACGTCGCGCTGGTCAATGCGCTGGGCGAGCCGGTTGCGCCCAAGAACTCGATGCGCGAGCGCAATCCGCGTTATGGCCAGGGGCAAAAGCCCGCCGCCACGGCCGCGGATACGCCGCCGGCCAACGGGTAACACACAACTTTACAGGTCCGGCAAAACCCCCTATCGTCGCGGATGAATGGGCAAACGGCCGCGTACGACCCGGCTTTCCGACGCATCCGCGCCTATGTGCCATTGCCTGATGGCCGCCCCTCCCGACTTCGCCCTCGACCACGCTGCTCACGCCCGGAACCACGACTGCCATGCCTGATGCCGTGGTACCGCTCTACCACCAGATCTACGTCGTCCTGCGCCAACAGATTCTTGAGGGCCGGTTCAGCGACGGCCCGATGCCGGGCGAGATCGAGCTGGCCCGCCAGTTCGGCGCGTCGCGGGTCACGATGCGGCGCGTGTTCGACTACCTCGTCAAGGAAGGTCTGGTGCGCCGCCATCGTGGCATGGGGACGTTTGTCGTCAAGCCCGATGACCCGGTGACGATGGGCGGCGGCGCCCAGACGCTGCTGCAGAACATCATCGACGTGGGCGAGCGCACTTCCGCCGTCGTCGTCGAATTTGAAGATGTACTGGCCCCGCCCGACGAAGCCAAATGCCTGGAAGTCGCCCCCGGCACGCCCATCAAGAAACTTGTGCGTGTGCGCCACCTGGAAGACACACCCATGGCACTCATCACCACATGGCTGCCGCTGGACGTGACGAGCAAGCTCACGCTGGACCGCCTGGCGAACCAGTCGCTGCTGCGGCTGATCGAGGGCTCGGGCGTGCGGATCGATCGTGCATCGCAGGTGGTGTCTGCACGGTTGGCCGATGTGGCGACGGCGCAGTATCTGGATGTGTCGGTGGGCGCGCCGCTGCTGTCCGTCCAGCGCATCGTGCGGGAGATGAGCGGGCGCCCCGTGCAGCTGCTGCAGGGCCTCTACCGGCCCGACCGCTACGAATACCGCATGGAGCTGTCGCGCGTGGGCGAAGACCGCGCCCGCCTGTGGATCGACAACGCCGGTCATGACGTACAAGGCGGTCACAGCGAAGACGTGGAAGAGGCGCCCACGTCGTCCGCATCCCCGGCCAGCCAGCGCGCCTGACACCACCCACAGCAAGGTTATTGGCCCTCAGCAGGCGCAGAGGAAAGTTGTTAGCATCGCCGCTTCGCTGCGATGCAGCAATCTCCTCCATGAGGTTCCCATGTCGACCTCGCCTGCGTCCCAAACGCCCGCCACTGCCACCGCCGCACCTGACACCAAAGGGCTGATCCGCCTGCTGACCGCCGGTGCAGGCATCAGCGTGGCGTGCATCTACCTGAACCACCCGCTCTTGGGCCTGATCGGCCGCGACCTCGCCATCGCACCGCACGCATTGGGCGTCCTGCCCACGCTGACGGCGGCGGGCTACGCCAGCGGCATCTTTTTCTTCGGCCCGCTGGGCGACCGCTACGACCGCCGCATCGTCATCCTATGGAAGGCGGTGCTGCTCACGTTGGCGCTCATCGCCAGCTGCCTCGCGCCGAATCTGCCACTGCTGGCGGCGGCCGGCTTTGCGGTGGGGCTCTCCGCCACCATCGCGCAGGACTTCGTGCCCAGCGCCGCCGCCATCAGCACCGACCACAACCGCAATCGCAACATCGGCACGGTGATGACGGGGCTGTTGATCGGCATCGTCAGCTCGCGCGTGTTCAGCGGCATCGTGGCGGACCACTTCGGCTGGCGCGCAGCCTTTGGCGTATCGGCAGTGGCGATCGTCGGGCTGGCGATTGCCGTGCGCGCCGCGCACTTTGGTGTGGCACCTCCCGCGACCATGCGGCAGCCGTACCTTGTGCTGCTGCGCTCGCTCGGCACGCTGTTCGCGCAGCACCCGCGGTTGCGCGCATCCGCCATCACGCAGGCGTTCATCGGCATCGCGTTCTCGGGCTTCTGGTCCACCGTGGCCTTGCACCTGACGGGTACGCTCGGGCTATCGACGGGACAAGCCGGGCTGCTCGGCTTTGCCGGTGCCGCAGGCGCACTGGGCGCGAGCATTGCCGGGCGACTGTCGGGCCGCGTTGCGCCCGGCCACATCGCAGCGGGTGGCGCGTTGCTCATGGCGGTGACGTTTGCCGCGATGGCGCTGTTTCCGCAATCGCTCATCGCCATCGTGATCGGCACGCTCGTCTTTGACGTGGGCGTGCAGGCCGCGCTGGTTTCGCACCAGACGATCATTTATGCACTGGCACCGGAAGCGCGCAGCCGCATCAACGCGGTGTTCATGACGGCGCTGTTTATCGGCATGTCGTTGGGCGCGTATGGCGCAAGCCTGGCGTGGACGAACGGCCGCTGGACCGGCCTGATGGCGTTTTGCACGGCGGCGGCGCTGGTGGCGCTCGGGTTGCGCGTGATGTTCAACGCGCGGCAGGGGGCGCGGTAACAAGTCTGCTCGGCATTGCGGCTGTGACCATTTGTGAACTATAGTTTACAGATCGAAGTGCGATCCTTAGCATCCCCGCATGCTGACGATCCGCACTACCAACGCTTTCGACACCTGGTTTTCGAAGCTGCGTGACAAGACTGTGCAGCGCCGTATCCAGGTACGCATCGACCGCTTACAGCTGGGTCATCCGGGTGATGTGAAGCCTGTCCGAGCGGGTGTCACTGAGCTACCCATCAATCACGGCCCCGGCTACCGGGTGTATTTCGCCCAGCGTGGCGCAGTGCTGATCATCCTGTTATGTGGCGGTGACAAGTCGACACAGGAAGCCGACATCCGACGCGCGATTGAGTTGTCGCGCCATCTCGACGTGGAGTGACCATGCCTACCGACAAACCCGTCAAAACTCGCCCGTGGGATTCCGCAGAGCATCTCAAGACCGAAGCCGACATGGCCGCATATCTGGACGCGTGCCTGGAGGAAGCGGCCGACGACCCCGCATTCATCACGCATGCGTTGGGCGTAGTGGCCAGAGCGCGCGGCATGACGCAACTCGCCCGTGACACCGGCATGACGCGCGAAGGGCTGTACAAGGCCTTGTCTGAAGAAGGCAATCCGAGCTTTGCCACCGTGCTCAAAGTCATGCGGGCGTTGGGTATCCGCTTGCATGCGGTCGCGGTGTAAAAGGCCGGAGCGTACCCGTTTCTGCGTGACCTCTACACGCCTGCCGCACGCCTGACGCAACACACCATCTCACCCATCGGGGCAACTCCGGGGCGCGACAACCTGCGACATGTCGCTACAATTCTGAGGGTCAGCTTAGGCTGCCCACAGAACAACCACACCGAGACGCCCTCATGGATAGCACTGCCACCCCGCATGCGGTTGACCCGCACGACACACGTCGCCGCATCTTTGCCATCGTCGGCGCGTCGTCGGGCAACCTCGTCGAATGGTTCGACTTTTACGTCTACGCGTTCAGCTCCCTGTACTTTGCACCGGCCTTCTTCCCAAGCGGTGACCGCACGACGCAACTGCTGAACACAGCGGGCGTGTTTGCGGCGGGCTTCCTGATGCGGCCCATCGGGGGCTGGCTCTTCGGCCGCATTGCCGACAGGCACGGCCGCCGCACAGCGATGATGATCTCCGTGCTGATGATGTGCGGCGGCTCGCTGCTGATCGCGGTGCTGCCGACGTATGCGCAGATCGGTGCGCTGGCCCCGTTCCTGCTGCTCGTGGCGCGGCTGTTCCAGGGCCTGTCGGTGGGCGGGGAATACGGCACCAGCGCAACCTACATGAGCGAGGTGGCGCTGCAGGGCCGGCGCGGCTTCTTTGCCTCGTTCCAGTATGTGACGCTGATCGGCGGCCAACTGTGCGCCGTCCTCGTGCTCGTCATCCTGCAGCAACTGCTGACGACGGCTGAGCTGAAAGCCTGGGGCTGGCGCATTCCGTTTGTGGTGGGCGCCCTCACTGCGCTGATCGCCCTGTACCTGCGCAAGTCGCTGCACGAAACGCAGACGACCTCCGCGCGCAAGGTCGAGCACGCCGGCACGATCCGCGGCGCGTGGCAGCACAAGGGCGCGTTCCTGCGCGTGATCGGCTTTACCGCCGGCGGCTCACTGATCTTCTACACGTTCACGACGTACATGCAGAAGTACCTCGTCAACACGGCGCACATGGAGACCAAGACTGCGTCCAACGTGATGACGGGCGCGCTGTTCGTCTACATGATCCTGCAGCCCGTATTTGGCGCGCTGTCCGACCGCATCGGCCGCCGTAATTCAATGCTGTTGTTCGGCGCCCTGTCGGTGCTGGGTACAGTGCCGCTCATGAAGGCGCTGGCCACGGTGTCGACGCCGCTTGCTGCCTTCGGCCTCATCACGCTGGCGCTGGCCATCGTCAGTTTCTATACGTCGATCAGCGGCCTGATCAAGGCTGAGATGTTCCCGCCCGAAGTGCGCGCCATGGGCGTGGGCCTGTCGTATGCAATTGCGAATGCGGTGTTCGGCGGCTCGGCGGAATACGTGGCGCTGTGGTTCAAGCAAGCCGGCAGTGAATCGACGTTTTATTGGTACGTGACGGCGCTGTGCGCGGTGTCCTTCATCGTGACGTACTTCATGCCCGATCCGAGCAAGGAAGGGTATCTGCGCCACGAGCCGTAATCGCGGCCCGGCGTTTCAACCACGCGCCCATACCGCGACCTCCGATGTCTGAAACGGTGGTCGCGGTCGGGCCTCCCGCATCAGCTTCCGGCTAACCCAACGCGCCCAACGCAGCAGCCACCAGGCGACGCTGCTCCGCCTGATGCGCGCGCACCGACGCATGCGCGCCCGATGGTGTCGCGCTGCGGCACACACCGGTCAGTCGGCTCCCCTGCGGAACACACGCCTCCAGCGCCTCGCGCACGAAGCGCCATGCGCCCTGGTTGGCATCCTCCTCCTGGGCCCAAACGATTTCCTTCAGATTCGGGAATGCGGCCAACGCAGCCGCGAGCGCCTCCTGCGGAAACGGATAGAGCTGGTCCACGCGGACAAGCGCCACATCCGTACGAGCCTCCCGCTCGCGCTGCGCCTGCAGTTCGTAGAAGAACTTGCCGCTGCACAGCACCACCCGCGTAACGGTTTGCCCGTCGACCACCGAGGCATCCGTCAGCACCGGCATGAAGCACCCGTCGATCAGGTCCTGCACGCGCGAATGCGAACGCCCGTTGCCATGCAGCTGCGTCTTCGGAGACATGACGATCAGCGGCTTGGGCGTTGCCAGCGCGGCTTGCTCGCGCAGCAGGTGGAACCATTGGCCCGACGTCGACGGCATGACCACGCGCATGTTGTCATCCGCGCAAAGCTGCAGGAAACGCCCCAGGAATCCGTTGGAATGCTCCGGCCCGACACCTTCGTGGCCATGCGGCAGCAACATCGCCAATGCAGACTGGCAGCCCCACTTGTATTCGCCCGAAGCGATGTACTGGTCGATGAAGACCTGCGCACCGTTGACGAAGTCGCCGAACTGGGCCTCCCACAACGTCAGCCGCGACCGGGTCTGCACGCTGTAGCCGTATTCGAAGCCCAACGCTGCTTCTTCCGACAACGGCGAGTTGACGATGTCGAACGTGCCCTGGCACGGCGCCACGTGCTGCAACGGAACGTACCGTCGGCCTTCGTTGGACAGCGTTGCTTGGGAATGCCACACCGCGTGCCGATGCATGAACGTGCCGCGTCCGACGTCCATGCCGGACAACCGGATGCTCTGCCCGTCTCCCAGGAGCGTGGCATGGGCCAGGTTTTCAGCGAGGCACCAATCCACCGTATGTGTGTCGCTCGATACCGCCGTGCGCCAGCGCTCGCACAATCCGCGCACGACATCGTGCAGCAGCACGCCGTTGGGGGGCGTGGTCAGCGTCTGCGTCAATGCCTGCACGCGCTGCAATGACAACGGCTGCAACTGGCGGCGCGCCGCACCGTGCGGCAGCGAAGCGTCGGCCTCACCCCAGGCGGCACCGGGGCCCGCGTGCAAATCGCGCACGGCCGCGTCACGCAGATCGGCCAGCCGGGCGGGTTCCGCGCTGGCCGCGTGATACAGCTCCGTGACGGTCGGATGCGCGGCAATGGCCGCGTGCAGCGCGGGCTGTGTCACGGCGGGCGTGTCGTGCTCCGAATGTCCAAGGCGGCGATAGCCGATCAGATCGATGACGATATCGGCGCCATGCTCCATGCGGTACGCAATGGCAATGCGTGCGGCACGCATGACGGCTTCCGGGTCGTCAGCGTTGACGTGCAGCACCGGCGCGTCAACCATGCGCGTCACGTCGGTGCAGTAGTCGTGCGCACGCACGTCCATCAGGTTGGGCGTTGTAAAGCCGATCTGGTTGTTGACGATCACGTGCACGACACCGCCTGCCGTGTAGCCGCTGCGGCGGGTCAGGTTCAGTGTCTCCATGACAACGCCTTGCCCCGCGAACGCCGCATCGCCATGCACCATCACGGGCAGGCACGGTGTGCCGGGGTGCTCGTCCACATGCGCGCGCGCCATGCCACACACCACGGGGTACACGCTCTGCAGATGCGAGGGGTTCGGCGCCAGCACCAGCGCCACCTCGTCGCCGCCCACCATCCGGCGCGCAACGCCACCAAGGTGATACGGCAGATCCCGCTGGGTGAATGCGATGTCCGAATCCGGATCGAGCCGATCGAGCATGCCGCGCGCCCCAAACCCCATCACGTTGACAAGTGTATTCAGGCGCCCGCGATGCGGCATGCCGACAAACACCTGCCGCACGCCGTGGCCGGCACCCTCCTCCACCAGCGTATCGAGCAGCGGCACCAGGCTCTCGCAGCCCTCCAGGGAGAACCGCTTGGCATGCGCGAACGTGCCGCCAACAAGACGCTCCCACATCTCTGCCGCCACCAGCCGGCGCAGCAGCGAGCGCTTCTGGTCAGGTGCGAGCGGCGGTGCCGGCAGCTCTGCCTCCATGCGCGCGTAGAGCCATGCGCGGCGTTGGCGCTTGCGCACGCTGCCGCAATCGAGGCCGATGGTGCCGCAGTACACGCGCTTGAGCTGCCATTCGAGTTCCTGCATCGTCGTCGCGGTGGGCAGAACCGCGCTGGCAGGATCGCGCTTCTGCGCCGGGTCGAGGCCGTGAAACCGCAGGCGAAGCTCGGGCACGTCGGGCAGGGGCACGCGTGCGAGCGGGTCCAGCCGCGCGCGCCGATGCCCGTGCTCGCGATAGGCGTCGATCAACTGGGTGACAGGGGTG
Organism: Ralstonia flatus; assembly: GCF_958439105.1. NCBI lineage: Bacteria > Pseudomonadati > Pseudomonadota > Betaproteobacteria > Burkholderiales > Burkholderiaceae > Ralstonia > Ralstonia flatus. The sequence continues at coordinate 169,623 of NZ_CAUDLI010000002.1, read as the reverse complement.
AGTGGGAGCGCCGTGGCAGGGCCGCCCGGCGCGTTGGACAGGTCAAACCCTGCGGCCGAACCCGGGTCGGCCATTTGAGGAGCGTGGGAGGACATGGTTGTTCAGGAGATAAGAGACACCGTGGGTGGGTCCCGCCATCGGCACGCCGGCGCACCCGCGCGCGCAATCCTCCAACCAGCACAGCGGTTGCGCAGCAGACACCTGTTCGGCAAATGGCGGGACCGTTCGAAACGCCAAAGCAAAGCGCTACGTCGATTCCTTCTGTAACGAGCCGCCTGGCGACGACCCGTGCCTCCTCCGTTGGACTGCTGACTGCAACATCACTGCGACAACACCTGCGAATGACAAACGTGTTTAAGTGCTTTTAAGTACGCGCCCAGCCAGCCTGCGCCAGCGTGGCCGTCCCGCTCTGTGCGCCCTGCGCATGACCCGACATGTCGCCATGCAGCTTGAACGCGCTGACCATGTCGGCCAGCTGATCGGCCTGGTCCTGCAGCGCCTGTGCCGAGGTCGCGCCTTCCTCGACCAGCGAGGCGTTTTCCTGCGTGACCTTGTCCATCTGCGTGATGGCCTCGTTGATCTGCTCGATGCCTTCGCTCTGCTCGCGGCTCGACGCGCTGATCTCGGCAACGATGTTGGTCACGTTCTGGATACCGGCCACCACGTCGCGGATGATCTGGCCGGCCTCCTCCACCTTGGCGGTGCCGGTGCCGACGTGGTTGACCGAATCTTCGATCAGCGCCTTGATCTCCTTGGCCGCAGCGGCACTGCGCTGCGCCAGGTTGCGCACCTCGCCCGCCACCACGGCAAAGCCGCGGCCCTGCTCGCCGGCGCGCGCAGCTTCCACTGCGGCGTTCAGCGCCAGGATGTTGGTCTGGAACGCGATGCTGTCGATCACGCCGATGATGTCGACGATCTTGCGTGACGACGCATTGATGGTGCTCATGGTTTCGATCGCCTCGCCCACGGCATCGCCGCCCTTGGTCGCCACCAGCGAGGCATTGGATGCCAGGCGGCTCGCTTCCTGCGCGTTGTCGGCGTTTTGCTTGACGGTGGAGGTGAGCTGCTCCATGGCCGCCGCCGTTTGTTCCAGCGAGCTGGCTTGCTGTTCGGTCCGGCTGGACAGATCGATGTTGCCGCTCGCCACCTCGCGCGATGCACGCGCGATGGTGTCCGTCCCGCCACGCACACGGCCGACGATGCCATGCAGGTTGTCGGTCATGCGCTTGAGCGCGGTCAGCAGGCGGCCGATCTCGTCTTGCGCGCCGACCTCAAGACGGTGCGTCAGATCGCCCTGCGCCACGGCTTCGGCCAGGTGCAGCGCACGGTTGATCGGCCCGGTGATCGTGCGGGTGATGAACGCGCCCGTGGCAATGGCAAGCAAGGTCGCCAGCACGGCAAGCACGATCATCTGAATCTTCGCGTTGGCACCTTGCTCGGCGGCTTCGCCGACGTCGTGCTCCATCTCGCTGGCCTGGCGGTCCACCATCTTGTCGACCAGCACGTAGTACTGGTCTTGCAGGCGGCTCATGTCACCCTGGTACAGCACGCGAGCGTCTTCCGGCTTGTTGGCATCGATCAGCTCAAAGAACTTGCGCACCGTGGCACCGTAAGCGGACCGCGCGTCGAACTGTTCCTTGAAGAGCGCCTTGCCCGCATCGGTCGTCAGCATCTTCTCCAGCCGTGCATACGCCTGCCCGTTGGCCTGGCGGATGGCTGCGTAGTCGTTCATGTACTTCGCTTTCTGGTCGGCCGACGTGGCCAGCAGCAGATTGCTGAGAATGCCATTGGCCTTGTAGCCGTTGTTCTTGATCTGGTTGCTCAGTGCGATCAGCGAATAGCGCTCGCTGACGATCCGGCCCATCTTCGTGTTGTTGTCGTCCAGCCGTTGGATGCCGACGGCGGCGGTCCCGATCAACAGCGCCACAACAAGTGCGAACGCTGCACCAAGGCGCACCCCGATCTTCATATCCGAGATTCTCATTTACTTCATTCCTGTTTCAGCGGCGTCAGAGAGAGACGTCATGACCTGGGCAACGCCATCGCCATAACCGTAGCCATAGCCATAGCCATCTGGCGATGCATCAGGTGCATGCGTTGAAGCAGGAGCATCTTGAAGACAAGTGCGGCTGTCGTTGACCGATCTTCAAAGCCGTCGCGCTCCAAGATTGCCCAGGCTGCTTTGACCGGAGATGACGGCACGGCCAAAGGATTCTTGAATGCGATGCCAGGGCAGCACCGCGCTTCAAACCTGTGCACGCGGCGAGAGCGGTGGGTGCAGATCGTGAGCCGCGTGGCGCCGATATTGGCTTGGCGGCACATCCGCGCCGAACGAAGAGAATGAACGCGCACCAAATCTGCGATTTTGTGAATCGTGACGGCGCAAAAACTTCCGATCTGAAATTATTTTAATTCTCGTCTGCAGATGGAAATCGCGCTGCCCGTGTGCGGTCACGCGCGCGCAGTGCTGCGGGGAGCGGGTGCATCGCACATGCCGAAGAGCGGTCCGCCGTGCCGCGCCGTCCACGTGCCGCAGCAGCCCCCGGGTTACCCGCCCACCCAGAGAACCGAGGGCGCATCCAAACGCCCCGCGATCACGTTGGGCCACAGATCGGTTCGATCAGGTTGTCAGCCTCGCGTGGCGAACGATGATTCGCCGGCCTCTTTATGGGCTTTTGCGCAAAGACGCTTTATGCGATGCGGATTGACACGTTCAATTGTCGATTGCAAAGTCAAAGAAAAAACTCAATCAACTCTAAACGTGATTTCACTCTTTATAGGGATGTGTGAGCAAATTGTGAACGTTATGCTTGGCCCCAGTTTCAGGCGCCATCTGCAACGAGTCTTCAGCGCAGTGGCTTGAAGGGGAAGCACCATGAAGTTCGCCATATTGACCTCCAACCCATCCAGCTTTACCTACGTGGCAAGCTGCCTGTCCAGCCAAGGTGCGGAATGCGTCCGCTTTGACGACGCCCTGGCGCTGCTGCGTGCGCGCCGCACAGAAACGTTTGACGTGCTGATGATCGACGCGCAGCACTACCGTACCGCCGGGCAGCTCGTGCTTTCGTGGCGTGAGTGCAATGCCGACATGCGGTGGCCCACGCTGGTGTTCGGCCAGTTTGCAGATCGCGGCGACATGGCCTCGGCCTTCGATGCGGGCGTGGACGACGTGTTGACGGGCCACTTCACTGCCGAAGAGCTGCAAGCCCGCGTGCAACGGGCCCTGCGCCGCGCCGCGCCGGTGCGCCCGAACGCCGGCATGCACGTCGTGGTAGGGCCGTATCGCCTGTGCCGGCTGACCCGGACGGCAACGCTCAACGGCATCCCCATTCGCATGACAGCGCGGGAATTTGCGACGGCATGGCTGCTGTTCTCCTCGCCGGGTTCGTTCCTGTCGCGTCAGCAGATCGCATCGGCCGTGTGGGGCGCAGACGCCAGCATCGTCGAGCGCTCGATCGAGCAGCACATCTACAAGCTGCGCAAGAAGCTCCAGTTCGGGCCCGAGACCGGCGTGGAACTCAAGACGGTGTACGCACGCGGCTACCAGCTTGCCGTGCAAGCCGCCGGCAACGGGCCGGCAGCCGCACCGCCGCCGCCCAGTCTGGCCGCTTAAACGACCCTTTTGCGCAAACGATTGCGGCTTGCAGAGGCTCATCCCCGCCCACGGCAATTGTTTTAGCGTTTCTTCATCAGAAACATTCAAGACAGACGCATTCGTTCTGGCTTATTCAATCCAGCGCTTGTTTAAAAACGATTGCCTTGTTAATTGTTATCGCGTTAAGGATTTCCTGCGAGGGAATTCACAGCGCATTGCTGCTATCTCGCACCCCATTCCGTTCAATTGCATCCTGCAAATGGATCGGGGCGTTCTGGAAAAACCTGGCATTCCCGCCCGTCACGGGAATGCGTCAATCCGTTGTTATTGGCTGTAGCCACGCCGCTCGATGGCGGCTAACACATCCCACGTCTGCGGATCGACGTCGCGGCCCCCGAGCGACATCGAAACGTACGCATCGATCGCGTCCATAAAGCCTTTGATAAACGCCGGCGGGAACGCATGTGTGGAGAGGTGTTGAAGCTCTTCACGCAGCATGCCCGGTCGGCATTGGCCGTGGCTGCGCATGGCGGTGCGTATCCGCCTGAGATACGCCTGCGCTGCGATTGCGCCGTTCAGGTAGGTGCGGTTTTTGGTGAGCGTGCCAGCGTCAGGCGACGTGGGCGCTGGGCTGGGGGGTGGTGCTGGTGGAGATGGATACGACGCTGGTCGCGTCTCGTCTGCAATAGGCATGGAGCCTCCTTGGGATTGAAGGAGCCTCACCATCTCGGCGCTAAACGAGGGTGGCGGGCCTGACGATGGTGTTAGCGACCCGGTCCCAAGGAAACCGGTAGACCCGAAGGTCTCACCATCCGGCCCGCCAAAGTAGGCGCGAACGGAAGCAGCAGTGCGACTGCATGCAGCAATCGTCCGCCTTGGTGTTTCAGGTCGCTAAACCAGACTGCCGTTGGTGCGGCAGCGGGGTGGATTATAGCGAGGGGGGCTGCTTCCAACTTCCGATTCTGTGCACCAGGCCTCCGGGTTCCAATGGCCGCCCGCGCAGTGCGAAACGAGGCCTAATGCGAGCGGCGGTTGACCCTGCGCCAAGCACGTCCGCCCTTCTGCTCCTCGCCGTTGTCCTGCAGACAGCCGAGCGCCGCCGTTTTAGGTGCGTGCGTGGATCTCAAACATTCGATCTCGACAGTCCGAGAGCGACACGCCACCGTCAGACAGTGGCGCATGGCCCTCGGAGGCCTGAGCACGGCCTAAAAACATTCGACACATCGGACCTCCGAGACCCGAGCTTGGCCCTCAAACACTCGACGTTGGCCCGTTGAGGCTGACGTTCCACCGTCCAAGGGTCGAAGCCGGCAGTCAGAGGTCGAAATTTTCGAGCTTGGGCGGTGGAAGGTGGGTGTTTGAGGCCCACGCTCCGCCTGCGGAGGCCCGAGCGTGACGGTTGGAGGTCCACGTTCGGACCTCAGAGGCCCGTCATCGGCCCTTTCTGGCTCGACCTCCATCCTTGCGGAAACGTCACCCCAGTTCCCGATACCCACGCATGCGCGCCTCGCGTGCCATCACGGCGATGGGCCGATAGTGCGCCAAGGTGGTCGGCACGATGTCTTCCAGGCGGAGCCTCGCGCGCAGACCGGCGTCATCGTGCAAGGCTTGGCGCATTGCGTTCCTCACGCGCTGCACCAGCGTGTCGCCCGCGCGGCGTGAGGCGATGAAGGGCAGGCCGGCCACATGCCGTGTCGAGCCGATCTGCCGCAGCCCCGCAACCAGGTCCGGCCTGTGCTCTGCGGCAAAGGCCAGCGTGACGCAGTCGATGGCGGCAACGTCGGCCTCGTCGTCGGCCACCGCCGCCAGCGACCGCAGGTGCGAGCCCGTGTGCACGACGGCCCCGAAGAACCGCGCACCGCGCACCAGCGGCGCAACGGCGTGGCGCAGCGCGTTCATGCCGCTGTGCGAATCGGGGCTGTTGCAGGCCACGCGCGCGCCCCGGCATGCGGCCAGGGTGGCGGGGCCATCTTTGGCGCGAACCACGATTGCACTGCTATAGGCTTCCTGCTGGCAGCCGGGCACCACAAAGCGCGGGGTGCCGATCAACTGCACCCGCGATGCCAACCCGCGAATCAACGGGTAGCCGCAGGTTTGCGACAGCAACACGTCGTCGCGCCGCCAGAATGCGTGCAGCGCGTCGGGGCTCTCGCCCGGGTCCACGGTGTCCAGGATCACGGGCGACGTGCCACTGCCGAGCGCCTGCGCTGTCCGCTCGATCAGCGTGGCCCAGTCCTCCCGCAACGACGCAGAGACGTTGTACATCGGGAGGGCCGCCACCCAGCGCTCACGCTTCGCCATATTCGCGATATTCCCCAGGACCATGGGACAGCGGATGCGCCACGGGCGCCGCCACGCGCAGCGCATAGCGGATCAGCCATTCCCGATAACCACGGACATGGAAGCCGCCGTTGCGCGCGAGGTAGTCGTCGGCGCGGCGCCGGTAGACCCACGCCAATGCAAACCACGGTACGGACGGCAGGTCGTGGTGCACCAGATGGTAGTTGTTGTTGAGAAACAGCAAGCGCCACATCAAGCCGGCGTCGTTGATGACGCTGCGGGTGGCGTGGGAATCCGCCGCGCGATGCTCCTGGAAAGAGCGGATCGCCGCCAATGACAGCGCCGGATAGGCCACGCCCAGCAGCATGAGCCAGGCGGGCAGGCCGCAGGCCGTCTGCAGCCAGACGAGCAGCGCCGCGACGGCAAGCAGGTGGGCCACCCACATCGGCGCGTCGCGCCAGTCGCCCGAGCGCAGCGTTGCGAGAGCATCCGCCGCAATGGTGAAGATCGAGAACGCGGGCTGCAGCACCATCCGCCCCGCCAGCGTATTGCGGGCGGCATACAGCTTGCGCATGGCCGGACTCGCCGCATGCCAGTCGACGGCGAAGAGGAAGTAGCTCTCCGGATCGGTGTCGGGGTGCGTGAGTTCAGCCTCGTGGTGCTGCAGATGCAGGCGCCGGTACAGGCCATAGGGCAGCCAGATGCCGAGCGGCGCAGCGCCAAGCAGGGCATTGAGCCACGGCAGGCGTGTCGGGTGACCATGCAGCAGCTCGTGCTGCAATGACAGGTACCACGTGGTGCACAGCGTGAGCAGCACGCACGCCAGCGGCAAACCGAGTTGCCGCACATGCGTGGCAATACCAAACCAGGTCGTATAGACCGTGGCGATCAGCAGCCACGTCGGCAGCTCCGTGCGCCACAGCCAGTGACGGGCGGCCTGCGCCAACTCCGTGCGCTGTCGGTCGTCAAGATAAATGGCCATGCGTGCGGGCTTGCGTTGTGGAACGAAGGCACAGCATACGGGCCGGCCCTGCACGACCGGAACGAAGGATTGTCGATAACGATATGTGGCAGTCGGCCGCTAGCGCACATGCCATTCAGGGCCTTCTTTGATCCGCACGCAGCGCCGTGACGCAAAGCGCGCATCTGCGGGTCGATGCGATTTGCAGCCCGGTCGATGCCGCAATAGCAGACTATCGCTGCACCGCAAGTGCGCGAATATGCATGCTCCCAATCCTTCGTTGGCACGCGTGCACCGGCAGCCCATAGTGATTGCTTCTCGAGTGCAATGAGCGATGGAGCAAACGATGTCTGTGCTGCTTGGATGGCGACGCTGGGTGGTTCGCGCAATGTGGGTGGCGGCAGCCGGTGCTGCCGGACAGGCCGTGGCGGCACCGGCCTCGGGCGAGCCCCTGTACTTTGGCGTGTCCGGCCCGCTGACCGGCCAGAACGCGCAGTACGGCGCGCAATGGAAGGCCGGCTTCGACCTGGCGCTGGAGCAGATCAACGCTGCCGGCGGCATCCACGGGCGACCGCTGCAGTATGTGTTTGAAGACAGCCAGAGCGACCCGCGCCAGGCCGTCGCCATTGCGCAGAAGTTTGTGAACGACCGCCGCATCCTCATCGAACTGGGCGACTTCTCCAGCCCCGCGTCGATGGCGGCCTCGCCGATCTACCAGCGCGCGGGGCTCGTACAACTGGGCTTCACCAACTCGCACCCGGACTTCACCAAGGGTGGTGATTTCATCTGGAGCCCGTCGGTCAGCCAGGCCGATGCTCAACCGCTGCTGGCTGATCTGGCCGTCAAGACCGAAGGCTTCAAGCGTGTGGCCGTGCTCTACCTGAACACCGACTGGGGCCGCACCAGCAAGGATGTATTCGTGACGGCTGCCAAGCAGCGCGGCGCGCAGGTGGTAGCCACCGAAGGCTATCAGCCCGACGAGAAGGATTTCCGCTCCACGCTCGTGCGCGTGCGCGACGCCAAACCCGACGGCATCGTGCTGATTTCGTACTACGCAGACGGCGCGCTCATCGCCGGGCAGTTGCGGGCCACGGGCATCCAGTTGCCCATCGTGGCGGCCAGCTCGGTGTATTCGCCCAAGTTCCTGGAGCTGGGCGCGACGGCCGTCAACGGCGTGGCCACCAACACCACGTTCTTCCCCGACGAGCCGCGGCCCGAGGTGCAGACCTTCGTCAAGCAGTTCCGCGCCAAATACCAGCGCGACCCCGACGCCTTCAACGCCTTCGCCTACGACGCCGTCATCCTGGCCGCCGAAGCACTGAAGGCGGGCGGCACGGACCGCCGTGCCATCCGCGATGCCCTGCCCAAGCTGCGCGACGTGCCCAGCGTGGTGTTCGGCCGCGCCACGTTCGACCCGGCCACGCGCCGCGTGCTGGGCGTGCGCAGCGTCAACGTGGTGGTCAAGGACGGCAAGTGGGCGCTGCTCGATCGCAAGACCACGGTCGCCGCGCAATAACGGGGCGGATGGATCGAAGATGGAATCGCTGCTGCATGGGGCGTGGCTCGACTACACGGTCAACGGGCTCGTCGTCGGCAATATCTATGCGTTGCTGGCGGTGGGGCTGGCGCTGATCTTCGGCGTCTCGCACCTGATCAACTTTGCGCATGGCTCGGTCTATACAGTGGGTGCGTTCATCGGATGGTTTGCCATCACGCACCTGCATGCGCCGCTGTGGGTGACGATCGCGCTGGTGATCGTCGGCTCGGCGCTGCTGGGCATGGGCATCGAGCGTATCGGGTTGCGCCCGCTGGCAAATGCACCGCGCATTGCACCGCTGCTGGCAACCATCGGTTTGAGCTACGTGATCGATCAGGCCGTCCAGTTGCTGGCCGGGCCAGACCCACGTGCGCTGCCGAACCCCCTGCCCGAATGGCGACTCGCACTGGGCGGCGGCAGCATCGGTGCGCTGGACGTGCTGATCGCGGCGCTCGGCCTGGCCAGTGCGACGGTCCTGTTTGTATTTCTGCGCTACACGCGGCTGGGCTGGGCCGTGCGCGCCACCGCGCAGGACCGTGATGCCGCGCGGCAGATGGGCGTGAGCACGCACGCGGTCAACCAGGCCGTGTTTGCCATCGCCTCTGCGCTGGGTGGGCTGAGCGGGCTGCTGGTCGGCATGTACTACAACAACATCAGCCCCGCGATGAGCTTCCAGGCCACGCTCAAGGGCGTGGTGGCGGTCGTGATCGGCGGTGTGGGCAATGTGCCCGGGGCGATTGCGGGCAGCCTGCTGCTCGGCCTGACCGAGAGCTATGGCGTCGCCCTGTTCGGTACGCCGTATCGCAACCTGTTCGCCTTCCTGCTGCTGGTGGGCGTGCTGGTGTGGCGGCCGAATGGACTATTCGCGCGCAAACCCGCGCTGCCGCCCGAACCCCTGACGGGCACCTTCATCGCACCGAGCCGCCCGATCAACGTGCCGCGTTGGGTGTGGCCCGTGGCAATTGCCGTGCTGGCCGTGGTGCCGCTGACCGGCGTGTCGTCGTATGTCGTGCAGGTACTGACCAACGCATGGCTCTACGCGCTGCTGGCGTTGTCGCTCACGCTGGTGGCGGGCACGGCCGGGCAGATCTCGCTTGGGCATGCGGGCTTGCTGGCCATCGGGGCCTATGCCTCGGCGCTGCTGGCCATCGATGCCCAGGTGCCCGTGCTGCTGGCCGTGCTGCTGGCGGGCGTGGTGACCGCCGCGCTCGGCACGCTGCTGGTGCTGCCGGCGTTCCGCTTGCGGGGGCACTACGTGTCGATCGCCACCCTCGGCATTGGCGAGATCATCGCGCTCGTCATCCTCAACTGGGAAAGCGTCACGCGCGGCCCGATCGGCGTGGCGGGGATTCCACCGTTGGCCGCCGGCAACTTCGCGCTCGATTCCGCCGCGGCGTTCTACTGGGTGGGCCTGGCTGCCGTGGTGGCACTGGGGCTGCTGCAGCGGCGCCTGCTGGGCACGCACCTGGGCCGCACCCTGCGCGCGATCCGCGAAGACGACGTCGCAGCGCGCGCCTACGGGGTCTCGCCCGCACGCTACAAGGCACTGGCCTTTGGGGTGGGCGGCTTCCTGGCGGGCGTTGCCGGCGCCCTGACCGCGCATCTCTACAGCTACATCAACCACGAGACCTTCGGCTCGCCGATCTCCATCCTGGCGCTGACCATGGTGATCCTCGGCGGCCTGGGCAGCGTGGCGGGGGCGGTGATGGGCGCGGTGGCGCTCGTCGGCCTGCCTGAACTGTTTCGCGTCACGGCCGAGTACCGCATCCTGATCGTCGGCCTCACGCTTCTGCTGCTGGTCCGCTTCCGCCCCCAAGGCTTGCTGGGGACGGTCTGAGCCGCCGTATCACACCACTCGACACCACTCGGCACCACTGCGCATCACTCTCACGAGGACTCCATGAGCACGCTCAACGATTACCTGATCGAAAAACGCGCGGCCGTACTGGCACGCGAAGCACGCATTGCGTCCGGCGCCTTTGAACCGGTGCGCCTGGCCGCCAGCGTCAGCGCTGAAGGCCGCAGCGGCGTGCGCCGCGTACGCATCCGCGAGCATCAGATCATCAGCGACAGCCCGCCCGACTTTGCCGGCTACAACCTCGGGGCCAGTTCTCCGGAACAGCAACTCGGCGTGCTGGGCTCGTGCGTGACGCATATCTTCCTGATCCAGGCCGCGCAGCATGAAGTGCCGATCGATTCGCTGGAAGTGGAAGTCACGGGCCAGATCGACGCCCGCGCCGGTCATCCGGGGTACGAGCACGTTCCGGTGTATCCGCACGACATCGGCTACACGGTGCACATCGCCTCGCCCGCATCGCGCGAGCAGCTCGATGCGCTGTTCGAAGCGGTCGAGCGTACCTGCCCGATCCTGAACCTGCTCAAGCATCCGCAAACCATCCGCGCCACGCTACAGCACACGCGCACGGGCGGCGCCGACGGTTCGACCGGCAGCGCGACCGACCCGCAGGCAGACCATGCCGTCCCGGCTTGAACTGCGCGGCGTCACGCGTCGGTTCGGCGGGTTGACAGCGGTCGACGGCATCGACCTCGACGTAGCCGACGGCGAGGTCGTGAGCCTGATCGGCCCGAATGGCGCAGGCAAGACCACGCTGTTCAACCTCATCACCGGCGTCGACACGCCCGATGCAGGCACGGTGCGCGTGGATGGCGCCAGCACCACCGGCTGGCGCGCCGAGCAGCTTGCTGCCGCCGGCGTGGCACGCACGTTTCAGCACGGCCGCGTGTTCGGCAACCTGAGCGTGCTCGACAACGTGCTGATCGGCGCGCACACGCAACTGCACGCGGTGCGGCCGCGGTGGCCGGTGATCGGTCCGCTGGCCGAACTGGCGCTGGCGCTGTGGCGGCCAGCACGCGTGCGCGATGAGGAAGCCGCACTGCACCGACAGGCGCTCGACATCCTCGCGCTCTTTGGCGAGCGCCTGCTGCCGCGTCTGCATCAACCGACGTACACGCTGTCATACGCCAACCGCCGCCGCGTGGAGATTGCCCGCGCGCTTGCCGCGCGCCCGCGCCTGCTGCTGCTCGACGAGCCCACCGCCGGCATGAACGAAAGCGAAACCGCCGAGATGCAGCAGATCATTGCCGCGCTCAAGGCACAGGGCCAGACCATCCTGTTGATCGAGCACAAACTCGAACTCGTGATGCAACTCTCGGACCGCGTGATCGCCATGGACAACGGCCGCAAGATCGCCGAAGGCCGGCCCGAGGCCGTGCGCAACGATCCCGCCGTCATCGAAGCCTATCTCGGCCACCGCAGCGTGGGAGCGTTGGACACATCGGCCACCGGGCCCACCGCCCTGGCCGCATGACCATGACGACATCCATCGCCACGCCTCCCCCGCTGCTGCGGTTTGCCGGCATCCACACGCACTACGGCCCGGCCCAGGTGCATTTCGACGTGAACCTGGAGGTGCGGCCCGGCCAGATCGTCAGCCTGCTGGGCGGCAACGCCAGCGGCAAGTCCACCTCGATGAAGCTGATCCTCGGCCTGCACAAGCCGACCGCCGGCGACGTGCAGATCGACGGGGTGTCGACGCTCAAGCTCTCGACGCCGCAGATCATCCGCCTGGGCGTGGCGTCGGTGCCCGAAGCCCGCCGGCTGTTCGGGGCCATGACGGTGCGCGAGAACCTGCTGATGGGCGCCTTCACGCGCAACCCGCACCGGGAGCGCACCGCCATCGCAGAAGACTACGAGCGCATGCTCACACTCTTCCCGCGTGTGAAAGAACGCCTGCATGCGCTGGCGGGCACGCTGTCGGGCGGCGAGCAGCAGATGGTGGCGATGGCTCGCGCGTTGATGGGCCGCCCGCGCCTGATCTGCATGGACGAGCCGACCATGGGCCTGTCGCCGCGCTATGTCGACCATGTGCTGGACCTCATCGCACAAGTCAACGCCACGGGCGTGTCGGTCTTCATGGTGGAACAGAACGCCAGCCTCGCCCTGCGCATCGCGCACCATGGCTACGTCCTGCAGAACGGACGTATCGTGCTGTCGGGGCCGGCGCGCGAACTGCTGCACGATGCACGCATCCGCAGCGCCTATCTCGGCGGTGAAGCCGCCTGACGCCTGACGCCCGACACCACTCGCATCCCTTCGAACCGGAACCACCATGAGCCTGACCCTGGACCACATCGTCATCCGCGTGAATGATCTAGAGCGCGTCATTGCCGACTACACGGCGCTTGGCTTCACCGTGCAGCGCGGCGGCACGCATGCCGACGGCGTCACGCACAACGCGCTGGTCGGTTTTGCCGACGGCAGCTACCTAGAGTTGATCGCCTTCCTGCAACCCGCGCCCGAGCGCCGCTGGTGGTTGCTCGGCGAGCGGCATGGCGAAGGCTATGTCGACTTTGCCCTGCTGCCGCACAACGTGGGCGCCGTGGTCGATGCCGCGCGTGCGCGTGGTCTCGACTACGAAGGCCCGCTGCCCGGCGGCCGTCTGCGCCCCGACGGCGCCCAGCTCGTCTGGGAACTCGGCCGCCCTGCCACCCCCGACCTCCCCTTCCTGTGCGGCGACGTGACCCCGCGCCACCTGCGCGTGCGCGAAGGCGAGGTGCGCGAACATGCCAACGGCGTACAGGGCATCGCTTCAGTCACGGTGGCTGTTCGGGATATCGTGACCAGTCTGGCGCGGTATCGCGCACTGCTCGGATCGGCACCGGCGCCGCAACCGTTAACGTTGGCCGGCGTGGGCATCGCCTCGGCGGCGGTGCCGGTGGGCGACGCGGCCGTGGTGCTGGTCAGCCCGTTGCCGGATAGCCAGTTGCCTGCCGCGCTGGATCTGGAGCATCACCTTGCTACCCGAGGTGAAGGCGTCCTGGGGCTGACGCTGTCGAGCAGCGTCGCGACAACGGCGTCGCTGCCCGTGGAACAGACGCACGGCGCACGGATTTCGGTACATCCGACTGCCGACGCGCGGCAGGCAGCAGAGGGGGCATTGGTGGAGGCGACGCTCGGCTGAATCCGGTGGGGGCGGCGATTTTTTTTTTTTGACAGGTTGATCGACAGACAGACAAGCGACGCGGAGTCTGGCCAACGGCGTGGCGTCTCAAATGAGGCATCGGACCGTGGCAGCGTCCGCTAGCTTTCTATGCCCGGGGCCCAACGACTTTGCGCTGGGCCTGTGGGATGACGGTCGCGAGAGCGCGGCTTACTGGTGGGTCAGCGTCAGCGCATAGAACTTGACCACGGTGCCAGGCGTGGTCAGGGGCGTGCCCGACACTGCAGTCTGATCGTAGTCGCCGGCCTTGAAGTAGAAGCTCTCTCCAACGAAGCTCGAATCCATCGTGAAGGTGCTGACCGTACCGTTGACCGTGACCGTAATCGTGCTGCCACTGAGGCTCAGTTCATAGTCAAAGGTGCTGGCGACCGGAACGGTGGTGATCGGATAGATCGTCGCGCTGCCACCCTGGTTGGTGTTTTCGAGCAGGAGTTGCACACCGCCGCTTGACGTCACCTGCAGCTCGCACAGTGGCTTGCTCGGACCGGTGCCCTGGAAGATCTGGCCGATCGTGGTGTGATCCGGCACCTGCGTAACGGCAACCGTCGCGTTCAGCTTGTTTGTGCCCGTGCTCGGCCAGATGGTGCTCTCGCGCAGTTCCGTGCGTGGATGCAAGGAGCCTGAGGTGGTCCAGCCCTGCGTCGGGTCCATCATGACCATGGAGCCGTCAGAGCTGTCCGTGTAGAAGTACGTCGGGTTGGTGTAGCCCGCCGCGAGCTTGGTGCCACTGACCGTGGTGATGCTGCCCGATGAGCCGGTAGGCAACTGCAGCGTGAAAGGTGCCAAGTTGAAGTTTGAGCCAGGAGGACTGCTGGTGCTGAGTGCCGGGGCCGCCGGGCTCCCCATCTTCTGAAGGCTCCGTCCCTGCACGGACAACGCGCCGTCCTCGCCGCCGCATGCCGAGAGCAAACTGCCCGCCAGGGCTGCCGTCAGGCAGATCATGATTCGATGCTTCATCTCGTCTCCTCGTTTGTGCTGCTGGTTGAATGTCGTCGGGATGCTGTCGATAGATCATTGCGACCGGGTCGTCCTCTCGCCCCCCCCTTGCGCCGCGTCAGGCGACCCTATTCACATGAAGACAGCGGCGGTACGCTCGAACACAACGTCACCAACAACGACCGCACGCGCTGGAGGCCGCTGCGTCGCAAATCCTTGGTACGGGCGCAGTCACAGAACAAGCACGGCGCGAAAGTCGTTGACGTTCGTCAATGTCGGGCCCGTCACAACGGAGGCCCCTAAGGCGCCGAAGAAGCCGTGTCCGTCGTTGTTATCGAGCGCTTCGAGCGGCTGGATGCCGAGCGCCCTCGCTTCGCTGAGCGAATCCGGCGTGAGCACGGCCCCAGCGATTTCCTCCTGACCGTCCACCCCATCGGTATCCCCAGCAATCGCGTAGATGCCGGGTTCGCCAGCGAGCGAAATACCTAGGGACAATAAAAATTCCACATTGCGCCCCCCACGGCCGTTCCCCCGCACAGTGACGGTCGTTTCACCGCCGGACAGCAGAACGCACGGCGCTGGAAATGGCTGGCCGTGCAACCTCACTTGCCGCGCAATGCCTGCCATCACGGCCCCGACGTCGCGCGCTTCGCCCTCAATCGCATTACCGAGAATATGCGCAGGGAATCCCGCCGCACGTGCCACCGCAGCAGCCGCTTCCAGCGCCATCTGCGGCGTGGCAACCATACGCACGGTGTTGCCCGCCAAGCGGGCATCGTCCGGGAAGAGAGATTCCCCGCGCTCGCTTTCGAGTGCTTCAAGCACGGCGTTCGGCACATCGACCCGGTATCGACGCAGGATCGCCAGCGCATCCGCACACGTCGTAGGATCACCCACGGTGGGACCTGAGGCGATATCGCATGGATCATCGCCTGGCACATCAGAGAGGAGCAGCGTGACGACCTTGGCAGGATGGCATGCTGCCGCGAGCCGGCCGCCCTTGATGGCTGACAGGTGCCGGCGCACGCAGTTCATCTCGCTGATGCTCGCGCCAGATTTGAGCAGCGCGCGGCTGACTGCCTGCTTGTCCTCCAGTGTCACGCCATCGATCGGCAAGGGGAGCAGCGCCGACCCACCACCCGAGATCAGGCATAGCACGGTGTCGCGCGCGCTCAGGTTGCCGACCAGTGACAGCATCCGCTGCGCGGCCTCCATTCCGGCTGCGTCTGGCACTGGATGTGCAGCTTCCGCGATCTCGATGTGCTCGCACGGCACGGCGTAACCGTAGCGAGTCACAACGAGGCCACTGAGCGGTCCCTTCCAATGTGTCTCAACCGCACGCGCCATTGCTGCGGACGCCTTGCCCGCACCGATGACGATCAAGCGGCCGCCGGGTACCTCGGGCAGATGCGCCAGAAGGTTGCTTGCCGGCAGCGCTGAATTGATGGCGGCGCCAAACATCCGGCGCAACAGGAAAATCGGGTCCATCGTCAACTCTCAAACTAGGCGCTTGCCGCCGAAGACACGTTGCGGTTTTGTGCCGGCGTGCGGTGCCTGACCAGCGTCCACAGCAGCGCCATGCCTATCAGATCACCGCAACCCAGCGCCACGAAGAATGGCGTGTAGCCGATACTGCTGACCAGCCACCCGATCAGTAGCGTGAAGCTCAGGTTGCCGATTCCAGCCACAAAGCTGGCCATGCCGGTGACAGTCGCCACTTCGTGCTTAGGGAACAGGTCTGCCGACAGTGAGATCACCGAAATCGAAAGCGTCTGGTGCGCGAATCCGCCCAGGCACAGCAAGAAGATCGCTACCGCGGGGTCCTTGACGAAGCCCACGCCGGCCATGCCGATCATGAGCACCGCACCGAGAGAGAACGCAACGCGCTTGCCGTCGACGATGGCGACGCCGAAGCGCTTGTTCAGATACGCGGAGATGGTGCCGCCCATCATGCAGCCGAAATCCGCCGCCACAAATGGCAGCCACGCCGTCAGCGCGATGGTTTTGAGATCGAACCCGCGTGCCTGATACAGGTACAGCGG
Organism: Ralstonia flatus; assembly: GCF_958439105.1. Classification (NCBI taxonomy): domain Bacteria; kingdom Pseudomonadati; phylum Pseudomonadota; class Betaproteobacteria; order Burkholderiales; family Burkholderiaceae; genus Ralstonia; species Ralstonia flatus. The sequence goes on along the minus strand of NZ_CAUDLI010000002.1, from coordinate 153,251 downwards.
CATCCAGTAGACCAGCGTGCCCCACACTGGATCAGCAAAGAAGCGCGGCAACGCGATACCCCAGAAATTGCGCTGCGACAGGATCTGGCGGATGGGCGGCTTGCCGCCATCCTTGGCCTGCGCCACCCGGTCATTTCCTCCGATGTTCTGGTCGTCCGCCTGCCCCGCTGCGATGTAGTCCGCCTCCTCTTTCGTCAGCGCTGGGTGCGCAGCTGGATGGCGATAGAAGAGCAGCCACAACACCGCCCAGCCGAGGCTCAAGGCGCCGGCAATGATGAAGGCCGTCTCCCAGTCGTACTTGAGGATGGACCATGCAATCAAGGGCGGCGCCATGATGGCGCCTACCGAAGCGCCCAGGTTGAACGTGCCCGCCGCGAAGCCGCGCTCGCGTGCCGGAAACCAGTAGGCCGTGGCCCGCATACCGGCCGGGATGAACGCCCCTTCCACCAGTCCCAACATGCCACGCAGGACGAACAGGCCGACCCAACCGTTCACGAACCCATGCGCCATGCAGATCAGCGACCATGCGATACCGCATAGCAAGAAGCCGAAGCGCAAGCCGATACGGTCCATCAGGTACCCGGTCAGCGGCGCCCCAATCGGGTACATGACGAGAAAGGCTCCGGTAATCCATCCGTAGTGCTGCGTGGTGATATGCAGGCTCTGCATGACCGTGGGCGCGGCCACGCCGAGCGAGCTGCGCGCCAGATAGTTCATGACCGTGCCCAGCGTCAGCAGGCCGATCATCCACCAGCGCAGTCCCCTGATTTTCATTGTCATCGTGCTCTCCCTAGGCGGGGAACAAAGCGCGCACAACCGGCGTGGCATCCAGCCCAACCGATACGGCGCGAAATTGTGGATCAAGATGCGTGGCGATCCGGTATAGGTCAGCCGCCTCGTTGCGTTGCCATAGGCCGGCATAGCCTTTCACGTTGGCGGCAGCGCGGCGCGCATCGAACTTCACGCTGCTGTGCACGAACTCCTCGTGCTGCCTCTCGCCACGCGCATACGGCGCGAGCCAGTTCAGCGCGCTCGCCAGCCTGCCGCGAATCTCCGGAGCGCCGTACCAGTCCGCCCCATGCCTGGCCGCCATCGTTGCCGCCATCAACAGCGGCTCGAGGTTGTAGACCACGTAGTGCATCGCGTCGCGCTGTGCGAAATCGTAAGTGCTGCCGTCGTCGCGCACGTTCTGCCGCACGTGGTCGATGAAGGCGGCGCGCGCTGCGTCGATCCAGCGCCTGTCGCCGCTCAGGTAAGCACCGGCGGTCGCCAGCTTGATGCGATGGCTCTGCCAGTTGTTGAGCAGTGTGCTGTCGTCACCCACGCGCCGTGCAGGCGTCAGGTAAGCCTCGGCCAGTTGCGCGCCGAAGGAAGGAATGCGCGCCTCAAGCTCGGCTGACAAATGCTCGCGCACCAGATCCAGCCCGAACAGGAATTGCACTAGCCCAGCCTCGTCCACCGGGTTGGAAGATGACCGGTACACCGGCAGCCAGCCGCCGATGTACGCCACTGCCTTGTCGGCATAGGCGGGGGTGTTGGATACGCGAAACGCCAGCGCCTGCACCAGGGTCTGCTGCCAATCCTGCTGGGCCAGCACGCTTGCATCGCGATCGCCTTCATGCGGCAGCAGGCCCTGCGTGTGAACGATGTCGCGCACATGCAGCGGGCGCGCCAGGCTGGGGTGCGCCTGTGAAATCAGTTGTGCCGCCACGGCGGGCGGTACGGAAGCCGCCAGTGCTTCCGCACGCTGTAACGAGGTCAGTGCGTAGGTCATCGCATTCTCACTCTTCGGGCGGGATACCAGATCGGCCGCCCAGCCATTGCCATAGCCTCTGGCCGCGGCGACCAGCGGCGCTGCAAACACGCCGTGCAGAAGCAGCCGGCGGCTCGGGGAATACCGGGTCGAGATGTCTTCGCAGCTCATAGCACCCCCGCGTATTCCGGCTCGGGAAGGCCGCGCACCCCTGGGCGAACCGCAAAAACATGGCCGTCATGCTCTGTCGCTCCGGTGGCAGGACGGATAGACGTGATGAACAGCGTGCCGAGATCGCGCCCGCCGAACGCGCACATGGCCGGCTTGACGGCTGGCAAGTCGATCCTGCGATCCAGCACACCCTGTGGCGTAAAGCGCAACACCGCACCGGCATCGTTCGCGCAGATCCAATAACAGCCATCGGCATCGACCGCGGCGCCATCGGGGCGCCCTGCATAGTCGTGCAGATCGGCAAAGACGCGGCGGCGGCTGGGCGTGCCGGTCTCGGTGTCGTAGTCGAAGGCCCAGATCAGCCGGCGCTGCGGGTGCGAATCGGACAGATACATCGTCGTGCCATCGGGCGACCACGCCAGTCCGTTCTGCACAATCAGTTGATCAACCACCGGCGCCGACAACCGCCCCTGCGTATCGAGGCAGAACAACGCGCCGGCCGGGTTGGCGGCGGCCATGTCCTGCACCATCGTGCCGGACCAGAAGCGGCCTTGCCTGTCGCAACGGCCGTCATTGAAACGCGTGCCCGGCACTCGGAACTGCGGTGCTGCAAGCTTGCGTGCGTAGGCCGGTGTTTTGCCATCGGCAGTCGCCGGTTCTGGGAGCGCGACGGCGAACAGGCCCGTCTCCAGCCCAGCCACCAACCCGCCATTGCAGCCGAACGCAAAACACGCGACCTTCTCAGGCAGCACCCATTCCGTGCGCAGACCCAAGGCCACGCGCTGCCGCACGATGCGCTGCGCGGGAATATCGACCCAGTACAGCGCGTCTTCCTGCGCACGCCAGACCGGGCTCTCGCCGACCGTGGCAGGTGCGTACCCGACGTCGATGCGCTCAACAGATGGTTGCGAAACCACGGACATCACTTCGACTCCATCGGCCCGGCAAGCACGAAGGGCCCACCCTGGTAGCGCTGTGTGGGGTCATCGAGATTGTCGGTGGGGGCAACCGCTGGAAACAAATGTTCGAACTGTGCTGAACTGTCCTGTGGGCGGAACCCCAGGAAATTTGCCTTGGTGTTGTCTGCCCACTTGATGCGGTTGTCCGACACACCGTAGACGATGGCGTGGCCCACACGATTGGTGAACAGAGAGCAGCGCACGAGCTCGATGAAATCCCGATAGCTCAGATAGGTGACCAGCATGCGCGCATTCCTGGGTGCCTCGAACGACGAGCCGATGCGCAGGCATACGGTCTCCAGACCGAACCGATCGAAGTAGTAGCGCGACAGCGCCTCGCCAAAGCACTTGGTCACGCCGTACAGACAATCCGGGCGCAGCGGTGCATCGATATCCAGGACTGAGGTGACGGGATGGAAGCCCATCGCGTGGTTCGAGCTGGCGTAGACAACGCGCTTCACGCCTTGCTTTTGCGCAGCGGCATACAGGTTGTACAACCCGAGAATGTTGGCCTGCATCAGATCATCGAACGGGGCTTCGACCGAAATGCCACCCAGATGGACGACTGCGTCCACACCTTCGAGAAGGGCATGCACGGCTTGTCGGTCTGCCAGATCGACGACTGCACCCTCTTCGTGTGCCGCCAGCTCGCCCAGCGGGGCAATGTCGCTCACGCGGACCACATCTGCCCATGCCGCCAGCGCGCCGCGCAGTTGCCGACCGAGGTTGCCGGCAGCGCCGGTCAGAAGTAGTCGCTTGAATGGCTTGCGTTGTGCAGACGCGCCGCTTTCTGTTTCGTGGGTTCCCATGCTCAAGTGGTGTGATTAGCGTTGATGTGAACGTGCTTGCTTGAGTGCCGCATCGGCACCGGTGCGCATCAGGCTGATATCGGTGACGACGGCGACATAGTCGAAACCGTCTGCGATGTAGCGGGCGTTCAGCTCGGGATCGGCCATCAGGATGCCGATCGGCTTGCCGCAACGGTGAGCGCGCTCGCAAGCGTCATGGATGGCAGCCTGCACTGCCGCGTGTCGAACGTTGCCCAGGTGCCCCATCGTGGCGGCTAGGTCGGCCGGCCCGACGAAGATGCCGTCGATACCTTCCACCGCGGCGATGGCCTCGAGGTTCTCCAGGGCCCTCGGTGTCTCCAGTTGCACGAGCAGGCAGACCTCGTTGTTGGCACATTGACCGTAGTCGGTATCGCGTCCGTAGCGGTTGGCGCGCGTGGCAAGCGACACGCCACGGATGCCCGCCGGCGGATAGCGCACTGCCGCTACGGCACGCCTCGCGTCGTCGGCGGTATCCACCATGGGAACCAGCACCGTCTGCGCGCCAATGTCGAGCAAGCGCTTGAGCACCACCGCGTCGTTCGTGCTGGGCCGAACCACCGCCGACATCGACGTCTGGGCCACGGTGCGCAACTGGTCCTGCACCATCGGCACCTCGTTGGGTGCGTGCTCGGTGTCGAGGAGAATCCAGTCGTAGTCGGACTGCGTCAGGACTTCGACGACATTGCTGGAGGCCAGCATGCTCCAGATGCCGAGTTGCTGCTTGCGGGCGAGCAACTGTGCCTTGAACCGGTTGCGCTGCATGGAAAAGCCCTACCGAGAGTTAGAACGAATGCCGGATGCCCAGGCCTACACCGATCGGCGACCCGCCCGGCGTGCGGTTCGCCACCGCGGTGACAACCGGGTTCACGTCATAGTCATAGGTGGCAAACGAGCCGTTGTGGATGCGGCTGACGTAAGCCTGCAACATGGTTCGCTGCGATAGCCAGTAGTGGTACGCAAAGACCATCTGCTGCGCGCCAGTGTGTTCGCGCTGCGCATCCGAACACTGGCCGAACTGCGCCGCGCCCGAGCATTTGAGCGGGCGTGCCACCGAATAACTGAAGATGAAATCCTGCGCGCCCACCTTCTGCATGACCGATACGCTGAAGGCGTCACGGTAGGTCTCGCCGCTGCCAGTGGAGGCGCCCGTGCCGAAGATGCCCTTGGACCCAAGCCGGTCCCAGCCCACCGAAAAGTTGGTCGAGCCCGCCGACAGCCACGTCGCCTCGTAGCGCACAGCCACACGGTGCTCGTAGTCATTCGAGTAGCCGGCCCCGGCGACGCCCATGCCCGCGCTACCCGCGCCCGAGAGCCCCGCCCCCGCGCCCAGCAATGCCTGGCCACGCCGCGTTTCATAGGCGTAGGCCGCGTAGATCGGGCCACGAGCGAACTGCGTCCCGGCGCCCCACGCGTACATGCCGTTGATCGGCTTGCCGGCTGTGCCGCCCACGCTGCTGTTGGTCGGGCCCACGCTGCCCTCGCCCGGGGAATACACCACCTGCGCGCTCAATCCGCCCAGCATGTCGGGCGTGGTGTATTGGATGGTGTTGGCCAAACGCGCATTCAGGTTTGTCTGCACGCCGTTGAGCGTGGTCATGATGCCGATGTTGTTGGCAATCGATGTGCTGCCCGGAATGAAGTTGAGCTTGCCGCCCAGGCCGCGCATCGGGGTCGTCAACAACCCCATCTGCACTGTACCGAGCGTGTCGCTGCGCAGGCCAACAAACTGATCGCGCCCACTGGGGCCGGAACCCGTGTCGGCGTTAAAGCCGTACTCGATCTGGAAGATCGCGGAAAGGCCATTGCCCAGCTCCTCCTTGCCGCGCAAGCCCCACAGCGAGCTGTTGCTGGAGTCCTTCACTGCCATCGGCACATTGCCGCCCACCTTGTTGGCCCCCGTAGTGCGCACAGCCTCGACCGTGTTGTCGATCACCCCATACAGCGTCACCGAACTCTGTGCGTGAGCGTTGACGGACGCACACATCGCCGCCACCGCGCCGGCCGCGCAAGAGAGCTTCGTCTTCAAACTCATTTCCTTCCTCCTTGTGGATCTCTGTCTTCTTTGTGATTGCGTTGTGGTTTTCACCCGTGGCAGATCCACTGCGGGAAACCGGTCTCTCAGTTCAAGCGCAGCTCGGTTGCGCGATCGAACAGATGCAGGTTGGCCGACTGAATGCTCAGGCTGGCTTGCGCGCCGTGCTGCAGACCATAGGCCTGGCGGTCGCGGCCGGTGGCGGCGAGCGGGCCGACCGGCGTGTCACAGACGAGCAACGTCTCGGCACCGTAGAACTCGCCGCTCTTGACTCGCGCATCGACACGGATGTCGTGCGCTCCTTCGTCTGTGCCGATGCGGATGTGCTCCGGCCGGATGCCACAGATCACTTCTTGACCATCGTGCACGGCGCCACGGTCATGCAGTGCGATCTCAACACCGTCCGCGCAGCGAATGGCGGTCTGGTCGCCTCGGACCTGGGCCACGCCCTCGAAAAAATTGATGGATGGCGAGCCGATGAACTGCGCGACGAACCGGTTCACCGGGCGGTCATACAACTCGACTGGCGTGCCAACCTGCTCGACACAGCCATCGCGCAATACGACGATCCGGTCGGCCAGCGTCATGGCCTCGACCTGGTCGTGCGTCACATACACACAGGTCGTGCGCATGCGCTCGTACATCTCGCGGATCTCCGCACGTACGTGGTGACGCAGCGCAGCGTCGAGGTTCGAAAGCGGCTCATCGAACAGGAAGACCGACGGCTTGCGCACAATCGCGCGCCCCATGGCCACACGCTGGCGCTGGCCCCCCGAGAGCTGGCGTGGATAGCGGTCCAGCAGCTTGTCGAGCGCCAGCGAGCGCGCGATCTCGTTCACGACGGCATCGATCTCTGCTTTCGGTCGCTTGGCGAGCTTCAGGCTGAAGCCCATGTTTTCGCGCACGGTCAGTTGCGGATAGAGCGCGTAGCTCTGGAAGACCATCGCGATGTCGCGCTCCTTCGGGTGCAGCTGCGTGACGTCGCGCCCGCCGATGCACACGGTGCCGCTCGACACCTCTTCGAGCCCCGCGATGATGCGCAGCAGCGTCGATTTTCCCGAGCCGCTGGGGCCCACGAGCACGCAGAACTCACCGTCGCGGATGTCCACCGAGACGTTCTTGATGATGTGCTGGTCGCCAAAGCGCTTGTCGATTGCGTCCAGGGTCACGGAAGCCATGCTTCGCTCCTCTTGTCAGTTGTCGGGTTCAGCCCTTCAGCGCACCGGACGTAAGCCCGCGCTGGAAGTGTTTTTGCAGGCCGAGGTACAGCCCTACGCTGGGGATCATTGCAAGCAGCGTCACTGCGATGAAGACGTTGGGCGAGATGTGTTCGTCGGTGCGTAGCGAGGCGAGCACGACAGGCAGCGTGTACAGCGTCTCCCGGTTGACCACGATGAGTGGCAACAGGTATTGGTCCCAGATCATCAAGAAACCGAAGATGGCCGTGGTCCCGAGTGCCGGCTTGACCAACGGCAGCACGACGTTGAAGAAGATCTGCCACTCGCTGGCGCCGTCGATGCGGGCGGCTTCCTCCAGCTCCATCGGCACGGCCTTCATGAATTCGGTCAGCACGAAGATGGAGAATGCCCACCCGGCGACCGGAAGGATCATCCCGAGGTATGAGTTCAGCAGACTCACGTGCACCACCGGCAGTTTGCCGAGCACGAGATACAGAGGAATGGCAATGACCTCTTCCGGCAGCATCATGGTCGACAGAAACAGCAAGCTGACCAACCCTGCACCGACGAACTTCTTGCGTGCCAGCGCATAGGCGGCCAGCGCGCTTACGGTGATCTGCAGTGCAAGGCCGCCCACTACCACCACGCACGAGTTCAGCAGGTGCCGCCAGGCGCCCGCTTCGCTCCATGCATAGACAAAGTGCTTGAGCGACGGATGCGAGGGCCACAGTTGGAGTTGGCCAGGCTGCACGGTGTCGGCGTTGAAGGCGGTGGCCAGCATCGCCCAGTACGGGCCGGCAAAGATGACGACAACGACGGCGTAGAACAGCCAGCGGACCGCCATACCGGCCGCAGCCGGCAGCCGAATGCGAGATTGTGTGGGCGTCATGACAGCAGGTTGGCCGGCGACGATCGGTTTAACGTTCATGGCGTTTGCTCCGTTGCCGCAGGGCCAGGTAGGTGACGGTGGTCACGGCCGTAAAGAGGAACAGCAGGCACGACACGGCCGAGGCATAGCCATAGTCAAACTGCACGAAACCGGCTTTGTAGACGTAGGTCATCACCACCTCGGTCGCGCCACCCGGGCCACCGCCGGTGCTCGAATACACCTCCGTGAACACACGGACGCCGCGAATGAAGCCGAGCACGCCTACGATCACGAACGTGTGGCGAATGGCGGGCAACGTCACATACCACAGGCGATGGTGCCAACGGGCGCCATCCACGGCTGCCGCGTCGTACAGCTCGCGATTCACACCCGTGAGACCCGCGATGAAGATCATCATGTCGTAAGGCACGGTCTTCCAGATTTGCATGGCAATCAAAGAGCCAAGGGCAAGATCCGGATCGGCGAAGAAGCCCGCGGGTGCCACGCCAAGCCAGCCCAGCATCGTGTTACCGATGCCCTCGGGCGTGGGCGCCAGCAGGATCTGCCAGATCTGCGCAACCACGGCGGCACTCGTCACAGCCGGCAAGAACATCGCCGTGCGGATGATCCGCAGATGCCGCGCGGGGCCTTCCAGCGCCAACGCCAGGAAGAAGGCAATCACAGCCGATGCGATGACAGAGACGGCCACATACAGCGCCGTCTGCACCACAGCAGCATGCAGATCGGTGTCGACAAAGGCGCGCTCGAAGTTATCGAGCCCCACCCACTGCCAATCCGAGCCGAAGTGGACTTGGTAGAAGCTCATCTCCAGTCCGCGCAGCATCGGCACGAACTTGAACGTTGCAAACACCGCAATGGCCGGCAGCAGGAAAAGCCACGGTATGGCGCCGCGCTTGGTGGGGAGTCCGATGGTGAGTTTCATGACCCGCCCGCCGTCAGTTCGCGCCCACGCGCTGGCGAGCCAACTCCTGATTGACCTTCTTGTTCAGGTCTTTCAGGCCGGCATCGATATCGCTGTTGCAGTTGGCCAGAATGCGGTTCAGGCCATCAGCCGTGAGCTGGCGCATGCTCATCCAGTCCGGAATGGCAGGCGCGTAGTGCGCATTCTTCTCGTAGACGGTTTCGACCGTCTGCCAGCGCGGGTCGTTGTAGACCTTGCCGGCATCAACGGTTTTGTTGACGGGCAGGCGCACGACGGGGAATCCGCCCGGATGCATGCCAAGCTTCTGCCCTTCCGGCGAGGTGAGGAATGCGATGTACGACAGCGCAGCCTGCTTGTTGGCCGACCGCGTGACGTAGGCCAACTCGCCCTCGCCAAGACTGTCCGCTTTGCCGGCCGGGCCCGGCGGCGGTGCAATCACCTCGACCTTGTCACGCCCCGGCTCCTGATCGACCACGGCAATGTGATACGGGCCGCTGAAGAAGATGCCCGTCTGGCCGGAGCGAAAGCTGGCGATGGCATCTGCGGTGGTGGCATTGATGGCGCCAGGCTGCGTGACCTTGTCACTGCACAACATCTGACGGAAATAGCCCACCGTCTTTGCTGCGGCGGGCTCATCCAGGGCGCCACGGAACCTGCCCTTGCCGTCAGGGCGGATGAAATCGCCACCGGCTTGCCACAGGAAACTGCTCATGAACCAAGTCGTGTATCCACGCGTGGCCGACGCTGGGAACGTAAACCCGTAGACCGGCTTGCCTGCGCCCGCGGGTTGCATTGTGCTGAAGGCCTTGGCCAGCTTTGCGATGTCGTCCCACGATTTCGGCTGGGGCAGGCCGAGCTTCTCGCGCCAGTCCTTGCGGATGAAGAACACGAACGACTGCACGGACACCGGCACCGCGTAGTACTTCCCGTTGTAGCCCTGCGCGCCCTGCCAGGCGCGGTCCTGAATGTCAGCGCCCCCGGGGAAACCGGCGCGGTCGATCTCGGCAGCCACACCGGTCTTCATCATCAGACCCAGCGAAGAACTGTCGTTGATGATGACGTCCGGTAGGTCATTGCCGGCAATCGCACGCGACAGACGCTGCTCGTAGTCCGTCATCGCGTTGAAGTACTCGACCTTGATGCCGCTCTTCTTGGTGAAGGCCGAAGCAATGTTGTCGTAGGTGGCGCGCGCATCCGGATTGGAGCGCGTCCAGACGCGTAGCGTGGTCTCGGCCTGAGCGTGCGACGTGAGTCCGAACAGCGCTACGCATGCCGCGCCAGATGCCGTCAGCCGCGCAAATTGACGCGGGCCTTCCTTGGTGGTCTTCATCTTGTCTCCTGCTTGTTCTATCGGCCTGGCGTCCAACGCATGTGGCGCCATGCTCGTTCATCAACTACCGTAGCGTCGCAACGCTTCAGCCTACGGCTGGCATCCGCAACTGCGCCAGCAAGCCACCGTCAACGGGAAGCACATGCCCGGTAATGAATGACGCCGCGCTGGAAGCCAGGAACAACACCGGCCGCGCAGCTTCTTCCGCCAGCCCATGACGGGGCAGGGGCAGGCCGCTGGCCGCTGCCGGGTCGACATGCTTTGTGTGGGAGTGCGGGATCTGCGCCGGTGCAATCGCATTCACGCGAATGCCGTGGCGGCCAAAGTCGACCGCCAGGCAGCGTGTCATGGCATCCACGCCGCCCTTGCTGATGTCATAGATCGCGTTATTGCGGTGCGCGCGCTGCGCCCCGGGTGAAGACACGTTCACCACCACACCTGCGTGCCCGCGGCTGACCCAGCCGCGCATCACGTCCAGGCTGAGTGCGTACATGGCCCGCAGGTTGACCGAGATGATCTCGTCGAAATCGGCGAGCGTGCCCTCCTCGGTGGGCTTCTTGGTCTGGGTCATGCCAGCGTTGTTGACCAACACGTCGATGCCACCGCGCTCAATGGCACGGTCAATGATGGCTTGTCGGTGCGCAGCGTCGGCCATGTCGCCGATGACGAGGTCACAGCGCTCGCCCAGGCTATCGCGCAGGCTGTCGAGCGCATGACGGTTGCGGCCGGTGGCGACCACGTGCGCGCCGGCACGGTGAAACTCTTTAGCGATCGCTGCGCCGATGGCGCCGCTGGCGCCTGTCACGACGGCCAACTTGCCGTGGAAGTCGAACTGGATGTGCATGTGGAGGACGCGCTCTGAGAGAGACTTTCTGGAAAACGGTTTCCGAACTATAGGGAGGGGAACAAATCAAGTCAACCGTTTTCCTAATTTGCCGCATTCGTGAAAACCCGACCCCATCGAAAGCCGGGTTCAGAGAAGAGAATCTGTCGTCACTCAAGCAGCGATGTGAACACCGATGCGGCCGCATCCTGACACCGCTATTCGCCGATATATGCCTTAAATGAGCCATATTCGGCCATTCTTTCCCACGACTCGCGAGAGGATCTGTTCCCCCGCCCGCTGTGCGATCTCTGGGTGAACGCCTCAGGTTTACGCCTCCAGGAAAATTGATTAGGATAGGAAAACGTTACCCCAATACGTAGGGCAACAGACCCGTCGCCCTCACTCCAGAAGAGGAAGCCACCCATGAAGATCGCCGCCGTTCGCGTCACCCCCATTGCCATCAGTGATCCGCCGTTGCTCAACGCCAGCGGCGTTCACGAGCCCTTTGCACTGCGCTCCATCATTGAGGTGGAAGCCGACAATGGCTTGGTTGGCCTAGGAGAGACCTATGGCGACAAACCGGTGCTCGATGGCCTGCTAAGCGCAAAGGATTCACTGGTTGGACTCAGCCCGTTCGACCTGAACGGACTGTGGCAGCGTGTGGTGGCAGCGGGGGCGCCGGCATCGCAGGGGGTCGAACTGGACGTCGCGCCGGGTTCGGCCGCCAACAAGGGCGACCGCAAGGTATTCGGCGGGTTCGAGGTGGCCTTCCTGGATCTGCAGGCACGCTCGCTCGGCATTCCCGTGCACGAACTGCTGGGTGGCGCCGTGCGCCGCAAGGTGCCGTTCTCCGCTTATCTGTTCTTCAAGTTCGCCAGCGATGTCGACCCGTCGTACAGGCCCGATCCGTGGGGCCCCGCGCTCAACGCAGAGCAAATGGTTGCCCAGGCCCGGAAGATGATCGACGAATACGGTTTCGGCAGCATCAAGCTCAAGGCCGGCGCGCTGGAGCCTGAGGTGGAGGTGGAGTGCCTGAAGGCGCTCAAGCGCGCATTCCCCAACCACCCTCTGCGCATCGATCCGAACGCCAACTGGTCATTGGAGACAGCCGTGCGCATGGCCGAGCTTCTCAAGGGCGACCTGGAGTATTACGAAGACCCCACCCCGGGACTGGAAGGCATGGCAGCGCTGCACCAAGCCACCGGCCTGCCGCTGGCGACCAACATGGTGGTAACCGACATGGACGAGTTCCGCCGCAACGTTTCACTCAATGGCGTGCAAATCGTGCTGTCAGACCACCACTACTGGGGCGGCCTGCGCGCCACGCAGGTGCTGGCGACGATGTGCGAGACTTTTGGGCTGGGCCTGTCAATGCACTCCAACTCGCACCTGGGTATCAGCCTCATGGCGATGACGCACTTGGCCGCCGCCGTGCCCAATCTGACCTACGCTTGCGACACGCACTACCCGTGGCAGGACGACGAAGTGCTCAAGGGCGGCAAGATCGCCATCGAGGGAGGTTGCGTGAGCGTGACGGATGCACCGGGCCTAGGCGTCGAGATTGACCAGGATGCGCTGGCTGCCCTGCACGAGCAGTACCTGCGTTGCGGCATCACCAACCGCGACGATGTCTCGCAGATGCGCAAGTTCCGTCCCGATTGGACACGCAAGAAACCGCGTTACTGACTACAGCCCCGCAACTTTTTCCCGACTGCACACTACGGACCAACATCATGGCAACCATCGGATTCATCGGCCTGGGCATCATGGGCGCCCACATGGCTCGCAACCTGCTCAAGGGCGACCACACCCTGATCGTCAGCGGCAAACATTCCGTGCCGGAAGATCTGCGCTCACGCGCCAGCGTTGTCGCAAATTCGGCAGCGGTTGCGCAAGCAGCGGACATCGTCATCGCCATGGTGCCCGACACGCCCGACGTAGCCGACGTGCTGTTTGGCGAAGATGGTGTCGCGCACGGCCTGACGGCGGGCAAACTCTTCATCGACATGAGTTCGATCTCGCCAATTGAAACGCTGGCCTTTGCCAAGCGCGTCGAGGCGCTCGGAGCGGACTACCTCGATGCACCCGTTTCAGGCGGTGAAGTCGGCGCGCGCGATGCCACGCTTACGATCATGGTGGGCGGCAAGGAAGCTGCATTCGAACGAGCCAAGCCGTTGTTCTCGCTGATGGGCAAGAACATCACGCACGTGGGCGACACCGGAGCCGGACAGACCTGCAAGGTAGCCAACCAGATCATCGTGGCGCTGACCATTGAGGCCGTGGGGGAGGCGCTGCTGTTCGCGTCGAAGGCGGGGGCCGATCCGGCACGTGTGCGCCAAGCGTTGATGGGCGGTTTTGCCTCCTCGCGCATTCTCGAAGTGCATGGCGAACGGATGATCAAGCGGACGTTTGATCCGGGCTTCCGCATCGAGCTGCACCAGAAAGACCTGAACCTCGCGTTGGAAGGCGCCCGCAAGCTCGGCATCGCCCTGCCCAACACGGCCGCTGCGCAGCAGCTTTTCAATGTGTGTGCAGCCAATGGCGGCAAGGCCTGGGACCACTCCGCCATGGTGCGAGCACTGGAACTGATGGCAGACCACACTGTCGCCTGAGGCCACCCACCTTGGCGCATTGAAACGGGCCCGAGCCGGTCCGGCACTGATGACTTCAGATCGGTGCACGCAGGCCCAAACGGAAAACGTTCTCCACCTATAATTTCGCACCATTGGCCACTGGCGTTTTTGTACAACGGCCAGCCAACCGCACGTGCCACCTGATGAAAAAGAGCTCTCCAACCATCCGAGACGTTGCCGCAGCTGCCGAAGTCTCGGTGGCGACCGTGTCGAAGTACATGAACAACACGCAGCGCTTCTCTGCGCCAGTGGAGGCCAAACTCAAGGCAGCCATCGAACAGCTCGGCTACCGCTCCAACCCCCTCGCCCGCTCGATGATCACGGGCAAGACGCGCACTATCGGCTTGGCCATCCTCGACATCCGCAACCCCCATTTCACCAACATCGTGAAAGGCGCGAACCGGATCGCGATGCAGAATGACTACACGCTGCTGTTGGTAGATACGGAAGAAAGCCAGGAGCGCGAGCGCCAATTGATCGAAGCGCTCGCGCAGCGTGTGGACGGCATGATCGTCAGCTCACGCATGCCCGAGGAAGCCATCCAGTGGATGATCGATCTGAACAAGCCAGTGGTGCTGTTCGGACGCACGCGTGAACTACCCATCCCGAGTGTCGGCACAGACAGCCATCTCGCGGCGTACATGTTGGCTCGACACCTGTTGAACGAGGGCCACCGGCACGTGGCCTACCTGGGCTTTGGGCAGTCGCGCTGGAATGCGGAGCGTATCCGCGGTGTGACTGAGTGCTTCCAGGAGGCAGGGCTCACGATCGACGTTCATGATGCGCATGCGCCGTCGGCACAGGCTGGGGAACACGCCTGCTCGGCCATCATGCTTGCGCCAAAGCGCCCTCAGGCGGTGATCTGTTACAACGACCTGATCGCGCTCGGCTTCATGAAGGAGGCCCGCGCGCTTGGCTTCAAGCTGCCTGACGACGTATCGGTGGTGGGCTTTGACAACGTGCCCTATGGGGAATACGCATCGCCCGCGCTCACTACGATGGATCTGCAGAGCGAGCGCATGGGCGAAGTGGCCATGCAGAAACTGCTCGACGTGCTGGCCGGCCATGATGGAAACGGTGAATACTCGCTGCTCGAACCTCGCCTGATCGTGCGTGAATCGACCCGGCGTCGAGAGGTCGGGGCAGAACCCGTGTCCTTGCCAACATCGAAACCGCGACGCAAAGCATAGTCGTTGCGCCGCTTCGCCATGAGGAGCAAACATCCGGGTATCAAGGTCTACTTCTGCCCGGAACCCCTCGCAACGGAACGCCCACAAGAACATCCGTTGGGCACAATGCACGGCTTACTTCCCCTAACCATCTCGAGATTTGAGCGATCTGACCATCAAAATAATCAGCTCGCGAGAACCGGGGGTCCAGAGCAACTATCGATACAAAACCGCCGATTGTGCGGCCGCTCCGTCTTGAGACGCGGCGCCCCGGGGTGAATCGAGCACGTATGGGAGCAAATGACCTTCAACGGCGCACTGGATACAGGCTTTTTTGTCTCTCGTTAGCTTACGTAACGCCCTAATCCGGCACCACCGCCGTCACCTCAATCTCCACCTTGGCGCGGTCTTCCACCAGCGCCGCCACCTCCACCGCCGTCATCGCAATGCTGAAGCTGCCGATCAGCTCGCGGAATGCCTTGCCGATCTCGGGATAGGCCGCTACGTACGCCTTCTTGTCGGTCACGTACCACGTCATGCGCACGATGTGCTCGGGCTTGGCATCACCGGCGGCCAGCACTTCGACGATGTTCTGCAGCGCCTGGCGGACCTGACCGGCCAGGTCATCCGTGTGGAACACGCCCTGCGCATCCCAGCCGATCATGCCGGCCACAAACACCATGCGCCCGCGCGCAGACACGCCGTTGGCATACCCTTTCGGACGCGGCCAGTTGGGAGGGAGGAGTACTTCCATGATGCAATTCCTTCGGGTTCTATTGCGACTACGGTTGAACGCTCGCCTCGATCGCCTGCCGCACATCGGGCGGCATCGGCATCGCGCGATGCGTATTGAGATCGGTAAATACCAGCACCTGCTGCGAGCGCACGCGCTGTTCGTCGCCGGCCCAGCAATCCAGGCCCAACGTGAGCGACGCATTGCCCAGCCGCTCCAGCTTCAGCTTGAACTGCACGTCGTCGCCCATGCGGCTGATGGCGCTGAACTCGCAATGCAGCTTGACGATGGGCAGGCCGATGCGGCGCGGGCCCAGCATCTGCGCATACGAAACGCCCAGGCCGTCGGTAAACCAGTCTTCGACCAGGCCATTGAACAGCACGAGGTACTGCGGAAAGTAGACGATGCCGGCCGGGTCGCAGTGTGCAAAGCGGATGCGCGCGGCGCGCTCGAAGTGGTAGTCGCTCATGATTTGTCGTGTTCGCGCAGGCGATAGCGCAGCAGCTTGCCGACTTCACTACGCGGCAGGCTCGCGCGAAACTCGATGGCGCGCGGATACTTGTACGGGGCCACGGTCTGCTTCACGAAGTCCTGCAGCGTCTTGACCATGTCCGGCCCCGGCGTGTGGCCGGGGTGCAATACAACGAACGCCTTGACGATCTGGCCGCGCTCTTCATCGGGCTCGCCGATCACGCCGCACTCGGCCACGGCCGGATGCTGCATCAGTGCGTCTTCCACCTCGGGCGCAGCGATGTTGTAGCCGGACGAGATGATCATGTCATCGGTGCGCGAGTGATAGTGGAAGTAGCCTTCCTCGTCCATCACGTAGGCATCGCCCGTGAGGTTCCAGCCGTTGCGCACGTACGCGCGCTGGCGGTCGTCGGCCAGGTAGCGGCAGCCGGTCGGGCCTTGCACCGCCAGGCGGCCCACGGTGCCCGGCGGCACGGGGTTGCCGGCGTCATCCACAACGCGCGCGACATAGCCCGGGACGGCCTTGCCCGTGGCGCCGGGGCGCACATCGGCATCGGCGGCGGAGATGAAGATATGCAGCATCTCGGTCGCGCCAATGCCGTCAATCAATTCGATGCCGGTGGCGTTCTTCCACAGCGTGCGCGTAGCCACCGGCAGCGCTTCGCCCGCCGACACACAGCGGCGCAGCGGCGTCGCGCGCAACTCGTCTCCACGCGCCGCGATGTTGCGGTACGTGGTCGGCGCGGTGAACAGCACCGTCGCGCCAAACGTGCGGATGCCATCGACCAGATCGTTCGGCGATGCCTTCTCCAGCAGCACCGTCGATGCACCCACGCTCATCGGAAACAGCAGCAGACCGCCAAGGCCAAACGTAAACGCCATCGGCGGGCTGCCGATAAAGATGTCGTCCGCGCGCGGCCTGAGCACATGCGGCGGCCAGCACGCGCAAATGGCCAGGATGTCGCGATGAAAATGCATCGTCGCTTTCGGCACGCCGGTCGTGCCCGACGTGAAGGCGAGCAGGCACGTGTCATCTGCCGCCGTATCCACGTTGGTGAAGGTGCCCGGCTGGCGCGCCATGGCAGCCTCCAGCCCTTCCGGCGTGTCTCCGTGAAAGCACAGCATCTGCACGGGCTTGGCGGCTTGCGCCACGGCATCGCGCAACTCGTCGACGAGCCGCGCATCGCACAGTGCGAAACCGATCTCGCCCTTGCCCAGGATTTGGCCCAGCTCTTTGGCGCGCAGCAGCGGCATGGTCGTCACCGCAATGGCGCCCACTTTCATCACGGCAAACCAGCACGCCGCGAGCATCGGGCTGTTGGGCGAGCGCAGCAACACGCGGTTGCCCGGCACAACGCCCATCTCATTGACCAGCACGTTCGCGATGCGGTTGGCGTGCGCCAGCAGATCCGCATACGTCCAGCGGATGCCGGGCGCCTGGATGCAGAGGCGGCCGCCCTCGCCTGCGGCAACGCGGCGGTCGAGCAGTTCGGTTGCGCAGTTCAGCTGCGGCGGAAACTGCAGCGCCGGCAGGTCGAAGCGATACACCGGTTGCAGCTCCGCCGGTGGCAGCCGGTCGCGGGCGAAGGTGTCGATATGGGCGCTGGGCATGGAGGACTCTCCGTCTCTGGCGTGGGCGTGTTCAGGACTTGGCGGGCGCCGCCGCACGCAGCAGTTCGCGCGCGATGATGAGCTGCTGCACTTCCGTCGCGCCTTCGTAGATCCGCAGCGAGCGGATCTCGCGGTACAGGCGCTCCACCGGCTGCTCGCTGACCACGCCCAGGCCGCCCCACATCTGCACGGCGGCGTCGATCACCTGCTGCGCGTTCTCGGTAGCAGTCAACTTGGCCATGGCGGCCTCCCGCGTCACGTTGTGGCCCTGGTCGCGCTGCCACGCGGCGCGGTACGTCAGCAGCGCGGCGCTGTCGATGGCGGTGGCCATTTGTGCGAGCTTGGCCTGCGTGAGCTGGAAATCGGCAAGCACGCCGCTGAACATCTTCCGGGTGGTGGCGCGCGTCAGCGCTTCGTCCAGCGCGCGGCGCGCAAAACCCAGCGCGGCTGCCGCCACCGACGTGCGGAACACATCGAGCGTTCGCATCGCCACCTTGAAGCCCTCGCCTGCCGCGCCCACGCGCTGGCTGGCCGGAATGCGGCAGTTGGTAAAGCGCAGGCGCGCCAGCGGGTGCGGCGCAATCACGTCGATGCGCTCCGCAATCTCAAAGCCCGGCGTACCGGCTTCGACGATGAACGCGCTGATGCCGCGCGAGCCCGGCGCCTCGCCGGTGCGGGCAAACACGACGTAGAAGTCTGCGATGCCGCCGTTGGAAATCCACGTCTTCTCGCCGTCGAGCACATAGTCGGTGCCGTCTTCACGCGCGGCGCAGGCCATGGCGGCCACATCGGAGCCGGCCTCCGGTTCGGACAATGCAAATGCAGCGATGGCCTCGCCGCGCGCGACCTTCGTCAGATAGCGCTCGCGCTGCTCCGGCGTGCCGTGCAACGAAATGGCGCCCGACCCCAGCCCCTGCATCGCAAAGGCAAAGTCGGCCAAGCCGGAATGCCGCGCCAGCGTCTCGCGGATCAGGCAGATGGCGCGCGTGTCGATGGTCTCGGCGGCACCGCCTTGCGCCGTGCCGCCCACGGCGTGGCGCAGCCAGCCGGCCTGGCCGAGCGACTTGACCAACGCACGGCATTCGGCATCCACCTCGGGGCCGTGGTCGTGCGGAATGTGCTTCGTGGCCCAGGCGTCGAGTTCGGCTTCGAGCTGGCGGTGTTTGTCTTCAAAGAAGGGCCATTGCAGATAGTCTTTGTCGCTCATCTCAGTTCCCCTCGAACACCGGTTTCTGCTTGGCGACAAAGGCGTGATACGCGCGCGAGAAGTCTTCGGTCAGCATGCAGATGGCCTGCGCCTGCGCCTCAGCCTCGATGGCCTGCTCGATCGTCATCGTCCATTCCTGGTGCAGCATCGTCTTGGTGATGCCGTTGGCGAAGGTCGGGCCTGCGGCCAGGTCGGCGGCCAGGGCTTGCGCTTGGCTCAACACTTCGGCCGGTTCGCACAGGCGGTTGAAGAAGCCCCAGCGCTCGCCCTCTTCGCCGCTCATCGAGCGGCCGGTGTAGAGCAGTTCGCTCGCACGCCCCTGCCCGATGATGCGCGGCAGGATCGCGCAGGCGCCCATGTCGCAGCCGGCCAGGCCAACGCGGTTGAAGAGGAACGCCGTCTTGCTGCGCGCCGTGCCCAGGCGCAGGTCGGAAGACATCGCCAGGATGGCGCCCGCGCCAGCGCACACGCCGTCAACTGCGGCGACGATCGGCTGCGGGCATGCGCGCATCGTCTTCACCAGCTCGCCCGTCATGCGCGTGAACATCAGCAGCTCGGGCGCCTTCAGTTGCACCAGCGGGCCGATGATCTCGTGCACATCGCCGCCGGAGCAGAAGTTGTCGCCCGCGCCGGCCAGCACGATGGCCTTGACGTCATGCGCCCACTTGAGCTGATGGAACAGGTCACGCAGCTCGGCGTACGAATCGAACGTGAGCGGGTTCTTGCGCTCGGGCCGGTTGAGCGTGATGGTGGCAACGCCGCCTTCCACGCTCCACAGGAAATGCTTGGCTTGATAGCCCGCCAGCGGTCGGCGGTTGCCGGCCAGCAAGGCCGGGTCCACATGGTGATTCGGGTCGGTCATGGTTGGGTCGGGTTCGTTCAAGGTTGATCTTCGCGGGCGTCCAGCTCTTGCTCGCGCTGCGCGAGGTGGACGCGCAGGTGGCCGAGCTGCGCATACAGCGCGTCTTTGTTGGCCATGCCAAGGCCGTCGAACATTTCGATCAGCCAGCGTTCGTGTTCGGCGGCCATCTCGGCAAAGTGGCGTCGGCCAGCATCCGTCAGCAGCACGCGAAAGGACCGGCGATCATCCGGATCCGCCTCGCGTTTGACAAGCCCTTCCTTCTCTAGCTGGTCGGTCAGGCCGGTGACGTTGCCGCCGGTCACCATCAGGTAGCGCGACAGCACGTTCATGCGCAGCCCGTCCGGGTGGCGATCGAGTTGCGCCAGATAGTCGAAGCGCGGCAGCGTGGTGTTGAAGCGCGTGCGCAGGCGCTGGCGGATCTGCTGTTCGATCTGCGTGCTGCAGGCCAAGAGGCGCAGCCAGATCTTGACGTCCATGTGGTCATCCACATGCGCGCGGGCTTCCAGGCCGATACGTTCATCGCCCAGCGCATGCACAACGGCGTGGTGGCCGGAGGCGCGCGTGGCGAGTGCGGTTTTGCGCCGGGTGCGTTCGGTGCTCACATCACCTCCCCGCCGGATACCGAAATGGCCTGCCCCGTGATTGACGACGCGCCTTCGGAGCACAGCCACACCACGGCGTTCGCCACTTCGCCGGGCGCGATCAACCGACCCTGCGGGTTGCCCTTCACCAGCTCGGCGCGGGCCTCTTCCGCGCTGCGGCCGGTGCGGGCAACGATGCGGTCGATGCTCTCACGCACGATGTCGGTTTCCGTATAGCCGGGGCAGACTGCGTTGACGGTGACGCCGCGCGCCGCAAGCTCCAGCGCCAGCGCGCGCGTGAGCCCGATCACCCCATGCTTGGCCGCCACATACGCCGACACATACGCATAACCGCGCTGCCCCGCCGTGCTGGCAATGTTGACGATGCGGCCGCGGCCCGAGGCTTGCACATCGGCCAGCGCCGCCTGGGTGCACAGGAACGTGCCCGTCAGATTGACGGCCAGCATGCGCTGCCATTGACCAAGCGTGGTCTTGGCAAACGGTGCGCTCTCGGCCTGGCCCGCGTTGTTGACAAGAATGGAGATAGGGCCGAGCCCCGCGCGCGCGGATTCGAACGCGGCCGACACACTCGCCTCGTCGGTCACGTCGCACGTCACGACTTGCGCGCGGGCGCTGTCGGGCAACGTCTTGGCGGTGGCGTGCAGCACATCGGCGTTGCGGCCCATCAGCGTGAGCGTGGCGCCATGCGCCGCGAGTTGCGCGGCAATCGCAGCGCCGATCCCGCGCCCAGCGCCGGTAACAACGGCGTGGTGCCCAGTGAGCATTGCAGGTGTCGCCATCTCAAACCCCCTGCATGCGGTTGGCCTGCTCCAGCGGCGACAGCCCCGCCGCTTGCGCCGCCATCGCGCGTTCGCGCTCCAGGTTGCGCTCCAGCTGCAGCTTGCCTGCGCGATATTGCTTGGGCCACGGCATGTCGAGATAGCCGATGCGCGCAGCTTCGTTCAGCGTCCAGGCCGGGTTGGCCAGGTGCGGGCGCGCCACGGCGCAGAGGTCGGCACGGCCCGCCGCGATGATGCTGTTGACGTGGTCTGCCTCGGAGATGGCGCCCACCGCGATGGTGGCGATGCCGGCCTCGTTGCGCACGCGGTCGGCAAACGGCGTCTGAAACATGCGGCCGTACACGGGCTGCTCTTTCTTGCTGACTTGGCCCGATGAGCAATCGATCATGTCCGCACCTGCGGCCTTGAAGACGCGCGCAATTTCTACCGCATCGTCCGGCGTGATGCCGCCCTCCACCCAGTCGTGCGCGGAAATCCGCACCGACATCGGCTTGTTGCTGGGCCACACCTCGCGCACCGCGTGGAAAACTTCCAACGGAAAGCGCAGCCGGTTTTCCAGTGAGCCGCCGTATTCGTCATTGCGCTGGTTCGTCAGCGGCGAGATGAACGACGACAGCAGATAGCCGTGCGCGCAGTGCAGCTCCAGCCAGTCGAATCCGGCTTCGGCCGCCAGCCGCGCGGCGTGGACAAAGTCGTCACGCACGCGGTCCATGTCGTCGCGCGTCATGGCGCGCGACCATTGGCTGACGCCATCCAGATACTGCTGGGGCGATGCGGAAATCAGCGGCCAGTTCTGCCCGTCTTCCAGCGGCAGATCGATGCCCTCCCACGCCACGCGTGTCGAACCCTTGGCGCCGGCATGGCCGAGCTGGATGCCGAGCTTCGCATCGCTGTTGGCATGCACGAACTGCACGATGCGCGCCCAGCCGTCGCGCTGGTCGGTGTTCCACAAACCCGGGCAGCCCGGGGTGATGCGCGCATCGGGCGACACACAGGTCATCTCGGCCATCACCAGGCCGGCACCGCCCATGGCGCGCGCGCCCAGGTGCACAAGGTGGTAATCCGCCGGCTGGCCGTCTTCGCACGAGTACTGCGCCATGGGCGACACCACCACGCGGTTCTTGAGCGTGACGCCACGCACCGTGAACGGCGTGAACATAGGCGGTACCGGGCCGTGCTGCGGGCCCCGCGATGCGCCGGCCTGCTCGGCAATCCAGTCTTCAAACTGTTCGAGATAGCGCTTGTCGCGCTGGCGCAGGTTTTCGTGGCTGATGCGCTGGCTGCGCGTGAGCAGCGAATAGGCAAACTGCTCGGTCGGCAGGTTGGCGTAACGCGCGACGTTTTCAAACCATTCCGTCGAATTGCGCGCCGCGTTCTGGATGCGCAGCACTTCCACGCTGCGCACCGCCTCGTAGTGTTCAAGTGCCGCACGTAGGTCGCCCGGGTGCTGGCCGATGCTGCGTGCCAGTTCAATCGAATCTTCCAGCGCCAGCTTGGTGCCGGAGCCGATCGAGAAATGCGCCGTGTGCGCGGCGTCGCCCATCAGGACCACCGGCGTGCCGTGCGCGTTGGTATGCACCCAATGCCGGCAAACCACGCGCGGAAAGCGAATCCACTGCGCGGAACCCCGCAGATGCGTGGCGTTGGAAATCAGCTTGTTGCCGTCGAGGTACTTGGCAAAGAGCCGCTCGCAGTACGCGATGGCGTCTTCCTTCTCCATGGTTTCCAGCCCGGCGGCGCGCCACACCTCTTCAGGTGCTTCGACGATGAAGGTGGAGGTCTCGTCATCAAAGCGGTACGCATGCGCCTGGAACCAGCCGTGTTCGGTCTCTTCAAACGCAAACGTGAAGGCCTCGAACAGCTTGTGCGTGCCCAGCCAGACAAAGCGGCAGCGGCGCGTGTCGATATCCGGTTGATACGTGGCGGCGTACTTGGTGCGGATGCGGCTGTTCAGGCCGTCGCTGGCGATGATGAGGTCGGCATCGGCGTAGGCGCCATCGCTTTCCAAATCCTTGTCTTGCACGTCGGTCTCAAAGACCAGCTTGACGCCCTCTTCCTCGCAGCGCGCCTGCAGGATGTTCAGCAGGCGCTTGCGCCCGATGCCGCAGAAGCCGTGGCCGCCCGAACGCACCACCTGGCCGCGGATGTGGACTTCAATGTCGTCCCAGTGGTTGAAGGCGTCGAGGATCTGCGCAGCGCTCTTGGCGTCGGCGCGCTGCAGGTTGCCCAGCGTCTGGTCAGAGAACACCACGCCCCAGCCGAACGTGTCATACGGGCGGTTGCGCTCCACCACGGTGATGTCGTGCGACGCGTCCTGCAGCTTCATCAGCAGGGCAAAGTACAGGCCGGCCGGCCCACCACCAATACAGACAATCTTCATGACAACGGCTCCGCATTTGATGCGGTATTACCTTAGTCATGAATAGTTTAGTTGTAAAGCAATTTGCTCGGACGACGCCCCGGGGTTTACACCGAAGCGGGCGGCGCCGGGCTCACACCCGCATGTGAGCCCCCACTCAGCCCAGGCGATGCCGGAAGAACGCCAGGATCTCGTCGCGAGCGGCCAACGTTGGCTCGCCGGCCGCGTCGATCAGGTGGGCGGTCACCACGCTGTGCGGACACGGCACGTGCTGGGCAAAGAACGACGGCGGATTCGGATGCGCAGCGCTGTCGGGCAGCACACGCGGCACAAAGCGGTTCCCCAAAGCGTCCGCATACGCAGCAAAGCGCTCGGCACGGCAAAAGCGGTCGCCCGCAAACCGGTAAGCCAGCACGGTCAGGTCTTGCTGCTCCAGCCGTTGGCGCACGGCCGCCGCCTCCTCGGGCGCGATCTCGATCCCGCCTGGCGCGTTCAGCGGCAAAGACGGCTGACACAGCACCGGCGCCAGCATGGCCGGCTCCAGCATCATCGTCAGCGCGAAATTGCCGGTGAAGCACATGCCGATGGCACCCACGCCCGGGCCGCCGCACTCCGCATGGGCCAGCCGCGCCAGCGCGCGCAGCCATTGCGTGACGGGGCTCGACTGGTTGGCCGCAAACGCTCGGAACTCCGCGCTCACGCACGCGTGGCGAAACACCTCTGCCCCCGCCTCCGCCTCGGGCACCGCGCCATCGCGCCCGAACAACGACGGCATGTAGACCGTCAGCCCCGCATCGCGCACCCAGCGTGCAAACCGCGCCACGTGCGGGCTGATGCCCGGCATCTCGGCCATGACGATCACGCCCGGCCCGGTGCCGGCCACATACACGGTCTTGGTAATGCCATCCAGGGTGATCTGGCGGCGCGTGAAATCTTCCAGGCTGTCATCCTGCTGCGTGTGCTGGCTTGTCATGCGTGGGCTCCGTTGGAAGGGCCTGGCTCAGGCGACGAGGTGCTGAAGATGCGCATAACCAGCCGCCCTGACGAAATCGGGCAGCGTCCACAGCGCGCCGTTCACACCCCAGGTGCCGTCGGCCACGTCATGCAGCATCACGGAGGTCACCACGCGCCGCGCATCATCGGCCGGCAACGCCTGCGCAAACGCCTCGTGCATCTGCTGAACGAAGCGTGCGCGCGCAGCACCATCCAGCACACCGGCCGGCACATGGGCGACGGCCAGGCACGGCACCATTTGCGTTGTCACGTCCGCCCCGCCGCACCACCAGGAGGCGGCCGGCACCTCTTCCACCGTCACCCAGATCGTGGCGCGCCGGCGCGGATCATCGGGAATCTGCTCGGCCTGCGCGGCCACCTCGGTGATGCGGCGTGCAAGCGTCGCGCGCGCGTCGCCATCAAAGGTGTTGGCAGGAATCTTGACGAGGATGTTCGGCATGTGGGCACTCGTGAGCGTTGTTGACATGCCTGCATTGAACCCGCGCAGCCGCTAGACTGGCAGTGTCGATTTCGACATCTTTCGGGCAACTTTGGTCATGGCGGATTTCACCATCCTCGTACTCTCCGGCGCGTACGCCACCAGCGTGGCGGCCACACTCGACATCCTGCAGGCCGCGTCGACACTCGCGCCGCGTGTGAAGGCCCCGCGCCCGACCTGGCGCGTCCTGTCAGCCGACGCGCCCAGCGTGCAGCTCGGCAACGGCATGCAGGTGGAGGCCGCCGGCTTGCCAAAGCGGCCGCGCCCCGATGGCAGCACGTGGATCGTGCCGGGCGTAGGTCTCGACCATGCCGGCGTGATCGCCACGCGCCTGGCGCAGGACGATGCGCGGCGAGCAGCGCGCGCCCTGGCCGCGCAGGTGGCGGCGGGCGGGCAGGTGGCGGCATCGTGCTCGGCGGTGTTTCTGCTGCAGGCGGCTGGCGTGCTGCCGGGGCGCTGCGTCACCACGTCTTGGTGGCTGGCCCCGACGCTGCAGCAGTGGGAACCCGCATGCACGGTCGACGCCGACCGCATGGTGTGCGCCGACGGCCCGATCACCACCGCCGGCGCCGCCTTTGCGCAGACCGACCTGATGCTGCACCTGCTACGCACGCGCTTTGGCGTGGCGCTGGCCGATGCCGTGGGCCGTGTGCTGCTGATCGACGGCCGCCACGCGCAAGCGCCGTTTGTGGTGCCCGCCATGCTGGCCAACGGCAACGCGCTGATTGCCCGGCTGGTGGCACGCATTGAAGCCGCCCTGCCCAATCCGCCGAGCGTGCAGGCGCTGGCCGACGAGCTGGCCATGTCGCAACGCACACTGTCGCGGCACGTGCGGGAAGCCACCGGCAGAAGCACCCTCGCCCTGGTGCAGAGCGTGCGCCTGAACCGCGCCCGCATGCTGATCGAATCGAGCCGCATGACCATCGACCTCGTGGCCGAAGCCGTAGGCTACGAAGACGCCACCGCACTGCGACGCCTGATGCGCAAGGTGTCTGGCACCAACCCCAGCCAATATCGCCCGGCCGTCTAGGCGCCTGGGGTTACAGGCCGTTACACAAGAAGCCGCCGCGCTTTAATTTTCGTTTAAGACTTGACGCCTAACTTGGTCACGTCGCATCCACCCAGACAGGATCCACACCATGTCCCCGCAAGAACAGCAAGCGCTGGAAAACTTCCTGGCCCAACTGACGCAGGCGCGCGCCGGGGTCAAGGACCCGCAGGCCGAAGCCGGCATCCTCGATGCCGTCGCCCGCCAGCCGGACGCGGCCTATCTGCTCGTGCAGCGGGCGATGCTGCTCGACCAGGCACTGGCATCGGCGCAGGCGCAGATCGCCACGCTGCAGAACCAGTTGCAGGCGGCGCAGGCCGGCCGCAGCGCGTCGTTCATGGATTCGGCCACCAACTGGGGCAGCCACGCCGGCAGCCCGGCGCCCGCGCCCGCATACGCTCCGCAGCAGGCCGCCCCGGCACAGATGCCGCAGGTGCCGCCGCAGGCCCAGCCAGCGCCGGCGCAACCCGCCCGCTCGGGTTTCTTTAGCGGCGGCCTGGGCAGCACACTCGGCAGCGTCGCGACCACGGCAGCCGGCGTGGCAGGCGGCGCGCTGCTGTTCCAGGGCATCGAGAACATGTTCCATCACAACAGCGGCGGTGGCGGTTTCTTCGGCCAGCAGCCGGTGATGGGCGGCACCACGGAAACGGTCATCAACAACTACTACGACAGCGACAGCGCCACGACCAACACGGCGTCGCGCGACGACAGCCTTGGGCTGATTGATGACAGCGACCTGGGCGGCGGTGATTATTCGGATGACGATTCGATGTTCAGCTAGTCGTTGCAGCGCAGGGAGCGTGCGCTAGCGTCGTCTCCTCGATCCGGAGAAGACGTCCGGCGGGACAGCGCTTTGCGAAGTCAGGGCGGCGGGCCCGACAGCGGAGGTGGAAAACTGACACCCAAGGAAGCCAGCCAACCCGAAGGCTGCTCCGCCCGGCCCGCCCTTGATGGCGCGCATGCCTGTCGACAGGCTGCGGTTGGCGCGGCAGGGGCGGGATTATAGCGATGGGGCCGGCGGCGCAGGTCTGATTTGCGGGGCGTCACGCCAAATGCTCCGCGCCCCACCCCCAGACACCCAAGCTCGACCCTCAGACACCCAAGCGCCAAGCCCGAAGTCCCACGCTCGACCCTCAAACACTCGATCTCGACCCTCCAAGCGTCGAGCATCACCGTCAGACCCTCGCGCTCCACAGTCTGCCCCTCGCGCCCGGCTCTTCGAGCTTCAAATTTTCGACCTCGGAGAGCCGCGCTCCAGCCTCGGACAGTCGAGCGCCACGGTCGGAGGCTCGTGCTCCACAGTTTGACCCTGGCGCACGGCTCTCGGAGGTCGAAAATTTCGAGCCAAAACAGCGGCGTTCCGCAGTTCGAGGGTCGTGCGTGAGCCTCGCACGGTGGAGCACGGGCCTTTGAGGCCCGAACGCGGCGCTCGGACCTCCACGCCCGGCTATGTGCTGGTGGCCGATCGCTCCCGCACCATCATCGATTGCAGTGCGTGTTGCAGCTGATCGAGCGTGTAAGGCTTGCGAAGCGCCGTCCACCTGAACGCAAAGCTATCGTGGTTGGGAATGGGGTTGCCGGAGGCGAAGATGACCCGCAGGTCCGGATGCAGCGCAACCGCGTGCTGCGCGAGTTCAGTGCCGGACATGTCGGGCATGATGACGTCCGTAAACAAAACGTCGAACGCCTGCGCCCGCAGGGCTTCGAGCGCCTGCGCGCCGCTGGCCGCCTGCTCGGGCGTGATCCCGATCAGCATCAACAGTTCGCACACGGCGCCACGCAAGGAAGCGTCGTCCTCCACCACGAGGATGCGCAGGCGCGCCGGCTCCCACACTGCGTCCGTGTCCAGGTCGGGTGGCTCGCCTCCTTCCTCCGGTCCGGCCGATTGCGCCGCGTCGCTTCCGAGCACCTGGCGGATCTTGAAGGCCAGCTGCTGGCGGCTGTACGGCTTGCTCAGCAGCTCGACGCCCGGATCGAGCCTGCCGTCGTGGACGATGGCGTTCTGCGTGTAGCCGGAGGTGTAAAGCACCTTGAGCGAGGGCAGTGTCTGCACGGCTCTCTGCACCATTTCCGTACTGCGCAGCGCGCCCGGCATGACCACGTCGGTGAAGAGCAGGTCGATATGCACGCCGCTTTCAACCACGGCCAGCGCCTGCTCCGCATTGTTGGCCTTGAGCACGGCATAGCCCAGGCCGCTGAGCAGATCGACGACGGTTTCGCGAACCTTTGCGTCGTCTTCCACAACAAGGACCGTCTCGTTGCCGTGCTTGAGCACCCCGCCCCTCGCACGTGCGGGCTCGACCGCCGTGCCGGTGGAGCGGGGCAGATAGACGCGCACCGTGGTGCCCTCTCCGACCTCGCTGTAGAGCCGGATATGGCCGCCGCTTTGTTTGACGAAACCGTAGGCCATGCTGAGCCCCAGGCCAGTGCCCTCGCCTTCGCGCTTGGTGCTGAAGAACGGGTCGAAGGCGCGCTCGATGACTTCCGGGCTCATGCCCGTGCCGGTGTCCGTCACGGCCAGCATGACGTACTGTCCGGCCGGCACGTCGGGCAGCGCTACGACATAGTCGTCGTCGAGCGTGGCGTTGGAGAGTTCGAGCGTGAGCTTGCCGCCTTCGGGCATCGCATCTCGCGCGTTGATGGCCAGGTTCAGGATGACGTTCTCGAACTGATGCGGATCGACCGCGATATTCCACAGCCCGCCCGCGACCACCGATTCGATCTCGATCGCCTCGCCCAGCGCACGCCGCAGCAGATCGTCCATGGCGCGCAGCTGCCGCGCCGGGTTGATCACCACGGGCGCAAGCGGCTGCTGCCGGCCGAAGGCCAGCAACTGGGCGGCAAGCTTGGCACCCCGGTCGACGGCGTCGATGGCGTTGCCCAGCCGCTCGGCGCTCCACGCGTCACGCCCATGGCGGCTTTCGAGCAGTTCGAGGTTGCCGCGCAGCACCTGCAGCACGTTGTTGAAATCGTGCGCAACGCCGCCCGTGAGCTTGCCCAGGGCTTCCATCTTCTGGGCCTGGAACAGCGCTCTTTGCGTTTGCTCCAGTTGCTCGCTGGCGCGTCGTCGTTCCGTGATGTCGCGCGTGACCTTTGCGAAGCCGACCAGCTCGCCATCTTCGTAGATGGCATCGATGATGACGTGCGCGAAGAAGCGGCTTCCGTCGCTGCGCACGCGCCAGCCTTCGGCTTCGAATCGCCCTTCACGCCGGGCGGTCTCCAGGCCCCGAAACGGCACGCCGGCCGCAACATCCTCGGGCGTGTAGAACCGCGAAAAGTGGGAACCGATGATCTCGTCTTCGGCATAGCCCTTGATGCGCCGCGCGCCGGCGTTCCAGCTCGTGATGTGCCCATCGGTCGACAGCATGAAGATGGCGTAGTCCGTCACCCCCTGCACCAGCAGGCGGAAGCTCCGCTCGCTTTTGAGCACGGCGTCGTGGGCGGCCTTCTTGTCGCTGATGTCGCTGATCACGGTGCCGAACCCGATCAACGCGTTGTGGCTGTCGCGCAGCGCCGTCATGGCGACGCTCGCCCAGAACGGCGTGCCGTCCTTGCGGATGCGCCATCCCTCCTCGACGTGCCGCCCAGTTTCGGCGGCGGCACGCAGCGCCACCTGCGGAGCGCCTAGCGCTCGGTCTTCCGGCGGATATAGAAGGGCAAGCGGGCGGCCAATAATCTCGTCCGGCCGATAGCCCTGAATGCGCTCACCGCCTGGGTTCCATGTCATGACGACGCCGTCCAGCGACACGGCAAAGATGGAGTAATCCGCAGTGGATTCGGCCCACAGCCGGAGCCATGCAGAGCCAAATTCGGAGGAAGATGGGGCAGCGTCGTTCATGAGTTAGCGGGTGGGCATGCAGGGCAGCGCCGCACACGGTGTCGGCACAGGGCAGCAACTAGTGTGCCTATGACGTCTCCTGCGTGCAGCGGCGCGGTGTTGGATTGCGGCTTCAAAAATCATCGTGAGACTCGACTGGCAAGGCCAACGCAGTTTGCATACCTTGGAACAACGGCGCCGAGCATTGACCCTTGCCCCGGCATGGACAATCCGGCAATGCGTCGAACACGCCTCCCAACATGGCTTTCGCCACCATCAAGGAAACCCATGAACCTTTCCGACTTCATCGAGGCCAACCTCACAGGCCTCATTGACGACTGGACGGAATACGCGCGCAGGATCAGCGGCGGCGGCCGCCCTCGGCTCTCCGAGCGGCAACTGCGCAACTCGGCGCGCGAGCTTCTGCTGCGGATTGCAGCCGATATGCGCGAAGGACAGACGCCGGCACAACAGCACGCGAAATCCGTGGGAGACCGTGCGCCATCGGAATCGGGCTTCAATGAAGCCGCCCACGAGCATGCCGACGACCGCCTCTCGCACGGTTTCGACATCAACGATGTGGTGGCGGAGTACCGCGCCCTGCGCGCCAGCGTGCTGCGCCGGTGGCGGCAGGATCCGCAGGCGCACGGCCTGGCCCTGCAAGAGATGACCCGGTTCAACGAGGCCATCGATCAGATGCTTGCGGAATCGGTGCGCCAGCATGCCCAGCAGACCGAGCGCGCGCGAGACCTGTTTGCGGGCGTGCTCGCGCATGACCTGCGCTCCCCGCTCGGCGCAATCCTGGCTTCCTCAGAAACACTGCTGCACGACGATGGCCTGTCTTCGCGCAGCCTTCGGGCAGTCGCCTTCATCCAGCGCGGTGCGATGCGCGTGCAACAGATGATCGACGACTTGCTCATCTTTACACGCACGCGCCTGGGCGATTTCCTGCCTACGAGTTTCAGTAGCCAGGACATGGGGCGACTGTGCAGCGACGCCATCGACGAGGTGTGTGCGTCGTACCCCGACGCGCAGATCGACCTGCGCCTGGCCGGCGATCTGCGGGGCAGGTGGGACGGCAGCCGGATGGGCCAGTTGCTGGTCAATCTGTTGACCAATGCGGTGCGTTACGGGACAGGGCGCGTCGGTATCGAGGCGGCCGGGCGCGACGGGCAGATGACGGTCGCCGTTTCCAACGAGGGCAACCCCATCCCGCCCGCTGCTTTCCCGACCTTGTTCGATCCGCTCACCCGCGCGCAGCGGCCGGACCAGACCGGAAGCGCGGCCGGCATCGGGCTTGGCCTGTACATCTGCCGCTGCATCGTCCAGGCACATCACGGGACGATCGACGTGCAGTCATCGGAACACGGCACGACGTTCACCGTACGGATTCCTCTTTTGGTAACGGCTTGACCGTTGCCGGTCGCCGAGCATGAAAAAAAAGGGCCGGCACCCTGAGGTACCGGCCCTTTTCTCTTGCTGCTTGCTGCTTGCAAATCGGCAGCGTCGATCAGCCCGCCTGACGCAGCGCGGCGGCTTGCTCGCCACGCTTGCCCATCAGCAACTGCACGACCACCGCAACGATGATGTTGAAGGCCAGTGCAGCCAGGCCCGTGTAGACGGTGTACTTGTCGCCGCCAATCACAAAGGTGTGCACGGGCTTGATGCCGTCGGAGAACGCCAACCAGCTGCCGGCGATCATGCCCGCCGCCCACCCGGTCAGCAGCGCCGGTGCACGGAAGCGGTTCGAGATGTTGAACAGCCCGAACACCACCGACGGGAAGGTCTGCACGATCCACACGCCGCCCAGCAGCTGCAGGTCGAGCGCGAACTTGGTCGGCAGGAACAGGATGAACACCAGCGCGCCCGCCTTGACGATCAGCGAGATCACCTTGGCCACCTTTTCCTCGCCGGCGTGCGAGAGGTCCGGGGCCACGTAGGGCTTCCAGAAGTTGCGGGTGAACAGGTTGGCCGCACCAATCGACATGACCGCCGCCGGCACCAGCGCACCGATGGCGATGGCCGAGAACGCAAAGCCCGTGAACCAGCTCGGGAACAGCGCGTTGAACAGCGCGGGCACCACGTCGTTGTTGTTGGTGACCTTGATGCCCGCGGCGTAGGCCATGAAGCCCAGCAGCGCGATCAGGCCCAGCAGCACCGTGTAGGCCGGCAGGAAGACGGCGTTCTTGCGGATGGTGTCTGCACTGCGCGCGGCAAAGATGCCCGTGAGCGTGTGCGGATACATGAACGCGGCCAGCGCCGAGCCAATCGCCAGCGTGGCGAACGGCAGGAACTGCGCAGGCTTGAGCGTCAGGCCCGTGGCGCCGCCCTTGATGGCAAACGCATCGTGCGCATTGGCGAACACCGCGCCGTAGCCGCCCAGCTTGGCCGGCACCAGCACCACCGCCACCAGCACCACGATGTAGATCATGATGTCTTTGACGAAGGCGATGAGCGCCGGCGCCCGCAGGCCGGCGGAATACGTGTACAGCGCCAGGATGATGAAGGCGGCCGCCAGCGGCAGCTCGCCCGTCAAGCCCAGTGCCTTGATCACGACTTCCATGCCGATGAGCTGCAGGGCGATGTACGGCATCGTCGCCACCACGCCCGTCAGCGCCACCGCAAACTCCAGCGCGCGCGAGCCGTAACGGCCGTACACCGCATCGGCCGCCGTGACGTGGCCGTTGGCATGCGCCACCTTCCACAGCTTGGGCATGATCAGGAAGACGATCGGGTACACCAGGATCGTGTACGGCAGCGCGAAGAAGCCATACGCACCCACGGCATACACGAGTGCCGGCACGGCGATGACGGTGTAGGCGGTGTAGAAATCGCCGCCCACCAGGAACCACGTGATCCAGGTGCCGAAGTTGCGGCCGCCCAGGCCCCATTCTTCAATGTGGGCGCCCTTGTCGGAGTTGCCGCGCTGCCAGCGCGAGGCGATGAAGCCCAGCACCGTGACCAGCGCGAAGAAGAAGATGAAGACGCTGAGCGCCGTCCAGTTGATCTGTCCGTCCATCATTCTTCTCCTTTGCTCTGACCGTTCTTGAAGACGATCCAGATCAGCAGCGAGGTGAGCGGCACCCACAGGAACTGGTACCAGTAGAAGAACGGAAAGCCGAACAGCGCAGGCGTTTCCTGGTTGTAGAACGGCACCCACAGCAGGCCGATGAAAGGCAGTGCGAGCAAGAACTTCATGGGTTGTCTCCTAGTTCGGGGACTTCGGATGTTGTTTTGAACCGGTGAGGTGCCACGCCCGATGCGTGACCAGACGGATGTCTGACGGTGTGCTTTCCGTCTTGTTGTTATCCGGCGCACTGTGAGCGCGCGCCTTCCGGAGAACCATCCGCACCTGTACGCAGCAGCCACACGTAGTACTACGCAGTAAGCGTAGACTTTTCGCGTGAAATAACCAATCGCTAAGGTGGGCGCGGGTTTCCTAGGGTTTTCACGAATTCCTGTCACGACAGACATCGGTCGATTGCAGGTGCCCAACATGCAAGCGGCTGCGGTGCCGCATGGCACCACGCACAACGGGGAGCCGCAGTGGCTCCCCGTTGGTTGTTGTGGCGCAGCATAAGCCCTGGCGTGCCCAGGGTTTCTGCAGGGTGCGGCGCTGCCGCTCTGCCGCCTGCTTGCCCGTTCCGGCGCATGCCGCGCTTGCCGTCGTCGTAGCGGAACGAACCGGCTTTCGGTGCGGCCCGCATACGGACGCCACCCCACGGCCAGCCTATCCATTCCAATTCGACTATTAAAGACGGAGTTGATTGGACAGATCGCCGTATTCGTCTCAAGACAATCAAGGTTTTATGCGCCGCCTTTGACACTGACTTTACGCACGATGCGGCGATCTTCAGGCTGCTTGATTCAAAAGGAAATCGTTTGCCAGCAACCCGCAAACGGCCTAGCCATGAGCAAAAACCCCTAAACAACATTATATTCAAGCGCCTGTTTCTTTAGAGCAAACATTCAAAACCGCGCTGCGTTTTTATTTTGTTTTCAATCTTGCCAAGGAAATAGGGGTAACGTGGCGCCGTCTTACCCATTCACATCCCACTTAGCCCGGCTTCCCCTCGCCGGGTATTTTTTTGGCAGGCCTTCGGAGGGCCACGCTTTCGACGGTCGGCCGTATCGCTGGAGACCTTGCGCAGCGCTCAGCGGCGCTCGGCGTGGATGAGGCAACGGTGCGCACCCAGGCCGAGCACCGTCATGCCTGAGTGACGCCGGTGGTCAGTGCCCGGCAAAGGCCAGCACTTCCGGCAGGCGCGCAAGCAGCGCGTCGCGCGAGCGGATGCCGCCCGATGTCGGCTCGACCTTGTCGTCCTGGATCAGGTTGGCAAACACGTAAGTCTTGTCACCCTTCTTGGCCCAGCCGACAAACCAGCCGTAAGCGTGCGCCTGGTCCCACGTGCCGTCGGGCGACGTATTGCCCGGCGCCGGGCCAGCGGTGCCCGTCTTGCCCTGCACTGACCAACCGCCCGGCACCTGCCAGGTCTGCACGGTACGGTCGACCATCTCGTAAGTGCGCGCAGACACCGGCAACTGCCGATTGACGATCCTGCGCATGAAGCCGACTTGCTCCTCCGGCGAGATCTTCAGCGACGAGGTGATCCACGAGCGGTCCATGCCGTTGTTCTTGCCCGGGTCTCCGCTCACATCCATGTTGCCGTAGTCGAGCTTGCGCACATAGGCCTGGAACGCTTGCGCGCCCATCGCATGCGTAATGCGCTGCGAATACCAGACCACCGAATACTTGAGCCACAGCGCCGGGTCGACGGGCTGGCGCCAGGCTTCGCCGCCCCAGTCGGGATCGCCGCGCCTGAAGTGCTCGACCGGGGTGTGCTCGTCTTTCAGGAAGCCGTGGTCAAAGCCCATGACGGCCAGTGCGAGCTTGAAGGTGGAAGCGGGGGTCACGCGCTCGTCGCACTTGCCTTCGTGCAAGACGGCCTTGCCCGTGGCGGCATCGGCCACGATCGTGCAGATCGGGTGCTCGGCGTGGGCAAACGTGGCAAGCGCGGCCAGCAGGGCGCCGGTGGCGGCGTGGCGGAGTTTCGTCATCGATCAACCTCATGTTGGGGGGAATGCGGACAACTGCGCCGCAGCGTAGCAGCGAGGTCCCCGCGCTGCTGACCGCCACACGCGTAACGGCTGTAACGCCAGCGCGCCGGCGCGCCGCAGGAATAGCCGAGCAGAAAAGAAGGGCTTGCAAATTTTTTTGGGGTCGGTAGAATGCGCCGCTCACCTAGCCCAGGTGGCGGAATTGGTAGACGCACTAGTTTCAGGTACTAGCGGGTAACTCCGTGGAGGTTCGAGTCCTCTCCTGGGCACCAAGATACAGTCCCAAGCAGTTCAGGGGCGACCAAAAAACCCGCGTGGCGATGAGCCTCGCGGGTTTTTTGTTGTCCCGACGGAGGCGGTCCGCACATCGTCCTGAGCCGCCTCACATCGCCCCATGACCCCCAGCGCCGCCGATGCCATGCACAGGCAGAGCACCGCACGCGGTAGCGGCATCCGCCGGACAAATGCGCCCGCGGCGTCAGGGGCTTTGCAGCGGCAAGACGAGCCGAAAACACGTGCCCCGCCCGACTTCGCTGCGCACGTCGATCTGCCCACCATGCTTGCGCACGATACCGTAGGAGATGGACAGACCGAGCCCCGTTCCCAGGCCCACGGGCTTGGTCGTGAAGAACGGGTCGAAGATGCGGCTGAGGTGCTCGGGCCGAATGCCGCCGCCGGTGTCTTCCACCTCCACCCAGACGTTGTCCGCATCATGGCCGGTTCGCAGCGTGATGCGGCCGTGCTCTTGAATGGCTTGTCCGGCATTGACAAGCAGGTTCATGAAGACCTGGCTCAGTTGTGTGGGCCTGCACGCGATGTCCGGGGTTCCGCCATATTCACGCACCAGTTCCACCTTGTACTTCAGTTCGTTCCAGACGATCTTGATGGTGGTTTCCAGACACGCTTCAAGATTGGCAGGCTGCGGCTGCGCTTCTTCCACATGGGAGAAATCCTTGAGACCCTGCACGATGGTCTTGACCCGCTGCAGCCCCTCTTGGGATTCCGCCAACAGGGCCGGCACATCTTCGCGCACGTATTCAAGATCCGCCGCCTGCTTGACCTGCGCAAGCGCAGCGCGCGAGGCAGGCGCCAACTCTGCCTCGTGGGATTCATAGGCTGACAGCGCGTCGAGCAATCCGCCAACGTAGCGCTGCAAACTGCCCAGATTGGCTTTGACAAACGAGACGGGATTGTTGATCTCGTGGGCCACGCCGGCCGCGAGCTGGCCGATCGACGCCATCTTTTCCGATTGCAGCAGCTGCCCCTGCGTCTGGGCCAGTTCATGCAGCAGCTGCTCCTGACGCGTACGCTCGGCCTGCAGCGCCTCGTGCGCCAAGGCAAGCTGCCATCGGTCACGCTGGAATTGTTCGACTGCGCGCGCCATCTGGCCGATCTCATCGTCGCCGTCGACCGGGACCGCACTGGGCGCGCCGTCCGAATGCCCTTCGCGCAAGCTGCGGCTGACCTGCAGCAAGCGCTGAAGCACATGGCGCCCGAGCAGCCCGTAAGCGGCCAGGCAAGCGAATACCACACTGGTGGCAAGCAGCGCTGTCACCCAGTGCTGATTGCGCTCGGAAACCACTGCCAATGCTTGCATCGCCTGTTGAAACGCCCGCGTGTGCTGCTCCGACACTTGCTGCGCCGAGACCACCATGGCGCCGGCCTGCATGTAAAGCGCATCCAAGGAACGGCGCCCGGCAAGGCTGCGTTCGGATGCCGGCGTCTGCAGGCTGCGGCAGTTCCGGCACGCTGCAGCTCGCTTTCCCACCATTGCGCGACGATATTGACGACGTTGCGAAACAGCTGAGTCGACTGATGCAGATCGAGCACTTCAATGTCGTCGTCGGTTGCAGCGAGCCGTTCGGACAACTGCTCGAACGCTTCCAGGTTGCGCAAAATCTCCGCGTAGTGCCGACGCAGGGCTTCCACCGACGAGGTCTTTTCCAACTGCGCGGATTCGCGCTCAATCAACAACGTGCGCTGAACGAGTTCCTGCGCCTCGCGCAATTGCATGAGCTGCTCGCTGGCCAGCCTGCGCGTGGCTTCTGCCGACGTGCGCAGCGCATAGACCGCCGTGATGCCGCCTGCCGAGATCAACAGCGCCAGCATGGCGACGACCAGCATGAATTGACGCCCGAGCGATCTCGGCCACAGACCGTACCGCGGCATGCGCGCGCACCGGATAGCAGCGGCTGCGCTGAACATTCAACGGCCCCATATCCGGCGATACACGGCACGGTAGCCGTTGTCGGGGTCGTATTGCCCGAGCGGCCCGCCATCGAAGGCGACATTCTTGGCCGTCACCAGATGCACCGGAGCCACATAGCCGGTGACCGCCTGATGGGCGAGCAGCCGGTTCACTTCGTCCACCAGTTGCCAGCCTTGCAGGTTCAACGGCTCGGCCACCGTGCTCGTCTGGAACGCGCCGGCCTGGATGCGCAGGAACGCCGCGGCACTGCCGTCGCCGGCAGACAGCATGTGAATGCCGTCGGGCTTGCCGGCGCGGGTCAGCTCGGCGGCTGCGTAATCGAAGTAGATGTCGTTGATGGCCAGTGCATGCGTCCACACGCGGCCATGCCGTTCCAGCAGACGCCGCATGACGGCGGGCATGGCCTGCGCGCTGCCGGAGATCGGTACGTCCTCGACGGCCAGCAAGCGGCAGCCCTTGCATGCGCGGATCACCTCGGCCATGGCTGCAGCCTTCGCACTGGCAATCTGGAAGTTGGAGTCGGTAAAGATGACCACGTTGGCATGGCCGCCGGATTCCACTACAGCCGCCATGGCCGTGAGGCGGGCGACAGCCATCGGGTCGGTGGAGACATTGATGGCGATCGGGCTGTCAGCGATGGTGCCGGCCGTGGCGGCAACGTGCCACCCGACTACGGGCCTGCCCTGCCGTACGAACGGCAACAACGCTGCCTGCATTTCGCGAGCGTCGCCTCCCACGAGCACCACGCCGTCCGGTTGCAGCGCCAGGGCCGATGCCATCGCACGCTTGCGCCCCTCGGGCGTCCCGACGGCGTCAAAGACGCGGATTTTCCAGCCGATGGCCCCAGCGGCCTCCTTGATGCCTTTCGCAACGCCAAGGATGCCGCCGTTGCGCAGGTCTTCACTCACGACCGCCAGCGTGATGCCGACCGGCGCACGAGGGCCCGTCTGGGGACCATCCCAACGGGCCCCGTGTTCGCTGGCGCGCGCGACGATCTGCTGCATGCGTGCGTCGTCGGCGATGACGCCGGAGGCCACCGCCTGGCCCGCCATCGCTGCGCACCCGCATGCCCACAGCAGGTATGCACGCATGCGCTTGACGCTGCTTCGGATCATCGCCGCCTCCCGGTCATCCGTCACGCTGCTGGTGGAGCCTCTGCTGCAGGCGTCGCATTCGGCACGGGCGCATAGACAAGAATCGCGAACGGCACATCCTCGTGGGTTTCGAAGCGTTTGATCTGCAAGACCTGATGAGCACTGACGATGCTGTCCCGTGTAATGAGCAGCACACCGCGGCGCGTAAGCAGATCGTCGGCCAACCGCATGCCTTCCCGCAGTTCGGCTGCAGTGATCTGCCGCACGGGCATCACCTCGCCCTGCTGGCGGAGCACGGCCACGAAGCGCACGACCACATCGGGGTCATAGCGCAGGCCCGATTGCGCCTTGATCATCTCCAGGGCTTGATCGCCCGAAACGTGGTTCTTGACGATCTCGCCTGCCAGCAGCCCCTCGAAATCGCGAGCCACAGCCACGATGCGTGCGCCGATCGGGATGGCCGATCCGGCAAATCGATCGGGCGTACCGCGGCCATTGAAGCGTTCGTACTGGTGCCGGATGATCTGGGCCACGTGCTCGAGCTGCGGCACGGGTGTGAGCACCATCTGCGCACGCAGCGGATGCTGATAGAACTGCTGTGCCTGTTCAGCCGAGAGCCTGTCGAGCGATGTACGCAACAGCGCATCGGGCAGCGACAACTTGCCGATGCCGTGCAGCAGGCCCGCGTGGAAAATGTCCTGCACCTGCAGCCCGGTCAGCCCGCATTCGATGGCAATGCGGCGTGCGAGATCGGCCACGCGCAGCGACTGGCGCGCCATGGCACCGCAGCGCATCTCGATCATGCTGGCGCATACCTTGACCATATTGGTGAAGTTCGCTTTCTGGTCACGCTGCGCGCCCTCCAGGAACATCACGGTCTGGCGAATCTCTTCGGTACGGGCCTGCACCTGGGTCTCAAGCCCGGCATTCAATTGCTGCAGCGTCTCGTTCTGGCGCTGCGTCAACTCGCTCAGGCGCCGCGCCTCGCATGCGAGCGTGCGCTGCTCGATCGCATGCTTGACGGTGAGCAGCAGATCCTGGTCGTCCCACGGTTTGTTGAGGTAGCGATAGACGCCGCCCTCGTTGATGGCACGCACGGCCGAATCGACTTCGGAGTAGCCGGTGAGCAGGATCCGCATGATGTCGGGATAACGCTCACGGGCACGTGCCAGGAACTCGGCGCCGTTCATACCGGGCATGCGCATATCGGAGATGATCAGATCCACCGGATACACCGACAACATGTCGAGCGCGGCGGCACCACCGTCGGCGGTGATCACGCGGTAGCCCGTGGGCCGCAGCAGCCTGCGCAGCGACGAGAGCACGCCTGGCTCATCGTCAACCAGGAGGATCAAGGGCGTGGCTTCGGTAGGCGTTGCAGGGGTCGGGGCGCTGTCGGGCTGCGCGTCGGTCTTGATGTCGGGCGCACTCGCTAGCGCGGTGTCTTCGTCGTAAACAAGCATGGCTGTCGTCTCGGTTCGATGGCTGGGGGGCGCGTCTCAGAGCGCCTGCAGGAATTGCTCCAGCGCCTGCTTCATTCTTCGGATGGCGGTTTCAGGCAACAGCATCACCAACTGGGCCACAAAGCCGCCGCGCTCGAGGGTGAAGCGCACCTCCAGCAACAGGGCCACATCCCAACGATCGAACTGTTCGCCTGACAAGGCTTGCTGGAGCACCGCAGTGGGAACAAAGCTTGGCCGCGAAAACGACAGGTTGCGGCCGAGTTGCTCAAATACGCTGCGTACACAGGCCCCGACGAGCAGGTTGGCAATGTCGGACAGGGCTTCGCTTTCGCTGTTGACGTCGGCATCGCCGTAGCCCATCAGTTCTTCGAGTTCTTCGCGGCCGTCGTTGCCGAACAGCACGATCGCCTCGCCGGAAATGTCGGACTGAAATGCCTGACGCACAGGCGATGGCGCGTCGCCCGCCATATCGCGGCCCAGCAGTTCGCCCTTCAGTTGTGCCGCGTTGACCAGCTTGATGCCCGGCACCGACAGCGTCACAAATGCGCCCAGCAGTTCCGCCAGCGCCGCCCCCGCCTTGCCCATGCCGATATTGGCGATTTCCTGCAGAGCGTCGCGCTGGTCTTCGTTCAGTGTCAGGTCATTCATAGAGACCGTACCCCCGCAGGATGGGAACAATGCGCTCGGCCGAGACGGGCTTCGCAATGAAGCCGATGGCGCCGAGGTCCTTGACGCGCTCGACGGCGCCCGACTGGATGTCGGCAGACACCACGATGACGAAGGCGTCGTCGCCGGCCTTGCGGATGTGCTCGAGCACCTGGAAGCCATCCATGTCCGGCATCGTCAGATCGAGGAAAACGACCGTGCCTTTGCCGGCGCGAAACAGCTCCAGCGCTTGCACACCGTTGGAGGCCTGCGTGACCTCGACATCCCAGTCGTCGGGCAACGCGTTGATCAGAAGCTTGCGTGCCAGCGACGAATCGTCGGCAACGAGCACAGGTAGCGCCATGATGTGTCCCCCTTCAGGCGTAGAGCGTGAGACTTATGTAGCGGCCAGCGCAGTGGCAGCCGGCAATTGTTGTTCGACAGGCGGGGCGTCCGGCCTGCAACGTGGCAAGGTGACACGGAAAGTCGTGCCCTCGCCGACCGTGCTCGACACGTCGATGCGCCCGCCATGCGATCTGACGATGCCGTAGGTGAGCGACAGCCCCAACCCGGTGCCCTTGCCAACCGGCTTCGTGGTGAAAAACGGATCGAAGATGCGCTTCAGGTTTTCGGGTGCGATGCCGCTGCCGGCATCCGCCACCTCAAACCAGATCGAATCAGGGTGTGTCGGATCGGCCCCGGTGCGAACGGCAATGGTGCCGCGCTCACCGCCCTGCGTGGCCTTGCCCGCATATGACTGCGCCGCGTTGACCACCAGGTTCAGCACCACCTGATTGATCTGCGACGGGATGCAGGTTACGGGCGGCAACTCGCTGTACTCGCGCACCAGGTCAGCCTGGTACTTGATTTCGTTGTGGACGATGTTCAGCGTCGACTCGATGCAGCGGTGAATGTCGACCTGGTCCCACTGGTGGGCGCTGTCCACGCGGGAGAAATCCCTCAGGTCCACCACGATGTCGCGCACGCGGGTCAGGCCTTCCTGCGATTCAGCCACCAGTGCGGGCCCGTCTTCGGCCAGGAATTCGATGTCAGCCGCCTGCGCAAGCGCCAGAAGCTGCCCATCGAGCGAGGGCGCGTGACGGCCAATCAACTGATCCAGATGACGAGCGTAGTCGAGCAGCGTGTTCATGTAGCGCTGCAGGCTGTTCAGGTTCGAGAGCACGAACCCCACGGGGTTGTTGATCTCGTGCGCAATACCGGCAGCGAGCTGACCAATGGCGGCGAGCTTTTCCGATTGCAGCAATTGCTGGTGTGCCTGGGCGAGCTCTTCGTTCAGCGCGCTCAGCTGCGCGTTACGAACAGTGAGTTCCTGCAGGGCATCGGTTACGGTTTTTTCGCGCTTCTTCAATTCGCCGTACGCCAGGCACACGTCGGTCGCATCGAGCAAGGTAATTCCTACCGCGATAACGGCACCATTTGCATCTTCGATCGGAATAAAACTGCAGTTCTGCTGCATCCATTCGATCGTGTCGGTTATGGGCCGGGTATGCCGAAAACGGAACAGATACGGGCGGTGCTCCCACGATGTGTACGCAGAGACACCCAGGATGAATACGCTTTCGATTTTCTTGCGCAGCCATTTCTCGGGCAGCTCCGGAAACAGCGCAAACATGTCCTTACCGATCACATCGTCGGCGGAACAACCGCTGTGATATTGCATAAAGCGGTTCCACGACAAAATGTGCATTTCACGATCCACGGAAAACACGCCGCAACTGACCAATTGCGCAATGGCATCAGATAACTGGGGTTGGGTAATGTCTGTCATGTCCGGCACGCTTCCTGCGGCATAAAGATGCCCGCGATCAACCGCCTTTTCCGTGGCGGCTGGTTTATCTATCGACAGAATTTTGCCCAGGCAGATGCGTATAAATCCCTATTAACCCTGGAATATCTGATGGCCGCCATTTACCGCCACATAATCGGAAGTACAGTTGGCGACACTTTTTGCGCATAAAGTGCGCGACTGCCCGCACCTATTGCGCCGCGCTACGGCGGTGGCCCGAAAAACGGGTAGACGGTAATGGGCGGGAAAATGGTTTGGTCAGGGAGAGAGGAATTGGAGCACCTTCTCACCGGTAGCCTCATCGAAGCCGACCTCGAGGCGACAGCGCACATTGCAGAAATTCTCCGCGCAGTGCGCAACCATTTGGGCATGCCCTTCGCATTCGTGTCCGAATTGGTGGGGACGCAGCGCGTTTTCAGGTATGTCGATAGCAACGCGCAGCGGCAACCCTTCAGGGCGGGCGATTCGGGGCCGCTGCGCGACAGCTATTGCGCACAGGTAATTGACGGCCGCCTGCCGCCGCTGATGCAGGACACGGCCGAGCATGCCGCCGCGCGGTCGTTGCCCGCGACAAGCGCGATCCCGGTGGGCGCTTACATCAGCGTGCCGATTCAGTTGACCGACGGATCCGTGTTCGGCACGTTCTGCTGCTTCAGCGACCGGCCCGATTACTCGCTGAATGCGCGCGACCTGGAACTCATGACCGCCTTTTCCGGTGTGATCGCGCGGCAAATCGAGCGACACAAGGCGGCGACACAACAAAAGAACGAAAAACTCTCGCGCATCAAACACACGATCGAACACGACCAATTCTCGGTCTTTTTCCAACCCATACGTTCTTTGGTCAACGGACGGCTGGTCGGGCTCGAGGCCTTGTCCAGGTTCCCCGGTAAACACCCCCGGCCGCCGTATCGCTGGTTTGCAGAGGCCTGGGAGGTGGGCCTTGGTGTTGAGCTGGAAATGCTTGCCATCAAAAAAGGCCTGCGGGCATTGCACTCGATTGGAGGGGCCTATGTAGCCGTCAATGTGTCGCCCGCCACCGTCCTGAGCGGCAAGCTGGAAGCGTTGCTCCATGACGTTCCGCCGCGTCGCCTCGTATTGGAGATTACGGAGCATGCACTGGTCGACGACTACCCGAGCCTGCACGAGGCGCTTGTGCCGCTGCGCCGTCACTTCGTCCGAATCGCCATCGACGACGCGGGTTCCGGCTACTCCACGATGAATCACATCATTGCGCTCAAGCCGGACCTGATCAAACTCGATGCCTATCTGACGACCAAACTGGAAGACGACCCCATCAAGCGGGCGCTGCTCAGGGCCATGGTGACGTTTGCCGACGAAATACGGTGCGACCTCGTCGCCGAGGGTATCGAGACGGAGGCGCAGAGAGCGATACTGGCCAACCTGGGTGTGCGCAACGGGCAAGGCTACCTTCTAGGGCGACCCGCCCCGCTTGAAGCCATTTTGGTGAGCGCCGCGGCGTAGACCAGGCCCGCACGGAATGGCAATCGTCATTGGGCCGCCCGCAGCTTGGACTGCGCCACCCGGTTACGGCCCGTCGCCTTTGCGTCGTACAGGGCTTCGTCGGCCGCACGGATGACGGCCGACATGTCAACGTCCTCTTCCGGCGTCCACGCTGCCGCGCCGATGCTGGCGGTCACCCGGCCATACTCGCTGGCCCTGTGCTCGATGGCGAGGTTGGCAATCGCCGCGCGTATCTTTTCGGCAATGGAGGCCGCGCCCTCTGGCGACGTATCGGGCAAAACCACCACGAATTCTTCACCGCCATACCGTGCGGCACTGTCGGACGGATGGCGAATATTGTCGCCAATGCATTTCGCGACGGCCGCCAGGGCATCGTCGCCGGCTTGGTGCCCGTAGGTGTCGTTGTACATCTTGAAGCGGTCGATATCGACGAACAGCAGGGACAGCACGCTGCGCGTTCGCTTGGCGCGACGCCATTCCTGATCGAGGATTTCGCCCAGGGTGCGACGGTTGTTCAGCCCCGTCAGCCCATCGGTGCGCGCCAGCATGGCGAGTTCCGATTCCGCGCGCATGCGGCGCCGCAGCTGCGCCGCGAAGGCGAAGGACAGTCCGATGAAGCCCAGCGCGAGCGCGGCCATCAACGACGCGATGGTCAGCGCGCGATGCTGCCAGGCCGCGTAAATGTCGGCGTGGGCTTCCGCCACCATGATGATGAGCGGCAGGTTGGGCAGGTTCTTGAAGTAATACAGACGCTCGACGCCATCGAGGGTCGATATGTCCGAAAAACTGCCCTCCGGCGCCAACAGGAACTGCTTGAAGGTACTTGCGTTG
Organism: Ralstonia flatus; assembly: GCF_958439105.1. Taxonomy (NCBI): domain Bacteria; kingdom Pseudomonadati; phylum Pseudomonadota; class Betaproteobacteria; order Burkholderiales; family Burkholderiaceae; genus Ralstonia; species Ralstonia flatus. Next base: position 108,986 of record NZ_CAUDLI010000002.1, on the reverse strand, counting down.
CGGATGTTCCGCCCAATCACCTTCACATCGTAGGGCTGCCGCATGACCATCGTGCCGTCTCGCGCAATCAACGCCACCGATCCGTGCGGCCCGAGAGACAGCGCGGCAAACAGCTTGTGGAAATACTCGAGCTGGATCGCAATCAGCACCACGCCCGCAAATGAACCATCCGGCCGGGAAAGCCGCCGGCTCAGCGGGATGCTCGGCGCGCCATCCCGCAAACGCGACGCGTAGGGATTGCCGACGTACAGCCCCACGTTGGGATTGTCGCGGTGCACCTTGAAGTATTGGCGGTCCGAGAAGTTGGCTTTGCGCGGCACATCGCCGGCGGAGTCGATGACGATGTTGCCCTCGGCGTCCAGCACGAGCATCGACCCCAGATACGTTGCCGTTGCAGCACGGTCGAACAACGCGAAGCCGCGCAGGCGCGGGGACGCGTTCATCACTTCAGGATCGTTCACGCCATCGACGACGGCCTGGAGCGACAGCGCATAGAGTTCGAAATTTCTTTCGATATCGCGCTCCGCCAGCAAGGCGAGGTTGCGCGACGCCTCGGTGGCGCGGGCCATCGCGTCCAGCCGGCTCTGGTACAGCACCACCGCGCAGATCACCACCATCGACAGCGCGATGACGACCCCCGCCGCCACGATGGCATGGGGTGTCGTCACCTTGCGGTGATCCCAATGGGAAAAAAGCCAGCGAAGCCGATTGGTCTTGTGATTGCCCTTCACCGTGATCGCCATATTCGTGTGCTCTTGTCGGGAAAACCGCAAAACGCGCGAATACATCAATGCCACCCTCGCCGTGGCCGACCTGACGCCGCAATGGCCGCCGCAGACCCGTCAGAAACAGTCTAGAAGATCGATGATCCTCCGTGCCGGACAGCCGATTCAAACGCCTGACTTCAACACTGCCCTAGGCGATATGGCTGAGACGTTGACGTCTCAAGGTTCCAGGCGGTGGACCGATAAGCCCGGAGAGAACATAAAAAAGAACGGGGTTTCACATGAAAGTTGTCGGTCTCATCAGCGCGGCGTGCGTCGCACTTATGCTTTCCGGATGCGGGGGCGGCGACGGCGGCGGAAGTGCGACAACTGCCGGCACGCAGTCAGCACCTTCAGCACCCTCTGCACCGGGCAAAGTTGTACTGGCTTACGCTGTGAATACAACCGCGTCGCTCACCTCTGCCATGAGCAACACGACTCCCGTGAATGCGGTGTCGATCGACGTCCTGCAGGTTTCTGCCTCCGGCAGCCTGACGGGCACACTTCCCACCAATATCCTGGCCAGCAATCAGGCAGCAGGCAAGGCCTCCTACGCGTGCATCATCGTCGCTCATGGCTCGTCCGGGATCGACCCTGACATCGCCCATGCCGCGCTGGTGACAAACCGGTCCGCTACGCTGCAGAACATCGTTGCGTTGGCGCGCACGCAAAGTCTCACAGGAATCAACCTTGATTTTGAAGGGCTCTATCCGGCCGACCGTGCCGCCTACAGCAGTTTTGTGGCGGAGCTGGCATCTCAACTACATCAGATCCCAGCCAGGCTCGTGGTAAGCGTCCCGCCGAAGCTCACCGATTCGACCACAAACACATGGGCATGGCCCTACGACTATGCAGCGCTTGGCCAATCGGTCGATTTTCTGCAGGTGATGACCTATGACCAGCACTACAGTCGAAGCGCCCCTGGACCCGTTGCAAGCATCTCGTGGATGCAATCTGCGCTGCAATACGCCACGAGCGTGGTACCCGCCGGCAAGATCCTGCTCGGACTTCCTGCCTACGGCTACGACTGGAACCAGACCACCAATACCGGCGTATCGGTGTCATTCAAGGACATGCCAGCTATGCTAAGCGCCACCAAGGCGGTGGCTCAATGGGACGCAGCTACGCTGTCCGCACACATCAACTATGTCGCGTCGGACGGCAGCGCTCACGTCGTCTGGTACGAAACGAGCCAGGGCATCCAGGCCAAAGCCCATCTGGCCAATACCTTGAGCCTCGCCGGGGTGTCAGTTTGGGTGCTGGGAAGCGAAGATTCGAGCTTTTGGGCTGGCGTGTCTGCTGGACTGCAGTAAATCTCCTCTGCGACGCAGCGCCGACGCATCGCGGACTGCGTGCCGCGTTGGCGCCGCTCCGAAGAGCGACCTCCACACTCGCCTACGCCGCAAGCTGCCCTCCGCCTGAATTGGCCAGCTCTTCCGTAGCCCGCATCTGCGGAACAGGTTGGTGCGGTTGCGCTACCCCACGGGTGCCCCATTCCCCAACGTCTTGCGTGCACAACGCCAGAATCGACAAGAAGAACATGTCGAGCACCATCCAAACACCGGCGATGGACACTGACAGGGCACTGACATGCTGCTCCGGGTTATGGCGCCGGGCGTAAAGACCGAAGGCATATCCCGTTGCGACGTACGACGCCATGCCGAGCGCAACGTGCGAGGCCATACTGACCAGTGAACTCGAGACCAAGCTGCCAATCATCACCATCGGCCACAGCACAAGCGACGCGCATTGCACCAACACGTAGACCGCCGTCACCGGGTGCAGAACCTTCACCATTGCATTAAATCGCCTCAGCATCCAGAACAGGTTGCGGAAAGTGCTGCGCCTCCAACGCAACTGCTGCATGAAGAACTGCCGCGAGTTGTTCGGGACTGCCGTCCAGCACTGCGCCTCGATATTGCAGTACGTCTTTAAACCGCGCAGCAGGAGCTGCAGCGTCATAAAGCTGTCTTCCCCGTCCCGCACCCCGATGCCGAACCAGGCTCGCGCCTTGATCTCCGGCTCAATGGCAAGCAAGTGCTCGCGCCGCACGGCGAAGAAACAACCAGAAATGCAGAGCACATTCCGCGTCCAGTTCTGCCACATCTTCGCAACGTGGAACACGTAGTAGTAGAGCAACGTCTGACAGCGCGTGAGCCAGTTCTCGTTGGGATTGCTGATGCCGATTCTGCCTCCGACGGCACCGATCTCAGGGTCCGCGAAACATGCGGTGACCTCGGAGATGGCATTGCAGTCAAAGATGGCATCGGAGTCGATGCAGACGATGATGTCTCCGCTAGCATACGAAAGGGCGTTCAGTAGCGTGTGATGTTTTCCAACGTTCACCGGGTTGCGCAGTGCGCGCACACGCGGCCAGTTCGAGGCAGCCCTCTCGATCCACATATGGGTATCGTCGATGGAGCAGTCATCAACGGCGATCACCTCGAGCCGTTCGGGCGGGTAGTTGCTTGCCATCAGGCTTTCTATCGTCTTGAGAACATGCTGTCCCTCATTGAAGGCAGGCAACAGCACGCTCACCGACGGCTGGAACGTGTAGTCCTTGTAGATGAAAGTGGATCGAAGACCGATACGCGCCAAGAGGGCGAAGACGAAATTGATGGCGATCATCAATAACGGTAGGGCTGACATCACTTCAAGCAGAACTACCATTCACGCACCTTCATTGATTTGATGACGAACTCGACCTCCCGGCCATCCACCGGAGCCGGCTGCCGAAATAGCCAAAGATTGAAACGCAGCGTCTGCGGCTGCGACGCGACATCACCTTCAAAATGAGCTTCCGTGGCGCCTTGCAGGCTGGATGTCCACCGAACGCTGCCCGGCAACCACTGGATACCAAATTGCGCATGGTTCGCTTGATCAGCCACGCGCATTGGCAAGTGCCAACTGCCTGGCCGACTCCTGTACCAGGCGGTGTAATGCACTTGCGGGCCATCGGGACGTCCCCAACGGGCAACTTCGATATCGATCTCGTTTGTGCCGTCGGGACCAACATCCGGAGATGGATAGAAGAAGATACCCAGCGCCACGTTCGCGTCGATGGTGCCGATCGGTCCTGTCACCTCGAATTGGTAGGTACCGAAACGAAACTGCTCGAGCGAAATGATCTCCGCGCAACTGAGGACACCTGAGGGCATCCGGATCAGTTTCAGGTGAAGTTGCCCTGCCGCATCCACCCATACGCCGTCCGCATTCCAACGCTGAGTCGCACACGGCCCACCTTGCTCCGTCCTGACACGCCACTTCATCCCCGCCCAGTCGATGGTGTGAACCTGCGCCATCACCACTGAAACATGAAGGGCAAATGGCAACGCCACGCAGAGGGGGTGCAGCAGGTGGCGAGCACGCATGTAGATTGCACACATACCATCTCGCACGTGTTCAATACACCACGCCCTGACGCGGGTTTCATCGGCCCTCATCAAAGGCCTCGGCCAGCAACGTCAAACGATCGGTCGCAAGGTTCTGCTCCATCTTTGCGAGCGCAAGGTCGACGCGCAGCAAAGCGCGCATGCGAACGGCCTCGGCGGTGTCAATCGCTTGTATACGCTCAGACTCGTCCGCAATGCGCTTGACGTCTGCGGCGAGCCTTTGCAATGCGCTGCGCTCGAGCTGTATCCGCTCCGCCACCGTTTGCAGCAGCACACTGACTTGTTTATTCAGTTCATCGTTCTGCTCGCGGCGCAACGCAATGAGAGAACGCGATGCCTCATCGAGCTGTCCGGCGTAAGCATGGGCGTTCAGGTTGTATGTGAAAGACATGGATGCATAGGGCTTTGTACCGGGAGCGCTCGCGGTCGTACCCCCAAGGACGGGCTTCTGCATCCCGACGATGAGCACCACGTCCCATGCTTGCAGCCGCTGCTTTCTGTTCAACACCTCCTGCAGGGTCGCGGTCACGGCTTCAACCTTGCCAAGGGTCGAGACTGGATCGAGGCGCCGTACAGGAGGGATAGAGGGATTCGCAGCATCCTGCTGTGCGAGCCGATACTGGGAATAGAGTTGCTGACGCTGCTGATCGAGCGAGAAAACGTCGGCCAGAGTTGCGTTACCGGCGCGCCGACGACGCTGCGTTTGTGCGATCTCGTCGTCCAGAATGGCAAGCACTTCACCGATCATGTGCGCCCGACGCCCGGCAATACGCTGGTCAATGGCCGCGAGTTGGTACTTCAACACGCGTTGCAGGTCTGTGGTGTACGCATACAGCTCGCACTCAAGATTACCCGCGTCAACTGCCGCAGCGCCTTGCAGATGCTTTGAGATGCTCTTCGACACGCCAACAACAGCTTGCTTCTCTGACGGGCTGACATCAGATTGCCCGAAGCGTCCAACGGCGTTGAAGCCCGCCGCCAATGTCCGCTCGGCTTCCGCCTGGGCGCGCACATATTGGCAGTACGCCGCTTTCTCCACGCCGGTATCCTCTTGTGCCAGCCCCGGCCGCGCAATCAGGGAAAAGAGCAGTAATGTCGCTGCGTACTTCATCGATTCGTCCTTGCACTTCGAATATTCCCCGGCGTCTCACCACTCACTTCCAGCCCCGCCCCGCCGCGCAGCAGTCAAAGTAGCAGCGGCTTAAATGAAAGAAAAACCACTGAGGACTCACTGGCCTCTCGTTCTTCGAAGTCGATTTCCGCGAACTTGCCGCGTATGTCGGTTTTGAACAGTGGATGGCGCGCGTACTCCTCCGCCTCGTACACTTCGACCACCTTTCCGACCTTGCGGCACAGCAGAACCTGCAGCATGCAGTCGAACACGGGCGCACCAACCTTGGCGGCACTCACGTTGTCATAGGGAACGAAAACGACCGGAACACTTGTGGTCAACGCTCGGTAGTAGGGCGATCGCTTGGCGGTCTGTAGCACCCGCTCGCCCTCTTTTACGGTCGCCTCGAGCTGATGAATTGCCTCCTTCGCTGTACCGGCATCTACTGATGCCTGGGCGATGGCGATCCTGATCTGCGCATCGCTAGTCAGCGATTGCAGTGCAGTCAGTGACGCGGCGCCACTCTGGGTCAGGGTATTGCTGGCCGCCGAGGCCTGGGAGGCTTGCGTCGCCAGAAGAACAGTCTGCACTTGCGAATCGGTCAAGGCATTCTGGGCGGTACGCATGTCCATGCGTCGCCGGGCCACTTCGTCCTTGGTAATGAGACCAGCCGAAAGCTCAGCGTCGAGCGACGCCAACATCGGACGCGCTTCGTCCACTGCCTGTCGAGTCTGGTCGATGTCCATGCGCTTCTGCCGTAGCACCCCTTGCAGAGAAGCGTTGACGCTCGCAAGTGCCTTCGCCTCGAAGCGCTGCGCCCGGGCGAATTGAGCGCTAAGAGACTGCAGTTGGGTAACCTGGTCCTCGATGGCCTGGTACTTACGGATCGCGGTATTCAGCTCTACGCGGTTCTTCAGCAACGACGCCTCTAACGCTGCAACGTCCGGCTGGAAAGCCAGCACCTTGGATTGCGTCGGCGACAAAACCAGTGGCGCTGCCCAGTTTCGATCTACGCCGTAGAAGAGCATCAGGAATAGATAGGACAGTATGCCGACCATCACGACGATCAAAACCGAGGTCATGACGATGCGATAGGTCGAGATGATTCCCTTCTGGAAAAGATTGAATTGCATGGCTTGAGGCGATGCTGGCCCACTGCAGGCACATCGCGAAATTTTGAGAACGAACGCGACCAATCAACTCAAGGCCGCCACAACACAGCCCGGTCCGGGCAAGCATCCCGATCCAACACCGCCTTGAGATCGCTCACCACAAAAGGCGACCCGGGCCTGGCGAGCGACTCCACCAGCGCCCAGCCGCCCTCGCGGTACTCCGTGTGCGGCACGGCCAGCACGATGGCGTCGGCGGCCTTGGCATCGGCCAGCCGCGTGAGGCGGAAGCCGTATTCGTGCGCCACTTCATTGCTGTCCGCCAACGGGTCGATCACCTGCGTGCGGATGCCCAGCGCGCCGAGCTTCTTCACGATGTCGGCCACCTTGGAGTTGCGGATGTCGGGCACGTCTTCCTTGAACGTGGTGCCGAGAATGGTGACGAGCGTGTGCGGCCCGAGCAGATGGCACTGCGTCATGCGGCGCATGAGCTGGTCCACCACGAACTGCGACATGCTGTCGTTCGTCTCGCGCGCGGCCAGGATCAGGCTAGCGTTGAACCCACACGACGCCGCCTTGTGCGTCAGGTAATACGGATCGACCGAGATGCAGTGCCCGCCCACCAGCCCCGGGCGGAAATCCAGGAAGTTCCACTTGCTGCGCGCGGCGGCCAGCACGTCGTGCGTGTCCACGCCGAGTGCAGCCAGCAGTTGCGACACCTCGTTCATCAGCGCGATGTTCACGTCGCGCTGCGTGTTCTCCAGCACCTTGGCAGCCTCCGCCACCTTGATGCTCTTGGCCGGATGCACCTGCGTGACGGCGCCGTACAGGCTGACCAGCGCCTGAAGGGTTTCGGGTGTGTCGCCGGCCACGATCTTGGTCATCGTGGTGAGCGTGTGCACGCGGTCGCCCGGGTTGATGCGCTCGGGCGAATAGCCGACGTGGAAATCCTTCAGATGCTTCAGGCCGCTGTGGCGCTCCAGCAGCGGGATGCAGATTTCTTCGGTCACGCCGGGGTAGACGGTGCTTTCATACACCACGACCGCGCCGCGCTTCATGTGCTTGCCCACCGAGATGGACGCCTGCATCACGGGGTTGAGGTCCGGCACGCGAGCCTGATCGACGGGCGTGGGCACCGTCACGACGATCACGTCGGCCTGGCCGAGCACCGTGGCGTCGGTGGTGAAGCGCGCGCCGGATTCAAGCAGCTCGTTGCCGGTCAGTTCGTTGGTGCGATCGCGCCCTTCGGTCAGCTCGGCGACGCGCGTGGCGTCAATGTCGAGGCCCGACACGGCGAAGTGTTTCGAGAACGCCACGGCCAGCGGCGCACCCACATAACCGAGCCCCACCACCGCAATCTTGACCGTGGCCGGCTCGACCGCCGGCGCTACCGGATCCGGCCAGCGCGGCGCTGGCTTGATGAACAGATTGTCTGCAAACGTCGACTCGCCACCCCGTGACATTGCCCGCTCCCCTCGTTGAATCCGATCGGCTACCCGTGGGCCGACCCGTTGTGATGGTTCACGCAGACGCAGTTCCGGCAGCGGCTGGCGACCTTTTTATGGGAGCGATTTCTGCAAAGTGCGTGCCATGCGCGATTGCAACATCACCTAAACCAGATGAAAACGTTGCCGCACAAGGCGATGCGGGCCACACAAAGTGCGGGCATCTTTGGCCAAAAAGGCCTTTTGCGGCACTTGAAAACGTTTCGCGTTACGTAACACCCGCACATGTCGATCATGCGTACGACGGAAAGAATCACGGAATCCGCATAATGCGCCGCACCATGCAGCTGCGCGCCGACACAACGGCGAGCGCCCAGCTGTAGCGCAAATGCGCTACACGGGTGGCCGGCCAGCGCCCGTACAATCGACGATCATGCAATCCGTACGTACCGGCTCCGAGCCGCATCCCATCCACGTCGCAATCGTCGAAGACGACGCCGGCTTTAGCGACGCGCTCAGCCGCGCGGTGCAGGCCGCGTCCGACATGCGGCTGGCCGGTATTGCCATGTCACGTGCAGATGGCCTTGCCCTGCTGCAAGGCCCGCCGGCGGATGTTTTGCTGGTGGACCTCGGCCTGCCGGATGGCTCCGGGATTGACGTGATCCGCGCGGCGGCGCAGTTGTGGCCAAGCTGCAGCATCATGGTCAGCACCAACTTTGGCGACGAGACGCACGTCATGCGCTCGATCGAGGCGGGCGCCGCAGGCTACCTGCTCAAGGACAGCTCGCCCGCCCGGATGGCGGAAGAAATTCGCAGCCTGGCAAGCGGCGGCAGCCCGATCAGCCCGATCATTGCGCGGCAGATTCTGGCGCGCTTCCAGCAAGGTTCAGCGGGCACCGCCATGCGTTCGGAACCGGAGCCGGCCGCTGCCGAGTCGTCGGCACCGCTGCTGTCGGCACGCGAGAAGGAAGTCCTGGACTACATCACCAAGGGCTTCACGACGCAGGAAATCGCCAAGCTGATGGAGCTGTCGCACTTCACGGTGCGCAGCTTCGTGCGGCGCATCTATAGCAAGCTGAAAGTGACGTCGAAAGCGGAAGCCATTTACGAAGCGAGGAATCTCGGGCTGCTGTCCGAATAGGCCGTATCGCAGGCGGGGCTGAGCGCACCGCGTGATGTTGCCCCCCCCCGTGAGCAGGGGTTCCCAAGCTGCGCCCGAACGCATCTCATATTGGCCCGTCCATCTCTTCGAGCGTTGCGACACGCGCGTTGCATGAGAACCCGTCCTGCGTCCCTCTTTGCCAAAGCGGTGTTCGTTTTCTCGCTGACGTTGCTGGTGATTGTCGGCGTGTTCTACGCAGATGCTGGCAGTGGTCCGTCATCGGCCGAGAGCCTGCACCTCACGCAGGCCGATTGGCAGACCACGGATGGATCGGGCTTTCAGGCGCCGCCGCCCACCGTCGACAGCGCATCGCTGCCGAACGCCTGGCAGCACGCCGCGCTGCCATATGCGCCGCCCATAGCGCTGCTGCGCCAGGCCGGCGCGAAGGCGCAGTCCGGGGTCGTCCATACGACCTGGATCAGGATCGCGGTACCCGCATCGGCTTGGCATTCGATGCCGCTGGCGCTGTACGGTGTACGCATCAAGGCCGACGGCACCATCGCCGTGTACGTCAACGGCCGGCTCGTGCATCGGGCGCAGGAACGAGGGCCGCTGTGGAACAGCACACGCACGCCGCTGTGGGTCGCGCTGGACGAGCCCCGCGACGACGTGCCGGTGCGCGAGATTCTGCTGCGGCTGGAGCACACGCAGCGCACGCAGGTGGCCGTGTCGTCGCTGTGGCTGGGCCCGATGGATGCGCTGAAGGGTCGCTACAACGTCCGCCAGTGGCTGCAGCAAGAGTTGCCGGCCGTGCTGAGCGCCGCGTTCCTCGCCATCGGCGTCTTCGCGTTGTTCGTCTGGTTTCGGCGCGGCCACGAAACCGCCTATCTGCTGTTCTTCAACCTGGCTGTCACCTCGTTCCTGCGCGGGCTGCATTTCTACGTGGCGCAGCCGATTGCCAACGACTGGTTTGCCTGGCTGACGGTCAATTCACTGCTGTGGCTCGTGCTGGTGGTGCACTTCTTCCTGCGCCAACTGCATGGGCGACCGCTCGTGTGGTTCACGCGCACGCTCGTCATGGTGACCGTCGCGATTGGCGTGCTGACGCTCCCGATGCTGGCCGTGCTGCCCAACACGCCCACGGTGACGCCGTTGATCTACCCGATTGCGGCCCTCATGGGCGCCGCCGTTGGCGTGGCCGGCGTGGCCAACGCGTGGCGCCGTTCCAACGAAGGGGTCATGGTGGCCATTGGCGTTGGCATCTGCACATTGCTCGGCGTGACCGACTGGCTGCTGCAGAACAATTTCAGCAGCCCGGAAGGCTGGTATTTCGGCGCGTACACCAACGCCATCACCTTCGGCATTTTCGGCACGCTGATGTATCGGCGCTACGTCAACGCCATTCGTGAAGTCGAACAGGCCAACGCCAACCTTGCCCAGCGCCTGAAAGCGCGCGAGGCCGAACTCGAAGTCAGCCACCAGAAGCTGCGCGAAGCCGAGCGGCAGCGCGCCATCAGCGCGGAACGCCAGCGCCTGATGCAGGACATGCACGACGGACTGGGCGCATCGCTCATCAGCGCGATCCGCTCGGTGGAGCGCGGAGCCCTGAGCGAGGTGGATATTTCGCACATCCTGAAGGGCTGCCTGGACGATCTGAAACTGACCATCGATTCGATGGAGCCGGTCGAGGCCGACTTGCTGCTGTTGCTCGCCACGCTGCGCTTTCGGCTCGAGCCGCGGCTGGACGGCACCGGCATCGCGCTGCTGTGGGAGGTCAAAAAGCTGCCGACGCTGCCGTGGCTCGACCCGTCCAGCGCGCTGCATATCCTGCGCATCGTGCAGGAGTGCATTGCCAACATCCTGCACCACACGCGCGCCAGCGAAATCCGCGTCGGTACCGCTGCCGATCCGGATGGCGTGCGCGTCATCATCGAAGACAACGGCCAGGGGTTCGACGTGGACCGTGCCCTGCGCGACGGCAAAGGGCATGGCCTGCGCAATCAGCAGCGCCGCGCGCAGGCGTTGGATGGTTCGGTCGAGTGGGCGTCAGGACCTGATGGGACGCGTTTTACGCTGTGGCTGCCGCTGGCGCGCAGCGCCTGACGTACCGGCACCCTGGCTGTCTGGCGCGCACTGCTGTTCCCGCTATGCAGTGCGCGCCGCAGCTCTCCCCCGTTTTGACTGATGCTGTGCTCTTTTTTTTCTTGAAGCCGTCGCAGCATAGCGACGTGCGCTGGATTCGTCTGTGGAACAAATGCGTTACATGGCCCCGCATCAAGCCGCAACGGCTTCCTGCATCCCCAGCAGGGCCAGCGCCTGTGCAACACACTCTTCAACGGATTGCACGCCGGTATCCACCATCAACTGTGGATGTAACGGCGGCTCGTAGGGTTCTCCAACGCCCGTCAGGTTGGCGATCGTTCCGGCTCGGGCCATGCGATACAAACCCTTCGGGTCGCGCGATTCACACACTGCCAGCGGTGTCGCCACGTGCACCTCGAAGAAGCGTGACGCGCCCACAATCTGTCGCGCGCGCTCCCGGTCTCCACGGTATGGAGAGATGAGCGCGGCAACGGCCCACGTCCCGGTGTTGTTCATCTGCGCGCACCACTGCGCCACGCGGCGCGCGTGTTCGCTGCGATCCGCGCGCGAGAAACCAAGGTCGGCGCAGAGCTGCTGACGCAAGGCTCCGCCATCGAGTACGCGACACGGCAGGCCGCGCGAGGTCATCGTCTCGGCCACGGCCAGCGCCAAGGTGGTTTTGCCGGCGGCGCTCAGCCCGGTCAGCCAGAGTGTGGAAGGAGTGGGTTGCATGTCATGTAGTCCGCCGCAGATGCGCCATCGCGCTGCCACGGCGGGTTCAACTGGCCTGGTGCAACCAAGTATACGAACGCTATACGGCGCCGCTCTGTAGAACAAATGTGCTACAGCGCGCAGCCGGACGGTGCATTTACAATTCCGACACCTTGCCGCTGACGGCGCTGGTTCCGAGTCGCTCCCCGGCCTATCGGACGCGTCAGACGCGACTGAGGCACATTCGGCAGATTGGATTCAAGCAAAAGGCCCGCGGTATTCCTGCGGGCCTTTTGCTTTTTTGACACGCCGGGCGGACGACTCACCAGCCGTGGAACCGCGCCCACGTCTGCACCGCACCCCGCGGCGATACCGCCTGGTATTCAGGGAACTGCGCGCCCGTGGCGCACGCATGGTTCGGCAGCACACGCAGCTTCGTGCCGACCGGGAAACGCGCCACGAGGTCGTCACGCACCGAGCCATTGCTGGCCGCCAGAATGCCGTGCTCCTGGTTCGCGCCGATCAACGTAAGCCCGTCGAGCGGCGTGCCGTCGAGCGCGCAGGGCTGCCCATAGCCAAAGTCGTGCGACTGCTTGGCGGTGCCACGGTCGCGGCTCATCGCCATCCATCCTGCGTCGACAATCACCCAGCCTTTGTCGGGCTGATGCCCGATCACGGTGGTCAGCACGCTCAGCGCAATCTCGTCCATCGCGCACACCCCCACGTTGTGCATGACCAGATCGAAGAACACATAGACGCCCGCGCGCACCTCCGTCACGCCTTCGAGGTGTTCGGTGGCCAATGCCGTGGGGGTGGAACCCACGCTCACCGCTGCGCAGGGCACGCCGGCTTCGCGCAGGCGCTGCGCCGCGCGCACGCAACCGGCACGCTCCTGCTCGGCCAGGGCCGCCAGCGCGGCACGGTCGTTCAAGTCGTAGCTGGAGCCGGCATGCGTCATCACGCCGCCCACGTCAATACCACCGTCTTTCAGGATGCGGCCGACTTCCAGCAATGCATCCTGCTCGGGCGTGATGCCGGAGCGGTGCCCATCGGTATCGACTTCGATCCAGACTTCGCAGCGCTCGCCGTGCGTGCGGGCGTAATCGACCACAGCGTGGGCCGCCTCTGCGTTGTCGACCACGAGCTTGAGATCGCAGCCTCGCTTGCGCAGCGCCATCGCGCGCGGCAACTTGGAGGCCACAATGCCGACCGCGTAGAGGATGTCCTTGATGCCGGCGGCAAAGAAGGCCTCGGCCTCCTTCAGCGTGGAGACGGTAATGCCCTGCGCGCCGGCCGCTACCTGTGCGCGTACCACGTCGAGGCACTTGGTCGTCTTCACATGCGGGCGGAATTTCACGCCCAGCGCGTTCATGCGGTGCTGCATGCGGGCGATGTTGTGCTGCATGCGCGGCAGGTCGATCAACGCTGCGGGCGTGTCGATGGTGTCAATCACATGTGTGTCGGTGGTCATGGTTGCATCCTCATGCGGCAAAACGGCGGGCCCAGGGCAGCAGGTCGTCCAGCGTGGGCGACGTGATTTCCGGCAGCTGAGCGCCCTGCACCGGCGTCAGCCCGATGCGGTTGTGCCAGTACGTGCGCAGGCCGACCACCGCCGTGCCGAACATGTCGTAGCTGGAGCCCGCAACAAATGCCGCGTTGGCTGCGTCCACGCCAAGCTGCTGGAGCGCCATGCGATACGGCTTCGGATCGGGCTTGTACACACCGGCCTGCTCGGCCGTGATGACGACATCCCACGTAACGGGCAGCAGCGCCGCGGCCTGCCGGCCCAGCCGCTCCGAGCAGTTGGTGACCACGGCCAGCTTGCAGTGCGGCTGGAGTTCAGCCAGCGCTTGCGCAGCGCCGCTCCACGGTGTGAGCTGTAGCCAATTGGCTTCCAGCGCTTCGGGCGCGGAAGCCGGCAAGCCGACGTTCTGCGCAGCCTGCCGCACCATCGCTTCATACGGGACGTACGCGCCGCAGCCGTACGTCAGCCGCAGATACTCGGCGCGCCATGTGCGGCCCGCCTGCTCGGAGCCGGCGGCGCGGTTCCACAGCGACCACGAATCGAGCAACGCGGTCAGCAGATCGAAGAGGATGGCCTTGGGATAGCCGGAGTCGGCAGGAACGGTCGAGGCGGTGGAAGCGTTCACGTGGTGACCTGCAAATCGGTGGACATCGATGCAACCGATTGTAGGCACCGCACGCCGGCTTTCGGTGAAGCCAGCTTGAATCAAAGATTCAGTGGCGCTACATCAAGCACGCCAAGGCGGCTGCGGCTTGAAACGGCTTTGCAGCGCCTGCATGAAGTGACGCGTACGTTGCGGCAACCCTGCGCGGTTGTGCGTGAGGGCGATCACGTTGGCGTCCGGCGCCTTCCAGCCGGGCAGCAACCGCACGAGGCGGCCTGCGCGCAGGTCGTCGGCGACGTCCCATTCCGAGCGCAGGATCACGCCGCGCCCTTCGCACGCCCATTGGCGGATGACATCGCCGTCGTTGCAGATGAGTTGCCTGGGCACGCGCACGCTGCGGCTCGTGCGGCCTTTGCTGAAGTGCCAGAGCGACACGTCTTCCTTGTTCTCGCGCAGCACGATGCAGGGCAGCGCGGCAAGGTCATCGGGCGTTTCCGGAAAGCCGAAGCGCTTCACAAAAGCGGGTGACGCGCAGACAAAGCGCGCGTTCGGCGCAATCGCATGGCCGACCAGGTTCGATACCTGCAGCGCGCCGATATGCACCACCACATCAAAGCGGTCCGCCGCTTCGACAAGGGGCGCATCGGAGAGCGCCAATTCGATGTCGACATCAGGATGCTGCTGCTGAAAATCCGCAATGACGGGCGCCACGTAGCGTCGCCCAAACCCCAGCGGGGCATTCACCTTGAGCGTACCGACCAGGCCGCCCCGGCGTGTGTGCAAATCTTCCGACAGCGCGTCGAGCTGACGGATCAGCTCTGCCCCACGCTCGCACAGCAGCGCGCCCTCTTGCGTAAAGCGCAGGCTGCGCGCGGTGCGATCGACCAGCCGTGTGCCCAGCTTTTTCTCCAGTTGCTGCAGGCGCTGCGACACGGCCGACGGCGTCAGATCCAACGCGCGCGCCGTCGCCACCAGGCTGCCGTTGTCCTGGATGGCGAGCAGGAAACGCAGGTCGGCGGAATCCGTCATGGGTTACTTACCGGCAAAGCGGTCCGTTGCGGCCAGCAGCTGGTCGAGAATGCCCGGTTCGGACCACGCATGGCCGGCCCCTTCGATCAGGTGGAAGTCCGAATCCGGCCACGCCTGATGCAGCGCATATGCATAGCGCGCGGGGCATGGCATGTCGTAGCGGCCATGCACGATCACGCCGGGAATGCCCGCCAGCCTATGCGCCTCGCGCAGCAGCTGGCCCTCTTCCAGCCAGCACTGGTGCGTAAAGTAGTGGTTCTCCAGCCGCGCGAAGGCCAGGGCGAAATGGTCGTCGGCGTGCTTCGCGCTGTTGGCGGGGTCGGGCAGCAGCGTGATGGTCTCGCCTTCCCACACGCTCCAGGCGCGGGCGGCTTCGATCTGCCTGGCGGTGTCGTTGCCGGTCAGCACCTTGCGATAGGCGGCAATCATGTCGCCGCGCTCGGCCTCGGGAATGGGCGCCTGGAAGCGTGCCCATTTCTCGGGAAACATCTCCGACACGCCGTACTGGTAATACCAGCGCAGCTCGGCTTGCGTGACGGTGTAGATACCACGCAGCACCAGTTCGCTCACATGCTGCGGATACTTCTGCGCGTAAGCGAGCGCCAACGTCGAGCCCCACGAGCCGCCGAAGACGAGCCAACGTTCCGCACCGGCAATTGCGCGCAGGCGTTCGATATCGGCCACAAGGTGCCACGTCGTGTTGGCCTCCAGACCCGCATGCGGCGTTGATCGCCCGCAGCCGCGCTGGTCGAACAGCATCACGTCGTAGCGTGCCGGATCGAACACGCGGCGGTGGTCCGCCGAAACACCACCGCCCGGCCCGCCGTGCAGGAACACCGCGGGCTTGGCGCCGGGCGTGCCGACGCGCTCGTAATAGATCGTGTGGCCATCGCCCACGTCCAGCATGCCGGTTTCATACGGTTCGATTGGGGGATACAGCGTGCGCAGTGCAGACATGGTCGGTCCTGTCGAAAGGTTGCCGGGAGAATGGGCTGATTCTACAGACGGGTTTCCGCTTGCACATATTTTTGAACGACGTATAAAATTGCACGTCGTTTAATAATAGCGAGCCCACCATGTCGTCCAGTCCGTCCCCCATCGAAGCCGGCCGCCGAGAACGCAAGCGCACCCAGACGCTGGACCACCTGGCGGCCACGGCGTTTTCCCTGTTCGAGCAGCACGGTTACGACGCCGTGACGATGGAGCAGATTGCCGCGCAGGCCGATGTGTCCAAAGGCACGCTGTACAACCACTTTCCAGTCAAGGAAGCCCTGCTGGCGCACCAGTTCCACGCCGAGCTTGCGGCGGGCGGCGCGCAATTGCGTACGCAGATCGAAGCCCAGCCGGACTTCGGCTCGCGCCTGGCGGTGCTGCTGTCCGCCTCGGCCGATTGGTGCAACGTGCGCCGGCCCTATCTAGCCGCGTATTTCCGCTACCGTTTTGCCAGCGCCGACCTGGCCGCCCGCAACCGTGACGCAGACAAGCGCAGCGGACTCGAAGCGGTGTTCATGGCACTCATTGACACAGCGCAGCGCTCAGGCGAACTCGACACGCGGCTCGATGCGGAGCACCTCGCGGCGCTCTTCGAGTACTTGTATCTCGGCGCGCTGATGCGCTGGCTTGCACGTCCGGACACCGACCTGCACGCAGGTTTCTCCGCCGTTATCGACCTGTTCCTGCACGGCATGGCCCACAAGGAGGCGTGATGAACCCGCTCGTGCTCGATTGGCCGGCTGCGGCGGCGGCCGGCGCCGCAGCGGCCGGCGGCAAGGGCTGGCAGCTTGGTCGCATGGCGATGCTCGGCGTGCCGGTGCCCGATGGTTTTGTGCTGGTGGCAGATGCCAGCCGCGGGCGCAGTCGCGGAAATGCCGTGCCCGACGCCGTGTTGGCTGCCATTACCGAAGCGCTGACGGCGCGCGGCTGGCAGAACACGCCGCTGGCTGTGCGTTCGTCCGCGCCGCAGGAGGATTCCGCGCAACGCTCGTTCGCGGGCATTCATGAGACACGCCTGAACGTCGTCGGTGCGCAGGCGCTGGCAGACGCGGTGCGCGCCGTGTGGGACTCCGCGCAGGCACCGCAGGCGCTGGCATACCGCGAACGCTTCGGCATCGACACCACCGACCTGGCGATGGCCGTGGTCATCATGCCGATGCTGCCGGCGGTGGCCGCAGGCATCGCGTTCACGGGCGACCCGCTCACAGGCCGCGATGACCACATCGTCATCAACGCGCACTGGGGACTGGGCGAAGCGCTGGTGGGCGGCCACGCCGACGGCGACGTCGACCGGCTGGAAGTGGCGCCGCAAGACGACACGCTGCGCGTGGTCGAACGCCGGATCGGTACCAAGCGCCGCATGACGCGCGCGCTGGCCGAAGGCGGCACGGCACTCGCCGACACCGCGACAGAAGACGCCCGCCGCGCCGTGCTGGACGACGCGCAGCTCATCGCCTTGGCCACGGTTGCACGCGACACGGCCCGCGCGCTCGACTTTGCACAGCCCCGCTATGACATCGAATGGGTGTGGGACGGGCAGCGCTTCTGGATCGTGCAGGCGCGCCCGATCACCACGGCCGCCCGCTCCACCTACCCCGCCCTGCAAACCCAACCGACGTTCTGGACGCGCGGCAACACGCGCGAGATGTTTCCCACACCGCTGTCGCCCATCGACTGGTCGCTGTACGGCCATGCGGCCAACCGGATGCTGACGCTGGCGTACTCGCTGGCGGGCTACGCGCTGCTGCCGGGCCTGGAGCGCGCCAGGCTCTTCGGCGGCCACGTGTATCTCGATGTTTCGTTGATGCAGTGGGAGGCGTTTGACGCGTTCGGCATTGCGCCCGATGCCATCAACCGCATGCTGGGCGGCACGCAGCCCGAGATTGCGCTGCCCCGCACCACATGGCCGCAGCGGCTGGCGCGCGGCGCACGGCTCGTGCGATATCTATTGAGAGCAGGCGCGGCGCGCCGCCATGCGCAGAGCGATCTGAACCGGGCCCGCAAGCAAGCCGCGCAATGGCGTGAAGACGCATGGCCAGAAACAACCGCCGAGCTGGCCACCTGCCTGCGCGAGCGCTTCAACATTGCCCGCCGCGCAGACAGCCTGTTCTTCCTGCAGGGCTCGGCGGGCGGCGCCGTTTCGGGGCTGGTCGACGTGATCGAAAAACAGTGCCCCGGCGAGGGCCATGCGCTGGCCGCCGCGCTCATGGCCGGCGCGGAACCCAGCGTCACTGCACAGCAGAGCTACGACCTGATGGCGCTGGCACAAACGGCCGCCGCCGACATCGAAGCGCTCGCCTGGCTTCGCGCCGGCAAACGTATCGGTGCGCAATGGGCGCAGCAACTGCCGCCGCACAGCCCCTTCCGCCAGCATTTCAGTGTGTTTCTGGAGCGCTACGGCCATCGCGCCATTGAAGAGAGCTACTTCCGCCACCCGCGCTGGCGCGAGCAGCCGGATTATTTGCTGGACCTCGTGGTCGGCCTGATCGGCAGCGATGCGCGCGCCGTGCGGCAACGGCAGCAGGCGGCGTCCGAGCGTGCGTGGGCGCGCCTGCCGTTCTGGTGGCGGCCGATCGTGCGGGGCATGCTCAGGAGTGCCGTGCGCGACAGCAACCAACGCGAAGCGGCACGCAGCGCGCTGGTGGCGTATCTGGAGGCGTTGCGCATCGGCCTGCTGAAACTGGCTGACCGGCTTGTCGGCGAGGAAGGACTCGATGCGCCGGAAGACATTTTCAACCTGACGCTGGACGAATGCGTGGCCGCGGGCACCGGCGCGTTGCCGCTGCGCTTTGTCGCCCAGCGTGCGCGTGAACGCCGCCAGCAGTTGAACGATTGGGCGGCGGTGCAAGCGTCAGACATCGTCACCGAACACGGCGACGCGCCCGTCGCTTCCACTGCGCCAATCGCTCTCTCCGGAGAGACCTGGACCGGCACCGCGGTGGGCGCGGGCTCGGCACAGGGGCTGGCACGGCTGGTCGACCACGCTGCCGCCGGCACGGCGCTGCAAGCGGGCGACATCCTGGTCGCTCCCAGCACCGACCCGGCTTGGACGCCGCTGTTCCTGAAGGCCGGCGCGCTCGTCATGGAAACCGGCGGCTACCTGTCGCACGGCGCCATCGTGGCGCGCGAGTTCGGGATTCCGGCGGTGGTGAACGTGCCCGGCATCCGGGCCCAATTGAACGACGGCGAGACGATCCGCGTGGATGGCAACGCCGGCACGGTCAGCAGAGTGGCGGGCTAGCCACATCGATGTGGCGATCGAGCGACACTGTCAAATGCAGTTTGCTGCGCTGCAATATCGCGACTAAAATCCGGGTATTCCCTACTAGGGTTATCCCTAAATCAGTCCGCAGAAGGAATCGCCATGAACACCGTCGCTCTCAAAGCCGCCCGCACCTCGCGTTTCGCCCGTTTCTGGCAAATTGTGCGCCGTGAAGCCCGCCGCGCCGTTGCGCTGCACGTGGAAAGCTGCGGCATGATGGCCGAGCTGTATCGCCGTTCGGGCCACTGAGCCGAATCAGCCTCATGAGCCCCATCGCACGGCGCTCATGAATATTGCGCCGCGCCATCCTCGGTGCGGCGCGGCACGCTCAGATCAGGTCTCGCTCCACTGCCGCATCAGGTTGTGATACACGCCGATCAGCGTGCGACGCGCGGTGGCATCCGCATCGGTCTGGTTGAGCGTCTGGATGGCGTTGTCCAGGTCGAACAGCATGGCGCGCTGCGCGTCGTCGCGAATCAGGCTCTGGATCCAGAAGAAGCTCGCCACGCGCACCCCGCGCGTGATGGGCGTCACCTGATGCAGGCTCGTTGCCGGATAGATCACCAGGTCACCGGCATTGAGCTTGACGCTGTGCATGCCATAGGTGTCTTCGATCTGCAGTTCGCCACCGTCATAGCTGGCGGGGTCTGACAGAAACAGCGTGGCCGAGATATCGGTACGCAGCTTTGTGCCGTTGTGCGGGTGGATGCGCACACTGCCATCGACGTGCGCGCCGAAAGTCATGCCCTCGCCGTAGCGGTTGAACATCGGCGGGTACACCACGTTGGGCAACGCCGCGCTGATGAAGCGCGGGTGCCGCTCCAGCACGCTCAGGATGAGCTGCTGGCACTGCAGGGCCACTTCCGCGCCCTCATCGATCTGCTGGTTGACCTTGACCGGCGCCCCCGAATATCCGGCCGACACGCGGCCATCCACCCAGGCGTCGCCCGCGTTGTCGAGCAGATCGCGCAGTGCAGCCACCTGCGCGGCGTTGAAGACGTTCGGAATGCAGACAAGCATGGCGCTCGAAGAAAACGGGGATGCGGCCGAGGGCCCATCCCCCAGCCATTACATCCGATACACCACCGACAGCATCGCCGCACGGCCGGTGCCCGGCACGGCGCGGCCGCCATCGGACGGAATCAGGGCATCGTAATACGTCTTGTTGAACACGTTGAACAGGTTCAGACGGACGTCGTATTTGGGCTGGTGGTAGGCCAGCATCGCATCCCAGCGCACGAAGCCGCCCACCTGCACCGTGTCGGTGTTGTTGGCGTAGCGCTGCGACATGTAGAACGCGCCTGCGCCCACTTCCCAGTTCGGCAGGAAGGCGTAGCTCGTCCACACCGTCGCGGCGTGCTTGGGTGTGTTGGCCGGCGTCATGCCCTGCGTGCCTGCGGCGATGCCGTTGACGATCTGCGCGTCCAGGTACGTATAGCCCGCGAAGATCTGCAGCTTGTCGGTGACGTGGCCCGTCGCACCCAGGCGCGCACCGCGCACGCGGATCTTGCCGGCCGAGGTGTACGTCGTGCTGTCGATCTGCGTGCGGGCGTTGTCCTTGGTGATCTGGAACAGCGCCGAGCTGACCGACAGGTCGCCGTTGAGCAGATCCCACTTGCCGCCGGCCTCATACGACTTGTTCTTCTCCGGGTCCAACCCCTGCTGGCCCGTGGTGCCCACGAGTTGTTCCAATGACGGGTTGAACGACGTGCCGTACGACACGTAGTACGACTGCCAGTCCGTCGGCTGCCAGATGCCGCCCAGGCGTGTGCTGATAAAGTTGACGGTCTGCTGCGCGTACGGCAGCGCGGTGATCTTGGCCGACGCCGGCGTGTTCGCCGAATTCAGCGAGTTCGAGATGCTCGCCACGTAGCGGTCATAGCGCAGGCCCGCGACGGCCTTCCATTGCTTGGTGAATTCGATCGAATCGTTCAAGTACGCCGCGACCGTGTTGGCCGAACCGCCCTGCAGGTTGCCCAGGCTCGACGGCGTGCTCGACGGCGACGCGGTGTAGCTCGGGCTGACCAGCGGCTCGCACGAGACAAAGCCGCTCGTCATGCTCGACTGCGCCAGCGGCGTACCGTTGCACGAACCGTTGCGATAGTCATTCTGGTTGTCGTAGCCGTCGTGGCCGAACTCGGTGCCGACCAGCAGCGTGTGCTTGACCGAACCCGTATCGAACTTGGCCGTCAGCTCGGTCTGGTTGAACAACGAGTAATCACGGATGCGGCGGTCATGGCTTTGCAGGCGCACCGACAGCGCCGAAAGCGGCAGATTGCTGTTGGTCAGCGCCGTGAACACGCCCGACGAATTGACCGTACCTACCGCGTTGGGCGCTGTCTCGCGCGCGTCGGTCTGCACGTAGTTGAACTGTGTCTGGTTGCGCAGTCGCAGGTTGGGCGAGAACTTGTGATCGATATTGGCCGAGAACGACGCCACATCTTGCGTGGTGCGGTCGTCGGTGTAGCCGTAGTACGTCTTGGGGCTGACGTTGACCGGGTGGCCGTTGAGGTTCGGCAGGCCGTAATCGGGCATGTCGCGGTTGTGCTGCAGCAGCGCGGACAGCGTCACCTCGGTCGGTGTGCCGATGCCGAAACGCCACGACGGGGCGATGCCGAAATCCTGCGCGGTCATCTCGTCGCGCGTGCTCGTCTTGCCGTTCTGCGCCATCGCGGCGATGCGGAAGGCCGAAGTGTCCGACGTCGGCGTGTTGACGTCGGCGGTGGCACGCACCAGGCCGTTGGTGGTGACCGAACCGGTGATTTCCGTCGCGGCCTTCAGCTTCGGCTTCTTCGTCACCTGGTTGATGACACCGCCCGTCGAACCGCGGCCGAACAGCATCGACGACGGACCCATCAACACTTCCACCGAATCGAGGGCAAACAGGTCGCGGTAGTACTGGCCGCGATCCCGGAAGCCGTCGAGGTAGATGTCGGTACGTGCAGAAAAACCGTTCAGGTTGATGTTGTTGCCGATCTGCCCGCCTTCGGCCGCACCGATGGTGATGCCCGGCACGTTGCGCAACGCATCGGCCAGCGAGCTGCCGCCTTGCGCGTCAGTCAGCGCCTTGGGCACGACCGTCACCGATTGCGGCACATCGCGCAGGTTCT
Source organism: Ralstonia flatus (assembly GCF_958439105.1). NCBI lineage: Bacteria > Pseudomonadati > Pseudomonadota > Betaproteobacteria > Burkholderiales > Burkholderiaceae > Ralstonia > Ralstonia flatus. Next base: position 86,747 of record NZ_CAUDLI010000002.1, on the reverse strand, counting down.
CGGGCAGCTTGGAAATGGAGCTTTTGGCGGCGTTGTAGTCGTCGCGCGGGGCGGCGCCCTTGACAACGGCTTCCGGCAACGTGGCGGTGGCGGGTGCCTGCGCAAGCGTGGCCTGCTGGGCAAGGGCGACGGTGGGCGTGGCAAATAAAGCCAACAGGGCGCTGGCGACGGGCGTGCGGCGGTTCATTGCGTGGTTTCTCCGGCGGCGCTCTTCTATTGAGTGCCAGCCGAGACGGAACGCCCTCCTGCGTCCGTACCGCCGTGCACGAGAGCGCACTACGTATTGCGGACGCAAATATAAATGATAACGATTCGCAATATCAACAAATTGTCGCAGTATTGACTAAAAGTTCCCGAAAACGCACACCAAAAAGCAATCTATCGATCGCTTTTGCTTCCATTTAGCTGACAAGGCAAGCTTGTCGCGTGGGAGTATTTATGATGGGGCGATCGATCAGCGTTAAAGCGTACCTATTTCTGCGTGCCGTCTGACGGCGATGGAAGCTGTGCGGCATCGTCGCCCGTGTCCTGACGATTACGCGCCAGCGCACGCGCATACACGGACGGCGCGCCTGCTGCATGGGCCGTCACATAGCCCGTAATGCAGGCCAGCATGAGCGGCAGCACGACCTGGTACGACAGCGTCATCTCAAAGATCATCAGGATCGACATGAGCGGTGCATGCGTGGTGGCGGCCAGCAGCGCGCCCATGCCGACCACGGCGTAACTGACCGGCACCGGCGCCGCATCCGGCAGCAGCGCGTGCATGCCTGTGCCATACAGCAAACCCAATGCAGCGCCGCAAAACAGCGTGGGCGTAAACACACCGCCCACGGCGCCCGACCCTGCGCTCGACGCCGTCGCCACCACCTTGCAGATCAGCACCAGCGCCACCGTCTGCCACAGCCACGGCTCGTGCAGGAACGCATTGACCACGCTGTAGCCGTTACCCCAGACCTCGGGCACGCCCGTGGACAGCGCGCCGACGATCAGCCCGCCGGCGGCCAGGCGCAACGTAAGCGGCAGCTTGGTACGTGCAAACGCATCGCGCGCACGGTCGATCAAACCGAGCAGCAGCGGCCCCGCCATCCCCGCGGCCAGACCCAGGCCCAGATACGTCAGCACTTCCCAGCCGGAAACGAAATCGAAGTGCGGCATCTCGTACACGGCCCCGTAGCCGAAGAATTGGCGCACGACGATGTCCGCGGTGACCGCCGCCACCAGCAGCGGCCCGAGCGTCGCCGTGGTGATGACACCAAACACGATTTCGCAGACGAACACGGCACCCGAGATAGGCGCGTTGTAGGCAGACGTGATGCCGGCAGCGGCGCCGCAGGCGACCAGCAGACGCAATTGCTCCACTGGCACGGCGGTCCAGTGCCGCAGCACACGGCCGACCAGCGAGCCGCACATTGCCGCCAGCTGCACCATCGGCCCCTCTCGCCCGATCGACGCGCCGCTGGCCACCGAGCACAACGACGACGCACTGCGTACCAAGCTCTGCCGTGCGCTCAGCACGCCATCGCCCACGGCAATGGCTTCCATATAGTCTTCAGCGCCTTTTCGCGGAATCCACTTGAGGCCCACTTGCAAAGTGATGCCGGCCAGCAGTCCACCCACGGTCGGCACCAGCAGTCGCGCCCACCAAGGCAGCGCCCGCGCCGTGGCCACCAAACCTTGGTCCGTGCCCGAAAGCCACCATTGCAGTTGACGCAGGCATTCGCGAAACAGGATCGTCGACAAGGCGCCCGCGCAACCGATCAGCCCGGCAATCACGAACACCAGATGCTCGCGACCGAAGGGCAGTCGGGCAATCGCGCGCCGCCACCATGGCTGGCGCGGCATATCCGGTTGAGGCGGCGGCGTGTCGGTCATGTCGATTCACATCAGGACAGGTCGACATGATAGCGACGGCGCCGCAACGGTTTTAAGCCGACGTTGCGACCACGGCGTCTGGCAACCACGCCTGCGGTGTGTCTGCGCTGCGACGATTCGGCCCCCACGTAATGACGCGCACCTGCACGAGGTTTTCGATCACGAAAGGATCGCGCGCGACGATGGCGTCGACCTCTTCGCGGGATTCGGCACGCGCCAGGATCCCACCACCTTCACGCGGGAAGAACGGCCCCGACATCAGGAAGTGGCCGCTCGCATAGTGGGCGTCCAGATGCGCGCGGTGCGCAGGCAGCACACGATCGAGCGCTTCAAGCGGTGCGGTGTAGTTGAAAAGAATCAGGTACAGCATGCGATGGCTCCTTATGGGATGAGGTAACACCTTCGAAACGCGAGACCCGGCGGCGTGAAACAACCACGCTCAGTGTCCCGCAGAAATGGGTACGCTTTGCGCGGAAACCCTTCGCCGCGCAGGGTTCTCAAGGGCGCAAGAGCAACGCCCCGACGGTCTGTCCGGCCTCCAGTGCAGTGTGTGCGGCAGCGGCGTCTTCGAGTGCGTAGGTACCGCCCACCGGCACGCGCACGCCATCGAGCATGCGCTGCAAGGCGGCCTGCACCCCGGTCCGGTAGTTCGACAGATCGGCCATGTAGCGGATGACACCCGGCCGCGCCAACGCAATGGATCGCGATGGCCCAAGCGCTGCAAGATCGACGGCATTCGTCTGGGCGTTGCCGACATCGCCCGCCTGACCGATGCTCGCCACCATGCCGAAGGGTCGCGTCACCGCCAACGAGGTCTGCAGCATGGCACCGCCGATGCCGTCGATCACGTAGTCGACGCCTTCCCCGCCGGTGAGCTGGAGCACGGCTTCGCGCACATCTTGCTGGCGATGCAGCACGACGTGGTCCGCGCCGTGGCCGATGGCGATGGCGGCCTTCGCTTCGCTGCCCACCGTGCCGATCACGCGCGCCCCGTGACGTTTGGCCCACTGCACCAGCAACGCGCCCAGGCCACCGGCTGCCGCATGCACGAGCAGCGTATCGCCGGCGCGCACCTGCCGTACCCGCGTGAGCAGCATGTGCGCGGTGATGCCGCGGACCAACGTGGCCGCCACGGTTTCGTCATCCAGCGCATGAGGCAAGGCAATCGCCCGCTGTGCGGGGATGTTGCGGTGGCTGGCGTAGCCGCCGGGCGCGCCGTCCATCAGGCCAGCCCACGCCACGCGCTGGCCCACCACAAAGCCGCGCACCTCCGTACCCATCGCTTCCACCACGCCGACGGCCTCCACTCCGAGCACCGCCGGAAACGCGGCCACCGGATACAAGCCGGTACGGTGATACACGTCGACAAAGTTCACGCCGATGGCCGTGTGCCGCACCGTCAACGCATTCGGCGCAGGCGGCGGCAACATCAGGCTGGCGGGCCGCAAACCCAATGCGGGTCCGGGTTCGCGGAGTTGGATCACCTTGGCATGCATGGCAAAAGTCCTCGCAGAAATGGGTACGCTTTTGGATTCTTCGATGACGGGTACTGCGTTCGTCACGTTGTGAAACAAGCGTAATCCGTTCAGAATCACCCGGGAATTCACAAAAACAGATCAGCTTCTGTGCAAAAAAGCCCAGGTAGGCCAAAAAATGCGCGTGCCTTGGCGCGTGCGGCAGCGGCCGAACCTTCTTCTTCGTTGCAGTGGGATGACGTGCGCTACTTTCTCGTGCTCGCGCGCGAGGGCAGCCTGTCGGCTGCTGCGCGGCGACTGGCGGTGGAACACACCACGGTGGCGCGGCGCGCAGACGCACTGGAGCAATCGCTGGGCGTGCGCCTGTTCGACCGCCTGCCGCGCGGCTGGCGCCTGACTGCCGAAGGCAACGCGCTGGCCGAACGCGCTGAACGCATGGAGCAGGAAGCGGCCGGCTTTGCTCGTGCCGCAGCAGGCGCGGGCAGTTTGCGCGGGACGGTGCGCATCTCTGCGCCGCCCACGGTGGCCAGCCACATCATCGCTCCCAACCTGGCGACGCTGCGCCGTCAATGGCCCGGCATCGACCTCGTGCTGCTGGGTGAAAAGCGCAACGCCAACCTGATGGCGCACGAAGCCGACCTGGCGGTGCGCTTGTCGCGCCCGACGTCATCAGCCCTCGCGACACGGCCGCTGGGCGACCTCGGCTACGGTCTGTACGCCACCGCAGAAGTGCTCGCACGCCCCGAATCCGAATGGGAATTCATCGGCTACGACGAAAACCTGCGTCACGTCCCGCAGCAGCGCTGGCTGGACAACTACGCAGGCGAACGTCGCGTGGTCTTGCGCTGCAGCGATCTGGCCGCGATGCACCAGGCGGCGCTGGCCGGACTGGGTGTCGCGGCGCTGCCTCACCTGCTCGGTGCGCCCGCAGAAACGGGTACGCCTTTGCGCCGCGTGCCCGTCGACGACCCGGCGCTGCATCGAGAAATCTGGTTGGTGATCCACCCCGACGTTCGACGATCGCCGCGCGTGCGGGCCGTGGCCGACGCATTGATCGCGCTGTTCGAGGCACAGCGACACGTTTTGGCGGGGAGTTGAACGTACGCAGAAACGGGTACGCTTTTGGATGAAAACGAACCGCAAACCCAATGGATATGCGGTCCTTGCGCCTCGGCAATGTTGCATGCCGAGGCGCCTTCGAAACACTCAGCCGCCCAGGTAGGCTTCGAGCACGCGCGGATTGCCCAACAGGTTTTTGCCGCTGTCGGCCAACACGATCTCGCCGGTTTCCAATACGTAGCCGTGTTGCGCGATCTTCAGCGCCTGGCGCACGTTCTGCTCGACCAGGAAAATCGTCAGGCCTTCGGCGTTGATGGTGCGCAGGATGCGGAAGATCTCCTGCACGATGATCGGCGCGAGGCCCATCGACGGTTCATCCAGCAGCAGCACGCGCGGGCGCGCCATCAGCGCGCGGCCGATGGCTAGCATCTGCTGCTCGCCGCCCGACAGGTTGCCGGCCAGACCGTCGATGCGCTCTTTCAGGCGCGGGAACAGGTGGAATACGCGCTCCAGGTCGGAGGCGATCTGGCCCTTGTCCTTGCGCGTGTAGGCGCCCAGCTCCAGGTTTTCACGCACGGTCATCGTGGTGAGCGTGGCGCGCCCTTCGGCCACCTGCACGATGCCGCGTTCCACACGCTTGTGGGCAGACCACTGCGTAACGTCTTCGCCTTCGAACAGGATCTGGCCCCGCACGTCACCCTGCGACTTCGGGATCAGGCCCGAGAGCGCCAGGAGCGTGGTCGATTTGCCCGCACCGTTTGCGCCCACCAGCGAGGTGATCTCGCCGGCCTTGAGCGCAAAGTCGATGCCCTTCACGGCTGCGATGTGCCCGTACGACACGTCCAGCCCTTTGACTTCCAGCAACGTGGTCATGCCGTCTCCTTCTGCGCGGCATTGCCGTTCGCGTCATCGTCGTCATCGCGGCCCAGGTACGCCTCGATGACTTGCGGATCGTTGCGGATCGCTTCGGGCGGCCCTTCAGCGATGATGCGGCCGAAGTTCAGCACCGCAATACGCTCGCACAGGCCCATCACGAAGCGCATGTCGTGTTCGATCATGAAGATCGTGTAGCCGCGCGCCTTGATGTTCTCGATCTCGGCCATCAGGTCGACCTTCTCGCCGGTGTTCATGCCGGCGACGGGCTCGTCGAGCAGCAGCAGCTTGGGTTCGGTCGCCAGCGCGCGCGCCAGTTCGAGCTTGCGCTGGTCGCCGTACGAGAGGTTGTCGGCAATGTCATGCGCCTTGTGGTCGAGCTTGACCCACGAGAGCAGCTCAAGCGCACGGTCGCGCGCGCGCCGCTCGGCAGCGCGGTACTTTGGCAGCGAGAGCAGCAGGCCCGGCGCACCGTAGTCCAGATGCCGGTGCATGCCCACCACGACGTTCTCCAGCAGCGTCATCTCCTTGAAGATGCGGATGTTCTGGAACGTGCGAGCGATGCCCATCTGCGTGATCTGGTGCGGCTTCTTGCCGACCAGGTTATCGCCGTTGAACGTGAGCGAGCCACCGGTGGGTGCCAGCAGGCCCGTGATCAGATTGAACACCGTCGTCTTGCCGGCGCCGTTCGGGCCGATCAAGCCAAAGATGCTGCCTTGCGGCACTTCAATGTTGACGTCCTGCAAAACCGACAGGCCGCCAAAGCGCTTGGAAATGGAGGTGAGTTTCAGCATGGCGGCCTCAGTGCGATTCATTGGAAGCAGCCGGGGTGGCGCCCGTGCCAGGCATGGTGCCGCCGCGCTTGATGCCGAACCAGCGCGCGAAACGCGCCGGATCCCAGATGCCCTTGGGCAGGAACAGCACAATCACCATCAGGATCACGCCGTTGACGACCAGGCGGAAATCCTTGAACGCACGCAGCAACTCCGGCAGCAGCGACAGGATCAGGCTGCCGAGCGCCGGCCCCGTCAGGCCATTCGTGCCGCCCAGGATCGTCATCGTCAGAATTTCGACGCCGCGGTCGAAGCCGAATTCGTTCGGGCCGATGAAGAACGTGAGGTGCGCATTCAGTGCACCGGCCAACCCGGCGATGGCCGCACCCAGCGTGAAGGCCAACAGCTTGGTGCCGGCCACGTTGATGCCCATGAGCCCTGCAGCCGTTTCGTCTTCCTTGATGGCCTCGAATGCGCGGCCCACCTTCGAGCGACGCATGCGTGCCAGCACGAACAGCGTCGCCAACACGGCCACCGCCACATGCCACCACTCGGTCAATTGCGGAATGCCGTTCAGGCCCAGCGCGCCGCCGGTCCAGTTTTCGGTGTTCAGGATCAGCACGCGCACGACCTCACCGAAACCCAGCGTGGCCATGGCCAGATACACGCCCGAAAGACGCAGCGTCGGCCGCCCGATGACCACGGCCACCACGGCGGGCGCCGCCATGCCGCCCAGCAGCGCGACGGAAAACGGCATCTCGGCGTTCATCGTCAGCAGCGCCGCCGTGTACGCGCCAATGCCCATGAAAGCCGCATTCGCCATCGCCAGCAAGCCGCACGACAGCGTCAGGTAAATGGACAACGCCAGCAATGCATTGATGCCCAGCGTGAGCACCAGGTTGCTGTAGACCGACCAGAAATTGTCGAACCATTCCATGTCGGTCTCCTTAGGCCTTGCGTTCCAGCACCTTGCCGAACAGCCCTTGCGGCCGCACCAGCAGGATCAGGAACAGCAGACCGAACGCCACCGCGTCGCGCATGGTCGAGCCGATGTAGGCCACCGACAGCACCTCGGCAAACCCCAGGAACAGGCCGCCCAGCATCGCGCCGCGAATATCGCCCAGGCCGCCCAGGATGATGACCGCGATGCCCTTGTGCAGCATCGGCTGGCCCATCAACGGGAAGACCGCGTTGGAGTACAGGCCGATCAGCACGCCCGACAACCCGCCCAGCGCAGCCGCTGCAAACGAGGTCAGCAGGAACAGGCCTTCGACATTGATGCCCAGCAGCGCCGCGGCTTTCGGCGACTCCGCAATCGCGCGCAGCGCGCGGCCGAGTTGCGTGCGCTTGAGCAGCAGCATGAGCGCGGCCATCAGTGCGAACGACAGCACGATGATGCTCAGCTCCAGCGGGGTGAGGTGGATGCCGCCCAGATCCAGCGAGGCATCCGAGACGAGCCCGGCCGGGAAGCGCAGGTTTTCGGCCCCGAACACGCCCTGCATGGCGTTGTTGATCGCGATGCCCGCGCCGATGGTGGCAATCATCGGGATCAGGTGCGGCGCGTTGCGGCGGCGCAGCGGGCGCAGCAGCAGCACGTCGATGATGAGGCCGGCCACGCCGCTGACGACAAAGCCGACGGCCAGTGCCGCCCAGAGCGGCAGCTCGAAGTGAAGAACGACCTGCAGCGCCGCATAGGCACCGAGCATGAAGACCGCGCCGTGCGACAGGTTGATCACGCCCAGGATGCCGAAAACCAGCGTGAACCCCAGGGCGAACAACGCATACACGCACCCGAGCGACAGCGCATTGACGAGTTGCTGTTCCAGCATGATGAATCAGAGTGAGGTGCGGCTGAACGTGACCAAGGCAGTCACCGTGCAGCCACAAAAAAAGCGATGGGGCGTAGGTTTAGCTACGCCCCGCCTGTCTCGTTCAAAGGGTTTCAACGAGAACCGAAGATTACTTCTCGATTGTGTACTTGCCGTTCTTGGTCACGCTCACGATCGGCGTCTGCACGGCGTCGTAGCCGGCCGGCTTGCCACGCGCGGTGACCTGGCGGAAGGCAAACGCGCCCGTCGCGCCGGTGTGCTTGACTGCCGGCAGTGCATCGCGAATCGCCTTGCGGTCGGCTTCCAGGTTGCCGCTGAACTTGACCGTCTTCAGCGCCTTGCTCGCGATGTACATGGCGTCATACGCCTGCGCCGCAAACTGATCCGGCGCTGCCTTGTACTTGGTGGTGTAGGCGGTGATGAACTTGCTGTTCTCGGGCGTGTGGTTCTCGATCGACCACGGGCTGCCCACCCACAGGTTGTCGGACTTGTCCTTGGCCAGGTCGAACACCTTGACCGAGTTCATGCCGTTGCCGCCGATGACCGGCACGTTCAGGCCAAGCTGGCGCGCCTGCACCATGATCGGACCGCCTTCGGCAATGAGCGCCGACAGCACGATCGCATCCGGGTTCGTCGCCTTGATCTTGGTGAGCTGGGCCTTGAAGTCCACGTCGCCCTTGGCGAAGGTCTCGGTGGTCGTGACCGGAATCTTCAGGTCTTCGAGCGCCTTCTTGAAGTTGTCGTAGCCGCTCTTGGTGAAGACGTCGTCGTTGCCGTACAGCACGGCCACCTTCTTCACGCCGGCCTTCTTCACAACGGTCTGGATGGTGGCCGGCAGCACATCGGCTTCGGTCACGGAATTGCGGAAGACGAAATCGCCGATGCTGGTGATGCCGTCTGCGGTGTTGGAGGTGCCAAAGGCCACCGTCTTGGCAGCCTGCGCGATCGGGTCAGCCGCCTGGGCCGAGTTGGACAGCGTGGGGCCGAACACCATCGCCACCTTGTCCTGGAAGATCAGCTTCTTGAAGACGTTGATGGCCTCTTCCTTCTTGCCCTGCTCGTCTTCGATCACCAGCGCGATCTTGCTGCCGTTGATGCCGCCTGCAGCGTTGATCTCATCAGCCGCCAGCTGGAAGCCGTTGCGGATCGCCACGCCGTATTGGGCTGCACCGCCCGACAGCGCTTCTGCCACACCGATCTTGATGTCCTGGGCCGCGAATGTCGTGCCCGTTGCGATTGCCGCCCCCGCAGCCACTGCCGTCAACAGCAGCCGTTTGATCGTTTTTTGCATGCGAACCTGCTCCTTGTTTGTCCGTCGCGATTGCTTGAATGCGATGCGTCTCGAAGATGCGCTGGCCCAACACCGTCGCTCCCCCGCATGCGCCCTGCATCGCGTCCGGACGCTCGCCTGCCGGGTTTCGCGCCACGCATGACAACGTTGGCGAAACGGCGGTAGACCTGCCGGGCGAGCGATGCCGGATCGGGCATGCGCGCACCGAAAGTGCGTCGGAGTGTGAAGCGAAGGCGCCATGGGTGCAGCGCTCTTGTGCGACGCGCCGGGGTGGCCGGCGCGTGCAGTCAGTCGCGGGACTTTACCGGAAAGCGCACGACCGTGCGATAGGGGATTGTCCGCCGCCCGGCCTGGGGGGCCGATGTTGCGTTGCAATATTGCATGCGCAATACCGTCGGATCGGCGCCGAGCGTACCCGTTTCTGCGTGCCGTGCGGCGCTGCGAAATCAGCCCGTCGACAGCTCGTCGGCACTGACAAACAATCCCTTGCCGCGCGATTTGGCTTCATACAGCGCCTCGTCGGCGGCTTCGAAGACGGCGCTTTGCGCCAACGTGCGCGCGTCGAAAGTCGCGATCCCGATGCTCGCACCGACCTGCACCATCGCCTCACGCAAGCGAAACGGCTTGTTGCATGCCGAGAGGATATTGCCCGCAACCGTCTTTGCGTCGTCCGGGAGCGACAGGTGCTCCAGGATGACGGCGAACTCGTCGCCGCCAAAGCGCGCCACGCCGTCGTACGGGCGCACGGCACGCGCCAGGCGCTGTGCGAAGGTCCGCAGCAGCGCATCGCCAACGGCATGTCCGTGCGTGTCGTTGACGACCTTGAAGCCGTCGAGGTCGACCAGCAGCAGCGCGCCGGTGGATCCGGTCACACGCGCCTGGTCGAGCGCCGCCAGCAAACGCTCTTCAAAGCCGGCTCGGTTGGCCAGGCCGGTGAGGTGGTCGGTGGTCGTCAGCGCGCGCAGGCGCAGCTCCTGTTTCTTGCGCTCCGTGATGTCGAGCGTGACCGAATGCACGCCGGCCACGCGGCCTTGCGCGTCGAACTGCGGAAGGTAGCTGACCTCTTCGCAGCGGTACAGGTCGCGGCCGCGGAGTTCGCGCTCGAAGACCATCGTCTCGCCGCCCAGCGCGCGCCGCAACGCATCACGAAGGAGGCTGTAAGCGTCGTCACCCACGACTTCACGCAACGTCTGTCCGAGCATGCTCGCGGCTGAGCGTCCGTACGCTTTCTCGTAGGCGGCATTCAGGAAGCGGAAGCGCTCCTCGGTGTCGATGAAGGCCACCAGCGCCGGCAGCGCATCCGTCACGGTCTGCAGCGTTTCGCGGCTGCGCTGCAGTGCTTCCTTGGCGGCCTTGTCCTGCGTGATGTCGCGCATGACGGACGAGAAGTACTCCATATGCCCGGCCGGATTGCGGTGCGCGATGATCATGTGGTTGATCGGGACGACCTGACCTTCGGCCCCACGCACAGTGGTTTCGCCAATCCAGACGCCATCGCGCGCAGCTGCCGGCACGGCCACCTCGCGCAGCCAGCCCATCGTCTCGGGCGGGTAGAAATCGGCAACGGTCAGGCCTTCGAGATTGGCGTCCAGCGGGATGCCGGCGAAGCGGCGGCCGGCCGGATTCATGTACGTGACGTTGCCCTGGATGTCGCTCTGCGCGACAAAGTCGGTGGTCGAATCGAGGATCTTGGTGAGCACGCGCGACGCCTGTTGCGCACGCGCCCGGACGGTGATGTCTTCCATGGCGCCGACGTGGCCGACCACCTCGCCATCCACCCGCACCGGTGCCGTCGTAACAACGAGCAAGCGCTCGCCGAGGCCCGGCACGATCACGCGCTGCTCGGCGTGGTAGCCGGCCCCGCGCGCGACCGCATCGCGCCAGCCGGCCATGATGGCATCGCGGTCGTCTGGATGCAGGCGCGCAAGCCATACGTCGGCCAGCGCCTCTTCGTGCGTGGCGCCGAGCAGGCGGCGATACGCCTCGTTGGTATAGACGGTCCGGCCGTCCGCATCCGAGCGAAACAGCCCGAGCGGGGAGGCGTCGTTCACGGCTTCCAGTTCTGCGCGCTGCCGGACGACCTCGCCCATCAGCCTGTGGAACGCCGTCGACACGGCGTCGATTTCGGCTGAAGCACCGAGCCGCTCGAGCGGCGGCGCATTGCGCAAGTCCGTGGCGGAGAGCTGCGTCATGGCGGCATGCAGCCGGCCGAGCGGGCGCAGCAGCCACAGCATCGCCGCCCACACCGACACGCCGATCAACGCCGCCAGCACCAGCAGCGACCAGCGGAAGCGCTGGCGCATGAGGAAGAGTTGCCGGTTGGCCTCGGCGCCGGGCAACACGGCAGCGAGCGTCCAGCCGGCGGCGATGATGTCTTGCGTGGTGACCACGTCGTCGCCGCGCTCAGGCAGCGCATCGGGGTCCGCGCGGAAGGCTGCGGCCACCCCTGGATCGGCATCGAGCGGTGCAAGCGTCTTGTCGGCCTCGGGGTGGACGATATAGACGGGGTTCTCACCTCGCGTGGCCAGATAGACATGGCCCGTCTGGCCCACCCGCATGTCGCGCAGATCGCCCAGAAAGTTCGGCTTGAGCAGGTACAGCGACGCGCCGATCAGCCCGACGAGATTGCCGTCCCGATCATGCACGGGCGCCGCCATGATGACGATGGGCTCGCCGCCCACGCGGTTGCGAAGCGGTGCGGAGATGGTCGGCTGATCGACCACCATGACCTGCCTGAAGTAGTCCCGATCCGAAATGTCGATGCCGACCACGCTCGCGCGGCGCGTCGAAGTCGTCGTCACCTTGCCGTCGGCCGAGGCCAGGAACACGCCGTCGAAGAGGCCGCTGGTCGGCTGGATGGACTGGTAGAACGCGGCTTCCTCCGCCGGGGTGTTGAACTGCACGGTGCGCATCTGCTGCGCGGTGCGCTCGAGCACGCCGAGATACGTGTCCAGCCGCTGCTTGAGGTCTTCCGCCGCTTCTTTGACGAGGGCCGTCTGCTGCACCTTGATCTGCGCCATCACCTCGCGGCGGATCGGCTCGCGCTGCGACCAGCCGAACAGGCTCACCACCGTCACGCTGATGACGGTCGCCATGATGGCCGCCTGCGACTTCAGGGTCAGTTTCATCGGACGGTCGGCTGGCACCGGCGCCCCTCGCGGCCGGCGTCTTGTTGTAGTTGGAGGGCAGACACCATAGTGCGCCGCCCGCCGCTCGTTGTCGAGCCGCCGTGGCGTCTAGCGGCGGCCGCAGACGTAAGCGGCCGAGCGCGCCGCCAGCGTCCCGGAGCGGATGCGCATCCAGTGTGCGCCGGCTGCGGTGTCGCTATCGAGCGTGGCGCCGTCCGGACCACGGACGACGTAGTCGACCAGGCGAATGCGCTGGCGGTGGCAGTCGATCTCCTGGCGCGACAGGATGACCGTGCCGGGCCGGTAGCGGGCGCCGTGGGCGCGGCGTTCGCTGCGCTTGAGCACGGTGCGCGCCAAAAACGTCTTGTGACCTGTGCGGCTGGAACGCAGCGACGTGCGGTCGATGGAAGCCACAACGGAGGTGGTCGTCAGGTACTCGTGCCAGCGTGCGGCCTGGGCAGACGCCGCCATGCCGAAAGCGCCGACGCCGACACCACATATCCAGATCCACCGCCACATCATGCGTTTCACGACCGTCCGTCCTGCCATATCAAAAGCCAAGAAGCGGCACTGCTGCCGCAGGCACGTATTGTAACAATCGATCCGCAAGACTCACGCCTGCCCCTCGGGTAGCATGCGGCCCAATTCGACCGCTCCAACCGCCAACCGCCATCCGCCATGCCCACCGTTGCCTTGTCTGCCCTCGTTTCCCACGCTGCCGCGGCCTTGCTGATCGCCAGCGTGCCGGTCGTCGCGTGGTTCTGGCTGCGGCGGCGCTTCGACCTGGCGTGGCGCGACATCGGTGTGGGCGCAGCCGTGTTCGTCGTCTTTGCGCTGGTGTTGGAGCGCACGCTGCACCTGTATCTGCTGCAACTCAATCCGACGACGGCGCATTGGCTGCGCATGCCCGCGCTGTTCGTCATCTACGGCGCGCTGATGGCCGGTGTGTTCGAGGAAAGCGGCCGCTGGCTCGGCCTGCGCTTTCTCGTGCGCAAGCCCGGAGGCGCCGCGACACCCGTGGCCTACGCGCTCGGGCACGCCGGCATCGAGGCCTGGCTGGTCGGTGCGGCATCCCAGGCGCAGATGGTGATGTTCGGCATTGCCGCCAACCGGGGCGAGCTGGAATCGCGCCTCGCGGCCAGCGGTGCCGAGGCCATGACGGGGACGATTCACGCCATGCTGGCGCAGCTCTCGCCGTGGCTCGCGCTCGGTGCGATCAGCGAGCGCGTTGCGGCGATACTGATCCAGTTCACGCTCACGCTGGTGGTGTGGCACGCGGTGCGCCAGCGGCGTTTTGTGATCGTCGTGCTGGCGGTCCTGCTGCATGCGCTGGCGGACTTGCCGGCTGCGCTGTACCAGGTGCATGTGTTGCCCCTGGCGGTGACCGAGGCGATCTACGCGGTGGCCGCCGTGCTGCTGGCAGCAACGTGCTGGCCCCCGCAGGGCGGCCGCAAGATCGGCGAATCTTCGCTGCGCTAACTGCTGCGGAACCGCTCCGGCTCGATGCCGTGCCGGTTGAGCTTGTCGTACAGCGTCTTGCGCGGCACCGCCAGCAAATCCGCCGCGCGGGCCACGTTCCCCTCCGTGGCGCGCAGCGCGTCTTCGATGGTGGCGCGTTCGACTGCCATCATGCGTCCGGCCAGGGAATGCTGGCTCGCTTCGGACGCCACCAGACCATCGTCCAATCCGAGGCAAAAACGCTCGGCCACGTTCTTCAGTTCACGCACGTTGCCGGGCCAGTCGTGGTGCTGCCAGCGCATCATGTCCTGCGCAGACCAGTCGGGCGCGGGGCGCTCGTAGCGCACTGCGGCCTGTTGCAGAAAGTGCGCCATCAGCAGGGGAATGTCTTCCGCACGCTGACGTAGCGCAGGCAGCGCAATCGATACGACATTCAAGCGGTAATACAGGTCCGCACGGAACTGGCCGTGATCGGATGCCTCCTTCAAGTCGACCTTGGCAGCGGCCACCACACGGCAATTGACGGGCACGCTGGCGTTGCTGCCCAGCCGCTCGATGCTGCGTTCCTGCAGCGCGCGCAGCAGCTTGGCCTGCAGTGCCAGCGGCATCGATTCGATTTCATCCAGGAACAGCGTGCCGCCATCGGCGTATTCCATCTTGCCGATGCGGCGGCGATTGGCGCCCGTGAAAGCGCCGGCTTCGTGGCCGAACATCTCGCTCTCGAACACGGATTCGGGCAAGGCCGCGCAGTTGAGTGCGACGAACGGGCCGCGACGTCGGCTGCCTTCGTGAATGGCGCGCGCGAGCACTTCCTTGCCCGAGCCGGTCTCGCCCGTAACGAGGATGTCCGCATCGGTCGGTGCCAGTGCGGTGACGAGCCGGCGGACGTTCTGCATGACGGCGCTCTGGCCGATCAACGGGTACGCCTGCCGGCCCTGCAGCGCTTCGCGCAGACGCAGGTTTTCGGACGTGAGCCGGCGTTTTTCCAACGCGCGCCGCACCACATCGACGAGGCGCTCGGAGTGGAACGGCTTCTCCATGAAGTCGTAGGCGCCGGCGCGCATGGCCGCCACCGCCATCGTCACATCGCCATGACCGGTGATGAGAATGACCGGCAACTGGCGGTCGTGCTGCAGCATTTCGCGCAGCACGGCCAGGCCGTCGCGCCCGGGCAGGCGCACGTCGGTGACGACCACGGCCGGCGTTTGCGTGGCAAGCGCAGCCAGCGCACTCTCGGCATCGGCAAAGGACTGCACCGGCACATCGGCCAGAGAGAGTGCCTGCTCGCAGCCCAGGCGCACGACATCATCGTCTTCGATCAGGAAGACGGGCGCGTGGTCGATGGGGGAAGGATCGGGCGTGCCGTGTTCAGTCATGTGGGTTTCACAACGCGTTCAAGCTCGATGATGAATTCTGCGCCCGGCGTGCCGTCGTGGGCATTGCGACCTTCGAGCCGGCCGCCAAAGTCTTCGATGATCGCCAGTGAAATCGCCAGTCCGAGCCCCAAGCCCTGACCATCGTCCTTGGTGGTGAAGAACGGCTCAAACAGACGCGGCAATACATCGGCGGGAATGCCCGGGCCGCAGTCGCGCACGGTGATGCGTACCCATTTCTCGACGGGCTCGACACGCACGCGCACGATCGCCGATTCGGCTGCGGGCGCCTCGGCGGTGGCGTCGATGGCGTTGCGGATGAGGTTGACGAGCACCTGCTCGAGCCGCACCGCATTGGCCCAGACAGCAAGGTCTGCCGGCGCCGGCTCGATCACCACGGTCACGCCGGCCTGCCGGCGACGCGTCTCGATCAGCATCAGCGCCTGGCGGATGGCTTCGTCCACCGACACCGCTGCGCGTGCCGCATCGCCCTTGCGCGAGAAGGCCTTGATGTGTGAAACGATGCGCCCCATGCGTTCGGCAAGTTGGCTGATGTGCGTGAGGTTGCCGCGCACCTCGTCGATGCGGCCGCGCTCGGCAAGCTGGTTGGCGTTGTCGGACAGCGTGGTGAGCGCGGTGAGCGGCTGGTTGAGTTCGTGCGTGATACCGGCGGCCATCTGGCCGAGCACGGCGAGCTTGCCGGCCTGCACGGCGGCATCGCGCGTTTCGCGCAGGATGCGTTGCGCAGCGTCGAGCGCCTCGACCTTGCCGGCGAGCGCGGTGTTGGCGGACGTCAACTCGGCGGTGCGCTGGGCGATGCGCGCTTCCAGGTCGCGCTGGACTTCGCGCAGGGCGGCGCGCGCGCGGTGCTGCTCTTCGCGCCGACGCTGACGCAAACGCAAAGCGACGAGCACGGCAAAGATGAGCGCCATCGCAAACGCCGCGCTCGCCCCGGCCACGAGCGCAGTGCGCTGCTCGTCGCGCGGGTCGATCAGCACGGCGACCTGCCAGCCGAGCAGGCCCACCGGGCGGTACTGCACACGCAGTGTCGATACCGATTTTCCGGGCAACGCCACGCGCACAGTCTGCGGCGGCTGGTCCGCAGAAAAGGGTACGCTCGCGCCTTGCCCGTCGCTCATGCCGAGCGGCGTGAGGATATGCGGCGCGTATTGGCGCGTCGCGTCGAGTGCGGCGCGCTGGTCCGCGTTCAAGGTGCCGAGCGTGCGGTATTTCCATTCAGGTACGGACGACAGGAAGATCACCCCGTGGCGATCCACCAGCAGCACCGTATCGCCGCTGCGCGACAACGTGGCCTCGAACGCATCGAGGTTGACTTTCACGACCACCACGCCGATCGGCGTGTTGCCTTCGCGCACGGGCGCGGCAACGAAATAGCCGGTCTCGCCCGTGGTGTTGCCGACGCCGTAGAAGCGACCCAGCCCTTCACGCATGGCTTCGACAAAGTACGGGCGGAATGCGTAGTTCTGGCCGACGAACGAGGTGGGCAAGTCCCAGTTGCTGGCGGCAATCGTGAGACCCGTCTTATTGATCAGGTGAGCGGCGGCCAGGTCGGTGGCCGCCTGGACTTCTTTCAGATAGGCGTTGGCCGCACGGCGCGGAACGGCGTCGCCGGCCTCGGGGTTCTCTAAAAGCGCGACGTGCAGCACGTGCTCCAACGCAGCCAGCCTTGGCAACGACTCATAGCGCGCCAGCGTGCTGCGCAGGTTCTGCGCGTAGAAGGTCGTGCGCTGGCCGGCCTCTTCGGCGCGCGTGGCAACGTAGCGTTGCAGGGCGATGGCGTAAGCGCCCCACCCCGCCGCTGCGCAGCACGCCACCATGGCCAGCGCGACGGCCACGCGCCAGCCTCGCCCGCGTGCGGGTGGGGCAAGGTCGGCGTGGCCGTCGGTTGGCGACATGGGTCAATGTTCGATGCGGGAATGCTTGCGAGTATCGCGCATGAACAGGTACACCAACAGCGACAGGAAGATGGTGCCCGTCACGTACCAATAGAACAGCGACTCGTGGCCCGCCTGCTTAAGCCACAGCGCGATGTACTCCGCCGTGCCGCCAAAGATCGACACCGTAAGCGCATACGGCAGACCCACGCCCAGCGCACGGACTTCTGCGGGGAACAGCTCCGCCTTCACCACCGCGTTGATCGACGTGTACCCCGAGACGATCACCAGCGCAGCCATGATCAGGAAGAACGCCATCCACACGTTGGTGGTCTCGCTGATGCCGGTCATGATGGGCACGGTGAAGAGCGTACCCAGCACGCCAAAGGCAATGAGGATCGGACGACGGCCGATGCGGTCGGACAACCCGCCGACGATCGGCTGCAGCATGGCGAAAAGCAGCAGCGTGGCGCCGGACACCAGCGTCGCCTGGTCCTTCGACAGACCGACCGTGTTGGCGAGGAACTTCTGCATGTAGATCGAGTACGTGTAGAACGCCACCGTACCGCCCATCGTCAGGCCCACGACCGTCGCGACGGCGCGCGGATGCTTGGCCAGCTCCGACAGCGTGCCGCGTTTCTTGTTGGCCTTCGCTGCGGTAAAGGACTGCGTTTCCTCCATGTGCGAGCGCATCCGCATCGCCACCAGCGCACACAGCGCGCCGATGAAGAACGGAATGCGCCAGCCCCACGCTTCCAGCTGCGCCGGCGACAGCACGAACTGCTGCAGCACGATCAGCAGCGCCAGCGCCGTCAGTTGGCCAGCGATGAGCGTGACGTACTGGAAGCTCGAATAGAAGCCGCGGTTTTCCTTGTTGGCGACTTCGCTCAGATACGTGGCCGACGTGCCGTATTCCCCGCCAACCGACAGCCCCTGCAGCAGCCGCGCCAGCACAAGCAGCACCGGCGCCGCCACGCCGATCGTCGCGTAGCTCGGTGTGAGCGCGATGATGAGCGAGCCGGCGCACATGAGCACCACCGAGAAGAACAGCGCGCGCTTGCGGCCGTACCGATCGGCGTAGATGCCCATCAGCCAGCCGCCCACCGGACGCGCCAGAAAGCCCACCGCAAACACCGCCGCGGTATTGAGCAGCTGCGCGGTCTGGTCGCCCTTGGGGAAGAACGACTTGGCAAAGTACAGCGCAAACGCCGAGTAGACATACCAGTCGTACCACTCGACCAGATTGCCAACCGAACCGGAAAAGATGGAACGCAGACGGCGGCGAACATCTGCGGGAGTGTCTTTGGTGGGGGCGTGCGTGGGCGACAACTCGCCCGTGACCGCGCCAGCCTGAGGCTGCGTCATGGTGTCTCCTTGGAGCGTTGGCGGCGACCTTTGCTTGTGACATGTCGGCACACTTGGCTGCGTGCGCGAGGTCCGAGCGGTCCGCCGGTTTATGGGTGATCGCTCTTACTCAAGAAGCATTCCATGCAAAAAGCAGACGCGCCGATGCGCCGCAAATGCCCATGGCACAAGGCCTTGCGGGAAATCGACGGAACAGTGGACGACGGGAGGAGTGTGCGGTTTCTCAGAATCGACCGGGGCAACCTGTGCGGAAACCCGCACGACCGATTCTGAGAAAGGGGGAGGCGAGGCTCAGGCGGCCACGCTCAGCGGAATGGTGTCGCGGACCAACGGATCCATCTCGGCAGAAACATCCCGATGTGTTTGGGCCAGGCCCAGGCGGTCATGCAAGTACGCCTCAAAGTCAGCACGCACTTCCGGATGGCGCAGGGCAAACTCGACGGT
Source organism: Ralstonia flatus (assembly GCF_958439105.1). Lineage (NCBI taxonomy): Bacteria > Pseudomonadati > Pseudomonadota > Betaproteobacteria > Burkholderiales > Burkholderiaceae > Ralstonia > Ralstonia flatus. Next base: position 67,909 of record NZ_CAUDLI010000002.1, on the reverse strand, counting down.
GGCCTGCAGGTAACCGAACTTGCTGCCGCAATCGAAACGCTGACCGCGATAGCGATAAGCCAGGATCTGCTCTTCAGCCAGCAGGCTCTGGATGGCGTCGGTCAATTGCAGTTCGCCGCCGGCGCCCGGCTTCAAATTGCGCAGATGATCGAAGATGCGCGGCGTCAGGATGTAACGGCCGACCACGCCCAGGTTCGACGGTGCGTCCTTCGGGGCCGGCTTCTCGACGATGCCGTCGAGCTTGACGAGGCGGTCATCCCATTCACGGCCCGCCACCACGCCATACGAACGCGAGGCTTCCGGCGCAATCGTTTCGACGCCCACGATGGAGCAACGGTAATGATCGTAAAGCTCCGTCATCTGCTGCATGACAGGCGGCTGGTTGTCCAGCAGGTCATCCGCCAGGATCACGGCGAAGGGTTCGTCGCGTACCAGTTTCTGCGCGCACAGCACCGCGTGGCCGAGGCCCAGCGTCTCGGGCTGGCGCACATAGAAACACTCGACGCCGGCCGGCTTGATGGACTGCACCATCTCCAGCAGCGCCTGCTTGTTCTTGGCCGCCAGTTCGGTTTCGAGTTCGTACGCCTTGTCGAAATGATCTTCGATCGCCCGCTTGGCGCGGCCCGTGATGAAGATCATTTCCGTGATACCCGCAGCGGCCGCCTCTTCCACCGCATATTGGATCAGCGGTTTATCAACGACGGGCAGCATCTCTTTCGGGCTGGCCTTGGTGGCGGGGAGAAAGCGCGTACCGAGCCCCGCCACGGGAAACACGGCCTTGGTGATCTTCTCGTTCATGACAACTCCATTGGTGGGACGTAGCGTCATGAGCAAGTCATATGCCAGTGCCCGCCAGCGCGTGGGAGCTTGGCTTGCGCGTGTTCTGAGGCGGAGCGAGGCGGCTTAGTACCTCTGGCTCGACGCCTTTCCTACAACGGGTTGCAACTCCGTCACACGAACTTTCAGCGCCGAAAGTTGAAAAGCGTACCCAATTCTGCGTGCCTGTCTTTGAGATATTGACCCTGTGCAGACCAGTAAGCGCCCGCTAACGGCGCATCAGAACATCAGGAAGATGGTTTGACCCAGCCGCGCGAGACCGGGGCCGCGCGCTCTGCCGTCCGTCGGTAAGCATCGATCTGGGCGTTCAGCTGCGCGACTTCCGCCTCGAGCGTGCGGATGCGCTGGCGCAGTTGATCGGCTTCGTTTTGCGTTTGCTGGCGCACAGCATCGTTCTGCAGGCGCAGAAAGCGCTCTGTACCCGCCAGTGCGCTGGCCGCGCCCTCGAGGCGGGTGACGGTCTCTATGGTCTGCTCAAGGCGCTCGAGCGTTGCATCCGTCAACTTGGGCGGCACGGCCGGCGCCGTCGCGAGCGCCTCGCCAAGACGCCGCTCCAAGTCGGCCATGGCGGCCTGCAACTGCCGATTGCGGGCGGCTTCGTGTTCGAGCGCGCGCTCTGCGACCTCGGCGCGAATGCGCGCTTCCATCCATTCGGCGCCTGCACCGGGGGCGCCAATGGCGCGTGAGGCGATGCGATTACGCTCGTCGCGCGCAGAAAGCGTACCCGTTTCTGCGTGCAATGGAATCGGCCACGGCTCCACTGCATCTGCCGCGATGCTGTTTGGGGCCGGGTTGCGGCCGTGCGCCCGATCCACGGCTTTCTGCAGCGTCGTATTGCTCGGACGTCGGCGTACGCCCGCCTCCGCCAACCACTGCACATATCGTCGAACGCCATAGATGCGGCGCGTCACCGCTTGAACGGCTTCGATGACCTCGTCCAGGAACACCGCGTTGTCATGCGGGAACGCAATATCCAGCCGCTGGATCGCTTCAACGATCCGCTGCTGCTGCTCTGCAGAGAAATGGAGGCCGGGTCGCGCCATGGGGTTAATCAGGTGTATTTATAGTGTACATAAAGGGTTAAAAACATCAAAGTACTTTTGCAACACGTCATTATTTGAATATAGCTACTTTATATTTGTAGTACCGTTCCGCAATGGGAACGGCCCCTGCAGCCCACCGAACAGATCTTTTCTGCAACGATTTGGCGACGCGGGAGGCAGCTGGGGGCGTTATGAGCGGAGCGCCGCACAGAGAACGCAGAAACGGGTACGCCCCGGGCGCTGCGGCCCTACAGCGCAAGAAAAAGGGGAAAAAAAAGCGCCCTTGCGGGCGCTCTTCAGCATGTCTGCGGGAGAACTACAGTAGAGCGACGTCCAGACCAAACCGGCTTTTCAGCGCTTCAACCAGCGACTCGCGTGCACCACGATCGCCGAGCTTGACATCAAGCATGACGCGGCCGGAGTCCCATTCCTTGATTGTGCCGAGTAGATCACCTTCAGCGCTACGGATCTTGTACTGGCGGCTGACTTCCTTCACCTTGCGAGTGCGTCCTTCCTGAGCCACCTTGCGGATCTGCTCCACATCGCGGCTCGAAAGCCCTTCTTCCAACACACGGTGTACCAACTCCCGCGTGCGGTCTTCGCCGGCGCTCTTGAAATACAGGGTCAACTCATAACCGGTGGCGATGCCGATTCCGGCCGGCCGCTCCTTCATCACTTCGAGCACGGACTCCGGCAGCTTCAGCAAGGCGAGGGTCTTGTTGACCGTGCCGGCAGATACGCCAGTAATTTCACAAATATCTTCTTCTTTTTTAACTTTTCCTTCGTCCAGCAGCTGACGCCACGCGATCGCGTTGTCCAGTACGGACTGGCCGGAGCGCTGCTCGTTGAGGACGAAGGAGAGACGGTAGAAATCGATGTCGGACAGGCCGTCTTCGATGAAGCAGTCCATCTCGGCCTTGCCGGCGGCAGCCAAGGCGCGCTTACGGTAGTGGCCGTCGATCAGGACGTACCAGCCGGGGCGCGCTGGGTCCGGAGCCGCCAACCCTGGCGTTTGCTGACCGTGCGTGGCGATGGAGGCAGCGCGCTCCTGAACGATCTGCGGATCGTAGATACGGCGAGCGTTGAGCGGATTCTCCTGCAGCCGCTCAAGCGGGATCTTGATGACACGACGTTCGGAAGCATTCGAAGCGGCCGGACTTTCCGCGCTGAAAGCGGGAGCGGGCGCGGGTTGCCCCAACAGGCCGCGCGGATGCGATGTGATCGCCTTTTCCGCCAACGCAAAGCGGTCCACCGGTGCCGCCTTGGTCTTTTCCGCGGCGATGCCAGCCAGCATGCCGTCCTTGAGCGATTTCAACTTCGCGCTCATACACGTTCCTCCTGCAACAACTGCAACACCTCGTCGATCAAGATGTCGACTTCATTAATCGCTTCCCGGGCGCCGGACACCCCGTGCACCGTGGCACCGATCGCCTGGCACTCCCGAAACGCCGAGCGGGAACCGATCATGGAATCCATCAAAGGAATATCACCATCATCACCAAGAATTTCAATTGCTTGCTTGGCGAGCGAGACACGCCGCTGGACCATGTTTGCCAGCACACGAATACGCAACGTCTCATTGGTGACCTGAGCCTGCTGAGCCAGGGCTTTGGCGGCCACGGCAGCCCAGAGGTCAGGCGGGGAAGGCACAACAGGGATGAGGGCAATGTCGGAGATCAACAACGCGCTGGACGACGACGGCGAGTGAACCGCCGGGGGGCAATCCACAACGATGTAATCGTAGTCCGCCACAAATTTGCGGACCTCGCGATGCATGGCGCCTCCAGAAGGCGCCAGACCGATGACCGAAGCCGGGAAGGGCTTCTCTTCCGGAGCCTGCGCGGCCCACCGTGTGGCGGTCCCTTGCTCGTCCATATCGACGAGCAGCGTTTTATTACCGCGCAAACCGAGGGTGCCTGCGATATGCATGCTGACCGTGGTCTTGCCGCAGCCGCCCTTCTGATTGAATACCGTTACGATCTTGGCGCTCACTGGCCCTCCACTTTCAGCGCTGAAAGTCAGCAGCGCTCATCTTAGGGAAGACGGCAAGAAAACACAAGATCGATAAAATTCAATTCATACAAATTTCATCGAAAAGGCCGCACACAGAAAGCGTGGGCCGCGCGGTTTTCAATGCACTTAAATTGAGATGTAAATGCGGTCTTTAGCGCATAACTACATGCATTCAACCCTGCATTTACAGGCTTCCTAGGTGTTTACCAGTGAGATGCATAAAAGCGACATTTCGGAAAAATGCCGCCCATCGACACTCTGCCCCAAACTCGTTATGATGCTTAGACAGTCGTCTGAAGACTTTGTCTACGCAAGATTCGGAATCAGCCGGTTCTTCGTGCGATGTCCGGATCGGCTGGACGACGTGTTTTTTGTTTTTTAAAGGAATTTTTGCATGGCCACGGGTACTGTCAAATGGTTTAACGAAACCAAAGGCTTCGGCTTCATCACTCCGGACGGCGGCGGCGCAGATCTGTTCGCGCACTTCTCCGAAATTCAGGGTTCGGGCTTCAAGACCCTGAAGGACGGCCAGAAGGTCACCTTCGAGGTGAAGCAAGGCCCGAAGGGTCTGCAAGCCTCGGCGATCAAGCCGGAATAAGTTTCAGGCTGATCGCCTGAGATGAAAAAAGGGGAGCTTCTGCTCCCCTTTCTTTTTGCCTGTCACACCCGCCGAGCTTCAGGCCAATTTCCGCACGCTGGTACGCGAAGGCTGCAGAATCAGGGCCTTGGAAGAGTCAGCATCCACCTTGGCGTCCGGATAGACAACCAGCACATCCTTCAGCGCCTTGCGGAACAGTGCACGGAATTTCCGCTCGCTTTCGGTCTCGGTACCGAACTGCATCTGCAGTGCTTCCCAAGGAATCTCTGTACGCTTCTGGATCGTAAAGAAGCGGTAGGTGAGCCACGAATACACATCCAGTGCAAACGGCGACTGCTTGAGCGCCTTCAATGCACGCATGTCCACCGGCACCGGCCGATTCACCAGCTCGTTGAAGAACGGCTCGGACAGCACCACAAAGCTCTCGAACATCGAACCTTGACCCGGCTGCATCGGATCCCACCAGGTCGACAGTTGATCGGCCAGCAGGTAACCGATGCGATCGATCGATAGCGGTTCCTGGTTCTGATTCTGGCTGCTCGGTGCCGACTTGTTCTGCACGATGGCAATCGTGGCCGAGAACAGACGAATCATCTGCTGGCGCACCAACGTCATGGTGCCCCGCTTGCCGCCGGTGGCCATCGGGATGCCCAAGTTGTACATGAACTCGGACAACGAGTTACCCAGCGAAATGCGTCGATCTTCCACCGTGCCCTGGAACTCGCCGCGCTTTTTCTTGGCCATGATCTCCTTGCCGATCCAGGCCAGCATCAGGCGCGGGTACGAGCCATAGGGATAGCCGAAGGAAACGGTTTCAGAGACGATGCGCTGCCGCCCATTGCTGGCCCGCTCCGAACGCTGCTGCGTGAAGTAGCCTGGCTGGATCATCAGCGAGATGTTGCCGCTGGAACGCGTCCAGACGGGCGGTGCGCCTTTGGGCGCGCGATAGGGGAGGGTGACCTGCACGCTCGCGCGGCTAAGAAACCCGACCTCGCCGCTTTGCCAGGCATCTTCGCGTTCCATTGCCTGCGCCTCGTCGAACAGACGCTGAAATTTCTCCGGCGCGGCAATGACTTGCCCTCCCGAGGGGACGATGATGCGGCCGGGCGAATCGTCGTCCGGTTTCCCATTGGGTGTGAGGCGTTTGGTGACCATGGTGGGCAAGATTTGTTCAGAGCCTTTGTACTAAAACGCCTTCGGCTTGTCACGCAGAATTGGGTACGTTTTCTGAATTTTGCTCGTTGTCGCGGGAAGGGCATCGGTGGGCAACCGTCAAGGTTGTCCACGGAAGACCTTTCCTCACTACAAGCCATATATACCTTCTACGTTTACTACAGGTAAACCGTATACGCGGCCCGCAAACCCTTGTCAGTACTGGGTCCAGAGGGGTAAACCGAACCAGATTCTGCGAAGGAGCGAACCAGATTCTGCGCGATGGCGTACCCGCTTCTGCGCAAAACCGTACCCGCTTCTGCGCAATGGGCGTACCGGAATCTGCGGGGACAACATCGTGTTGTCCACAGTGTTATCCACAGAAAACCGGCGCGCGCCGGCTCAATTCGATGCGTTTTTTCGTCTGCGTACCCGTTTCTGCGCTCGATTTGCCGATTTTCGAAGCCCTGGGCGGTTGATCGCCACTAAAGCGAACCTGTTTCTGCGTACGCCAGCGCAGTTTCAGCGTGCGCGTGCGTACCCGAATCTGCGTGCGCAATCGCTTCTGCCATTTCCGTACTTCTTTTTGTTGCAGGATTTCCCTTGAAAGCAAGCACACGCTTCGAAAGCGCTATCCCAGTCTTCATGCGTACCCGTTTCTGCGCCCATCCTCTGGGCGGTCCGCGCATGGGTACATTGCTCCGGGCTTCAGTACGACGGGAAGATTCACAACTTTCATCGCTGAAACCTGGGCGACAGGGTTGGTTTGCCGATACTTCGGGCCCTTGATCGCAGGCCACCGTACCTGTTTCTGCGGGTAAAAAGCCTTATCAGCCAAGGGCTTGGCGTAGCAGCCTGCAAAAGGAGCGTACCTGTTTCTGCGTAAGCGCTCGCAGAAACGGGTACGCCTCAACCCAGGTCTTTACGCAGAAACGGGTTCGCGTTGCGCCGTGCGGCGCGCGCAATGATGCGCAGAAACGGGTACGGCCAACTCTCCGCTGGTCCGCAGAAACAGGTACGCCGTCGCTGTGTCATCCTGCGCGCTCGGATATTCGGGAATGTGTACCCGTTTCTGCGAAGGCACGCGCAGAAATGAGTACGCCAATCGCTGCGCAGGCCGCGTCGTTTCGGGCTTTCGCAGAAACGGGTACGGTTGCTCGAGAGGCGTCGACCTCCCCTGGCCCAGGCGGCGCGCGCTACCGAGGGCGTGCACGCCCATGGTGTTTCGGGCATGATGCGCATCCCGCGCGCCGGCCTGGCACTTGGTTGGCGCGTTTTCCATCATTCGATTCGCATGAACCGTATTTCAACCGTGCCGCCTGCGGGCGCCGGAATCTTGCTAAGAGTAGCCTCGCCCCATGGCGGGCGTGCATCGGGGGAGCGGGGCGCAGGACAGCGCCAGCCAGCGATGACACTTCACAACAAGAGGAGACAACCTGAATGACCTGGATTGCCCGCACCTTCAAGCTCGAGGAACACCAGACCAACGTCCGCACGGAAGTGCTTGCGGGGCTGACAACGTTCCTCACGATGGCGTACATCATCTTCGTCAACCCGAACATCCTGGCCGACGCCGGCATGCCGCACAACGCAGTGTTTGTCGCCACCTGCATTGCCGCGGCGATCGGCACCATCATCATGGGGATGTACGCGAACTACCCGATCGCGATGGCGCCGGGCATGGGCCTGAACGCCTACTTTGCGTATGCGGTGGTCAAGGGCATGGGCTTTACGTGGCAGGCGGCGCTGGGCGCGGTGTTCATTTCCGGCTGCCTGTTCCTGCTGGTGAGCGTGTTTCGCATTCGCGAGATGATCGTCAACGGCATCCCGCATTCGATTCGCGTGGCGATCACGGCCGGCATCGGGCTGTTCCTGGGCATCGTGTCGCTGCGGGGCGCAGGGCTGATCGTCGGGAATCCGGCGACGCTCGTGACGCTGGGCGATGTGCACCAGCCGTCGGTCATCCTGGCGGTGATCGGCTTCTTTGTGATCGTGGCGCTGGACCACCTGCGCGTGAAGGGCGCCATCCTGATCGGCATTCTGGCCGTGACGGCTGCGAGCTTCTTCTTTGCCGGCAATACGTTCCACGGTGTGGTGTCGATGCCGCCGTCGCTTGCGCCCACGCTGATGCAGCTCGACATCATGGGTGCGCTGTCGGTCGGCATCCTGAACGTCGTGCTCGTGTTCTTCCTGGTGGAGCTGTTTGACGCGACCGGCACGCTGATGGGCGTGGCCAACCGCGCGGGCCTGCTCAAGCAAGGCAAGATGGATCGCTTGAACAAGGCGCTGCTGGCGGACAGCACGGCCATCATGGCGGGCTCGCTGCTGGGCACGTCGTCGACCACCGCCTATATCGAGAGCGCTTCGGGTGTGCAGGCGGGCGGCCGAACGGGGCTGACTGCGCTGACGGTGGCCGCGCTCTTCCTGCTGTGTCTGTTCTTCTCGCCGCTGGCGGGCGTGGTGCCGGCCTATGCGACGGCGCCGGCGCTGCTGTATGTGTCGTGCCTGATGTTGCGCGAGCTGGTCGACCTGAACTGGGAAGACACCACCGAGGCCGTGCCTGCTGTGCTGACAGCCCTGATGATGCCGTTCACGTATTCGATCGCCAATGGCGTCGCGTTCGGCTTCATCACCTACGCGGGCCTGAAGCTGTTCACGGGCCGCATGCGGGAGGTGCCGGTCATCGTGTGGATCATCTCGGCGGTGTTCCTGTTCCGCTTCTTCTATCTGTCCGGCGGGCACTGAGCGCCGGGCCTTGAAGCGAGCCACAACGAACGCGGACTTTCAGGTCCGCGTTTTTTCTTTGGGCATTTGCGCCGAAGCGTACCCATTTCTGCGTGCGATTGCGCAGGCGAGCGTACCCGTTTCTGCGTGCTGCCGTCGACGATTCAACGGCAAAGCGTACCCAATTCTGCGGACGAGGTAAGCGACAACTGTCGCGCAAATCGCGCCGACAATTGGTTTCGACAATGCGTTGATGCGGCGCCCACGCGAGCAGGGCGTACCCGTTTCTGCGCGATGTGTGGAGGAATGTCAGGTGGACGGCACGGCCAGTTTGTGGGCGGCGTCGGCAATGCTGGCGGCCAGATCGGCTTCGCGCGCACGCACCGCGACGCTCGGCAGCGCCGCAAGGCCGAGCGCGTGCGCAACGTCGGCTGCCGGCTCACCGGTGGCAAGCCGCTCGCGCAAATGGGCACCGCGCACGCTGCGCAGTGAGGCATTCTCGAGGCGCACAGCCGCGTCGGCGTGGCCGATGGCGCGGGCGTATTCAGCGGCTTCGCCCAGCATGGCCTTGACGATGAGCAGGAGTTGCGAACGCGAGGCGATGCCCTTGCGTTCGCCGAAGTCGCGGCGCAGGGCGGGCGAGTCGATGATGGTGCCGTCTGCGCGTCGCGGCGAACGCTTGCGCACCGACAGCAGCAGCGGCGTGGCCTCGTCCGGCAGCGGCAGTGGCGACAGGCCGAAAGCCGTGCGGTACTCACGCAGTGCAGACATCAGCGCATCGCATGGCAGCCAGCGCTGCGCGCGGCCCGTGCCGACCGCCAGAAGCCAGACCGATGCCGGCAGCTGTGCGTCGGCTGTTGCGTGCGAGGCCGGCACGGCGTGGAGCGCCACGTCACCCATCCGCGCGCTCACCAGTTCCGACACACGCATGCCCGCCTGGGCGAGTAGCACGGCGAGAAAGTGATCGCGCGCCTGGCGCAAGCGCGCTTCCCGGCCAAGGGCCACGCGCGCCCGCACGGCGTCGATCACCAATGCCATATCCGACGCGCCCAGTGCGGTGTCCACGTTGGACGTTGCGAGCGCTCTGGGCGCGCGCGCATTCGGCACCGGTACGGTAATGACGATCGCATCGTCATCGAGAAACGGGTTCGCGCGCAGATAGCCCGTGCGCAGCAGCCAGCCGCAGAGGTTCGCCGCGATGATGCTGCTTTGCCGCGCGGAACGTGCCGAGAGCGGACCACGCAGCGGCGTCCAGTTGGCATCGTCACGTTCGGTGCCGCGCGCGCTGACCGCCCATGCAGGCGGTTCTTGCAAAAAGCGCAGATAGGCCGATGCGTCGTCGCGCTGCCAGCTTGCGATCGGCTTACCGACGGTGCGCGCATACCAGCACACGCGCTCGGCTTCCACGCGGTACTGCGACAGCGTGGAGGCACTCACCGCGCGCGCGCCTGAAGCCCTTGCCGCAAGCCATGCCTGCACGCGCTCGCGCTCTTGGGCGAATGCCTGCAGAGCGGCCTGGGAAGCGGCGTTGTCGGGACGAGGCGCGGCGTCGGCGGGGCGTGGTTCGAGCATGCGAAGCGGGTGTGGCGCACAAAGAAAAAACAGATCGCGCAAGTATAGCGATCCGTACTCGCAGGCGGCCGTGCGTGCCGATTCGAGGAAGTCTTCAAGCGCGATGGGCACGTGCCATGCTCAATGCGGGAACGTCGCTTCGTGTGTCGGACGCCTCCGACAAAACGATCGGAACCGGTTCGATAGGCGCGCGGAATGTGCGCGCTTATCTTCAGCTCCGCAAGTCGACAACAACGACCATGGGCGTGCGATGCATGCGGCCCGATTCATGAAAAGACTCTCCCTCCGAGGTGCAAGATGAAGATACAGATCAGGAAGATCGTCGCCGTGTTGGCGCTGGGTTCGTTAGGTGTATTGGCGGGGTGCGGTGGCGGTGACAATGACATCGGCCAGATCATCGGCACCAGCGCGCCGCAGTACCGCACGGTGCACGCGAACCCGTTCATCGGCAACGTCGATTTCGGGGTGAACGGCACCACGAAGATCTCGAATGTCGCGTTCAAGAACGTCAGCAACTACTTCGGCATCGACGCGACGGCCAGCACGGCCACGGTGTCCAACACGGGCAGCAGTACGCCGTTGGCCTCAACCGGATTCACGCCGGCCAACGGCCACCGCTATACGGCGCTGGCCATCGTGGGCGCCAACGGTTCGGCCACGAGCCTCGCGCTGATCGATGATCCGTACAACAAGTCGATCCTGTCGGACAAGGCGCGCGTGCGTGCCTTCAACGCTTCGTACAACGCGCCCAACGTCGACGTCTACGTGACTGCGCCGAACGTCGATCTTTCCGCCATCGCACCGACCATGAGCGGTGCCGCCTATGGGGGCGCATCGCCGGCCAGCACGCAGGATTCGATCTATGTCGATGGCGGCACGTACCAAGTGCGCGTGGCGACGGCGGGTACGAAGAACATCATCTTCACCTCGCAGCCGTTCAGCCTGGGCAACAACGCCGACTGGCTGATCACGACGCTGCCGGCGGGGGGCGTGGGTGCCGTTACGCCGAACGCGATTCGCGTGCTGGTGGCCCAGGCCAATGGCGCTTCCCAGACGGCCTCCGAATTGCCCTCGCAGTAACGTCGCTTATCGCCCTATGATGCGGTGCTACGGCACCGCATTTTTTTTCGACGGCGGCCTCAGGAATGAAAACTGCTAACGAAGGGCGCAATGAGTGAATCCGTAACGGGCTGGTCGGCACCCGTGCGCGCGGCGCGCGAGACGCGTGCTGCACTGGCCGCCACGAAGCAGGTTGATGTGTTCTGGGTAGACGATCCGCTGACGGGAACACGCTTGCACGTGAGCGCCGGTGCGCAGACGTGGGGCGTGCAGGCCGACGCCTTGTGCGGTGTCCGTGACCGCTGGCTTGCCCATGTGCATGCGGACGATCATGTCGCGCTGCGTGCCGCCTGGGACGCCCTGGCGCAGGGGCAGGCGTTTGCGATCGAATACCGCTTGCTTGGCTCCGATGACGGCGAGGCACGCGAATACCGCGTCCGCGAACGCGGCTTTCTCGTGCCCCCTCTCGACGGTGTCCCCGCCCACGCCGTGGGCCTCGTTGAAGACGTCACGCAGGGCCAGCAGACCCTGGCCGCGCTCGCCGAGTCGGAATTCCAACTGCAATGGCTGACTGAAAGCGTGCCGTTTCCGCTCGTGCAGATCGACCCCGAGCACCGCGTGCGCTTTGCCAACCGGGCTTACGCACAGCGCCTTGGCTTCGGGTCTGAAGACGTGCTGGGGCGCCATCTGCGCGAGGTGATGGGCGAGGCCGCTTATGCGCGTGTCCTGTCGCACCTGAACGATGCCTTCTCGGGGCAGAGCGTCGAGTTCGAAATGGAGTTGCCGTATCCGGCCAGTGTGGGCCGTCGTTTCGTGCATGCCGCGTATTCGCCGCAGCGCGGTCCGGACGGCCGCGTGCAAGCGCTCGTCTGCGTGGTCGAAGACATTACCGAACGCAAGGACGCCGAGCAGGAGCGCTTTCGCCATCAGCGCGAATTCGTGACGCTGGTCGAAAACGCACCCGACGTGATCGCCCGGCTCGATCGAGAACTGCGCTGCGTATATGTCAATCGCGCCGTCACCGAAGCGTTTGGCGTGACGCCTGCCGTGATGATCGGCAAGACGCTGGCGGCCTCGCCGCTCTCGGCTGACATCGCGCATCCGCTGGAGGATGCGGCGCGCCGCGCCTTCGCCGCGGGCGAGGAGCAGACGATCACGCTGCATTTGGACGTGCAGGCCGGGCGTCCGCGCACTGCCCACTACAACGCGCGTGTCATTCCGGAAGCCGATCGGAGCGGCGCGATGGAGTCGGCGCTGCTGATCGTCTATGACGTGACCGAGCGCACCGAGGCCGAGCGCGAGCGCGACGCGCTGTTGCTACGCGAACAGGCCGCGCGCGCCCAGGCGGAAGCCGCCGCACTGGCCCGCGACCAGTTCCTGGCGGTGGTGTCGCATGAACTGCGATCGCCGCTCAACGGCATTCAGAATTGGGCCTACGTCCTGGAAAGCCAGGTGGCCGGTGGCGCGCCGCTCATGCAGCGCGCGCTGGCGGGCATCAAGACCGGCGTCGAGCAGCAGGTGCGCCTGATCGAAGACCTGCTGGACGCCACGCGTGTGATGAGCGGCAAGCTGCGCCTGACGCGCGCACCGTTCGCGCTGCGCACCGCCCTGGAGGGCGCGCTCAACAGCGTGCACACGCTGGCCTCCGAACGCGGCATCACGCTGCACACCACCATTGATGTGAACGAACACGAGATCGACGGCGATGCCGATCGTGTCGAGCAGATCGTCTGGAACCTGCTGACCAACGCCATCAAGTTCACACAGGAGGGCGGCGACGTCTGGCTGTCGGCCGATCTGTTGGGCGAGGTCGCGCGCATTGTCGTGCGCGATAACGGCCGCGGGATTGCACCTGCCTTCTTGCCGTATCTGTTTGATCCGTTCCGGCAGGCCGATGGTGCGCACACGCGGCGCACAGGCGGGCTTGGGCTGGGGCTGGCGTTGGTCAAGCGGCTGACCGAACTGCACGGCGGCCGCGTGTATGCGCGCAGCGAAGGCGACCAGCATGGCGCGACATTTACCGTGTACCTGCCGCTGCATGCCGGCGCGGATCTCATTACGCCGCTGGCCGAAGACCCCGAGCGCACGGGGCCGCTGCCGTCACTGGCGGGCCTGCGTGTGCTGCTGGTCGACGATCAGCAAGACGCCCGCGACGCGCTGGCCACACTGCTTACGCAGGTCGGCGCGGAAGTCGGCAGCGTGGGTTCCGGCCACGAGACGATGGCGCTGCTCGATGTCTGGGCTGCACGCGGTGAGGCAGGGCGTCCGCAGGTGGTGGTGTGCGACATCGCGCTGCCCGATGAAGACGGCTACGCGATCCTGCAGAGAATCCGCGCCTGGGAACACGAGCATCTGCCCGCGGGCGCAGCGCCGATGGTGGCCATCGCGCTGACCGCCTTTGCACAGCCGCATGACCGCGCCCGGGCGCTGGCCACCGGGTTCCAGGAACACCTCATCAAGCCCGTATCGCCGTACGACCTCGTGCGTACGCTGCGCACCCTGGCGATGCCGGTTTCGACGGCGTCGTAGTCGGCCCCGGGGCACAACTTTTGCGCAGAGAACGGTGAACCACTTTCTCTGCCATGCCAGCCGACCCGACGCCCCCCTCCGTTACGTCCGAACCGCTGCACGCCGGCCTGCTTGATGGGCTGCGGCAGCCTGCATGGCGCGTGGCGATGGTGCTCGTCGCCATTGGCGGCACGCTGGTGTTTCTGCAATGGGCGCGCGCGTTTCTGGTGCCGTTCACTTTGGGCGTGGTGCTCGCGTTTGCGTTGAATCCGGTGGTGGTGTGGTTGCGGCGCTGCCATGTGCCGCGCCCCATCGCTGCAGGTATCGTGGTACTGGGCCTGTGGATCGGTGGTGCGGTGCTCGTCTTTGGGATGCAAGACGGGGTATCCGCCATGGCAGCCCGGCTTCCCGTTGCGGTTGAGCGCATGGCGCAGGCGGTGGACGGTATGCGTGGCCACATGGGCGGCGCGTTCGACAAGGTGCGCGAGGCCACGGTCGCGCTCGAGCATGCCGCCGAAGGCGTGCAAGGAAAACCGGCACCCGCGCCCGCCAGGCGTTCACCGGCAGCGGCACCGGCCGAGCCGCCCACGACGCAGCCCGTGCTGCCGCTGCGCGAGTTTCTATGGACCGGCTCCGCCAATCTGTTTGCGCTGGCGGGGCAACTGGTCGTCGTCTCGTTTCTCGTCTACTTCCTGCTCGCTTCCGGCCAGGCGCTCAAGCGCAAATGGGTGCGCGCGGTGGGCAATACATTGAGCGAGAAGAAGCGGGCGGTGCGCATGATGGCGGTTATCGGCACGCAGATCCAGTATTCGCTGCTGGTGCTGTTTGCGACCAACATCGTGCTGGGCATCCTCACCACGGTGGCCTTTGTGCTGCTGGGCATGGAGGACGCGGCGGTCTGGGGCCTGGCGACCGCCGTGCTGCACTTCGTGCCGTACCTAGGTTCGGTGGTGATTGCCGTGGCCAGTGGCATTGGCGCGTACCTGCAGATGGGTGCATGGTCGGATGCGCTGATGGTGGCGGGCGTCACGCTGCTGCTGGCCACGCTGGTCGGCACGCTGCTCGTGACGTGGCTGCAGAGCCGGGCGTCCAAGCTCGATCCGTGCGTCGTCTACATCGGCCTGCTGCTGTGGGGCTGGCTCTGGGGCCTGTGGGGCTTGCTGCTCGGAACGTCCATCACGGCGATGATCAAGGTCGTATGCGATCACGTCGACCGGCTGCGGCCGCTGGGTACGCTGCTGGGCACGACCGACGCGCCGGCCGGCGTATCGCAGCGGCTGCTCGATCGACTGCGAGGCCGCCATACGCGACGCTCGCCGCGCGTGCGCTGATTCCTTCTGGATCACCTTGCGCAGCAAGCGTTACAAGCGCGCATGTAACCCTTACGCAACCATCACGCCACGACGCAAGCGAACACGTCGGTGCGCTGCAGCGTCTTCATCGCGCCGTTGTGTAGCGGTGATGCCGGTCTCGTCCGCGGCGCGGCGTACAGATGCGTTGCGGGCACGTCGGTTGCGGTGCGCAAGGCATTCAGATCACGTCCGCAGGAGGGCGCCATGAACCGACTCCGCCCCGCCTTATGCGGCCCCCATCAGCGCGGCGAACGTCCGGCGGGCACGACCCCGCCGCGTGCGGCCGGCGCGGGCCAAAACATCCAAAGCATCGACAAGATGCATGGCGACGCCGAGCACGACGAGCCGGCGTCGAGCGCGGCCAAGCGGCTGCCGCACGAGCGCGACCAGGATCTTGAAGAGCAGCGTTCCGAACCGCGCAGCAGTGCCAAACAGGCCGCACGCGACATCGAAAGCGGGCAGCTCGATACCGATCTGCACGACACCCCCGGCGTCGAGCGCGTCGTGCGCGACCGCCATGCGGCCAACCGCGACGATGGCGATCGCCAGGTCGCGCATCGCAGCGCAGACGACCTCGCGCACAAGCGAGGGCAGACGGGCGCCCCCTCGCACCGCCGCGACGAAAACAAAGGTTGATCGATCCATGCGCATTGCTTATGTGACCGAAACCTGGCCGCCGGAATTGAACGGCGTGTCGCTCACGGCCGCACGCACCGTGGCGTTCCTGCAGACGCGCGGGCACGACGTGATGCTGGTGCGTCCACGCCAAAGCGCCATCGACGCCGGCAAGCCTGCACTTGCGGACGACACGTTGCGCGTGCCCGGCGTGCCGATTCCGTTGTATCCGGATTTGCGCATGGGCTTGCCCGCACGCCGGCGGTTGCTCCGCGCCTGGAGCACCTACGGGCCCGAGCTGGTGCATGTGGCCACCGAAGGGCCGCTCGGCTGGTCTGCCATTCGGGCCGCGCGGCAACTCGGCGTGCCGGTCACGTCAGATTTCAGAACGCGCTTTGACGAGTACGGCCGCCACTACGCGTGGGAGGGCGCCGTGACGTTGGTGCGCGCGTATCTCCGCGCCTTTCACAATCGCACCGACCGCACCTTCGTTCCCACGCGCGAATTGCAGCGGCAGTTGAGCGAACTCGATTTCGAACGCCTGACCGTCAGCACCCGCGGCGTCGATGCATACCGCTTTACACCGCAGGCCCGCAGCGATGCATTGCGCACGCAGTGGGGCGTCTCGGCCGATACGCCGGTCGTGCTGACGGTCGGGCGTTTGGCGTTGGAAAAGAACCTGGGTGTCGCGCTCGATGCGTTTGATGCTGTGCGCGAACGCGTGCCGCAGGCTCGCCTCGTCATGGTGGGCGATGGTCCGCAGCGCAACGCACTGCGCAGGCGCTGCCCCGATGCCATCTTTGCCGGCACCCAGCATGGCGAAGCACTGGCGGCGCACTACGCATCGGCGGACCTGTTTCTCTTTCCGAGCGTGACGGAGACCTTCGGCAACGTGGTGGTCGAAGCCATGGCGGGTGGCTTGCCCGTGGTGGCCTTCGACACCGCTGCGGCGGGCATGCACGTGCGCAGCAGCGAAAACGGCTTGCTCGCGCGCGTTGGTGATGCGGCGTCCTTTACGCGGCATGCCGTCACCCTTGCCACGGACGCTGGCTTGCGGCAACGCTTGGGTCAGGCAGCCCGCGTGACGGCGCAGACGCTCGATTGGCCGCGCGTGCTCGAGCGCTTTGAAGACGCGCTCATCGCCGTGCACGATGCAGCCACCAACGGGGAGGCCTACCATGGCGACCCACGCCTGGCCTGACTGGAAGCGCTGGCGGGAGCGTGATCGGCAGCTCGCCGTGGCGCTCAATCATGTGGCGGGCAATGCGTCGGCGATGCGCTTCTATCGCGGTGTCAGCCGCCTCGGCGACGGAATGCTCTGGTATGCGTTGATGGCGGCGTTGCCCGTGGTGGGCGGTGAAGCGGGCTGGGAATGCGCCAAGCAGATGGGCCTGACGGGGCTGCTCTCGCTCATCATCTACATCGTGCTCAAGCGCGGTGTATGCCGCCCGCGCCCGTATCTTTCCTGCGAAGAAATCCACCTGTGCGGGCGCGTGCTCGATCAGTTCAGTTTTCCATCGGGCCACACGCTGCATGCGGTGTCGTTCAGCATCGTGATGGCGGCGTATTACCCGCGCATGGCGCTGGCGCTCGTGCCATTCACGCTCATGGTCGCCCTTTCTCGCGTCGTGCTCGGCCTGCATTACCCGAGCGACGTGCTCGCGGGTGCCGGGCTTGGGATGCTGATCGGCGGATTGTCGGTGTGGCTGTTCTAAGGCCCGCGCTCAGTACGATGTTTGCGCCTGCCCGGTGACGGTGGTCTCCGGGCCGCCCATCCAGGCCTGCGCCAACACCTGCGCAAAGCCATTCTTGGTGACGGGCGTGCGCGTCTCCAGGCATGCCGCAAGCAACTCCTGCCAATGGCGAATGACATCGGGATGGGCCGCGTCGGCCGGATGCAATCCCAGGCGCAGCAGCGGTGCGTCGGCATGCCGCTGTGCCAGCCAGCGCAGGTAATACCGAGACACCAGCCGGCGCGCCGGCGAGCGAACGCTATACGTCAGGCACGGTGCCTTGAGCGGGCGGCGCGGGTGCAGCAAGTAAAAGCGCTGCAGCGTGGTCGTGTAGCGCAGTGGCAGCCCGTCGAGCGCTTCCCACGTGGCCGGGTTCATCAGCCATGCCGGCGCGACAAAGCCATGCAGCGGCCAGCCGTTGGCGGCAAACCATGCTGCGCCGGCTTCGATGCGCGCACGCGCGGCTGCCAGCGGAATCGCAGAGAACTCGCCTTCACCGGCCGTGTAGCGCGTGCGGATCAGTTGGTCGATCAGGCCCCCGGGAGGTTGGTCGTCCAGATGCGCATAGCCGTGCAGTACAAGTTCATCGCCCTCCGCCAGGCATTCGCTCATAACGCGGCAAAAGCGCTCGCTGTTGCGGGCGGTCGGGCCGCGATAGAAGTTCGGAATGACGAGCAGCGATTTGGGTACGCGCGCCACCTCGTCCAATGCGGAGAGCAACACCTTGCACGCAGGCCAGGTGGCCGGCGTGACATCGTGCATGGCGAGGATGAGATAGCGCGACATGATGGACAGATCGGTGTGGACTACCGGCCGCGCGATGCACGCACGCGTTCGCGAGCCGGCGGGAGTGTTGTTTCAGCGGCGGTGCCAGTCTGGCGGCCGAGTAGGGCGAGATAACGGTGCAGCAGCTGCGGCAACACGGCCCGCCAGTCGTATTGCATGGCATGGCGGCGCGCGGCGTGCGCGAGCGTCACGGGGTCTCGTTGGCGCAGCGCCTGGAGCGCCTGCGCAAAATCGTCAGCGACGCAGCGTGGCACGGCATAGCCGACGTGCTCGTCCACGAGCTCGCTCAAGCCGCCGGCTGCGCACGTGACGACGGGCACGCCGCTGGCCATCGCTTCCAACGCGACGAGGCCGAAGGTCTCCTGATCGCCCGCATGCACAAAGGCATCGGCACTGGCCATGGCGGCGGCCAGGTGCTGCGCATCGCCTTCATAAGCGAGCGCGCGCACGTTCTTGCCGCGCGGAGGTGTCGGGCCCGAGCCGATGGTGACGAGCACGCTGCCGTCGTCGAGCTTGTCCACCGCGTCGCAGAGTACGTGCAGGTTTTTCTCCGGCGCATAGCGGCCAACGTAGAGCAGCACGCGCGCATCGCGCGGCAGGTCGAGCTGTTCGCGCCAGCGCAGCGAGCGCCGTGCGGGGTGGAACAGGCGCGTGTCCACGCCCAGCGGCTGCAGTTCAATGCGTTGCACGCCCAGGTCCGCCACCTTCTGCGCGATGTAGCGGCTGGGCACGAACACCGTATCGAAGTGGGGATACAGCTTGCGGGCATACGCCGCTGCGGCCAGCTCGGCCGGCGGACCACCCAGCCGGCGGAAGAAGGCGGGCAGATCGGAGTGATAGAACGCCGCCACGGGCACCTGCAGCCGCGCGCCTGCATGTACCGCCGCCCACGACAACCGATATGGGTCGCCGGCTTCGATCAGGTCCGGCGATAACGCACACAGTGCACGTATGGCAGGCCCCGTGCGCAGCGGAATGCGATAGCCGTGCGAGAGCGGCAGCGGCACACCCGGCACCACGGCGACCTCGTTGCTGGCGTCGTCCGCCGTGCCCGGCACAACCAGCGTGTGCCGCCAGTGCGTGGAGCGCAGAAAGTCGTGCTTGGCGCGCAGGTAGCGTTTGACGCCACCGCTTTCCGCCGCCCAGAACATCGTCACGTCCGCCAGATGCAACGAGGCGGCCGTGGCATCGCCGTCGTGGCGATGCGGGTAGTGATCGGTGGGCAGCTTGCGCACGGTGGTCAGACCTGGCGCCGCATTTCCGCCGGCGCAATGCGCATGAGCCCGCGATACTTGGCGACGGTGCGTCGCGCAACGATCACGCCCTGCTCGGCCAGCATCTTCGCGAGCGACACATCCGAGAGCGGTGCGTCCGCGTCTTCGGCTTCGATCATCTCCTTGAGCAGCGCCCGCACCGAGGCCGCCGAGCATGCGCCGCCCGTGTCGGTCGCCAGCTGGCGCGAGAAGAAGTACTTGAATTCGAAGATGCCGCGCGGCGTGGCCATGTACTTGTTGCCTGTGGCGCGCGAGATGGTCGATTCGTGCAGGCCGAGTTCTTCGGCCACGTCACGCAGCACCAGCGGCTTCATGGCGACCTCGCCGTATTCGAGGAAGTGCTTCTGATGCGCGACGATCGCCTCGGCCACGCGCTGGATGGTGGCAAAGCGCTGCTGCGCGTTGCGGATCAGCCAGCGCGCCTCCTGCAGCTGATGCGCCAGCGGCGTGCGATGGTGACCGCGCGTCTGCGCAAACAGCTCGGCGTACACCTTGTTGATGCGCGCGCATGGCGCCACCGCCGGGTTCGTCAGCGCAATCCATTTGCCCTTGATCTTGGTGACGATCACGTCCGGCACGATGTAGCCGGCATGCGCCTGCGAGAAGCGCAGCCCCGGGCGCGGGTCCAGCATGCGGATCAGTGCGCAGGCCTCGCGCAGCTCGTCTTCCGTACACCCGAGCGCACGGCGCATCTGCGTGAATTCGCGCTTGGCCAGACGCGGCAGGTGGCTGCGCACGATGTCCTGCGCGATTTCCTGGATGCGCTCTTCGGCTTCGGTGTCGGCGGGGCGCGCTTCGATCTGCAGGCGCAGGCATTCGGCAAGGTCGCGCGCGGCCACGCCCGGCGGATCCAGGCTCTGGACGAGCGCCAGCGCAATCTGCATTTCCTTCTCGGTCGGCGGCGGTTCCACCGGCGCCAGCGGGATCAGTTCGGAAAGCAGCTGGCGCAGGTAGCCGTCGTCGTCCAGCGCTTCGATCAGCGTCTGTGCGACCAGGCAGTCGCGCTCAGACAGGCGATAGCTGCGCAGCTCCTGATGCAGATGCTCGCGCAGGCTCGGCGTGGAGTGCACCCATTCGCCGATGTCGCTGTCATCACCGTCGCCATGGTGGGCGCCGCCGTGGCTGTAGTAGGTGCTGAAGTCGGTGGGAAAGTCTTCCGATGCGGCCAGCGTCGCGTCGGTCTCGATGGCGCTGGTGGTGGTTTCCAGCGGGGCATCGTCGACAGGCGCGTGGTCGGCCGCGGCGCCGTCCAGATCGGCAGGAGTGGCAATGTCGCCGGTGCGCGCGACATCAGGTTGCGCACCTGCTTCTTGCTCGACTTCTTCCAGGAACGGATTGCTTGCGAGCGCTTCTTGCATTTCCTGCGCAAATTCGGTTGCAGACAACTGCAGCAGCTTGACGGACTGCTGCAGCCGCGGCGTTAGCGCGAGATGCTGCTTCGCACGCATTTCCAGAGCGGCCTTGACCATTCGCCTTGCCTCCTTTGGTGAGTGGGCGTCGACATTGCCGTCGACAGGTCACCGCATCGATGCAAAGGGTATGCCATGTCAGCAAACCCAGTCGCCACAAGGCTTTACGGGCGGCGGGCACGCCGGTTTCTACATGGTCATGTCGTTTTTATATGCGCAGTGTTGCCGGCACATGACAGGGCGGGCCCGGGCAGGTAGTGCGCTGGCCCAGGCAGACGGGTGGCAGCGCGGGTACATGCGTTGCTGCGGTAGGAGGCGGGAGACGCGCCGCCGTGCGCTTCCATTGCCTTCTTATCGAGCATCACATCCCAGGAGAAACCACATGCGAACACGTTTCCTGAGCGCTGCGCTTGCCAGCGCAATCTTCAGCCTTGGTATGGGTACCACTATGGCCCAGACGACGGCCGCCCCGGTCGACAACCAGGAATCCAGCAATCCGACCAAGGCGCCGGGCAAGCGCACCGACCCGCCGTCGTCGACGGCCGATCGCACGGCCAATACACCGATGGCCGGCAGCGAAGCGGCACCGGCGGCGGGCGGCAGCGATACCAGCAAGCCGGCGCACAAGAAGCATCGCCACCACAAGAAGTCCGGGTCCACCGTGCCGGGCGGCACGAACAGCGCGGGAGACATGTCGCACTCGGGCGTGCAGGCCGGCGGCAATGACGCGGCCACGACGACCGGTAATTCCTACCCCGGCAGTTCAAAGCAAGGTCAGTAACGTTGAAAGAAAAGGGCTCGCCATGCCGATGACACTCACCACCGCCGTCCGCACGGGCCCGCGCGCCCGCGCGGAAACCGAACCGGCACCGCGCCGGCCCGCGCCCGAACCGCAGGAGCGCCGACGCCACGAGCATCCCGGCGAGCGCGCGCACGCGCATCCGCGCTAAACCTCAGCGCGGATGCACGGGTACGGCGTTACCAGGTTGAGGCTTGGAGAAGCGCCGCAGTCAGGCCGCCATGGCGGCGGCTGCGGTGCTTTGATAGAGGTCGAGACGGTTGTACAGCGTTTTCAGGCTCACGCCGAGCGTCTTGGCAGCCTGGCGCTTGTCGCCGTGAAAATGCTCCAGCGTCGCGAGGATCATCGCCCGCTGCGCGTCCGCCAGTGTCACGCCCACCGACAGGCTCAGCACACCTTCCTTGACCGTCGGACGCGCCGGGCCGCGCGCCGGAGCGAGCGGCGTGGCAAGCTCGACGGTTTTCTCGCCGAGGATGTAGCCGCGCTGCACGGCGTTGCGCAGTTCACGCACATTGCCGGGCCAGGTCTGGCTGCGCAGGGCCGTCAGCGCCTGACGCGAGAACACCTTGTCGGTCTGGTGCGCGGCATTGAACTGGGCGAGAAAGTGCAGGGCCAGTTCTTCGATGTCGTCGCCGCGATCGCGCAGCGGCGGCACATGCAGCGGCACCACCGCCAGGCGGTACATCAGATCTTCGCGGAAGGCCCCTTCGCTGACCGCCTCAAGCAGGTTGCGGTTGGTGGCAGCGATGATGCGCGCGCGCGTCTGGATCGGCTCGGTGCCGCCCACCCGCATGAACACGCCGGTTTCGAGCACGCGCAGCAGCTTCACCTGCATCTCGACCGGCATCTCGGTGATTTCATCCAGGAAGATCGTGCCGCCGCAGGCGTGTTCAAAGTAACCGATATGGCGCTGGGCAGCCCCGGTAAAGCTGCCCTTTTCGTGGCCGAACAGTTCCGATTCGATCAGGTTGGGCGAGATGGCGCCGCAGTTCACGGCGATGAAGGCTTGGTCGGCGCGCGGGCTCATGTCGTGCACCGTGCGCGCGATCAACTCCTTGCCGGTACCCGACTCGCCCATGATGAGCACGGTGGCCAGCGTGCCGGACACCTTGCCGATCTGGTCGTACAGCGCGCGCATGACCGGCGAGCGGCCGTAGAGGTGGCCGAAATCCGGCTCGGCAACAGGTTGGGCAGGAGGCGTTTCAACGTCGGGCGCTACGCGCTCGGCGTCGTCAAAGTCGGCCAGGGCAGGGGGATAGCTCAGGCGCCCGGCGGTCACGGCACGTTCGTCGGCGAAGGCTTCGCTCAAGGACATGGCTCCCTCGTGGTTGATCGCGACGGGGACGTCCTGGCGAGCGGCTGCATCTTCAGCGATGCAGTCTCCGGAAGGCTGGGTACGTCGTCATCCCGTCACATTGTGTTGAAAAGTTGAGCCATTATCAGGGCCGCCGAAGCGCGTTGTATGTCGGGCGTGCGCTGACGTTTCTTCCATCCTGTCGGCCAAACGCTGACAAGAAACGGGCCTGAGACGCAGATGCCGCGCGGCTTTCACATTTTCATGCGGCGAGAAGTGTCCATTTCGGCCCGAGGGTGGCGCCGGCCCGACCATCTCAACTATGCTGATTGCGATGTCCTTCCGCGACGGACGCCGGAGTGATGTATTCGATCCATTTCTTGCACGGTCCCGTGTAAAAATTACCGACGCCCCGCGCCGATGCGGGTTTTGAAGCGCGATTGCGTAGGTTGTATTGGATGGAATACTTTTTGCACCTGCCGCCGGTTCTGCAGCCAGGCGCACCGTCGCGCCATGCATGACCGCCGGCACATGCCGGCTCATCCAACCACATTGAGATGCCACATATCCTGATTGTCGAAGACGATGCCAACGCGCGCGCCGCTCTGGGTGAGCTGGTGGGTGCCGAGGGCTTCACCACCGCGCTGGCCGGGTCGCTGCGCGATGCGCGCATTCAGATGTCGCGTCACAGCCCCGATGCCGTGCTGATCGATCTTGTCCTGCCTGACGGCAACGGCATGGATCTGATGGAAGACATCGCGCCGCACTCCGGCACCGAGATCATCGTCATGACGGGCCACGCCAGCGTGGAAACCGCCGTCGAGGCGCTGCGCATGGGCGCGGCCGACTACCTCGTCAAGCCGGTCAACTTCCAACGTTTGAAATCGGTCCTGGCACGCATTCCGCGCCCCGGCGATCTCAAAGCCGAGATCGGCAATCTGCGGGGCGAGTTGCGGCGCCTGGGCCTCTTCGGCCAGATGCTCGGCAACTCGACAGCGATGCAGACGCTGTACGACCAGGTCAGCCGCGTGGCGCCCACCGAGGCGACTGTGCTGCTCATCGGCGAGTCGGGCACCGGCAAGGAACTGGCCGCGCAGACCATTCACGACCTCAGCCTGCGTCGCAAGCAGCCGTTCCTGCCGGTCAACTGCGGCGCCATTTCGCCCAACCTGATCGAGTCGGAAATGTTCGGCCACGAGCGCGGCAGCTTCACGGGCGCGGATCGCCAGCACAAGGGCTACTTCGAACGCGCCAACGGCGGCACGCTGTTCCTCGATGAAATTACCGAGATGCCGATCGAGCTGCAGGTGAAGCTGCTGCGCGTGCTGGAAACCGGCGTATTCATGCGCGTGGGCACCAACCGCGAGATCGACTCCGACGTGCGCGTGATTGCCGCCACCAACCGCGACCCCGAAGAGGCCGTGGCAGACGGCAAGCTGCGCGCCGACCTGTATCACCGCCTGAACGTGTTTCCGCTGCAATTGCCGCCGCTGCGCGAGCGCGGCAAGGATGTCGAGCTGCTGGCCCAGCATTTCCTCGACCAGCTCAACGCGCAGAGCAATACCAAGAAGGCATTCCTGCCGCCCGCCATGGAGACGCTGCGCAGCTACCACTGGCCGGGCAATGTGCGCGAACTGCGCAACTACGTGCAGCGCGCATACATCCTGTCAGACGACGCCGGCATCGATACCGCCAACGTGCCGCTGCAGGTGTCGAGCACGCAGACCACGTCGGGTTCCACGCTGACGATTTCGGTCGGCACATCGCTGGCGAGCGCCGACAAGAAGCTCATTCTTGCCACGCTCGAGCAATGCGGGGGTGTGAAAAAGCGTGCGGCCGAGCTGCTCGGTATCAGCCTGAAGACGCTTTACAACCGGCTTGAGGAATACGGCAACAGCAGCGGCGAGGACGGCGGCGAGGGCAACAGCGCTGGTTCCGGCCGCGCGCATGCCACCGAGGCATAGCCCGGCCTCCTGGTGCGGTACGCGGCTTGCTGATCCCGTGGGGTATCCGCCCCATGGCGGCAAGCTCACTCAACTGCACAGGAGGTCACCATGCTGCGTTATGCAGTCGTCTTTTTCATCATCGCCCTGATTGCGGCCGTGCTCGGGTTTGGCGGCATCGCTGCCGGCGCAGCGAGCATCGCCAAGATTCTGTTCATGATCTTCGTGGTGCTGTTTGTGGTCAGCCTCATCTGGGGTCTGGTCGCGGGCAGAGGATGACGCCGGGATGATGCGCACAGCTTTCAACCCGGCTCTCACGATGCCATGCAACTCCAGGAGCGCTGACTGATGGAACCGTCTCAAACCAATCCCTTTCCCAAATCCGATGCCAACGGCAACCTCATTCGCGGCGACGTGGCGCAAGCCGCCGAGCGTGTGAAGGCGACCACCGCACAGGCCATCGACCGCACTGCCGACGCTGCGGCCACCGCGCTCGACGAGGCGGCTGCCAAGCGCGAGCAACTGCGCGCTTCACAGCAGCGGCTCATGAGCGATGCGGCCGAATGCATGCGCTCGCATCCGCTTGCGACGATTGGCCTGGCGTTCGGCGCGGGCTTTCTCATCAGCCGGCTGCTGGGCGGCGGTAACGACTGAGGGCCAACGCCTCCCTTTGACGGCGGCCACGGTCGCGCGCTTGCGCGCGCGCCGTGCGCTGACTAGGCTCAAGGTCCAGGCCGGCATTGCGCTGGCCGCATCGCTTTGCAAGGAACCTCCATGCGCCTGGCTGCCTGCTTCGACCGCGCCCTGCTCAAGCGATCTGCCCAGGTACTGATCGGGGCAGTGCAGCAGTGGTCTGCGCATCGCGCCGCGAGCAAGGGCGCGGCGTTGTCGTTCTACACGTTGTTCTCGATGGCACCGGTGCTGGTGCTCGTGATCTCCATTGCGGGCTTGTTCTTCGGCGAACAGGCCGCGCGCGGCGAAATCTTTGGGCAGATCGAAGGACTGGTCGGCGCGCAGGGCGCCTCAGCCGTGGAAGCTGTGCTCGCTGCAACCCGGCGCTCGGGCAACGGCCTGTTCGCGGCTGTCACTGCCGTCGTGCTGTTGTTGGTGGGCGCCACCACGGCGTTCTCCGAACTCAAGGACAGCCTCGATGAACTTTGGGACGTTCCGCCACGCCAGCAACCGGGGCTCTGGGGTTTGCTGCGCTCGCGACTGCTGTCATTCAGCCTGATCCTCGTGCTGGCGTTTCTGCTGCTGGTGTCGCTCACCATCAACGCGGCGCTGGCGGTGGTGGAGCGCTTCTGGGGCGCCTTGTGGTCGGGCTCCACTTCGGGCATTGCGCTACTGGTGGCCCAGGTGGTGTCGTCGGCGTTTTCGTTTGCCGTCGTGGCGCTGCTGTTCGGCACCATCTTCAAAATGCTGCCGGAGACGCGGGTGGCGTGGCGCGACGTCGCCCTCGGTGCTGTCGTGACGGCGCTGCTCTTCACGCTGGGCAAGCACCTCATCGGCCTGTATCTCGGCAACAGCGCGGTGGCATCGTCTTACGGGGCGGCAGGCTCGGTTGTGGCGCTGATGCTGTGGATTTACTACTCGGCGCAGATCTTCTTCTTTGGCGCGCTGGTCACGCGGCAATATGCGCTGCAGTTCGGCAGCCGTCAGTACGAAGCGGCGGGCCGGGCCCATGCCGCCGCGCAGGCGGCGTTGCTCAACCCGGCGCTGGCGGCCACGCTGTCCAATGGAGCGACGACGACGGGCAGCACCGCCAGCGCCCCGCGCGACGGGCGCTAGGGCGGCGTAAGGTCGGTCAATCCCGCGTCAACTGCTCCAGCAGCATCCCCGCGACGAAGGCGAGGCCGACCGTAATGACCGGATGCTGACGCACGGAGCCGCTCGCCTGCTCCGAGACATTCGCGTGCAAGTTCTTCAACTGCTCGGTGCGTTTGTCGAACTGCGTGAGCGCGGTTGAAAGGACGCTCGCGAGCCGGTCGATGCCCTCGGCGGTCGCGTCTTTCACGCGCTGTGCGGTGTGGTCGATCTGCGGATGCAGCGTGGTGACGGTGGCACCGTTGGTGCCGTTCGCGCCGTTCGTGCCATTGCTGCCGGGCGACTTCGGGTTCAGTTCGGTCATGTGGGCCTCCTGAGCTGGGTAACGTCACCCTCGTGACAAGCAACCGCCATGCCCCAACGTTGCGCGCTGCCAAAAGAAAAGGGCCACGACTGTGGCCCTCGACACGGTGAGGAACTGCGCGGCTAGCCGACCGTCACCACGGTCTTGCGCACGGCCCAGATTTCAGCTTGCAGGGCGAGTGCGGCGAGTGCCTGCAGGCTTTGCTGCGGCAGGGCCTTGATCCGTTTGCGGCGATTGGTGGCACGCTGCTGACGCGCCGCGCGCACGCTTTGCTCGTCGAGTTGCCACGCCTTGCGGGTGGTCTCGAGGATGCGTTGCACTGCCGGATCGACAGGGATTCGACTACGCACGATGTTGGACTCCTTGCTTCTTTGCTTCTTTCAATGTCGCGGCGTACCCAAAGGCGGGTTTCGCGACGGACTCCACAATACGGGAGCTTCATGACAACTTCGATAACACCTGCTCCGAAAGGGTTGTCAGTGCATTCCCACAACGGGTTGGTCTCCTCCGTCCGGGGGACGGTTCCTAGGGAGTTTCCCGCGCTTGCCGCCCGGATCAGTTGATCCTAAGCAAGGGCGCCGATCGCGTACAATCTCGGCTGCCCCGGATTGACAACGCCGTTCGGGCAGTCCATCGGCCGCCGGGATGACCCGCCAGCCAGCGCACTTGCCACGTGCGCAACCCTCCGCATTTTTCACTCCTTCCCTTTCGGTTTTTTGCCCGTGAGTACGCTGCAGCAGGAGATCCGGCGCCGCCGGACGTTCGCCATCATTGCCCACCCGGATGCGGGTAAAACCACGCTGACCGAGAAACTGCTGTGGTTCGGCGGCGCCATCCAGATGGCCGGCGCCGTGCGCGCACGTAAAGCCAACCGCCACGCCACCTCTGACTGGATGGAGATGGAAAAGCAGCGCGGCATCTCCGTCACGTCCTCGGTGATGCAATTCCCGTACCGGAACGATGGCGGCGACTACATCGTCAACCTGCTCGACACCCCGGGCCACGAAGACTTCTCGGAAGACACGTACCGCACGCTCACGGCCGTCGACTCCGCCGTGATGGTGATCGACTCCGTCAACGGCGTGGAAGCGCAGACCATCAAGCTGCTCAACGTCTGCCGGCTGCGCAGCACGCCCATCCTCACGTTCATCAACAAGCTCGACCGCGAAGGACGTGCGCCCATCGAGCTGCTCGATGAAATCGAAAGCGTGCTGCAGATCCAGTGCGCCCCGATGACGTGGCCCATCGGCATGGGCAAGTCGTTCAAGGGCGTGTATCACCTGGTCAACGACACGGTGCAGCTGTTCGACCCGAACGCCGACAGCGAGAAGGGCGCCACCGCCGGCCTGATCCAAGGTCTGGACAACCCGGAGCTGGATCGCGTGCTGGGCTCGCAGGCGGAAGAACTGCGCATCGACATCGAACTCGTGCGCGGTGCATCGCACACGTTCGACAAAGAGGCGTTCCTGGCCGGCAAGCAGTGCCCGGTGTATTTCGGTTCGGCAGTGAACAACTTCGGCGTGCAGTCGCTGCTCGATGCACTGGTCGACCAGTCGCCCGAGCCGCTGGCGCGCCCCACCGAAACGCGCGAAGTCAAGCCGATGGAAGAGAAGTTCACCGGCTTCGTCTTCAAGATCCAGGCCAACATGGACCCGAAGCACCGTGACCGCATCGCGTTTGTGCGCGTGTGCTCGGGCCGCTTCGAGCGCGGCATGAAGCTGCTGCAGGTGTCGACCGGCAAGACGGTTGCCATCAACAACGCCATCACCTTCATGGCGCAGGACCGCAACACCACGGAAGAGGCCTTCGCCGGCGACATCATCGGCGTGCCCAACCACGGCACGATCCGCTTGGGCGATGCCTTCACGGAAGGCGAGGCGCTCAAGTTCACGGGTATCCCGTCGTTTGCGCCGGAATTCTTCCGTCGCGCGCGCCTGAACAACCCGCTGCGCCTGAAGCAACTGCAGAAGGGTTTGCAGCAGCTGGCCGAAGAAGGCGCCACGCAGATGTTCCGCCCGCTGGCATCGAACGACCTGGTGCTGGGCGCCGTGGGTATCCTGCAGTTCGACGTGGTTGCGCACCGCCTGGAGCACGAATACGGCGTCGATGCCATCTTCGAACCGCACGAATGCTCCACCGCCCGGTGGCTGCGCGGCAAGCAGGAAGATATCGACAAGCTGATCGACAAGGCCGGCCACAACGTGGCGCTGGACGGTGCCGGCGACTACGTGTACCTGGCGCCGAGCCAGGTAAACCTGCGCCTGACGCAGGAGCGCTTTCCGGACATCCAGTTCATGGAAACGCGGGAAATCGTCTAAGCGGCGATGGGCAAAAAGAAACGGGGCCATGTGCCCCGTTTTTTATTGCGACGTTTCGATGCCGAGCGCCGTAATCCACCGCTCGCGCCGCTCCAGCGCTTGCAGCGAGCGTTTGCCCAGCCGAGTCGCGACCAGATTCAGCAGCCCTTCGCAGAACACGACATAGGCGCCCATGCTGTTGCTGAAGAAGCTGCTGTCGTGTGGGATCAGGAAGGCGTGATCGGCGGGCGGTACCAACGGCGAGGCGAGGGTGTCGGTCAACGCAATCACCGCCAGGCCCGCCTGTTTGGCCGCAGCAGCGGCTTCGGCAACGCTGCGCGTATAGGGCGCCACGCTGGTGACGACGAGCACGTCGCCGGGCTGCAACTGCGCCAGGCCTTCCGCCACGCCAAGGCCTTGCGTATCGAGCAGCGCGACATCTGCGCGGATCATCCCGAGGCCGTAGCAGAGGAAGCTGGCCAACGCACTGAATTGCCGCAAGCCGTGAATGCGCACGCGCCGGCCGCTGGCCAGCAGGTGTGCGGCTTCGTGCAAGTCCGTCGAAGAAAGCTGCGCCAGGCAACGCTCGATGTTCGTGATGGACTCATGCGCGAGCTGCGCAACCGTCTCGACTTCGGGTGAGGTGTTTGTCTGCGCCCGCGTCTTTTTGCCGGCCACCAGTCGTTCAGCCTGCTGGCTGTAGAAGTGGCGATGGCGCTGCGCGACGCTGTCACGGAACACGTTCTGAAAATCGGCGAACCCTGCGTAGCCGAGCTTGGTGGACAAGCGCGTCAAGGTAGACGCGTTGATGTCGAGCGATGTCGCCAGGTCGGTGATGGTGCGCACGGCAACTTCTTCCGGGCGCTCGATCAGCTTTGCCAGTACGGTGTGCGCCTTAC
This sequence comes from Ralstonia flatus, assembly GCF_958439105.1. NCBI lineage: Bacteria > Pseudomonadati > Pseudomonadota > Betaproteobacteria > Burkholderiales > Burkholderiaceae > Ralstonia > Ralstonia flatus. Next base: position 37,874 of record NZ_CAUDLI010000002.1, on the reverse strand, counting down.
TGCCGAGCGACAGGTCGGCTTCGTCGCGGCCGATGCGCAGCAGCAGTTCGCGCAGGCCATCGACGGTGCGGGGCGGCGCGGCCTGCGCTTGCTCCGCCTTACTGGGAGACGGGCGTGACCTCTGTTTGCTGGTGTCCATTGACCATCCGAAACCGGGGCGCGCTCCCGGGATGTTCATAAACCGCCCATTCTATGTGAGCCGGCAGGATGGTGATGTGCGCCGTGGCCAGCGTGTTCTCGTTATCGGGATCGTTTGGGTCGGCGCGGTAGATCGGGAGTGCCGCATCGCCCTGATCGGCCAGGATGGCCAGCGGGTCGATCGCCTGGCCGCCGGTACGTGCCTGTGCGAGCAACGCATCGCCACGCGCCTGACGGTGTCCGGAGGAGCCGGTGATGATCTGCGGCGCATCGTGCATCGACGGATGGATCGCATGGTTGGCGTGCAGCGACGGCGCGGTGATCTCGCGTACCGAGCAGCCGCGCGCGCCAAACTCGACACTCACGAGTGCTGCATGCCTGCATGCGCCCAGCGTGAGATGGAAGCCGCCTGCGCGCGGAGACTGGTTCAGCAGTGCGATGGCGTCGTCGATCTCGGTGCAATCGAGCACCGCACGCGTCAGCACCATGCGGGGTACGCCGGCCACGGCCCCGGTTTCCACATCACGCATGCGGAGGTTGTTGACCGTCATGGCCAGACCAGCGTCGGTGACGGCGAAGGTGTGCCCAGGCAACGAGCCTGGATAGACGAAGGCCGCAAATCCAGGGCTGCCCTCGATCCGGCACTGGGCGATCGCGCAATGCCCGGCGAACCCGGGGTCGCCGTCTTCGTTATGCGCGATCTGCCGTTGGCTCGCACCGGGGATTTGCACAGTGGTGCAGCCGTCGTTGGTGGCCGCCCAGACGTCGCCGCGGCAGTTCCACAGGAAGACATCGTCGAAGGGCAGTTGCAGGCCGTCGGCCAGGCCTTGCAGTTCTGCCCAGATGCGCGGAAAACGCTCACGCACCCGTGCGGCCATCGCATCGGCCATGGCGCTGCCGCGCCAGCGCATCACGCTTTGCCAGGCTTCGGTCTGCAGCAGGTGTTGGTGTACGGCGGGGGCGCCAAAGCGGCCCAGTTGTTGGCCCGCTTCAAAGGGCGAGCCGGAAATCTCGACAAAAGCTAAGGACGGCATGTGCCAGGAATCATTCGACGTGTTGAAGAAAATCGCGCAGGCGCTGGTTGGGCGGCGCGTCTAGCACGTTCACGGCCGGACCGTCGACGGCAATGTGCCCATGCTCCATGAAGATCAGACGCGTGCCGACCTTGCGCGCAAAGGCCATCTCATGGGTGACGACGACCATCGTCATGCCTTCTTCGGCAAGCGATTGCATCACGCGCAGCACCTCTTGCCGCAGTTCGGGGTCGAGCGCAGACGTTGGCTCGTCAAACAGCATCAGCTTGGGTTTGACGGCCAACGCGCGCGCAATGGCCACGCGCTGCTGCTGCCCGCCGGACAATTCGCTCGGGTAGTGACCGGCGCGCGCCGCCAGTCCGACCTTGGCGAGCAGTTCGCGCGCCAGCGCTTCGGCCGCCGGCTTGCTCATGCCGCGCACCTGCCGCGGGCCGAATGCCACGTTCTCCAGTGCCGTCAATTGCGGAAACAGGTTGAACTGCTGGAAGACCATGCCGGCTTCCTGGCGGATTTCGCGAACCTTCTTGGCGCCGCCCAGCACGCTGATGCCGTCGACGATCAGGTCGCCGCCATCGATCTGCTCCAGCGCGTTGATGCAGCGAAGGAGCGTCGATTTGCCCGAACCGGAGGGGCCGATCAGTACGACAACCTCTCCGGTGTCGATGTTCAGGTCCACCCCATCGAGCACGGTGGTCTGGCCGAAGCGCTTGGTAACGCGCTTGAATTGGACGATCGGGTTGTTGGTGCTCATAGCATCCGCATCCTCTTTTCCATCGTGCGCAGCCCGAAGGTGAGCGTGCCGATCATGCACAGGTAGATGATGGCGACGGCCGTCCAGATTTCCACCGCGCGGAAGTTGGACGCCATGATTTCCTGACCTTGCCGGGTGAGTTCTCCCACGCCGATCACGATGAACAGCGATGTGTCTTTCAGGCTGACGATGAACTGGTTGCCCAGTGACGGTGTCATGCGCCGCAACGCCACCGGCCCGATCACGAAGGCGAGCACCCGCCACGCCGGCATGCCGAGGGCCAAGCCCGCTTCCTTCAGCCCGCGCGGCACCGAGAGGAACGCACCGCGCACGATCTCGGCAATGTAGGCACCCGAGTTGACGATGATCGACGCCACTGCGGCAGTCATCGCGTCGACACGAATGTGCAGCAGCACCGGCAGTGCAAAGTAGATGAACATCACCTGCACGACGATGGGCGTGCCGCGCACGAATTCGACGTAGGCAAAGGCAATCTTCTGGCACAGCGCGTTGCCATAGGCGCGCATCAGGCCGAACAGCAGCCCGGTGAGCACGCCGCCGATCAGGCCAATGACCGTGATCCACACCGTCAGACGCGCGCCCTGCATCAGCGCGGGCAGCGCATCGATGACCACCGACAGATCAAACTCCATGAACGATCTCCAGCCCCGGTTGCATCGCGCGCATCAAAGCTTGGCCGGCTCGGTGCCGAACCACTTCTTGTAGATCGCGGCGTAACGGCCGTCGGCCTTGATCTTCGCAATCGCGGCATTGACCTTGGGCACCAGCGGGCTTCCCTTGGGGAACGCGATGCCGTATTGCTGCGCCATCATCTGCTGGCCCACGGCCTTCACACGGCCCTTGCCGGCGGTGTGGATGTAGTACAGCACGTTGGGCGTGTCGTGCATGGCGGCGTCCACGCGGCCGGTGGCCAACTCCATGTAGGCGTTGTCGATGTTCGGGAACTGGCGCAACTCGGTGCCGGCAAAGTTTGCCTTGGCGTAGTCGGCAGCAGACGTGCCGGTCTTGATGGCCAGCGACTTGCCCTTCAGGTCTTCGGGGCCCTTGATGGTGCTGGCCACCGGCACCATGAGCGTGAAGCCGCTGTCGTAGTAGCCGTCGGAAAAGTCGACGATCTTCTTGCGCTCTTCCTTGATGGTGATGCCGGCCAGCGCAACGTCAACATTGCGTGTCTGCAGCGCAGGAAGGATGCCGTTGAAGTCCATCGGCTGCAGCTTGTATTCGAGCTTGGCGTCCTTGGCGATCTCTTTCCAGAGGTCGATGTCGAACCCGACATACTGATCGCCTTGCTTGAACTCGAATGGCACGAATGCCGTATCGCACGCGACGAGCAGCGTTTCAGCGCGCGCGGCCTGACCAGCAAAGGATGCAGCGACGAGCACGGCCGCGACCAGTTTTGCAGCGAATTTCATGAGCGACCCCTTGAAGAGTGGATGCACCGGTTTTGTGCAAGCAGATTTGCGCTTGGAATGAATATGCAAATCTGTTTGCGAAGTATCGGCGTGCGCAAATCAGGTTGCAACATCGGGTATACCCGCCTCGGAATAAAAAAACGGGGCACTGAGGCCCCGTCTTGTGAACGACCGGACGGTGTTATCTACCGTCGCCACGCCCCCAGCGCCGTATCCGCACCCGCACCGCATCCAGCCCGGCGCCCGCATCCAACACGGCCTCTGCGGCAAACACACCTTGCGCCAGGCGCGCCAGAGCGCCGCCGCCCGGCACCTCCACCGCCATGTTTGCGCCGCGTTCCAGCGCATGCCGCAGCGTGTCGTGCCACAACACCGGCCGCGCCATGTTCCAGGCGAGATCTTCGACGATGAGATTGGCGCGAAACAGCGCACGCGCGCGGCTGCTGCTGACGTAGGTGACCTGTGGCGCGTGGGCGGTGGCCTTTGCCGCGGCGGCCGCAAGCTCGGCGGCTTGCGCGTCCAGCAACGGGCAGTGAGACGGCACCGCCATGCACAACCGCGTCGCCTTCGATGCGCCGTGGGACAGCGCACGCTCGGCGACCCGCGCGAGCGCTGCGTCGTTGCCGGCCACGACGATCTGCCGTTCCGCATTCACGTTCGCGACATAGGCCGGCGTGGCGGTGGTGCTGACTTGCGCAACGATGCCGCTGACCTCCGGTTCGGCGAGGCCGATGATGGCGACCATGCCGTAACCGCTTGGGTAAGCGTCTTCCATGAGCTGAGCCCGCAGGCGCACCAGGCGCAGCGCATCGCTGAACTCCAGCACGCCGGCGACAACTGCCGCAGGCCACGCGCCAATGGACAGGCCCGCCACCATGTCCGGTCCTGCGTCCTGTCGAGTCAGTGTGCGAGCCACGGCCACGCCGGCAATCAAGAGACAAAGCTGTACGGCCACCGTCGACCGCAACGCCTCTGCGGTATCGAGCGTGAGCGGATCGACGCCGAGCACGTCGCCGGCTTCGGTCAACGTCTGCGCAACAGCGGGGTCATCAGGCAGCGCATGCAGCATGCCCGCGCGCTGGCTGCCCTGGCCGGGAAACATGAACAGGAAGCTCATGCCGCGTCGCTCCATGGGTCTGCGACGAGCCGGGGGCCGTGGTCGGTCTTGAGCAACGTTTGATGCGGCGACGCCAGCCAGTCGCGTAACGCGAAGCCGCCGCAGCCGGTGTCGATCTGCAAATCGACGCGGCACTCGGTATCGCCCAACAGGCAGACGAGCTGATCGCGTTGCGCAGTCGACGGCGCATGCGGCATGCGCACAACGAGGTCGAGATCGCTCTCCGCATGCAGCACAGGCAGCCCGCTGGCGAGCGCAAAGCCGGCGCCGCCCGTCGGTCCCCACGCCCAGCCGAGTGCGTTGAGTCCTGGCGCCAGCGCGCGCAAGGTGCGCAGCGCCGCGAATGGCGCGTCGTGTGCGATGGCGGCCGCTTGGGTTGCCAGCGCCTCGGGCGAGACGACACGCGTGATGCTGTTGGCAGCTGCCGTCGCCGCGCAGCGTTCATGCCGTGCGCCACCGCGCAGGCCGACCGGCACGGAGCCATCGGTGCCGCGCGGTGCGCGTCGCACCACGACTGGCGCGCCTTGCCGGCAGGCCGCAATGGCCCAGTCCGGCAAGGGCGCGCCATCCGTCGCTGTAGGTGTTTCAGACAGCCACAGCAGGTCGTGCGCGCGCAGCGGCGTGGGTGTCATCGCAGCAGCGCTTGTGTGGCCAGGAACAGGATCGACGGTCCGAGCAGGCAGCCGAGGCCCGTATGGAACGTCGCCACGAGCGAGCCGTACGGCACCAGCCGCCGATCCGTGGCGGCCAGGCCCGCCGACACCCCGCTGACCGTACCCGCCAATCCGCCGAACACCATGGCCGCGCGCGGGTTGTTCAGGCCGAGCGCCTTGGCCGCGAACGGCGTGCCGACCATCACCAGGATCGCCTTGACGAGGCCCGTCGCAATCGACAGCGCCATCACATCGGAGGTTGCGCCCAGCGCCGCGCCGGTCACCGGTCCGACGATGTACGTGACGGCACCCGCGCCGATGGTGGTGACGCTCACCGGATCGGTGTAACCGAAGGCGTAGGCAACGCAGGCGCCGACGATGAACGGCAGCACCGTTCCCAGCAGTAGCGAGATGGCGCCGATCATGCCGGCCTTGCGTGCCTCGGTCACCTGCACTTCAAAGGCCGTCGCCACGATGGCGAAATCGCGCAGCATGGCCCCGCCCATCAGGCCGATCCCGCCGAACAGTTTCAGGTCGGCCAGGCCACGCTCGCCGCCGGTCTGCATGCCGCCCCAATAGGCGAGCACCAGCCCGATCATGATGGCGATGGCCGAGCCGTGCACGCGCCCGAACGTCAGCTTCTTGGACACCCACATCGACAGACCCATGACGATACCGACCAGCGCGAAGGCCGCGACCAGCCCGTTGTGCTGCAGAACTTTCTCTAGCATTGACAGCATGGTGCGGCTCCTTAGGCGCGGGCTTGTTCGGATTCAGGCAGTGGCGGCAGGGGTTGTCGGTTTTCTGCCTTGCCTGTGCGGTTGATGACCGCGATGCACGCACCGCACACGATCACCGCGCCGATGGCACCGAGCAACGCAACGGGGCCACCGCGCAATGCGGTGACCACGTTCTGCGTGGCTGCCATGGCCACCACCACGGGGATGTACATCGCGCCCCAGAACGAGACGCCCGCCTCGGTGGCGGCGGGCATCAGGCCGCGCTTGTGCAGGTAGAGCCGCGCGAAGATGAGCAGCAGCATGGCGATGCCCACGCCGCCGACATTGGCCTTCACGCCGATGGCCTGGCCGAGCAGGTCGCCCAGGAAGAGGCCGGCGATATGACAGAGCGCCAGCAGGGTTGTACCGTAGATGATCACGTCTTTGTCTCCTGAAGGAACGGCGATGGGTCGCCTGTTGTGGTGTTTGGGTGATCGAGGGTTGAAGACTGGTTGTTTGGCGTTGATTGCGTTGATTGCGTTGGTGGTGCATCCCTTGTTTCATCCCCTGCCGGGGCTGACTTACTTTCTTTGTCTTGCCAAAGAAAGTAAGCAAAGAAAGGCGCGCCCGATGCGGCGACTTCCCCTTGAATTTCCGTGACCGTGCGGGGAAGGAGGCAAACTCGCTGCGCTCAGACAGGCCTCCTTCCTTTTTCCGCCCGCTCACAAAAATTCAAGGCGCCGCATAGGGCAAGGTACGGCCACACCGTCTGGGTGCCTGGCGTCTCGCGCCCCGACGGGCTCTGCCGCTACGCGCCTTCTGGCTGGGCGTTCCATTGTTCGCGCAGGCGTTTGCGGACTTCTGACGATGCGTTGCGCAGCGGTGCGCCCAGGCGGCTTTCCAGGCCGCGGGATGGGTCGGCTGTGATGTCGGCCAGTGCTGCGGCGAGTGCGGTCTGCACGGTGTCGACGTCGCTGGCGTCGGGTGCGTCGGCGGATTGCACCTTCAGCAGTTTCCACAGCAACCCGAGCGACGCGAAGCTGGCGATGTCGTATGCCATGGGCGGAATCTCTTGTGCGAGGCGTTCCAGGTCGGCGACGGAGCGCAGGGTTACGCGCGCGGCTGCGGCCTTGCCCATCGCGTGCACCATCACGTCGGCGTCGTCGAGTGCGAGCAGGCGATTGGCCTGGTAGCCGTGCGCGAGCAACGCGCCCGACATGGCGCGGCCCACGATCAGGCCGATGACGGGGTGGCCGGCCAGGCGTGCGGCGGCGTAGGCGTCCGCCGCTGCAGCCAGCGCGAGGTGGATGCCGTAGGCCTCCTCGCGGCGGCCGTAGGCCTGGCTTGCCACATCGATGACGGCGACGATGGCGCGCTTCTTTTCCTGCGCGGCATCTGCAGTCATGACATCGCGCACGGCGCGCGCGAGCTGCCAGCCTTCGACGAGGCCGACTTCACCGTTGCGTGCGCGAGGGAAGCGGTTCTCGGCATCGGGCACGACGGCGATGTAGCGCGCGGGCTGGCCAGCGAGCGCGGCATCGACGACTTGCAGTGTGCTGCCGTAACCCGGCACCGGTGTGCCGACGGCGAGCGCGCGCATCCAGGTCGCGCCGCGCGTGGAAAGTTCGTTCTGGCTCATGCGACGTCCTTTGCGTAGTGCGCGCGTACATCTTCTGCCGTGGCTTGGCGCGACGTGTCGACAGCGGCGAGTTGTGCGAGGTAGTGGTCGATCTGCTCGCTGCGCTGGCGCGCGGGTGCGCCGGCACGTAGCCACTCGATCACCTGCGCGCGGATCGTGACGGAATCGTCTTCGATGCAGACATCGGCCAGGCCGGTGGCGGCGCGTTGTTCGCCTCCGGTGAGGCTCCAGATGAAGGGGCGATCGCGGGAGTCGTATTCGTCGATGCCGGCTTCCTGTTCGATCACCTGCGGGCCGTTCAGGCCGAGGCGCGCCTCGCGCGTCATCAGCAGATAGCTGCACAGGCCCGCGGCGATGCTCATGCCGCCAAAGCAGCCGACCACGCCTGCGGTGATGCCGATCACCGGCCCGTACTCGCGCAGCGCACGGATGCCTGCATGGATTTCAGCAATGGCGGCAAGGCCCAGGTTGGCTTCCTGCAGCCGCACGCCGCCGGTTTCGAAGACGATCACGGCGCGTGTGGGAATGCCGTTGCGGTTGTCTTCCACCGCCAGCTCCAGCGCGCCGGCAATCTTGGCGCCGGACACTTCGCCCATGCTGCCGCCCTGGAAGGCGCCCTCAATGGCGAGCACCACCGCGGGCTGCCCGCCCAGCGTGCCGCGCGCCACGACGACGCCATCATCGGCCTGCGTGACGATGCCCTGACGCGGCAGCCACGGCGACGTCAATTGTTCGAACGGGTCCAGCAGCTCTCGGAAGGTGCCGGGGTCGAGCAGCGCAATGGCGCGTCGGCGCGCATCGCGTTCGATAAAGCTGTCGCGTTCAATCGGGTTGCGTGACATGGCTTCTCCTTATGACCCGAGCGCGTTAAGCGATTCAAGCGCCTGCTCAAGCCGCAACCGCACCACGGCCGGTGTCGCGCCGAAGTCGTTGATGATGATCTTGGCCGCCGGCCACGCGTGCGAGCCGAACACACGCGCAAGCTGCGCCTGCCACGTCGCACTCATGCCATTGACGGACGTGGTGATGGCCACGTCGATCTGGCCGGCGTTGCCCGGCGTCAACAACACTTCAAGGTCGCCCGAGCCGACCACGCCGGCGTATGCACGGCGCCCAGCGGGTGCGCCGCCGGTGAACTGAAAATCAAGATGCTCCATGTTCGGTTTCCTGATGAGCGGATTCGGTGTCGGACACTGCGGGCGCGCTTGCGGGCAGGCGGTCGAGGAAGAGGGCGGCGGCCAGCAAGTCGGCGGCGCCGCCGGGTGACACGTGCAGCGCCAGCATGTCGTGTTCGAGCGAGCGGAATGCGCGTCGGCCCTGCGGTGTTGCAAGGCCGCCTTCTGCACGCACGGCGGCCGCGCCCGCTTGCACAACGCGCAGTGCTTGGGCACCGCCGCGTGCGAGCACGCAGGTGTCGTCCAGCGCGGCCATGACGGCGAGCAATGCATCCACGCGGGCGTGGTCTTCACGGATGCCGGCCGCACGCGCTTCGCGCAGCGCAGGCAGTGCCACCTTGATCACGTGCGGGAAGCCGGCGCAGGCCTGGCCCTTGGCACCGCCGACGCCGTAGTCATTGCAGGCGCGCTCGCCTTTGTGGCCAGTCGAGACGGGGGCAAAGCGGTCGGGAATGTTTGCCAGGCGCGCGGCGCGGCCCGCAACGGCGGCCGCGCTCAATGCATGCGGCGCCTGGCTCGCCGCCGTGACCAGCAGACCAAGTGCCCAGATGGCGCCGCGGTGCGTGTTGACGCCGCCGGTAGCCTCGAGCATGGCCGCTTCGCCTTCGCGCCCCAGGCGGCCGATGCGCTCGCGCAGGGCGAGTTGTGCACCGGCCTGCATTTCGATTTGCGCGCCGGCCAGCGCCATGGCTTCAAACGCCGGACGCAGCGTCTGCGCGGAATGCACCATCAGCGTCCAGTCCAGATCGTGATGCGCGCCGTTGCCACGTACATCCACCAGGCCGGGCTTGGGCGACAGCGTCACCTCGTCGACGAGGGCAGATTCGACCAATGCGGCCAATCGCTTCGCGCGCGCTTTCGGGCTGGCGGGCAGGGGCCGTTGCAATGTCTTTTCCATTACCAGCTCCGGAAGCGCGCAGGCGGGTCGTACAGACCGCCGGACCATTCGACGAGGTCGGCGATGCTCTTGGCGGCGAGCAGCTCGCGGCTGGCATCGCTGCGGCGCACGTCGAGGTCTTCGGGCAGCGCGATCAGGCCGTCGCGGCGCATCTGTTCGGTCTTGGATGGGTCATGCCGCAGGCCGATCGACGTGACACCCGCCACCGCGGCAATCATGGCGCGCCGCTCTTCCAGCGAACGAGCCTTGTAGAGATACGCAATGCCGTCTTCGGTCAGCAGGTGGGTGACGTCGTCGCCGTAGATCATGATGGGCGCGAGCGGCATGCCGCTTTGCTTCGCCACGGCCACGGCATCCAGCGTGTCGACAAAGGTGGGCTTGCCGCCTTCCTGGAACGTTTCGACCATCTGTACGACGAGCTTCTTGCCGCGCTCGAGCATCGTCACCGGTTCGGTCATGTCGAGCCACGCGGGCGTGGCGTGACGGCGGCCGCGCGGGTCGTGGCCCATGTTGGGCGCGCCGCCAAAGCCGGCCAGCCGCCCGCGCGTGACGGTGGACGAATGCCCGTCGCCATCCACCTGCAGCGTCGCGCCAATGAAGAGGTCCACCGCATATTGGCCGGCGAGCTGGCACAGCATGCGGTTCGAGCGCAGCGAGCCGTCACGCCCGGTGAAGAACACATCGGGGCGCGCGGCCACGTAGCGCTCCATGCCGAGTTCGGTGCCGAAGCAGTGCACGCTTTCCACCCAGCCGGATTCGATGGCGGGAATCAGCGTCGGATGCGGATTCAGCGTCCAGTTGCGGCAGATCTTGCCCTTGAGGCCCAGGCGCTCGCCGTACGTTGGCAGGATCAGCTCGATGGCGGCTGTGTTGAAGCCGATGCCGTGGTTGAGCGACTGCACGTTGTGCCGCTGGTAGATGCCGCGAATCGCCATCATCGCCATCAGCACGTGCACGGGCTTGATGAGGCGCGGGTCGCGCGTGAAGAGCGGCTCGATGTAGAACGGCTTGTCGGCCTGCACGATGAAGTCGACCCACGAGCCGGGAATGTCGACGCGCGGCAGGTCGGCCGGGTCATCGACGATCTCGTTGACCTGCACGATCACGATGCCGTCGGAAAACGCCGTGGGCTCGACCAGTGCGGGCGTGTCTTCCGTGCTGGGGCCAGTGTAGATGTTGCCGTCGCGGTCGGCCTTGAAACCGGCCACCAGCGACACATTCGGAATCAGGTCCACCACCAGCCGTGCATACAGCTCGATGTAGGTATGGATGGCGCCGACTTCCAGCAGGCCGTCGGCCAGCAACTGGCTGATGCGCAGGCTCTGCGGCCCCGCAAACGAGAAGTCGAGTTTGTGCGCGATGCCAGCTTCGAAAATGTCGAGGTGTTCGGCGCGGCTCACGCTCGGCATGATCATGTGCAGATCGTGCAGGCGCTCCGGGTTCACCTTGGCGAGTGAGCGCGAGAGGAAATCCGCCTGTTTCTGGTTGTTGCCTTCCAGCACGACGCGGTCGCCCGGGGCGAGCAGCGCTTCGAGTGCGGCGACGATGTCGCCGGTGGGAATGACCTTGCCGTTGGCAATGCGGCGCGCTGCAGTCAGGCGGCGTTCTTTTTCGTCGCGCCGCCGGCGCCATTGCGGCGGGATGGGTGCGTTGATCCCGTTTGCCGATTGGTTGGGCATCGGTTGCATTGGGTGGCGTCTCCAGCCTTGATTGATTTGATGCCCTGTACCGTAGGCTGTAAAAAGATGCACTTCAATCAACCTAGGCGCGGTTTCATTAACTTGAAGTTAATGAAACAATGGCCGATTCTGATAGCAGCGCGCCCGTAGAACGCGCCCGGAGGAGCCCCTGCCATGGCAATCGATGAAGACATCACCCTGAAGAAGCTCGAAGTCTTCCAGTCGTTCATGACGCTGGGCAACATGGCCCGCGTGTCGGAGGCGCTGGGGCAAAGCACGGTGAGCGTGCACCGCGCGCTGCATTCGCTGGAAGAAGGTTTGCGCTGTCCGCTGTTCAAACGCGATGGGCGCAAGCTGATTCCGCTGTCCACCGCCTACGTGTTTGCCGAGCACGTGGAGCGCATCCTGGCCGAGTGCGAAGCGGGCGTGCGCCGCACGCGCGAAGCTGCAGGCTTTTCGTCAACGACGCTGAAGATTGGCGGGCTCTATTCGATGACGGTCGGCACGCTGCCGCGCATCTTTGCGGGCCTGAAAACGCGCCGCTCCGCACTCGACATCGAACTCACACTCGGCTCGAACCGCAGCCTGCTTGCCAAGCTGGAAGACGGGCAACTCGACGCCATCGTCATCGCGCTGGGCGAGCCGCTGCGCAATCCCGATCTGCTGACCGTGCCGATGTTCGACGATGAGATTCTGTTTGCCGCACCGCTCGCCTCGCCGTACGCAGCATCGGCCGAAATCGACTTGCAAACCGTGCGCCGTGAAAAGTTCGTCGCACTCGGCGATGACTTTGCGACGTACCACGACTTCATGGCCGCCTTCGACAAGGCCGGCTTTGCCCCGCAGATCGCGCTGCGCGTGGGCGACATCTTCTCGCTCATGAACCTTGTGAGCGGCGGTATCGGGTATGCGCTGCTGCCGCGCCGCGTGGCCGATTTCAGCCCCAAGGTGCAATTGATTCCGCTGGCCGCGCGCTATGCGATCAGCCAGCACATCGTGCTGGTGATGCAGCGCAATCGGGAGCGCGATCCGAATCTGTTGGCGTTGTCGGCGGAGTGTCGGTTGTTGGGGGCGAGATAGCGCGGGTGTAGGGGCGGGCGAGCACAGGCAGGTTTGGAACACCGAGACATAACGATCGGCACGGCCGAAGCCGTACAAGCCTGGCTCGCCCAATGAGGAAGACGAAGCCAAGCCATAGCGGTCGAGGACAAGCACCTATGCTCGGCGCTTGCCCGCTATGTCCGAGGGTTCCAAGCCTCGATCGTTTTCTCTATGGCACGGAAAACGATGGCGCAGAGTGTACCGATGGCTGCTTCGTCTGAGCAGGGGCGAAACTATAAGTCAGAATTGGCCTACGTCCGGTGAGTGGCCCTTCACGCCTTGCAAAGTTGGAATCAAAGGCGGGCGGTCACCGGCGCTGTCAGTCACACATGCACGCTCATAGACCGCTCCACTTTCGCAGTCCCTCCTGCCATTAATCCAGCGACCCTGCCTTCCTGAATATCGAGAAGGACTTTGATCGCACTCGGAGATGGCGGCTGCATCAGTTGTCCCTGTTCTATGGTCATCACCTCGTCCTTGATGCCCATCTTCTCGTATAGAAAGCACGCCAAAGGACCTGCTGCTGTTCCCGTTGCAGACTCTTCGTCAATCCCGAATCTTGGCGCGAACATTCGTGTTGCCGCCTGACGTCCAGCAGTCCGTGTCGATGTCGAAAAGAGGTAATAGCCGATCACGTCGAGTTCGTCGCTAATTGCTTCGATAGCTCGTTGATCTGGGCGGACGGCGGCGACCGAGTCTTCGTCGGGTAACGCAACGATAAGGAAGCCATTGCCCGTATTGACGACTGTTGGCTCTGCCGTGCCATAGATATGGGCCGGTTGCATCCCAATCGATTTTGAGATTTTTGCAGCGAGATCGGAATCCCGCCGGATCGGGTAATACACCGGAGCCTGCTGCCCCATCAAAATGACGTCGCAGTCGACAAGAATGGTCCGACAACCATCGATCGTTTCTTTTGACAGTTTCCCATCGGCGACCCTACCGAGCTTCCTCAGCAGCGAGAAGGTGGCAATCGTTGCGTGTCCGCAGTGAGCAATCTGGCGTGTTGGCGTGAAAAACTCCAGTTTGATCGTCGCTATGCTGGACTGCGACACGAAGGCTGTTTCTGATAGTCCGACTTGCCGAGCAACCTCCAGCTTCTGGTCGACTTCAAGCGCATCCGCGTCAATCACAACACCCGCCGGATTTCCTCCGCTTTCTCCGTCAGTCAACGAGCTAACGATCTGCACATCGATTTGCATTGATTCTCCACATGCCAACGGCACGTAACAACAGCCTGAATGGTGGCGCGGATTTTCAACGATCTGGCCGCGGGCGTCGAGCCTCCATGGCGATTGATCGGCACCATCGCGGCATCGCTTTCTCTACCTGCCCTCTGGAACGTCGACAACTATTGCCGCAGACCAAACAACCCCTGCCAGAACGACTCGAACGCACGCCGCGGCGATGCAGACTCGTCGAGTTTGGAAGCGGGTGCGTCTTCAGGTGCCGGCGCTGGCTGCGCGTCGGACACCTCCGTTGCAGGTTCGGGTGAGCGCCGTGCTTCCTGCAAGGCCCACACGCTGTCGGCAATGCGCGCGGCGAGTTCTGCATCGCAATCCCTGCCGAGCAGCACGCCGAACAGGACGTCGCGATTGTGGCCGGCGTCGGCAAAGCGCATCGCGATCGCCACCATTTTTTCGTAGTGTTCCTGCGCGAGGCGTTCGCGCTCGCGTTGCGCTTCGCGCTCCTGTGCTTCCTGCGCATCACGCTCCGCTTGCCAGCGCTGCATTTCCTGCGCAAAGACCTCGTCGTAGACGCGCCGCTGCTCAGCGTCGGAGAGGATGGCGTAGGCCTCGCGGATCTCCTGGAACGCCGCATAGGCCTCGGCTTCGCGGCCGGGGTTGCGATCGGGGTGCCACTTCATTGCGGCGCGGCGGTAAGCGCGCTTGATTTCGTCCAGGGTCGCGTCCGGCTGCACGCCGAGGGTCGCGTAGATGGTCGTCATGTGCGGTGTGGCGGCTGCCGGGGGGAAAGTCATCCTAGCATGGGTATGTGGACACTTTTGCGGACCAATGTCGCGCATCGGCACGCGTCGTTGAGCGCGCTTGCATCGACGGATTCTCAAGCGTATAGTTAGCCAAATGGATAACAATGGAATTGCGCTAGACGCGGTATTTCACGCGCTTTCGGACCCAACGCGCAGGGCGGTTATTCAACGGCTCGGCGAAGGGCCCGCGACGGTCAGTGAACTGGCAGGGCCATTCGACATGGCGCTGCCGTCGTTCATGAAGCACATGCGGGTGCTGGAAGGCGTCGGGCTGGTCCGCTCGGAAAAGAGCGGGCGAATCCGGACGTGCATGCTCGAGCGCAAGAAGCTGGCTGCCGCCGAGCGCTGGTTTGAGCAACAGCACGCGATCTGGGCGAGCAGGTACCGCAATCTGGACAACCTCTTAGAGAAACTCCAAGGAGAAGGCAATGAAGGCTGATCTTCGGTTTGATTTCGTGGTCGACATGCAAAAGAGCAGCCTCACGGTGAGGCGAGAGTTCGCGGCGAAGCGCCAGCTTGTGTGGGATTGCCATACGAAGCGCGAACTGCTCGATCAGTGGTTTGCGCCCAAGCCGCTGACCACCAAGACCAAGCACATGGAATTCAAAGAGGGCGGCTACTGGCACTACGCCATGATCACCCCCGATGGACAGTCGTTCTGGAGCCGCCTGGACTATCAGAAGATCAATCCGATCGACGGCTATGCGGCACTTGATGCTTTTTCCGATGAAGCCGGCACGGTGAATCCTGATCTGCCTCGCGCCCGCTGGGATGTCACCTTTGCCGATGCAAACGAACGCACCCTCGTGACGACCGTGGTGTTGTACAACTCGCCGGAGGACGTGCAGAAGGTCATCGACATGGGGTTGAAGGACGGCATGACCTCCACCCTGGAGCGACTCGACGAACTGCTGCTGACCTTGGCCGACCGCGACGCGCTGGCCTAAGACCGCGCTCGCAGATGAAAACGCCCCGACCTGTTCGGGGCGTTTTGCGTTGAGTATGCGGCGCTGCGCTTCAGGTGACGGTCAGCGTTCCATTCATCGTCTCGTGGCCCGAGCCGCAGAAGATGTCGCACAGGAAATCAAACGTGCCCGTCTTGTCGGGTGTGAGCGCCAGCCGCACAGTCTGCCCCGGCACCACATCGGCCCGTACGTTGAAATCCGGAATCGAAAAACCCATCAGGATGTCCTGCCCGGTCAGTTCGAACACGACCGGCACGCCGCGCTTGAGCGTGATCTTGTCTGGCGTGAACGTGAACTTGCGCGCGTGCACGCGGATGACCGCGGGGCCCTCGCCGTGCGCAATGCACGCGAGCGCCGCGCCGGCCGCGAGCACGGTGAACTGACGCAGCGCCAGGCGGCGCTTGGGGTTGTGTGCGATGAGGGCGCGCATGTCAGGTGGTCTCCGGGGTCTTGGTGGCAGTGGCTTCGCTGGCGGGTTGGATCGGCTGCTCGGCCAGCGCCCAGGTGGCGGCGTCCTGCTTGCCGTGCTCCGCGATGCTGCGCCAGCCCAGGCCGCGATACGGTGCGGCGGCATCCCAAGGGATCGGGTTGCGTTTGGCCTGCG
The DNA here is from genome assembly GCF_958439105.1 of Ralstonia flatus. Taxonomy (NCBI): domain Bacteria; kingdom Pseudomonadati; phylum Pseudomonadota; class Betaproteobacteria; order Burkholderiales; family Burkholderiaceae; genus Ralstonia; species Ralstonia flatus. Next base: position 21,978 of record NZ_CAUDLI010000002.1, on the reverse strand, counting down.
AGCCCGGCGCGGGCGGTGCGGGCAGCGGGAACATCAGCGAGCGCGCCGAGTGGTGCGCGATGTGCCCGGTCATGTGGTGATGCTCCTGGTGGATGTGGCCGTAGAACACCGTCACGTTGGGATGCGGCATCAGCAAGTCGATGACCTGCTGGCCATCGCGCGTGGCCCAGTCCCATTGCGGGTACAGATCGAACAGCGGCCGGTGCGTGAACACGACGATGGGCGTGTGCGCCGGCACGGAGCGCACATCAGCCGCCAGCCACGCGAGCTGTGCATCGCCCACGCGCGCGGACGGGTCCGACACGTTGTCGATGGCGATGAAGTGCACACCCTTGTGATCGAACGAATAATGCGTGCGGCCGAAGAGTTCGATATAGGCCTCGCCGTTGTCGAGCGAGGCGTCGTGCTCGCCCGGCATGTAATGCACCACGGGCACCTTGATCTGCGCGGCAATGTCGCGAAACTCGGCCAGCCGCTTGCGGCGCTCGGCAGGGTCGTCGCTGATGTGGCTGAGGTCGCCCGTGAAGATAACGAAATCCGGCGCTGGCGACAGCGCATTCACCGCCGCAATCGCCTTGGGCAGCGTGCCTCGCGAATCCGGGTTCGGCGCGCCCTTGAAGCCCCAGTGCGTGTCGGATAACTGCACGAAATAGAAATCGTCTGGCTTGGCGCCGGCGGCGCGCGTGGTGGCCGCCATCGCCTGCCAGCCGGGCAGGCCGGATGCGTACACCAGACCGCCGACCGCGGCCAGTTGCAGGAATTGGCGTCGTCCGGGTTGCTTGCTCATGGGTGTCCCCTGCAATAGAAGGCTCAGTTTGGGAAGCGGGCCCGGCGCGATGGAATTGGAAATGGAAATGGAGGAAGCGCCGGTCCTGCCTGTCATACCGGCCGGCGTGCCGGCGTATTCCACGAGATTCGCGTTTTCACAAAATTTCTTCGGGGCGGGAATAAACTGGATTGCACCCAGGTATACGGAGGTCAACCGCCTCCAGGCCGCCATGCCCGACCTGCCCGACTTGCCGGACCCCACGGCCGATCTGCCCACCGATGCGCAGCGCTTTGCGCAGGCGGTGTTGCCGCATGTCGATGCCGCCTACAACCTGGCGCGCTGGCTTTCGGGCGACGCGCAAGACGCCGACGACATCGTCCAGGAAGCCTGCCTGCGCGCATTCCGGCTGTTCGGCGGGTTTCGCGGCGGCGATGGCCGCCCGTGGCTGCTGGCCATCGTGCGCAACACGTGGTTCTCGGAGTGCGCGCGCCGCAAGCAGGCCCCAGCCCAGCCGTGGGACGACGATGCAGCAGCAGGACAGGCGCACGACGACAGCGCCAGCTACGGCGTCGACCCCGCCGCGCTGCTCGCCCGCATCGACGATGTGCGCCGCGTCCATGTCGCGCTGGCGCAATTGCCGGTGCCGTATCGCGAGGTGCTTGTGCTGCGCGAACTGGAAGACCTGTCGTACCGCGACATTGCCGCCGTGGTCGATGCGCCCATCGGCACGGTCATGTCGCGGCTGGCACGTGCGCGGCAGCAGCTCGCACGCCTATTGACGGAAGACACCGCACCACCGCGCACCAATGTGACACCCATCCGCGCATCGGGCGGCATGGGAAACAGCACCAAGGAGGCCCGCCATGAACTGTGACGACATCCGCGCGCTGCTGGCCGCCCGCGCCGATGGCGAACTCGGTGCGGCCGACAGCCTGCGCATGGAAACGCATCTGGGCACGTGTGCCGCTTGCACCGACATCGCGGCGCGCCACGATGGCGTGGTGCGTGCGCTGCGCCAGGGGCTGCGTGCGCATGCGCTGTACATGAAGGCGCCCGCGGGTTTGAACGAGCGGGTGTTGCGCGCCGTGCAGGCCGAAGCCGGTGCGCGGCCCGAACCCGCTGCCGCGCGCGCGCCGCACAGGGCGGATTCGCCATGGCAGCGGCTGGCCCACTGGCTGGTCACGCCCTCCCGTGGGCTTGGCCTGGGGGCGGGCGCGCTGGCGGCGGTGGCGCTTGGGGTGGGCGTCCTTGTCGGGCGGCCAGATACGGCGGTGGTCACCGCGCACGACATCACGGCCAGCCATGTGCGGGCGCTGCTGGGTGCGCGGGAGACTGATGTCCTGTCATCGGATCGTCATACCGTCAAGCCGTGGTTCAACGGCCGTATCGATTACGCGCCGCCGGTCACCGACCTTGCCGCACGCGGTTTCCCGCTGATCGGCGGACGGCTCGATTACATCGACGGGCGTCCCGTAGCGGTGCTGGTCTACCGCGCGTCGCAGCATCCCGTCGACTTGTATGTACGCCCCGAGGCCGGCAGCGACACCGAGCCGGCGGTGCGTACCGAACGCGGCTATCAGCTTGTCGTCTGGCGCAGCGCAGGCATGGGCTACTGGGCCATCACCGATGCGTCTGCCGATGTGGCGCAAGCGTTTGCGCGGGCCGTGCGCGGCGGCTGAGTCTGGACACCGGACGGCTTTAGGGTGCGCGCCAGTGCTCAACGGGCCGCGCGTTGATATTGACGAGGCACGGGCTTACCCTCGTATTCGCGCCAAATCACAAAGGTTTCGGTTCCGGTGACCGATACGTTCCTTTACCATTCCAGACAGTTCTGTGTGGCGGCTCTGCGCCGCTTCCGCGCCTTTCTCGCCCCCGGTTTTCTCTTTTGGCTTCTTGTAGGTTTCAAACATGGTCTCTGCGACGCCCCGCATCAGCAACGCAACCCTGTCAGGCATGCTTCGCGGCGGCCGGTTCTCCCTCGGCAACCGCATCGTCTTCAGCTTCGGCGTGCTGTTCGTGCTGATGGTGATCATGGCCGTGGTTTCCTACAACCGCCTGCGCGCAATCGACCAGGAAGCCTTGAGCCTCGAGCGCGATTCCGTGCCTGGGCTGTATCTGTCGACCTCGCTGCGGGCGACCACGCGCAACAGCCACGCGACGCTGGAGCGCGCGCTGTTCGTGGATGTCGACCCGGAGCTTGCCAATCGCGATTTCGAGCGCGCCGCACAACTCGTGCGTGACCTCGACAAGCATTCGACCGACTACGAAAGCACCATCTACCGCGACGACGACCGCCAGCGCTTCCGCGCCTACCGGGCAGCCGTCGACCAGTACCTGCCGATGTTTAACGAGGCCATGCAGCTCGCCCGTACGTCCAAGCCGGCAGCGCAGGCCGTCGCCCGACGCGCCGTACCGGTCTGGGAGGAAGCCACGGCGCTGGCCGACAAGCTCGTTGCCGACAACCGGGCCGTGGCCGATGAGTCGGCCCGCCAGATCCGTGCGTCCGTGCAAAGCACCGAGATCACACTGGCCGTGGCGCTGGGCGTGGTGCTGCTTGCTGCGCTGGTGTTGGGCTATGCGCTGTTCAAGGCCATCACGGTGCCGATGGCGCGTGTGGTGGATGCGCACGACGACATGCGCACCGGCAACCTGTCTGGCCGGCTCGACCTGCGCCGCAACGATGAATTCGGCACGCTGGAAGAAGGCTTCAACCGCATGGCCGAAGAGCTGGCGAGCCTGGTATCGCAAGCGCAGAAGTCTTCGCTGCAGGTGACGACGTCCGTGGCCGAGATTGCCGCCACCTCCAAGGAGCAGCAGGCTACCGCCGCCGAAACAGCCGCGACCACCACCGAGATCGGCGCCACGTCGCGCGAGATCTTTGCCACCTCCCGCGACCTGCTGCGCACCATGAACGAAGTGTCGAGCGTGGCCGAGCAGTCGGCCAGCCTGGCCGGCGCCAGCCAGAGCGGCCTGACCCGCATGGAAGACACCATGCGCGGGGTGATGGAGGCCGCCGGTTCGGTCAACGCCAAGCTGGCCATCCTCAACGAGAAAGCGACCAACATTAACCAGGTGGTCTCCACCATCACCAAGGTGGCCGACCAAACCAACCTGCTGTCGCTCAACGCCGCCATCGAGGCCGAGAAGGCCGGCGAGTACGGCCGAGGCTTTGCGGTGGTCGCCACGGAAATCCGCCGGCTGGCCGACCAGACGGCGGTGGCCACGTACGACATCGAACAGACGGTCAAGGAAATCCAATCGGCCGTATCCGCCGGCGTGATGGGCATGGACAAGTTCTCGGAAGAGGTGCGGCGCGGCATGCGCGACGTGCAGCAGGTCGGCACGCAGCTCTCGCAGATCATTACCGAAGTGCAGACGCTGGCACCGCGCTTCCAGATGGTGAACGAAGGCATGCAGACGCAGGCCACCGGCGCCGAGCAGATTACGCAGGCGCTGTCGCAGCTGTCGGAAGCCGCGCAGCAGACGGCGGAATCGCTGCGCCAGTCGTCGCAGGCCATTGACGACCTGACGCTGGTGGCCAACCAGCTTCGTACCGGCGTGTCGCGCTTCAAGATCGAAGCCTGATCGGAAGCGCGTGCGCATTGAGGTGTTTTTGCCGTAGCGAGAATCGCCATGCTTTACCTCCTGTTCCAACTCGATGGCGACCGCTATGCGCTGAATGTGGCGCAGATTGCTGAAGTGCTGCCGCTGGCCGCCACCAAGTCGATTCCCGGTGCGCCTGCGTGGGTGGCGGGCGTGATCGAGCGGCATGGCTCGCCTGTGCCGGTGATCGACTTGCCGCAGCTTGCGTTGGGCCGGGCGGCACGGCCGCTGCGCTCCACGCGTCTGGCGCTGGTGCGCTATGAAGCCGAGGTCCGGGGTGACGACGCACCGCTCCTCGGCCTGATGCTCGAGCATGCAACGCACACGCGCCGCATCGACGATGCGCGCTTTGCCGACAGCGGTGTCGCGACGCCCAACGCACGCTGGCTCGGCCCCGTGGCAAGCCTGGACGATGGTCTCGTGCAACGCGTGGATACCGAGGCGATGCTGGACGCGCACGTGCGTGCGCTGCTGTTTCCGGCAGCCGTCGGCTGAGCATCATGGTGGCCGTCGACCCCCGCTTTGAAGCCTGGCTCTCACATGAGACCGGCATTGACGCGCCGTCCCTCGGCCCGAACACGCTGGAGCGCGCCGTGCTGGACCGCACGCGCGCCATGCTGGCCGCGCGCGGCATGCCCCACACGGTGGACGCGGTGGACGCTGCAGCGCTCGACGCGTACTGGCTGCGCTTGAACACCGCGCCCGACGAACGGCAGGCCCTGATCGAGGCGCTGGTGGTGCCCGAGACGTGGTTCTTCCGAGACCGCGAGGCCTTTGTCACGCTGGCCCGCGTGGTGGGCGAAAAACTTGCGCGCGAGCCGATGCGCGTCCTGCGCATCCTGAGCGCGCCATGCTCGACCGGCGAAGAGCCGTATTCCGCAGCGATGGCGTTGCTCGATGCCGGCATCGACCCCGCCCGCTTCACCATCGACGCGATCGACATCAGCACGCGCGCCATCGAACAGGCCCGGCGTGCGGTGTACGGGCGCAATGCCTTCCGTGGGCATCCGCTGACCTTCCGCGACCGGCATTTCACTGAAGCCGCCGGCGGCTGGCAATTGAGCGACACCGTGCGTGGGCTGGTGCGATTTGCGCAAGGCAATCTGTCTGACGCGCCGGCCGACGACACGCGCTACGACTTCATCTTCTGCCGCAACGTGCTGATCTACTTCCACCGCGATGCGCAGGACCAGGCGATTCGCCGGCTCGATTCGCAACTGGCGGAGGACGGCATGATCTTCGTCGGCCCCGCTGAAACCGGCCTGATGATGCGCCATGCCATGACTTCAGCGCGGATTCCGTTGGCGTTTGCGTTTCAGCGCACCGCAGCGGGAGAGACCGGCGCGCGGGCGCCGCTGCCGTTCCGTTTGCCATTGCCGCCAGAGCCCGCCGCTTCTGCGGTCGGGCTGCCCGGCGTGGCGTTGCCGTCGGTGCCGGTGCGGCCCGTGGCGGCGCGCGTGCCCGCCCCATCCCGACCCAGGCCGGCGCCAAGCCTCGCGGCAGGCCCGGTGGCGCACCCGTTGGCACGCCCCGTACTGCCCACCATTCCCGAGATTGAAGCCGTGCTGGGTGAGCCCCCCACGGTGGCGCAAGCGCGGCGGTTGGCTGACGCCGGCAATCTTGACGAAGCCGAGCGCGTGGCATTGGAGATCGCCAACCTGCGCGCCCCCGAAGCCGATACGTTCTACCTGCTCGGCCTGATTGCCGATGCGCGCGGCCGCCATGCTGATGCCGGCGATTTCTACCGCAAGGCGCTGTACCTGGAACCTGCCCACTACGAAGCGCTGACCCATCTTGCCGCGCTGCTCGACGTGGCCGGCGATACCGTGGCTGCACGCCAGCTGATGCTGCGTGCGGAGCGCGCGCTGGCGCGTCAGGGCAAGACACCTGCCGCATCATCCGAATCCGGAACACCGGAGCACACACGAGGAACGCATGGCGCACGCCGTCCATGACCACGCGGGCGTCACCACGCTCGTTGATGACTGCTGGAACCGCATCGGCACGCGCGGCGATCAATCCTGCCCGCGCCTGGCCGAGTATTCGCGCTGCCTGAATTGCCCCATCTTTGAAGAAGGGGCCGCGGCGCTGCTCGATCGCGCACTGAGCGACGCCGATCTGGAAGCTGCCGCACAGGCGCATCGCACGGCCGTGCCGCTGCGTGCGCTGGAGTACGCGGGCGCGGAGCTGGCCGTGCTTGTTTTCCGCATCGCAGACGAATGGCTCGCGCTGCCGGCCGCGGCGCTGCGGCAGATCGATACGCCGCGCGCCATCCACACGTTGCCGCATCGGCGTAACCGGGTGGTGCTGGGGCTGGTCAATATCCGTGGGGCGCTCACGGTGGCGGTGTCGCTGGGCGAGCTGCTGGGGCTGGATCGCACGGGCAGCAAGTACGCCGGGCGCAATGGCTATGCGCGGCTGCTCGTGGCTGCGCACAACGACGAGCCCGCCGTCTTTCCTGTGGACGAGGTGGAGGGCGTGCTGCGCTTTCCGGCCACTGCGCTGCTGCCGGTGCCGTCCACACTCACGCACGCCACGACGGCCCACGCACGCGGCGTGCTGGCGTGGCGCGATGTCACCATTGGCCTGCTCGACACCGACCGCGTGTTCGATTCGATTGCCCGGAGCCTGCGATGAGCGTGGATGACGATCTGGGACGCCAATCGCTGCTGGCTCTGTTCCACGAGGAGGCACAGACGCAGACGCGTGTGCTTTCCACCGGCCTGCTGACGCTGGAGCGCGCGCCCACCGATGCCGCGGCGCTGGAAGCCTGCATGCGCGCCGCACATTCGCTCAAGGGCGCCGCGCGCATCGTTGGCCTGCAGGACGGTGTGGACGTGGCGCACCGCATGGAGGAGTGGTTCGTGGCAGCACAGCGCGCCACGCTCGTGCTGACCGCCGCGCATATCGACGTGCTGTTGCGCGGCACGGATCTGTTGCTGCGCGTCGGGCAGCCCGGTATCGCAGGCCAGCTGCCGCGCGCCGAAGTGGAGGCTGTGCTGGCTGCGTTTTCCGCGCCGGAGCGTGCCGCCGCTGCGCCCGCCGCTACAACGTTTGCCGACCCTGACGCGGCCGCAGAAGACGCCACGATGAAGGCTGCGATGGCGTTGTTGAACGCCGAGGTGGCCGCCTTGTCGGCTCCGCCCGGGCCAGCGCCCGAGCCCGTCGCGCCCGCACCGCATCGTGCGCCCATCGGCACCACGCGCGATCCGCACCGCATGCTGCGCGTGCGTGCCGACAACCTCGACCGTCTGCTCAGCCTGTCGGGCGAATCGCTGGTCGAATCCCGCTGGCTCAAACCGTTCGGTGAGTCGATGCTGCGCGTCAAACGCAGCCACCGCGCGGCCGCGCTGGCGCTCGATGCGCTCTACGAAACGCTGGTCGAACGGCTCGACCGGCATGCCGACGCCGACACGCATGCGGCACTCAACGACGTGCGCCAGATGCTCGGCGACATGCAGCAGACGCTCGCCGAGCATATCGACGATCTGGATCGGTTCGACCGGCGCAGCACGCATCTTGCGCAGCAGTTGTACGACGAGGCCCTGCAATGCCGGATGCGGCCCTTCGGAGATGCCACGCACGCCTATCCGCGTGTGGTGCGCGACCTCGCGCGCTCATTGGGCAAGCAGGTGCGCTTCAACATCGTGGGCGAGGCCACGCAGGTCGACCGCGACATCCTCGACATGCTCGACGCCCCACTGGGCCACCTGCTGCGCAACGCCGTCGACCATGGCGTGGAAGCGCCGCAGGCCCGGGAGGCGCAGGGCAAGCCGGCGGAAGCCGCCATTACGCTGGAAGCGCGGCACAGCGCCGGCAAGCTGCTGATTACCGTGGCGGATGATGGCGCCGGCATCGACCTGGAAGCGGTGCGTGCAGCCGTGGTGCGGCGCGGCCTGTCCGATGCCGATACCGCAAGCCGCCTGTCGGATCACGAGTTGCTGGATTTCCTCCTGCTGCCCGGCTTCTCGATGCGTGAGCAGGTGACGGATGTGTCCGGCCGCGGCGTCGGGCTCGATGCCGTGCACGAGATGGTCAAGGCGGTACGCGGCACCGTTCGCATCCACAACGAGCCGGGGCGCGGCACGCGCTTCATGCTGCAGTTGCCGCTCACGCTGTCCGTCATCCGCAGCCTGCTGGTGGACGTGGGCGGCGAGGCCTATGCGTTTCCGCTGGCCTACGTGCGACGCACGCTCGAGCTGGCCCGCTCCGAGATCGACATGCTCGAAGGGCAGCAGCATTTCAGCTTCGAAGGCCGCCCGGTGGGTCTGGTGACGGCGCATCAGTTGCTCGGCACGCAGCCGCCCGGCGAAGCGCGCGACAGCGTGCCGGTGGTGGTCATCGGCGAAGGCGCCGAAACCTACGGCATTGCCGTCGATCGCTTCCTGGGTGAACGCATGCTGGTGGTCCAGCCGCTGGATGCGCGGCTGGGCAAGGTGCGCGACATCGCCGCCGGTGCATTGATGGAGAACGGCGACGCGGTGCTGATCGTCGATGTGGACGATCTGCTGCGTTCGGTCGACAAGCTCGTCCGCGGAGGCCAGCTCGACAAGGTGCAACGCGCGCAGGGCGTGTCCGTGCAGCAGCGCAAGCACGTGCTGGTGGTGGATGATTCGCTGACGGTGCGCGAGCTGGAGCGCAAGCTGCTGGAAAAGCGCGGCTATGCCGTCACCGTGGCGGTGGATGGCATGGACGGTTGGAACGCCTTGCGCGGCGCCGACTTCGACCTTGTCGTCACCGACATCGACATGCCGCGCATGGACGGCATCGAGCTGGTCACGCTCATCAAGCGCGACGCTGCGCTCAAAACGCTGCCGGTGATGGTGGTGTCGTACAAGGACCGCGAGGAAGACCGCCGCCGTGGCCTGGATGCCGGCGCGGATTACTACCTCGCCAAAGGCAGTTTCCACGATGAAGCGCTGCTCGACGCAGTGCGCGACCTGATTGGAGAAGCGCGGACATGAATATCGGCATCGTCAACGATATGCCGCTGGCGGTGGAAGCCATGCGTCGGACGATCGCGCGCAGGCCCGAGCACCGCGTGCTGTGGGTAGCGACCGACGGGGCGCAGGCGGTGGAGTTTTGCGCCGCCCAACCGCCTGACGTGGTGCTGATGGACCTGATCATGCCGCGCTTTGACGGCGTGGAAGCGACGCGCCGCATCATGGCGTCGCGCAACCCGTGCGCGATCCTGGTGGTGACCAGCAGCGTGGGCGCCAACGCGTGGCGCGTGTACGAGGCGATGGGCGCTGGAGCGCTCGATGCCGTGGATACGCCCACGCTGGGCGGCCCGGATGCCGATGCCAACCACCCGTTGCTGACCAAGATCGACCAGATCGGCCGCCTGCTGGAAAAGCCCGTTGCGCCGCGGCCGCGTGTGGGCACACCGGGGCGCGATGGCGCGGTGCCGCTGGTGGCCATCGGCGCTTCTGCCGGCGGGCCCACGGCGCTGGCGACCGTGCTGGGCAAGCTGCCGGCCGACTTTGCGGCGGGCATTGCCGTGATCCAGCACGTTGACCAGGCGTTCGCAGCGGGGATGGCCGAATGGCTGAACGGCCAGACTGCGCTCACGGTGCGCGTGGCCGCGGAAGGCGACCGCCCGCGTGCGGGCGAGGTGCTGCTCGCAGCCACCAACGACCACATGCATGTGCTGCCCGGCGGCACCTTCGGCTACACGCCGGAGCCGGCCGGCACGCCGTATCGGCCGTCGGTGGATGTGTTCTTCCACAGCGTGGTCGAGCACTGGCGGGGCAACGCCATCGGCGTGCTGCTTACGGGCATGGGCCGCGACGGCGCCATCGGCCTCAAGGCCATGCGCGCCAAGGGTTATCACACCATCGCGCAGGACGCGGCGACCAGCGCGGTGTACGGCATGCCCAAGGCAGCGGCCGCGCTGGATGCGGCGCGCGCCATTCTGCCGCTTGGCCGCATCGCCGACGAACTCATCACGCTCGCGCGCGCATGAAGCACGCGTGAGCCATCACACATACATAACCAGAAACGGGGAGCATCACATGACCAACCACCCAACCGAGATGCCGGACGATCCGGACGGTCCGGACGAAACCAAGCCCATCCCCGCAGCGGAAGCGGCACTGGAAGCCGCACGCGCGCTGCTGCGTACGCCGGCCGCCGCCGATGTTCCGGTGATGGTGCTGCTGGTGGACGATCAGGCCATCGTGGCCGAGGCCATTCGTCAGGCCCTGGCCGGTGAAGAGCGCATCGATTTCCACTACTGCGCGCGCTCGGACGAGGCGATGATCGCCGCCATCCAGACCCGCCCCACCGTCATCCTGCAAGACCTGGTGATGCCCGGCACCGACGGCCTGACGCTGGTGCGCGACTACCGTGCCAATCCCGTGCTGCGCGACGTGCCCATCATCGTGCTGTCGACCAAGGAAGAGCCGGTCATCAAGAGCGCCGCGTTTGCCGCCGGTGCCAACGACTACCTCGTCAAGCTGCCGGACCGCATCGAACTGCTGGCGCGTATCCGCTATCACTCGCGCTCGTTCGTCAACCTGCTGCAGCGCGACGAGGCCTACCGCGCGTTGCGCCAGTCGCAGCAGCAGTTGCTGGAGGCCAATCTCGAGTTGCGCCGGCTGACGAATTCCGATGGCCTGACAGGGCTTGCCAATCGCCGCTACCTCGACGAATACCTGAGCGCGGAATGGCGGCGCGGCGCACGCGAGGGCACAACGCTCTCGTTTCTGATGATCGATGTCGACAACTTCAAGCTCTATAACGACACCTACGGCCACGTGGCCGGAGACGAGGTGCTCAAGCGCATCGGCAGCACGGTGGAAGCGTGTTTGGGCCGACCCGGGGATCTGGCGGCGCGTTTCGGCGGCGAGGAATTTGCCGTCGTGCTGCCCGGCAACAGCGCCGAGGGCTTGACGCTGCTGGCCGAGAAGATCCGCAGCGCGATCGAGACCCTGCAGGTTCCGCACATGCATTCGTCCACGGGCGGATACGTGACGGTCAGTATCGGCGGCGCGGTGGTGACGCCGGTGCACGACGTTCCGACCACCACGCTCATCGAAGCCGCAGACCTGGCGCTGTATCAGGCCAAGCACGAAGGCAAGAACCGCGCGGTGATTGGCGAAGGCGCAGGCGCGGCCCGCGGTATCTAGCGGTGCTGGACGACCGCGAATGTGAGGGGTGCCGGCCCGCGAATGGTCGAAACGCGCCGCCCCGCGCCGCTCAGGTTTCCGCGAGCTGCCCGTTGAGCACAAACGCTTCAAACGCAGGGGGCGGCACCGGCGGGCAGAAGAGGTGGCCCTGGCCGTAATCGCAACCTGCCGCCACCAGGATCGCCTTCTGCTCCTCGGTTTCGATGCCCTCCGCAATCACCTTGATGTGTAGCGCGTGCGCCATGCTGACGATGGCGCTGCACAGCGCGATGTCCTTCGGGTCGTGTGCGAGGCTGCGGACGAAGGACTTGTCGATCTTGATGTAGTTGATGTCGAAGCGCTTGAGATACGACAGCGACGAATAGCCCGTGCCGAAATCGTCGAGTGCGATGTCGACACCCGCGCGCCTGAACTCGTGCAAGTGCTCGACCACCTCGTCGCTGTCGGCCATCAACGAGCCTTCGGTAATTTCAACGACCAGGCTGTGCGGCGGAAGGCCTCGACGCTCGACCACCTTCGGCCAGGACTCGGTGCTCGATTGGTGCGCGCGAAACTCCAGCGGCGATTTGTTGACCGACACCTGCAGCGTGTTGTCGAGCGTGGCATGCCACTGCACGAGCTGGTCCAGCGCCTGGTTCAGCACCCACTTGCCGATGTCGACGATCAGCCCGCTGTCTTCGGCCACCGGAATGAAATCCGCGGGATCGATCTCGCCCCGCACGGGGTGCGTCCAGCGGATCAGTGCCTCTGCCTTGCGCACCTTGCCCGTCAACAGATCGACGATCGGCTGATAGTGCACCGCAAGCTGGCCCTGCGTGAGCGCCACGCGCAAATCGCTGGTCACGCGCAGGCGTTCCTGTTCGGCGCGCTGCAATGCGGGGGTAAACACGGCCCATTGATTGCGCCCCGCGCTCTTGGCCGCAAACATGGCCTGGTCTGCGCGCACGAGCAACGATTCCGCGCTGTCGGCATCGCGCGGGTACAGCGCCACGCCAATGCTGGCCGACACTTCCACGTTTTCTTCACCCAGCTGCAGCGGCGCTGCAATGCGTGCGAGCAGCGCGCGGATGATGGGCGTGGCCGCTCCGGCATCGGGCAGGTCGGGCAGGATGATGGTGAATTCGTCGCCCGCCAGCCGCGCGACCGTATCGGTGCCGCGCACGATGGCCGAGATGCGTCGCGCGATTTCCTTGAGCAGGACGTCGCCCTGGTCGTGGCCGAGCGTGTCGTTCACTTCCTTGAAGCGGTCCAGATCAATGAACAGCAGCGCCAGTTGCGTCGACGCGTTACGCGCTCGCGCGATTTCCTGGCGCAGGCGGTTGTAGAACATGTGCCGGTTCGGCAACTCGGTCAGCGTGTCGAAGTTGGCCTGCCGCCAGATGACCTCTTCGGCGCGCTTCTTCTCCGTCATGTCGTGGATGAGCGCAACGCGGCGCGGCTCGCCCAGCGCGCTGTCGGCAAAGGTGTCGACGGTGAGCAGCGCGGGGAACTCGCTGCCGTCCTTGCGGCGGATCAGATATTCGCCGCTCCACGAACCCCGGCTTGAGACGCCCTCGCGCATGGCGTCGATCACGCTGCTCTCATTGCATTCGGAGCGGATGGCGTCGCTGGATTGGCCCTTGAATTCCTGCGCCGTATAGCCCGTGGTGACGGTAAAGGCCGGGTTCACGTCGACCACCTGCCCGTCGAGCGTCGTCACCATCATCGCTTCGCTGCTCGACGCATACACCAAGGACGCCAGGCGCATCTCTTCAAGGTGCCGTCTGCGCTCGGCGCCCTGGTGGCGGAGCGTGAAATACAGCAGCGCGAGCAGCAACGTGGACGCAGTCGCCTCGACCAGCGCGGTGCGTCGATAGCCGTCGTAAGGTGCCAGCACCGAGGCCACGGATTCGCCAACCAGGAAGTACAGCCCCACTTCGGGCACATGGTGATAGCCGATGATGCGCTCCACGCCATCGGTGCCCGACACCACGCGGTAGCTGCCCGTTTCCAGCGCGCCCGGTTGGTTGAACTGGCGGCGGCGCGGCGGCTTTTCAATGCCCGCGGTGGGGTTTGGCACGCGGGCCAGGACCTGGCCGGACTCGCGGATGATCGTGACGGCGCCGTCCTTGCCGATGGCGAGCGTGTTGGCAAAGCTGGCGAACTGTTCCGGGCTGACCGACACGACTACCACGCCGGCAAACTGCCCAGCCTTGAGGATGGGCCGCGTGAATTGGATCGACCACTTTTTCGAGACCTTGCCCTGCACCGGGTCGCTGATGAACAGCACGTCGCGGCCGCCCGATTCCTTGTGCACGCGAAAGTGCTCGCGCTGGCTGAGGTCGATGCGGTCCGTCACGGGGCCGATGCTGGAATAGAGCAGCATCCCGTTCTCGTCGATCACGGCCACCTGGAACGTCAGGTCGCGCACAATTTCTTGCCGCTCGTGAATCACCTGCTCGAACACTTCGCGACCCGCCAGCCAGCTTGCGCGCAGATCGAGCAGGAATTCCGACACGCGCCGCGCGCTGCCCAGCGAATACTCGCCAAACGCCTGCGCTTCGACCTGCGTGCGCGCCTGGGCATCGCGCGTCAGCCGGTCGCGTTCCTGGGTGAGCTGATGGAATGTGAACGACCAGATGAACAGCAGGGCCACCGCGGCACCGATGTTGAGCGGCGACAACAGTTCGCGCCGCCATCCTTGCCGAGGCGGGGTGTCGGTCGTGCTACCGGAAGAGGCCTTCGATTGCTCTGCGGGCATCCGCACTCCAGCGTTTGCGTGTCCAGTTGTCTCAGGCGCGCGCGCGGCATGCCTGGTGTCGGTCGTGTCATGTGCCTCTCACTCTATATCGGAGCGGACCACATGTGTCTGAACCCGACCGACGAGGCTGGTCAACTGGAGCGCAATCGTTTGCTGGGGGGTGGCGGAGCCCGGACTTACCCTTGGTCGTTGTTTGGGCGGCGCAACGCCTGCAGAAAGCGTTGCGCCGCACGCCGTGCGTTCGCCCGGCGCCAGGGGTTAGCGTTCGTAAAACGCGGCGTGTTTGTCTGCCATGTCGCGCAGCAGGGCCGGCGGCGCGAAGCGGCGGCCGTGCTGTGCAGCCAGGCGATCGCACTGCTCGACAAATGCGCTGATGCCCACCCGCTGGATGTGGGACACCGGCCCACCGCGGAATGCCGGAAACCCCCAGCCGAGCAGCGCGCCCACATCGGCATCGCGCGGATCGGTCACCACGCGTTCATCCAGGCATCGCGCCGTTTCCACGGCCTGCACGGTAATGAGGCGGTCGACCAGCGTCTGCACGTCGGGCTGCGCGGCGGCCTTGGGGTATTCGGTCGCCAGCCCGGGCCACAGCATCTTCTTGCCGCCTTCCGGATAGTCGTAGAAACCGCGGCCCGCCTTGCGGCCGATGCGGCCCAGCGCGACCATGCGCTCGGCCACGGCTTCGCCCGGGCGCTCGATGTAGGCAACGCCCAGGTCGGCGCGGGTCTGCTGGTTGACCTTGTGGATCAGTTCGCTCGAAACCTCGTCGATCAACGCAAGCGGCCCCACCGGCATGCCGGCCAGCAGCCCGGCGTTTTCGATCAGCGCAGGCGCCACGCCTTCGGCGAGCATCGCCAGGCCTTCGAGCACGTAGGTCGAAAACACGCGGCTCGTATAAAAGCCGCGGCTGTCATTGACGACGATGGGCGTCATGCCGATGGCCTTGACGTAATCGAGCGCCTGCGCAAGCGTGGCCCGCGTGGTCTGCCGGGCAACGATCACCTCCACCAGCGGCATCTTGTCGACCGGCGAGAAGAAATGCAGCCCGATGAAATTGCCTGGGCGCTGGCTCGCTTCTGCCAGACCGGTAATCGGCAGCGTCGATGTGTTGGACGCGAAGATGGCATCGGGCGACAGCACGGCCTCGGCCTGGCGCGTAACGTCGGCCTTGATGTCGCGCTGCTCGAACACGGCTTCAACGACGAGCCCCGCGCCGTCCAGGTCGGCGTAGGACGTGGTCGGCTGGATGCGCGCGAGCAGCGCTTCGGCCTGGTCGGCATGCAGACGGCCGCGCTGTACCTGTTTCTCGACGAGCTTGCGTGAATAGTCCTTGCCGCGTTCGGCGGCTTCCTGCGTGGTGTCGAGCAGCACGACGGGCAACCCTGCCTTGGCGGTGACGTAGGCGATGCCGGCGCCCATCATGCCGGCGCCCAGCACGCCGATCTTCGCGTAGCGCCGCGCAGGCACATCGGCGGGGCGTGCGGCCAGTTTGTTGGCGGCGTTCAGGCTGAAGAACAGGGTCCGGATCATCGCCCGTGCCTCCGGCGACAGCACCGCCTGCACGAAGTAGCGCGCCTCGGTCTGGAGGCCCGTATCGAGATCGGTGATGAGCCCTTCATACACGCACGACAGGATGCCCGCCGCGGCCGGATAGTTGCCGTAGGTTTTCTGCCGCAGCATGGCGTTGGCCGCCGTGAAGAGCTGCTGCACGGCCGGGCTGGCGATGCCGCCGCCGGGCACCTTGTAGCCCTTGATGTCCCACGGTTGCTGCGCGCGGGTCTGGCCTTCGCCCAGCAGCCACGTGCGCGCGGCATCGGCCTCGTCGCCCGCATTGACGACCGCATCCACAATGCCGAGCTTGAGCGCGTCTGCCGCCTTGATGCGCTTGCCTTCAAGCAGCATCGGCAGCGCCTTCTGCACGCCAATCAAGCGCGGCAGACGCTGCGTGCCGCCGCCGCCCGGCAAAAGGCCGAGCGTGACTTCGGGCAGGCCGAAGCGCGCGCGGGCGTTGTCGGCGGCCACGCGGTAGTGGCAGGCGAGCGCAATCTCCAGCCCGCCGCCCAGCGTCGAGCCCGGCAGCGCGGCGGCCACCGGCTTGCCGCACGTTTCCAGCTTGCGCAGCATGCGGTGCAGTTCGCACGTGCGTTCAAACAACGTGGCGGCGTCGTCGCTGGCCTGCAGCCATTCGAGGTCGCCGCCGGCAATGAAATCCGCCTTGGCGGAGGTGACGAGAATGCCCTTGACGCTGGCATCGGCGCATACGCGGTCGATGGCGGCAAAGAAAGCGGCGCAGGTTTCGCCGTTGAGCACGTTCTGTGCACGGCCCGGCTGGTTCCACGTGAGCGTGGCGATGCCGTCGGTGTCGATGGTGAGGTCGATCATGTCAGCACGCTCCTTAAACGCGTTCGATGATGGTGGCGGTGCCCATGCCGGCGCCGACGCACAGCGTGGCCAGGCCCGTGCTTGCGCCACGCCGTTCCAGCTCGTCGAGCAGCGTGCCGAGAATCATGGCGCCCGTGGCGCCGAGCGGATGGCCCATCGCAATGGCCCCGCCGTTGACGTTGATGCGGTCATGCGGCACGGCCAGCACCTCCATGAAGCGCAGCACGACGGAGGCGAAGGCTTCGTTCAGTTCGTACAGGTCGATGTCGGCCGCCGACATGCCGGCGCGCTTGAGTGCCTTCTCGGCCGCGTACGAAGGGCCGGTCAACATGATCGACGGCTCCGAGCCGATGCTCGCAAAGCCGCGGATGCGCGCACGCGGTTTGAGGCCGGCGCGCTTGCCGGCCTCGCGGCTGCCGATCAGCACGGCTGCGGCGCCATCGACGATGCCGGAGCTGTTGCCCGCGTGATGCACGTGTTCGATGCGTTCGAGTTCGGGATAGCGCTGGCGGATCACGGCGTCAAAGCCGTATTGCTCGCCCAATTCCGCAAACGAGGGTTTGAGCTGCGCGAGTGTGTCGACGGTGGTCTGCGGGCGGATCATCTCGTCGCGGTCGAGGATGGTCAGGCCGTTCTGGTCGCGCACCGGCACGATCGAACCTGTGAACCAACCAGCGGTGCTCGCCGCATGCGCGCGGCGGTGGCTCTCGGCAGCGTAGGCGTCGACGTCATGGCGGCTGTAGCCCCACTTGGTGGCGATGGTGTCGGCCGACACGCCTTGCGGCACGAAGTACAGCGGGATGGCCGCGGCCGGGTCCACAGGCCATGCGCCGCCGCTGGCACCCATCGGCACGCGCGACATGCTCTCCACGCCGCCGCCGATGGCGAAGTCGCTCTGCCCGGCCATCACCTGCGCAGCGGCCATGTTGCAGGCCTCCAGGCCCGAGGCGCAGAAGCGGTTGATCTGCACGCCGGCCGTCGTCTCGGCATAGCCGGCGGACAGGACCGCCACGCGGCCGATGCAGGCGCCTTGTTCGCCCACGGGTTCCACACAGCCGAGCACGACGTCGTCCACCAATGCCGTGTCGAGCTGATTGCGATCGCGGATGGCGCGCAGTGCGGTTGCGGCCAGGCGCAGCGGCGTGACACCGTGCAGGCTGCCGTCTTTCTTGCCCTTGCCGCGCGGGGTGCGAACGGCGTCGTAGATATAGGCTTCCATAGCGTTGCGTCCTGAAGGTCGTGCTCGTTAAAGGGTGCGGGCGATCAGCTCTTTCATGATCTCGTTGGTGCCGCCGTAGATCTGCTGCACGCGCGAATCGGCCCACGCGCGGGCGATGGGGTATTCCCACATGTAGCCGTAGCCGCCGTGCAGCTGCACGCAGCGGTCCATCACCTTGAATTGCAGGTCGGTGGTCCAGTACTTGGCCATCGATGCGGTGGTGGCATCGAGCTTGCCCGCCAGCTTGAGCGCGATGCACTGGTCGACGAACACACGGCCGATCTGCACTTCGGTTTTCAGTTCTGCCAGCGCGTGGCGCGCGGTCTGAAAATCGAGGATGGATTTGCCGAAGGCCTGGCGCTCGCGCACGTAGCGCAGCGTCCATTCGAGCGCGCCCTCGGCCGAAGCGATGGCGCCGATGGCGATCTGCAGGCGCTCCCACGGCAGTTCCTGCATCAGGTAGGCAAAACCGCGATGCTCCTCGCCGAGCAGGTTGGCGGCAGGCACGCGCACGTTGTCGAAGAACAGCTCGGCGGTGTCCTGCGCCTTCATGCCGACCTTCTTCAGCCGCTTGCCCTTGCTGAAGCCGTCCATGCTGGTGTCGACGACAAAGAGGCTCGTGCCCTTGGCGCCGCCTTCCGGCGTGGTGCGCGCCACGACGATCACCACGTCCGCGTGCCAGCCGTTGGTGATGAAGATCTTTGATCCGTTGAGCACGTAATGGCTGCCGTCGCTGCTGCGCGTGGCGGTGGTGCGCACGCCTTGCAGGTCGGAGCCCGCGCCGGGTTCGGTCATGGCAATCGCGCCGATCATCTCGGCGCTGGCCAGCTTGGGCAGGTAGTGCTGTTTCAGGGCCTCGCTCCCGTAGTGCAGCAGATACGGCGCGACGATTTCCGAATGCAGGCCGAAGCCCAGGCCCGTGGCGCCCGCGCGGGCAATCTCTTCAATCAGCACCGTGCTGTAGCGGATGTCGGCACCGGCGCCGCCATAGGCCTCGGGCATGCTGGCGCAGTGGTAGCCGGCGGCAGCCGCCTTTTCCCAGATGGCGCGGTCGACGTAGCCCTGGTCTTCCCAGCGCTCGTGGTGGGGCAGGACTTCGGCGTCGATGAAGCGGCGGACGGATTCACGGAAGGTGTCGTGTTCAGCGTCGAACAGCATACGGGCAATCATGGCGGCTCCAGAATGGGCGGCGGATGGGTTGCCGTATTTCAACAAGGCCGCGACAATTCCGGTTGATCCGGATCGCCACTTTCTTGATATGAAGCGCCAGCCGAAAGCTGCCTCCAAACGCGCCGGTTTGCACACGCGGGCGCACATTGCCATCCTCCTGCCGCCGCGCCTGTTTGCCGGTTACGTGTTTCTGACCCAGGAGATGTTGCTGGTGGCGGGCACCATGCAGGCGCGCAGCGTGGATGTGATGGGCAGCCGGCTCTTCGACATCGATGTGTTGTCGGCCGATGGGGCGGCCGTCCGAAGCTTTGGCGATATGCCGGTGCCCGCCACCGCCGCGTTGACCGATGTGCCCTACGACGTCGTGATCGTGCCCGCACAGTTCGCCCCGGAGGCGACGTTGGATGCGGAAGAAGCGCGCCTCGCCGAGTGGCTGCGCAGGCGCTATGAGGCTGGCGCCTTGGTCGTTGGCATGAACGCGGCGCCGCTGTTCGCCAAGGCTGGGTTGCTGGATGGTTGTAGAGCGACGGGGCTGGCGAGCGAGCGCGCCTGGTTTGCACGGCATTTTCCCGACGTGCATTACACGCCCGACAGGCCGCTTGCGGTGGATGGCCGCATCATCACCGTCAGCGGCATCAACCCCGCCGTGGACGCCTGCGCGTACGTCATCGATCACTGCCGCGGGGCCGGCGCATCGCGGCGGATGCTGCGCACGGCGCTCACGCAATCGCTGCCGTCATACGAACACATGGCCGTATGGACGGCGCAGTTCAAGCGCCACGGCGATGCGGCCATGCTCGCCATCCAGGACATCGTCGAACGGGAACTGGCAGCGCCCCCAGCGCTGGCGGAGCTGGCGGCCCAGGCAGCGATGAGCGAGCGCAGCTTGACGCGCCGCTTTGCCGCCGCCACCGGCAGCAACCTGCGGCGCTACGTGGCGACGCTGCGGCTGGAACTGGCCGCGTTTCTGCTGCGAACAGGCCGCCAGCCGCTCGATCACATTGCCGATGAATGCGGCTACGGCAGCGTCAGCGCACTGAGCCGGGCGTTTTCTGCCGGCCGCGGTTGCAGTCCGCTGCAATACCGGGCGCAGCACCGCACCCGCTGAAGCTTCACGGACGCAGCAGATCGAAGCCGGCCAGCAACACCACACCCGAGAGCGCGGTCAGCGGCAGCGAATGTTGGCCAAAGTACAGCAACGCGGCGGCCAGCCAACTGGCCGCGAAGAAAGCGCTCATGCGGTTCATGATGTCACCTGATCGTTGTTGGGTTGGGAGCGGTGCGGCCGGCACATTTACGCGTGCTGGTAGCGGTATTCCTGCGTCTTGCCGCCGTAGCCGTAAGCTGCCGCGCGAACCTCCTGCACATAGATATAGCTCTCTTCGTGCAGATTGCCGAGCAGCTCGGCAAAGGCCGTGAACGCCTCGGCGATGTACTGCGCCTTCTCCGCCTTGGTATTCGTTTCGTCCGTCACCTTGATGTCGAAATAGACGCTGTTCTTGCCTTGTGCGGCCAGCGTCTGCCCGCCGACGATCCAGTCTTCCGGGTCGACATAGTCGATGGCAATGGCCGTGACCTTCGGGTCCTTGCCCAGGATGCGGGAGGTGAGTTCCAGCAAGGTGCTGGCGATCTTCTGCGTCATTTCTGCAGAACGTTTGGCGCTGACTTTGACGTTGAGGATGGGCATGATGTTTTCTCCTATTAGTTAGCAATGCAACTACATGGCCAAAAAAAATGGACGCTCATGTCAGGGTAGAGCGCACACCTCGGATCTTCGTCACGGTATCGGTGAATTCGGTACTGCCCAGCACGCGCTTCAACCTTGCGGTGACGGCGCCGCTGGCCTCGTTCAACGCCGCACCGATCTTGACGGCTTCCGGCGTCGGGAAAATGGCGGTCTCGCGGCCGTCGGCTTCCGTCTTGCGACGTTCGATCAGGCCCTTGCTTTCCAGGCCATCCAGCGCGCGCGTTGCCGTGGGGCGCGTGACGGACATGGCTTCCGACAACTCGCTTTGCAGCATGCCCGGGCGGTCGACGATCGCACGGAGCATGAAGCCTTGCGGCGGCGTGAGATCGAACGGCGCAAAGGCGTCTGCCCAGACGCGGTCGAGCTTGCGGGCCAGGGCGGTGGTGTTGAAGTAGAGGCAGTGGTCGAACATGGTGAGGTGGATGGTAGGGGATGATGGTTAGATATGCAACTTGTTTTTTGTGTGTGTTGGGGGTCCACCTCTGTTTCGTTCCATGCCGGGACCGACCTACTTTTCTTTGTCTTGCCAACGAAAAGTAGGCAAAAGAAAGGCGCGCCCGAGATGGCGACTTCCCCTTGGATTTGTGTCGCGGGAAGGGAGGGGAGGCAAACTCGCTGCGCTCAGACAAGCCTCCCCTCTTTATCCTTCCCGCAACAAAAATCCAAGGCGCCATCTAGGGCTCAACGTCAAAAGAAAAAGGCCAACCCGTCGTGAGGTTGGCCTTTTCGTTTGGGCTTGTGCCCCGACGGTTTGGCTGTTGTCGTTTGACTTTCCCTGCCCTAGATGGCGCCTTGAATTTCTGTAAGCGGGCGGAAAAAGGAAGGAGGCTTGTCTGAGCGAAGCGAGTTTGCCTCCTTCCCCGCACGGTTACAGAAATTTAAGGAATGGGTCGCCTGTAGTGGTCCAATTTCCTCGGACAAGTCGATAGGCGGACAATGAGCCACGACGAGGAAAAAGCAATGGCAAGAGAGAGACGGCAGTTTGACGCGAGCTTCAAGTTGGAAGTCGCACGCATGGTCAAGGACCAGGGCCGCTCGGTGAGCGAGGTGTGCCGCAGCCTGAGCCTTGGCGAGACAGCGGTAAGGCGGTGGGTTGCGCAGTACGAAGCCGAACAGGCGGGCGGCCCGGGGATAGGTAAGCCGCTGACGGCCGAGCAGCAACGCATTCGCGAACTCGAAGCGCAGGTACGGCGGCTGCAGGAGGACAACGACATC